>NZ_BONQ01000050.1 GCF_016862795.1 Dactylosporangium siamense | reverse complement strand
AAGTGAGGACGCATGACCGGGACCTTGTACGGGGTGTTCACCGTCGCGGACGTGATGGTGGCGCTGCCGCTGTCGGAGCTGCGCGAGGTGATCCCGTGCCCCGCGGCGTTCGACCCGCTGCTCGCGGTCGCGCCCGGGCTGGTCGGCGCGGTCAACCTGCGCCACCAGGTGATCCCGGTGCTGGACCTGCGGCTGCTGCTGGACCGCGGCGCGGCGGCCGCCGCCGAGGTGGTCGTCGTCGTGACCTACGACGGGTCGGTGTTCGGGCTGCTCGCGCACGCGGTCCGCGGCGTGGTGCACATCGAGGACGAGGCGCACCTGGACGTCAGCGTCAACACGGACCTGCCGCTGTTCACCCGTACCTTCGAGCGACCGGACGACAACGCGGTCGTCAGCGTGCTGGACTGCGCCGCGGTGAAGAACACCCCGGGCATGGTCCTGGCCGCGGACACCGGCGGGCCGAGCGGCGCCGTCGCGCAGGCGCAGCAGGCCGCGTCCGGGATCTCCGCCGGCGGCCGGAGCATGATGATGCTGCTGCGCTGCGGCGAGATCGGCCTGGCCGTCGACGTGTCCCACATCCATTCGGTGGTGCCGGAGCTGATCCTCAAGTCCTCGCCGCTGGACGGCCCGACGATCCACGGGGTCGTCGAGCTCGGCGACCGTTACGTGCCGACCGTGGACACCCTCGCGGTGCTGGGCCTCGGCGCGCTCACCCCGGTCGACGTGAAGCGCGGCGTGTCGCTGGCGTACGAGCGGGGCCTGCTCGTCCTCGCCGTCACGGAGGTGACCAGCATCGTCGCCGTCCCGGACGCGGACGTGCTGCCGATGCCGGAGTTCGGCCTGCCCGCCGCGCACGCCGTGGGGATCCTGCCCGGCCAGTCCGGCGGCTCCTACCTGGTGCTGGACGGCGCGGCGATGCGCGCCGACGCGTCCCTGGGCACCCTCGCCGCGCTGGGGACCCCCGTCGGCGGGACCCCGGCGGTGACCCAGGTCGCCGGCCGCACCGACGCCGCCGACCCGCGGTTCGACGGCCGGGCCATCGAGGACAGCGTCCGCAAGTTCCTCACCTACGACGTGGGCGTCGACGTCGCGACGCCGCTGACCCAGATCACCGAGATCGTGCCGTTCCCCGCCGAGGTCATCCCGCTCGTCGGTGGCGGCCCGCTGCGCGGCGTCTTCACCCACCAGCGCGCCACCGTGCCGCTGATCTGCCTCGCCGCGCTACTCGGCCGGCCCGCCGACATCGACGAGACGACCGCCCGGGTGCTGCTCATCGAGGCCCGCGGCACCCGGGTCGGCTTCATCGTGCCGCAGCTGCGCGCGATCGAGGAGTCGGTGTGGGAGGAGCGCCGCGCCGACGCCGACCCCGACGCGCCGGTCACCCTCGCCGGCAGTCCCCTGGTGAAGATCGGTGGCCGGATGCTTCCCCGTGTCGACCTGGAACAGGTCGTGCGGACTATGGTGACCGATCATGAGCGGACTGATCCGGCTGGAGATCGACGGGCACTCGCCAACGCCTGAGGAGCTGTACTTCCCGGCGCTGGTGAACTACGGCCACCTGAGCGCCATGCAGGTCCGCGCGGGTCGCGTGCAGGGCCTGGACCTGCACCTCAGCCGCCTGGCGTCGGCGTCGCTCGCCCTGTTCGACACGCCGCTGGACCCCGCGCACACCCGCTCCCTGCTGCGCCACGCCGTCCGCGACGTGCCCGACGCGGCCGTCCGGGTCAACGTCTACCAGCCCACGCCGGACGGCCCGCTGTCGGTGCTCGTCGCGGTCCGTGCACCGGTGCACCCGTCGCCGACGCCGCTGCGGCTGATGTCGGTGCCGTACCAGCGCCCCGTCGCGCACGTGAAGCACCTCGGTGGCTTCGGCCAGATCTACTGGGGCCGCGCCGCCGTCCAGCACGGCTTCGACGACGCCCTGCTCACCGGCCCGGACGGCGAGATCGTCGAGGCTGCGGTGCACAACATCGCCTTCTTCGACGGCACCCACGTCGTGTGGCCCGACGCGCCGGCCCTGCCGGGCATCACGATGCAGCTGCTCGAGCCGCTGCTGCCGTCCAGCCGGATCCCGGTCACGCTCGCCGACCTGCCCTCCTACCGGGCCGCGTTCGTCACCAACTCGATCGGCGTCGTCGCGGTCACCGCCGTCGACGAGCACACGTTCGACGTCGATCCCGCGCTCATGGCCACCGTCACCGGCGCGCTGTCCTCCGTCCCGTGGGACGAGCTCTGACCTTCCGCCCAGCCACCAGCGGCCGCCATCCCGGTCACCGGCAATGGCCACGCGGAGGATGCCCCGGCCGCTGACCTGCACGAGAATTGTTGCGAACGTGCCTGCATCGAGCGCGGACATTGTCGCGGTTCGAACTCGCGACATTGACTCGAAATGGCGAGCCGCCGTAATCGCAGGGATGGAGGGTGTGCCCACCGGTGCGGAGCCTCGCCGATCTTCTCGCCCGTCTCGGTGGTGCCGACCTGGGCGCGCTCGTTCCGGCGGAACGGGCGAACGGCACCGGCGTGGCCAAGGTGCGGAACCGGTTCGCCACCCTCGGCGGTCTGCTCCTCGTCACCGGCGGCGTCGCCGTGGTCTCGATGATCGTTGCGTTGCTGGATGGCTTTGGCCTGGCCCTGGTGGTAGCGGTGCCGGCTGGTGTCGCGCTCGGCGCAGCCATGGTCATCGTCGAACGCGCCCTGCTCCTTGACCGTTTCTCGATCGGCGCTGTGCGGTCGCAGTCCGCACTGCTGCTGCCTCGACTCGCGATTGCCGGCCTCATCGGTCTGGCGGTCGCGGTCCCGCTGACGCTGCGGATCTTCCACAGCCAGATCGAGCATCAGATGTCGATCGACAACCTCAGGCGAGCGGAGGACGGCGCCGCCGCGCTCGCCCACGGAGATCGGCAGAGGCAACTCGATGCCGTGCAAGCGGACATCTCCAAGTATGAGGATCACCTCGCGGGCAACATCTTCGTCAGCGCGCCCGATCTCGACACGGCCGAGAGCGAGTATCGAGCCGCCCTGGCCGACTACCAGAGCAAGCAGCAAGCGGCGGAACAGGCGTGGGCGGCCTGGCGCTGTGAGCTGGACGGCCAGCTCTGCGGGAGCAGCAGCGGCAAGATGGGCAACGGCCCTCGGGCGCAGGCATTGAAGCGGGAGTACGACCGCAAAGAGGCCGATGCGCGAGCCGCTCAAGCGCTCCTCCGCGCGAAGCAGACCGCCTTGGACTCCGCCCGCAAGGACGCGAGCAGGCTGAGTGCGGACCAGCTCGCGCAGGCGCAGGACGAGGCGGCCCGGGTGCTGCCCGGCCTGCGCCAGCAGCGAGACCAGTTGAAGGTGGCACTGCAGGCCGACCTCGACGAGATCAACGAGAAGTCGGCGGCGAACACCGGACTACCGGCGCAAACGGTCGCGTTGTTGCATCTCGCGGACGATGGGGGGTCGGCGAGCCTGCCGTACCTGCTGACCATCACCGTGTTGATGATGACCGGGCTGCTGCCGGTCTCGGTCAAGGCCCTGGTGATCGTCGGCTCCCCGACGGCATACGACGCGGCCGTGCCGAGCGAGTGGCAGCTCCCCGACCGGACCACGGACGACGATCGACGCCTGTGGGGACGACCATGGGCCGATGATGACCCGATCGTGGTCACGGATCCGGCGTTGCCTCCCACCGGGTCCGACTCGGATCAGCCGGAGCGCTGGTTGTCGGCGAGCGCGCCCGCGCGGGCGGCCGTCGACGCGGAGATCGATCTTCTCGTGCGCGTCGTGACCGCACGCCCCACGTCCGGCGACACGACGTCGGCGCCGTTGAAGGCGTTCGCCGTGCCCGCGCGGGGCGTCCGGCTCACCTTGATCGTCGAGGCACCGTCAGGGCTGCGACAGCTCGGACCGTTGCGGCAGGCCCTGCTCGTGCCGGCCGCCACGGACTCGGAACCCGTGCTCTTCACGTTCCGCACCACGAGCCCCGGTCTGCACGACGTGACCGTGACCGCCTGGCTCGGGGGCACCTTCGTGGGTGAGGTCCACGTGCAGGTGGCGGTCGGTGTCGGCGCCGCCTCGACACCCGGCAGCCACAGCTTGGGTGAGATGGCGGCGCTGGTCGGCCGGGCCGGCGAGGCGACGCTGCAGGTCCTGCTCCAAGGCGACCAGTACCTCTTCCAGCTGATGGTCGACGACGAACTGTTCGACACCGTCCCCGGCGCGACGCTGGCCGCGAACCCAATGGTGGCTCTGGAACACGCGCGGCAGACCCTGCGCACCATGTCGAAGGGCAGCAGCGGCTACACGGCACGCAACGCGGCGAAGCGGCTGCAGTCCATGGGGATCGGCCTATGGGACGGCATGGTCCCGCGTGAACTGCGCGAGCAGTTCTGGTCGATCCGCGATCAGATTTCGATGTTCACCATCGCATCCGCTCGGGACACCCTGCCCTGGGAACTGGTCTACCCCGTCGCTCCCGGCCAGGATGCCGGGTTCCTGGTCGAACAGTTCCCCGTCCTGCGCCGCCTCCACAACCAGCGACGGGCGAAGTCAGTCAGCCTGCAGGAGGCGTCGTTCGTCGTCCCCGCCGAGTCGCCGAGGCTCGCCGCCGCCGAGGTGGCAGCGATCCGGGCCATGCTCGGGCGGCCAGCGGTCGAGCAGGACGTTGTCACGGACCTCGACCGGCTCATCGCCCTCGTCGAGGACGGCGACGTGGGCGTGCTCCATTTCGCCTGTCACAACACCTTCGATCCGGTCGGCGGCGGCTGCATCGACATGAACGGCGAGGCGTTCGTGCCCGAGATGCTCTACCCGGCAGCGGTGTCGTCGTCGCTGCGGCGGCGTTCGCCGCTGGTCTTCCTCAACGCCTGCACCAGCGGCGTCGACGTGCAACGGTTCACCGACGTGTCCGGCTTCGCCACCCAGTTCATCCGAGCGGGCGCCGGCGTCTTCGTCGGCACCCTGTGGGATGTGCGAAGCGAGAGCGCGAGCCAGTTCGCCACCGGCTTCTACCGCAACCTCCACGACGGGATGCCGCTCGGCACCGCGGTCCAGCACTGCAGGACCGCGTTGCGGGGTGACGGATCCGACCCGACGTGGCTCGCCTACACCGTCTACGGCGATCCGGCCTGCGTTCGCCGGCACGCCAACCCTGAAGGAGCCCCGTGAGGATCGAAGCTGGCACCGTCCCAGTCGACGACCTGGTCAATGAGATCAAACGAAGCATCGAACAGGCGGGCATCGGCGCGGATGACCAGGTCGACCTGCGGGTCACCGCCGTTCGACTGACACTGCGCACGGTCGTCACCAACTCGACGGGCGCGAAGCTCGAGTTCCGGGTCCCGGTGGTCGGAATGCAACTTCGCCTCGGCCGGAAGGTCGACGAGAAGGACATCCACACGATCGAGGTGGAGCTCGTTCCGAGGCCCTCCGAGACGCACGAAGTGCGGGGAGCGTCCGTCTCGCGGACCCTCGTCAACGCGGTGCGGACGATCCGATCCATCATGGCCAACGCGGCCGGCGGCGACGACCCCCTCGACCTGAAGGCCGGCTCGGTCGAGGTGTCGTTCGTCGTGACCGAGGAGGGCACCCTGTCGATCGGACTCGACACCACCTTGCGCGACGAGGTCACCCACACCCTCCGGTTGGAGCTCGGACCGGTGGCGGCGGTGCCGGCTCCCTCTTGAGAGTGAGGGCGAAGACCCCTCTGGGCGGCGAAGCGGCACGGGTGCCGCAGCGACGAGCATCGACGTCATGTTCCGGATACTGACAGCGCTGGCGTTGCGCCGGCCCGTGATGGTCATCGTGTTCTGGGTCGCGGTCGTCGCCGTGGGGTTCGGTGTCGGCGGCGGGGTGTTCATGAAGCTCACCGCGCAGGTCGCCACCGTGCCCGGCTCGGAGACCGAGCGGGCGCTGCAGGTGCGCGACGACGCCGCCGGCCCGCGGCCCGCGCAGCTGACCGTGGTCGCGACCGGCGGTGTGGCGCTCGCCGACGTGCGCGGCGTGCCCGGCGTCGTCGACGTCGGCGAGCCCTTGCCGTCCGACGACGGCCAGGCGGTCCTGCTCCAGGTCACGGTCTCCGACGACGCGTCAGCCGAGGCCGTCGCGACGAAACTTCGGGCCGTGGACCCGGCCCGGGTGACCGTCACCGGCGGCCCGCTCACCGACAGCGAGTTCGCCGTGCAGGCGCAGTCCGACGTGCAGCGGGCCGAGCTGTTCACCCTCCCCGCCGTGCTGATCCTGCTCGTGATCGTGTTCGGCGGCCTGCTCGCCGGCGCGATGCCGCTGCTCGTCGCGGTCGCCGGGATCGGCGGCACGTTCGGCCTGCTGTACGCGCTCAGCTTCGGCACCGACATCTCCGTGTACGCGATCCAGGTCGCCACCATGCTCAGCGTCGGCCTCGCCGTCGACTACGGGCTGCTGCTCATCAGCCGGTTCCGGACCTCACTGGCGGAGAATGCCGGTGACGTGCCCGCCGCGCTCGCCACCGCCGTCGACAAGGCCGGCCGCACGATCGCGGTCACCGGCCTCACGGTCGCCGCGAGCCTGCTGGGCCTGGCCGTGTTCCCCGACGCGTTCCTGCGTTCCATGGGCCTCGCGGGCACGGGTGTCGTGCTGGTCAACATGTTCGCGGTGCTCACGTTGCTGCCCGCCGTCCTCAAGCTGACCGGGCGCCGGATCCGGCCGGCGCCCGTGCGCACCGGTGACGGGGTCTTCGGCCGGCTCGCCGTCGCGGTGCAGCGCCGCCCGGTGCTCACCACCGTGCTCACCGCCGCCGGTCTGCTCGCCCTCGCCGTCCCGGCCCTGCACCTGCGCCTCGGCAACAGCGACGCCCGGGCCCTGCCGTCCTCGACGCAGACCCGCCAGCAGCACGACCAGCTGGCCGCGCACTACCCGGCGTTCGTCGGGCCGGACGACATCCTCGCCGTGGTGCGCTCCCCCGCCGACGCCGCCGCCACCCAGCAGTTCGCCGACCGGGTGCGCGGCGTCCCCGGGGTGACCGCGGTGCGGGTCGAGCCCGTGTCGGCGGCGGTGTCCGTGGTACGGGCAACGCCCGCGCACCGCCCCGAAACCGCGCAGGGCCGCGCGACGGTCATCGCGGTGCGCGACGTGGCGGCGCCCTTCGAGGTCCTGGTCACCGGTGACGCCGCGCGGCTGGTCGACTACCGGTCCATGCTCGCCCGGTACGGCCCGATCGCCGCGCTCATCGTCGTCGCCGCGACGATCGTCCTGCTCGCCGCGTTCACCCGCTCGCTGCTGCTGCCGCTGAAGGCGGTCCTCACCAGCGTCCTGAGCATCGGCGCCGCGCTGGGCGTGGTCACCCTCGTCTTCCAGGACCGCGGCGACCTCGGCATGATCGACCTGACCGTGCCGGTCCTCGTCGCCGCGATCGCCTTCGGGTTGTCGGTGGACTACGAGGTGTTCCTGCTCGCCCGCATCCGCGAGCACCGCCTCACCGGCGCCGATTCGCGCCGGTCGGTGGCCGTCGGGCTGCAGCAGACCGGCCGGATCGTCACCTCGGCGGCGCTGCTGCTCGTGGTGGTGTTCGCCGGGTTCCTGCTGGGTGGGTTCGCGCCGATCCGGGAGATCGGGCTGGGCCTGGTGGTGGCGATCGTCCTCGACGCGACCGTGGTCCGCATGCTGCTCGTCCCGGCGACGATGACCCTGCTGGGTCGCGCCGCCTGGTGGCCGGGCCGCGTCCCGCCCGCTCCCGCGCCCGCCGCTCCCCCGCTGGTTTCCGTGACCCGGTAGACCTTGGGTACCCCTGGGTGCTCAGGGTCTACCGGATCACGGGACACGTGGATGGGCCCGCCCGGCGCTCCCGAGCCGGGCGGGCCCCGTCGTGGGCCGGCTGGTGACCGGTCCGAGCGCAGACGGAGCCTGCCCGGGCCGGTGGCGGCCGGCCCGGGCAAGCAGGCTGAGAGCGCTCTCACAGAGTTGTACGTCGATATCTCACGGCTGTCAAACGTTGTTAACGAAAACGGCACACGCCGCCGCCCGTTTCCGGTCGGCGGCGCGTGCTTCGTTGTCTTCTACGGGAAGGCGACCAGATACACGGGAACCGTGTTGGTGCCCTGCGCGGGACCGCCGGTGGTGTTGATGACGTGCGCGATCGTGCCCTTGCCGCCGAGTGAGACGGTGAGCAGGTCGTGGAACTTCACGCCGGCCGTCACCGGGGTCTCGAAGCCGTGCTCGGCGACGATCGACGGGTCCGCGGTGAAGTTGCAGTAGCTGCCCATCCCCCACGCCTCGTGCGTCGTGACGGTGTCGGCCACCTTGTACGCCGCGTACCCACGCGCCCCGGTGCGCCAGGCGGACTGGCTCGGCGGGTCGTAGGGCATCTCGTTCTGGAAGAAGATGGTCCGGCCGCCCTGACCGTTCCAGATCACCTCGTCCTTCTGGTAGTGCTCGACGAACAGCCCGTAGGCCGAGACGTTGTTGCCGTTGACGATCAGTCCGGTGTCGGCGGTGTTGACGGTCCAGCCGACGCCGGCGCCGTGGTCGGCGCGCCACGCCCAGATGTGGTCGATGATCGTGTTGTTGGAGTTGACGACCAGGCTGTTGGTCGCCTTGCCGGGCCCGGCGCCGCCGATGCGGAAGAACACGTCCTGGACCGTCGTCGGGTTCGCCGCGTGACCCGCGGCCGAGCCGGCCGCACCGATCGTGAGCAGCGTGTCCGAGTTGACCGTGCCCGCGTCGAAGAGCAGGCCCGCGACCTTCACGCCGTCGACGTCGGCGACGGTCATCGCGTTGACCCCGTTGTCCGGGATCAGCGTCGGGTACCCCTCACCCAGGATCACGGTGTTCGGGTTGGTGACGTTCAGCGTCTGGTTGAGGTGATAGACGCCCGGGGCGAAGAACAGGTGCTTGCCACAGGCGAGGGCCTGGTTGATCGTGGCGGCGCCGGTACCCGGTGTCACGACGAAGAAGTCCGACAGCGGGATCGACGAGCCGGGGGTGGAACCGCCGGACCAGGTGGTGCCGACGGCGTTCGTGCGCAGATTCGGGACGAACACCCGGTATGTGCTGCCGTCCAGGTAGAGGTACGGCTTGTCCCGGATGACCGGGGTGGATCCGACGACGGTGTAGGGCGGGCTGGGGAAACTGTTGGCCGGTGCGCCCTGCACGCCGGAGAACACCATGTTCCACACGCCGTTGACCCAGCTGCCGATCGAGCTGTCCCGGGTGTACCACTGCTGCTGCGAGTACGGGCCGACGCTGCCGTCGATCTTGCTGTCGGCGATGTAGCCGCCACTGGCCCAGCCGTAGCCGTTGGGGGCGAGGTTGAGCTTGCCCCGGATGTGCACCCGCCGCATCGGCGCGGCCTGCGCGACGGCCCAGCGGTCACCGTTGTTGGCGACGCTCGGCACGATCGACAGGTTCTCGATCGACCGCCAGAAGTTCTGCGTCGCGTTGCCGCCGAACCAGCCCGCGTCCACGGTGACGTCACCGTTGATGACGACGTCGTCGGGGTTGCGACCGAGGCCGATGACCGAGGTGTAGAACCCCGTGTTGACGTTGATGCCGCTGTACGTGCCGGGCTTGAACGCCAGGACGTATCGCTGCGCACCGAACTGGTTGGCCTCCTGCTGCGCGAAGACCGTGTTGACCTGGCTCTGGATGCTGGCCGCCGACATGGACGGGTCGAACACGATGAACGTGGGCGGCAGCGCGCCGGACGCCGGCGGGTTGGTGCAGACCGGCGGCTCGGTGGGCGTGCCGCTGTAGACGGCCAGCTCCTTGATGGAGTATCCGTAGCCGTTCGCCCGCTGGGTGCCGTAGACGCGCAGGTAGCGGCCGGTGCCGCTGACGTTGAGCGTCTGGGTGCCGCCGGTGCTCGTGGTGGTGGAGTAGATCGACGTCCAGCTGCCGGCCGCGCCGGTCGGCGAGACCTCGACGCTGAACGCCTTGGCGTAGGAGGTCTGCCAGGTGATGACGACCTGGCAGACGTCGGTGGCGGCGCCGAGGTCGACCTGCAGCCACTGGGGGTCGCTGAAGGCGCTGGACCAGCGGGTGTTGACGTTGCCGTCGACCGCCTTGTTGGGGGTCAGGCTGCCGTTCTCGTTGGAGGAGGACGTGGCCGGCTTGTTGAGCGCGACGTTGGTGGTGCCGCAGGCGGCCTGCGCGGCGCCGGCGGTGGCACCGAGGACGGCGACGGTGCCGCCGAGCAGCAGTACCGCGCTCAGCAGCGCCCTGGTAACGGGGGCATGGTGCATTTGGAGCATCTCCCTCATTGGCGGGGTCGGGACATGTGCCTCGGACGGTAATGACCGGGCTCTCCGCGCGGCAATCGTTTGCCATCCATTTGCCATGTTCGATCTTGTGGGTTCGATTTGAGGGAATCGGGTCGGCCGATCACCCGAGGGGCCCCCGCCGGTTCAGTCGGAAAGCTGACGAACCCGGCACGCAACTGGGGACCCGGGTGTCGTCGAACTCCCGGGATGCCTAGGCTCACCAGCGAATATTTCTCCGGGGAGGAAAGACAGATGGCCGTTCACGTCGACCTGCAGGCACCGCCCGAGGTGCTCCGCCAACGCCTCTACGACGGTCACCTCCTGGTGATGACGAAGCTGCCCTCGGTCGCGAAGTTCGTCGACCACGCCCGGCAGCAACTGACCGAGCTGTTCGCTCCGCACGACCCCGAGCACGCCCACGAGCACTACGAGCCGACCGCCATGGCCGCGCTGCTCGGCCCGTGGAAACCGCGGTTCATCCACGACGAGCGGTCCAAGAAGCTGGTCCGCAACATCATCGAAGAGGCCGGGTTCACCGCCGAGGAGACCCACTTCGACGTGCCGAAGCCCCGCACGTCGTTCCCCGTCGGGCACCTCACGACCGGGGTGGCCTTCGCGTTCCCGTGGCACCGCGACGTGTGGTACTCGGCGCCGAACCAGCAGCTCAACTGGTGGCTGCCGATCTTCCCGGCCCGCGACGACAACGCGATGTCCTTCGACCTGGACCGCTTCAACCGGCCCGTCGACAACAACTCCGGCGACTTCGACTACTACCGCAACAACGTCGGCCGGCTCACCACCGCCGCGTCGGTCAAGCAGGAGGCCCAGGTCCGCCCCGGCGCGACCGACCACAACCCGCCCAACGAGCTGGTGGTGCTGCCCGCACCCGGCCAGGTCCTGCTGTTCTCCGGCGCCCAGCTGCACCGGTCCACGCCGAACACCTCGGGCCTGGCCCGCTACAGCGTCGACTTCCGCACCGTGCACGTCCCCGACGTCGTGGCCGGACGCGGCGCACCGCTGGCCGACACGTACTGCTCGGGCACCGCGATCCGCGACTTCGTCAACGTCGCCGACGAGTCCCGCTTCGACGAGCCCACGGTCCGCTCCATCTACGGTGACCCGCCGGCGGACGCGATGCTCGTCTTCGAGGCCCCGAAGGGCTGACCGCGCCTGCGTTCCGGGCCGTCCACTATGGACGGCCCGGCACCGCGTCCCCGTGTGTCGTCGGTCTCGTGCAACCGATCCGACTGTCGACGGGACCGAAACCGCAACGTTTCAGTGGGAGAATGCTCAGGTAGCTACGGAGCGTCACGGGTTGGAGGGGTGCTGATGCGACTGGCCGTGCTCGATGTGGGGTCCAACGCCGCGCACCTGCACGTCGTGGACGCACGTCCCGGAGGCCCGCCGCAGTCGGTGTTCCGCCTCAAGGCGCCGACCCTGCTCGCCGACTCCGTCGACGACGACGGGGCACTGTCCGACGACGCGGTCGACCGGCTCGTGTCCGCCGTCACCGAAACCGTCGACGCGTCCCGCCGGCACGCCGTCACCGACCTCATCCCCCTCGCCACCGCCACGATCCGCGACGCGACCAACGTCGAGGAGATCCGCCACCGCGTCCGCGAGGCCGCCGGCATCGAGCTGCGCTCCCTCAGCGGCGAGGACGAGGCCCGCGTCACGTTCCTCGCCGTCCGCCGCTGGCTCGACCGCTCCGCCGGACCGGTGCTCCTGCTCGACATCGGCGGCGCGACGGCCGAGATCGCGGCCGGCACCGGCGAGCTGCCCGACGTCGCGGTGTCCCTGCCGCTCGGCGCGGCCCGCATCACCCGCACGATGCTGCCCTGCCACCCGGCCCGCCCCCGCGACGTCGCCGCCGTCCACCGGCACGTCCTGCGCTCCGTGCGCGCACACGCCGCCCGCGTCGACGGCTACACCCACAAGGGCGGCTTTGCCCGCGGGGATGGCGCTGCGCGCGGGGGCGGCACCGCACTCGACGGCTACGCCCGGCCGGGCGGCACCGCTCGCCCCATCGCCACGTCCAAGACGTTCAAGCAACTCGCCCGCGTCGCCGGCGCCGACGGCCGGCTCACCCTCGCCGGCCTCCGCGACTGGATCCCGCGCCTCGCCGCGATGCGCCCCGAGGAACGCGCCGAGCTGCCGGGCGTCGCCGCCAGCCGCTCCCGCCAACTCCTCGCCGGCGCGATCATCGCCGCCGCCATGATGGAGGCCCTCGACATCACCCACGTCGACGTCTGCCCGTGGGCCCTGCGCGAAGGCCTCCTCCTGCGCCGCATCACGGAGCTGTCAACCCCCTGACAACCGCCGGCGCCGCATTCGACGCGCCAACACCGATCGCGGCCAACCACCGAGCACCAACAATCGGCGGACCGGGACGCACTCGCGACAGACGTTGGCCAATGCCCGGGTTTGCGGCTTTGCAACTGTTCAGCTGGTGCATCCACGACGGCCCGAATCGGAACATCTGGTCGCGGTCCCGCAGCGCAGGCAGATGGCGCCGTTCAGCACCCCTGTTGTCGGCGTACGTCGTTGGGTTAGATGAGCGTATGGATGCTGCGTGGATCGCGGTAGTTGGCACCGTTGCCGGAACGACGATCGGTGCCGTGCTCTCAGCTCAGGTGCTGGGTCCAGGCAGTCTGAACTGTTCGTGCAGCTTTCGGAGCTCGGCGGTCACCCGGCCGGCCTTACTGCGCGGCGCGCGACCCACCGTGCTGTACGTCGAGAGCTGCCGCAACGGTTCCCACTCGGTTTTCCCCACCAGATGCAATACCGGCGCATAGATGTTCACAAACAGTTTCTCGTCGACCACCTCCAGTTGAATATTGTCAATCTCGCGCCATTCGAATCGTCGACGGCGCCAGAATCCCCGGACGAGGATGCCGTCGCGGCCGGCCTGCACCGTCATCCTTGCGATCCGCCAGACCGCCACCAGTAAGGCTGCGGCGACGAGGGCCAGCAGAGTGATCACGATAGGCGACGCAGTTACCGTCATCATCGACAGCGTCAAGACTATGCCGACAAAGGTGATGAGCACAAAACCGCCGGTGTTGCCCCATGACCGCCATGTGTGCGTCATTCAATCCTCGATGGGTCCGGTGACAGTTTGCGACCAATGTGGGATCGGAAAGGCCTTCCGATCCCACATTGGTCATACTGTCACAAGTACTGTTTGATACGGTCGCGCTTGTGCCAAGCAAGGTATGCGTAGTTCGGCAGTTTCGCCGCGTTCTCATAGACCTTGGCGTGCCAGCCGGCCTGGGTGTGCCCCCTTAGGACGGGCCCGGTTCCCCACCACTTGTTGATACTGGTGAACTTGGCGAGCCGAAGGGACTGACCCATACCGAGTGTCACGGCGGTCCAGGCACCATCCTTCACGTTCTCGCGGGCCGACCCGCGCCAACCGTCCTTCTGAATGCGTTCCTGCGCCCGGACTCCGTACGCGATCGCCTGAAGTCCGGCACAGCTCGCCCAACCGATCGCCGGCATCAGGCTCAGCGACATCGGCCAGGACGACTGCCCGGACCACGTTGTTGGCGGTGTCCAAGCAGTAGCCGGGGGCCGCGACAGTGCGCGGGTCGGCTCCGAGACGCAGCGGTGGATAGCCCGCCTGGAGCAGCGGGGACGGCTCGACCTGCATCTGGCGGAACTGCACGACAGCCGCCGCTCCGAGGCATATACCGTCGCGTTCGAGCACATGCAGACATGAATCCGCTGGACGCGGCTCGTGTTCGGCTACGACGGGATCTTTCGCACGTATGCGGTCGGCGATACTCTGCGTGCGACGTCGGACAAACCATCTGTGTATCTGGAGTCGCAGCACGAAGCCGCACTGCGGATGTATGGTTCAATCGAAATATTCGATAAATACGATGAGCTTACGACCAACTTCTCGTCGATTCTTGAGTTCTACAGACCAGATACCCCTGATCAGGTCAACCTTCGAAACGTCAGCGGATTTCTCGACAATCTGGTCGTACACGCCAAACAATTCACTGCCCTAGTCCATAAGGACCTGAAGTCATATCCGAACCCACACACCAGCCGAGAAGACGAAGCGCCGGACGAGCAGCCATGACGATGTGAGACAGGACGGGTACGGCATCCACCGTCACAGGCGCTGGGGGGCCGACGGGGTCAGGGGCCGAAGCGGCGGGTCGAGGGGGCGGGCTTCGGGGCAGCCGACCCTGAGTCGACCGACCCCGAACCCGCCGGCAAAGAGCTCGCGGGCAATGGGCCTACGGGCTTCCTGGCCGCGGGGGCGAGGCACAGCTGGGTCAGCTCCTGCATCGCGTAGGGCTGGGCCGGATCCGGGCAGGAGCCGGCCGGGTACACCCTGGCGGTGACGGTGTACGCGTCCGCCTCGGCGCAGTCGACTCGGCGGGCCTCGGCGCCGTCCTGGCGGACGCACTGGCCGACCTGGATCGTGGAGAACGACTCCGACGGGGCCACGGCGAAGCCGACCCAGACGCCCGCCGCCAGGGCCACTGCGGATCCGGCCATCGTGCCGGCCGCGACCTTCACCACGCGGGCGGCCCTGGACCGGGACGCTTTCACGGCCTGGTGCGGGACCGAAGCGGCCTGGTGCGGGACCGAAGCGGCCTGGTGCGGGACCGAAGCGGCCTCGTGCGGGACCGAAGCTGCTGGCGGCCGGGGACGGGAACGTCGCCGGAGGCGGTCGAGCAGCGACGGCGGGTGCTCCACCAGGACGTCGACCGGCTCGACGACCGGGGGCTCCGGCCAGTGCCGTGGCGGCGGCGCGGCGGTCCTCGTCGCGCCGGGCGCCGGGCCGAACGAGGCCGGCCTGAACGGTGGTACCTCGGACGCGGGCGACTCTGGGGCGGCGGGCCCGCGCACACCGGGGGCGGGCGGATGGGGCCCGGACGCCGGCGAAGGCGGGGCATCCACATCGGTTGCAGCGTCTGGTTGCGTCGGCCCCGGCTCGGGGCGGCGGGGGCGGCGGGCCTGGTTGCGGGGGCGGACCGGGAGGCAGCCGTCGGCGACCGCCAGTTTCGGGCGCTGGATCGCGGTCGGCTCCACGCCCAGCGCCTCACGCAGTACCCGAGCCACCAGGGGAATCCGCGAAGATCCGCCGATGAGCAGCACGCCCGCGACCTCGGCCCGGGTGACGCCGGCCTCCGCGACCGCGGCGACGGTCGCACTGACCGTCCGGTCCAGCAGCGGGCGGGCGATCCGCTCCAGGTCGGCGCGGGACAGCGGGACCGCCTCGTCGAACAGCGGCACCCGGATCGTGGTGGAGGCCGCCGCGGACAGCAGTTCCTTGCCGGCGCGGATCTCGTCGAGCAGGCGGCGGGCGGCTCGGCGGTCCTCGACGGACTGCGGGCGGGCGAGGCGCTCCCAGCGGATGGTGTCGTCGGCGAGCAGGTTGCCGAGGTGGGCGGCGATCGCCGTGTCGAGGTCGAGGCCGCCGGCGTCGGGCAGGCCCCGCTGGGCGAGCAGGTCGAAGGTCGGGCCCGAGCGGCGCACGACGGCGGCGTCGAAGGAGCCGGCGCCGAGGTCGTACACGATGAGGGCGGCGCCGTCGTCGACCTCCAGGGTTCCCGAGTCCAGCAGGTGACGTGCGGCCGCGACCGGTTCGGCGACGAGCCTGGTAGGGCCGAGGCCGACCTTCGCGGCGGCGCGGGTGAGCGTGGCCTGCCGGCGGCGGTCCCAGCAGGCCGGGTGGGTGAGGGTCACCGTGCTCATCGGCTCGCCGGCGACGCGACGGGCCTCGGCGGCGACGCGGGCGAAGACGGCCGCGTACAGGTCGCCGACGGGACACTCGACGCCGCCGAGGACGACGGCGCCGCGGTCGACGGCGCGTTTCGGATACGCGGCGAGCCGGTCCGGGTGAGCCTGGCCGAGGATGAGGGCGTCGCGGCCGACGAGCAGGTGCGGCGCGTTGTCCAGGCAGGTCGCGGACGGCAGGAACTCCTCGCCGTCGAACAGCAGCGGATGGTGCTCGCCGTCCGGCCCCGCGAGCACCGCGACGGTGCTCGAGGTGCCGAAGTCGACGCTCAGCTGATAGCCTCCCACGCTTTCAGGTTAAATGTCCGACACACCCGTTGTCTCATGGTTGGTACGGCGGTGCCACACCCCAGCCCCAGCGCGGGACCGGTGCCTCCTTGGGCGGGTCGGCCCCCGGCTGCGAGTTCTCCCGCGCGAGCCTCGTCCCCCACTCCAGGTAACTCACGAACGCGGCCCGGAACTCGGGGTCGCCGGGCAGCCCGACCTCGTCGGCGGCGTCCAGCATCATGTTCACCCACCGGCGGCGTTGTGGTTCGGTGATGCCCTTGTTCAGGTGTTGGCTCAGCATGTACGGGTATCCGCCGTGCTCCTGCGTGTACGTCGCCGGGCCGCCGAACACCTCGGCCAGCCACACCGCGACGTGCCGGGCGTGCTGCGGGTGCATGTGTGCGAACACCGGCCCGAGCAGTTCGTCCTTCGGGACCTCGCGGTAGAACGCCTCGGTGAGCTTGACCAGCGCCTCGGTGCCGCCGGCCCACTCGTACAACGTCGGCGGTTGCTGCTTGTCCATGGGAACAGCCGACCACACCGTGCGGTTGGTGATCAAGTACGCACCGTCCGGTAAGTAGGGGGTCGGCACGATGGAGAAGCGCTACCACTGCCCGGTCGAGCTCGCCGTCGACGTGATCGGTGGACGCTGGCGCCCCGTGATTCTCGCGCACCTCAAGGAGGGCGCGCACCGGTACGGCGAACTGCGCCGCCGCATGCCGCACGTCAGCGAGAAGATGCTGGTCCAGCGACTGCGGGAGCTCGAGGCGGACGGCCTGGTCGCCCGGCACGACCACGGCACGGTCCCGCCGCACGTCTCGTATTCGCTCACCGAGGAGGGTTTGAGCCTCGCGCCGGTCCTGCAGGCGTTGTACGACTGGGGCGCGGCCCGTCTCTCAGATGCCGCCTCCTAGACGATCAGCAGCGTCTTGCCCAGGGTCCCGCGGGCCTCGATGGCGGCGTGCGCGTCGGCGGCACGGTCCAGCGGAAACGTCTGACCGATGACCGGCCGCAGCCGGCCCTCCGCCGCCGCCTGCAGGGCCTTCGCGGCGAGCTCCGGCGCCCGCTGGCCGATCCGCATCAGGTCCGGGAAGCCGAAGCCCGTCACGCCCTCGCCGGTCTGCGTGGGCGGGCCACCCGCCGCACCGTGCACGACGAACCGGCCACCGGCGACCGTCGCGGCGAGCGCCTCGCGGCCGATGGTGCCGCCGACGCCGTCGTACACGACGTCGAAGCCCTTCACCGGGTCGGTCCAGCCGGGCACGGTGTAGTCGACCGCCTCGGCGCCGAGGTCGCGGATCAGCTGGAGCTTCCGCTCGCCGGACGCGGCACCGACGACACGGGCGCCGGCATTTCGTGCCAGCTGGACCAGGAGGCTGCCGACGCCGCCCGCCGCCGCCTCGACGAGCACCGTCTCCCCCGGTTGCGGTGCGGCGAGCTCGTGCAGCCCGAGCGCGGTCCGGCCGTCGGCGAGCAGCGCGGTCGCGTCCAGCGTCGACACACCGTCGGGCACCAGCACCACGTTGCGGGCGGCCGCGACGGCCAGCTCGGCGTATCCACCGGTGCCGTTCAGGCTCGCCACCACCGTCCGGCCGATCAGCGCCGGGTCGCCGCCCGCACCGACGCCGGCGACGGTCCCGCCGACCCCGTTGCCGAGCACGGCCGGCGGGACCGCACCTGCCTTCGGGGCCCGACCGGCCCTGGTCTGCGTCTCGATGAACGTGATCCCGGCGGCCTCCACCCGGATCAGCACTTCATCCGGGCCGGGGACCGGCTCGGGCGCCTCGCCCAGCTCCAGCACCGACGGGGGTCCGACCGCACGCCACCACACAGCTCGCATCACCGGACAAGTCTCCGACCTCAACCAGGGTTGAGGTCAAGAGCGCACCCAGACTTACCGGTGGAGGCCCGGCGCGGCCGCCTGCAAGGCCAGGTCACGCAGGCCAGGAACCGTCCCGCTCGTCCGGCAGCAGCTGCCGCCCTTGAAGAACGCCGCCGCTGGTCGTTCTCCTCCCAGCGGGCCACGTTGCGTCGCCTCGACCAGGTCCTGTCCTGCCGATCATGGGAGCCACATGAACGGCAGCGATCAGGACCAGGCGCCGCAGCACCCGGCGCGTGGAGGCGTGGGCGTAGCCCTTGTCCGCGATCAGCACGTCCGGCCGTTTGCGGGGCGCACCCGGACCGGGGGTGTTGACCGCGATGCGGTCCAGCAAGGCGAGGAGCTGCGGATTGTCGCCGGCCTGGCCCTCGGTGAGCAGGATCGACAACGGACGCCCCCGCCCATCGACCACCAGGTGGATCTTCGTGCTCAGCCCGCCCCCGGGACCGGCCGATCGCCTCACCGTCCTGCGTACCAACCAGCGGCCCGCCGCCGCGCCCGACGCCGGTGTGTCCCCCTTTTACGGGCCCCGGCCGAATGCTGGTGCGCCCGCACGATCGAGGAGCCCACGCTGATCACCCACTCCACCGGCTGGCCGTCGTCATGCACCTGCGCCGGGCCAGAATCCGCTCCCAGGTCCCGTCAACGGTCCACCGCCGCAACCGCTCATGACACGTCTTCCACGGGTGCAGATGGCGCGCCCGTGCCACGGCCGGCGCAACGACGAACGGCTGGCCGCCACGCAACGCGACCTCGCCCGCAAACGTCGCGGCTCGAACCTGCGGCGTGCGACGTGGGAGCGGGTCGTGGCGCTGCACGGCAAGGTCCGCCGCCAGCGGCTGGACCATGCCGGCGCCGGCAGCGTGATCGTTGCGACACCTGCATGGACTGCAGGGCACTGCGCACAGCAGAACCGCGTCACCCAAGCGGACTTCGCCAATGTCGCCTGCGGCTTTGCCGGCACGCCGACGTGGTCGGCGCGACAAATGCTCTCAGGGCCGGGCTGGCCTTCTGCGCGCCTGAGCGCACAGAGAAGCTGACGTCTTCAGACGTCAGAGGAGTCACGCCGGGAAGTTACCTTGATCCGATATATGTTTACCATGGACTATCCGCCGTATCTCGCGACGATGCCGATGCACGCGATCACCGAGGTGTACGGAGAGGACGGGCTGCGCGAGCGGTACCGCCTGGAGATCCAGCGTTTCGCCGCCGACGAGCGGGAGCGCCTGGCCGACGCCCTGGAGCTGGCCGCGCGGCTGCACCGGGACGACCGGCGGGTCCGGGAGCCCTACGTGAACCACCTGCTGCGGGTCGCGATCCGTGTCATGCACCATTACGAGGTCAGCGACGTCGACGTCATCGCCGCTGCGGTGCTGCACGACACCGTTGAGGACCACCCCGACGAGCTGGCCGGCACGCCGGGCGCCACGGCGGAGGACGCCCTCGCGGTGCTCGCCGTCCGTTTCGGCGCCCGCACGGCCCAGCTCGTCGAGGCGGTCACCAACCCGGTCTACGACCCGGACCTGGACAAGCACGAACAGTATCGGCAGCACGTCCGGGAGAGCCTCGAACGCGAACCGTGGGCGCGGGTGCTCAAGGTCTCCGACTTCACCGACAACGGCGTCGGCGTCATCCACACGACCGGCCCGAAGGTCGCCAAGTCGGCGGCGAAATACCGCCCGCTGGTGCCGGTGCTGCGCGAGCTGGTCGCCCGGCCGGACACGCCGCTGTCCCGTCTGGTGAAGCAGCACATCTTCCGCCAGCTGGACCTCGCTGAGGAACGGTTCGCCGCAATCCTCGACCCGGCCCGCTGAGCGCCCGCGCATCGGGCCTGCCGCGAGCGACGAGCCGGCAGGCCCCCGCCCCACCAGCCCCACCGGGCCGCCCACGACCGTAGCCCGGCGAGCAGCGACCTCGGCAGACTCCGGACGAACCGGCACAGACCGACCCGGCGCAGGCGCGGCCATCCCCGCAGGCCCAACCGGCGCAGACGGAACCGGGACAGGCACGGACGTCATTACCGGACCAACCGGCGCAGACGGAACCGGCACCGATGAAACCGGCATAGGCGCGGCCACCAGCCGAGGTGCCACGGGCTTCGAACGTCCAGCGGATGGCGGCCGACCTCGTGCCGGCACCCGCCGGTCATCCACCGCCGCCGGCCGAGCGGCCGCGGACGCCGTGGCACCCACCGCCGGCCGAGCGGCCGCGGACGCCGTGGCACTCACCGCCGGCCCGCCAGCCGCCGTCGCCCCCTGAACGACCGCACCGGCCAGCGCACCCGCCCTCACGGCACGGATCCGGGCCAGCTTCACCGCGTGCCGAGCCACCAGCCCGTGCGCACGGGCCTCCGCGAACTCCGCCCTGACCCGCAACCGCTCCTCGCGCCTGCGCTGCCAGTCAGCGGTCCGCGCCGCGAGCCGCGCACGCTGGTCGATCGACCCGTCCGCCGCGATCGACCCGGCATCCGGTGCTTCCAACGAAAAGTATGGTCGTGGCACGTGCCCGCCTCCCCCCGGTAGGCGCTCCACCTCAAGGCTCGAGGTCGCACACGCCGGCGTCCAGTCCGCGCGGGGTCATGTGACGAGCGCCGCACCACCGGTGCGCACCTTGACTTGAAGCGGTGTTGAGGTCTGACGCTGTCCACCATGGACGCAGAGATTCGTGACGTGGTCGCCCGGGTGCAGGACGCGCAGCAGCGGGAATCGGTGGAGGAGTTCGTCGCGCTGTTCCGGCAGGACGCGATCTGGACGACGGGACACGGAAGGCGCCTGACCGGACGGGCCGAGATCGCGGCGTTCACCGCCACGGTGCTGCCCGGTGCGATGCGGGGCACGACGGTCACGTACGAGCCGCTGGACGTGCTGTTCATCCGCCCGGACGTCGCCGCGGTCCGGGTGCGCCAGACGACGACCGGCCCCGACGGCACCGCCGAGGGCAGCCCCGTCTACGTGATGGCCAAGGAGGACGGCCGCTGGCTCCTCACCGCCTGCCAGAACACCCCGGTCGTCAACGCCTGAGGCCAAAGACGCCAAGCCAAAGACGCCAAGCCAAAGACGCCAAGCCACAGACGCCAAGCCAAAGACGCCTAAAGCCCCGGGAAGTCCTCCGGGACCCGGGCGAGCTCGTCGTAGTCGGCGCTGAGCCGCACGATCTCCGTGGCGAGGTCGGCGCGGAGCTGGTCGTGGCCCGGGCCCAGGGGCACCATCCGCGCGGTCGCCGGGTAGTGACTGACCGGGCCGCGGAGCAGCTCCGGCGGCTCCCAGTCGTATCGCGGATGGACGTGCCCGTGCAGGATCGGGTCGAGGTTGCCGAAGACGCTGTAGTTGACCCGCCGGAACTGCGGGTCGTGCCGCTTGCAGACGATCTGGACCGCCTCGCCGATGAGGTCCAGGTCGGCCAGGAACGCCAGGCGGCGGGCTCGCGGCAGGTCCGCCAGGCGGTCGGCGGAGGGGTCGTCGGACAGCAGAAGACAGTAGCCCGGCAGGAACTGCGTGTCGCCGATCACGGCGAAACCCGACGAGAGTCGCGCCAGCACCGTGGGGTTGCGTCCCCGCAGTGCCGACCGGATACGGTCTTTGCGCCAGTCGTCCATCGCTGTCACGGTACCGTCACGGCATGGGGACGAGCTACCAGACGCTGCTCGTGGCCGCCGCGATCGAGCCGGTCTGCGACGCGCTGACGGCGGCCGGCGTCGACGCGATTGCGCTGCCCGCGGCGCCGAACCGGACCGCGGTGATCCCGCGCGAGGGCGCGCTCGACTTCGCCGACCCCGGCGACCTGGCCGAGCGGATCGGCGCGGGGACCGGCTGGGCGACCCTCGCCAACGTGGTCGAGGACTCCGACTGGCTGCAGCTGGAGGCATACCTGGAGGGCCGGTTCGTGCACCGGTACCGCTCGGACCGCCCGGCACCGGACGACGCGGCACGACTCGCCCCGTTCGGCACCGGGGAGGTCGACTCGGGACGGCTCGGCAGGGCGTTGCGCGGCGAGTTCGAGGGCAGCGGCCCCGTCTACGCCGAGTTCCAGCATCGCCTCATCCTCAACGCCCTGCACCTGGACCCGCGCGGTCTCACCACCGCCTTCCGCTGGGCCGACACCTCCGATCTGCCGAACTCGATCAGAATCAGCCCGTAAGCACGCAGGGCAGATCAGCCCGTAAGCACGCAGGACAGCGCGCTCGCCTGGGTGCGCCAATCGGAAGGAGACGACGAGGCCCACCGGGAGCCCACCCGGTTGAGGCTGTCGCGGACTCCCCACACCGAATTCGCCTGCACCGCACGGAACGACTGGAACTGCGCGCCCGCCTCCGCCAGGTAGCCCATGAAGATCCCCTTGAACTGCTTGGCGTTGTCGTCGCACGAGGACGAGCCGACGTCGCACGACTCGGTCAGCACTCCGGAGCGCACGAGCGGCGAGGCGAGGGCCGACGTGCCCAGAGACCGCGCGCGGTCGAGGTAGGTGGCGGTGCCGGTGGCGCGGTACAGCTCCGTCGCCGCGCCGATCGCGAGGCCCTGGTTGTAGCTCCACACCGTCTGGCCGTTGTTGGCGCAGCCGGTGGTGAGGCCGTCGTTGACCAGGCCGGATGCGTTGATCATGCCGCTGGCGGTGAACCAGTTCCAGCCGGTCACGGCCCGCTGCAGCCAGGTCGACTCGCCCGGCAGGCGGTTGTGCAGGGCCGCGGTGAGCCGCACGTACAGGCCGATGGTGACCGCGTTCTTGTACGTGCGTTCCCGGTCCCACCACACACCGCCGCCGCACGTCGACGTGTCCCAGAAGCCGTTGACGTAGGAGGCGATGGTGACCGCCTCGTCGAGGTACGCGCGGTCGCCGGTGAGGTCGTAGGCGGCCACCCAGGTCAGGCCCCACCAGGCGCTGTCGTCGATCGAGCGGCTGATGAAGTGCCCGTCGATCGGGTCGGACGAGCGCGCGCCGGCGGGGAACGCGACCCGGTTCACGTCGAAGGTCCGCCGCACCGCCCACAGGTGCCTGGTGTCGCCGGTGCGGGACACGTAGTCGATGACGGTGCGCAGCGCGACCGCGGAGTTCCACCAGCTCGACGGCCACCATGCGGTGTACGGGTCGTAGGAGTACATGAGCGCGTCGGCCATCGCCGCGGCGCGGTTGGACGACGGGCGCGCCCACGCGGTGCAGGCGCCGTTCTGGCCCTCCACGGCCCGCCCGCAGGCGCGCACGGCCCCGCCGTACAGCAGCGACGTGGGGTCCGCGGTGTTGTACCTGGCCGTGCGCGTCGCCGTGGTGCGGCCGAGCGACGAGCCGCCGGGCCACGTCGCGCCGGCGTCCCACGAGCGGTCCAGCCAGATCTCGTCGCCCGCGCGGCCGCCGCTGACGGTCCCCCAGGCCATGCCGGCGGCGTCCAGGTGCAGGCCGAACGTGCGTCCGTTCAGTCCGACCGTTCTGACGGCTTCGGCGTCGGTACCCCCGGCAGCCCCGTCACACGTCGGCGCGCACAACGGCAGGTGGGACCAGGCGGTGCAGGCGATGCCACGCGCGTCGCCGCAGGCGCGGATCACGCCACGGCGGTGGTGGGACGGGTCGCCGGTGTTGTACATGAGCGTGCGGGTGCCGGTCCAGCTGCCGGGGATCGACGCCTTGCCCAGCAGGCCCTCCCAGCTCGCGCCGCCGTCGAAGGACCGGTCCAGCCAGACCGAGTCGCCGAGGACGCCGGCGTCGATGCTGCCCCACGCCATACCGTCCACATCGGACACGTGCAGCACCAGCCGCCGGCCGTTGACGGTGACGGTGGGGACCGGGAACGTCTCCTGGCGGGCGAGGGACGGGTCGCGGGTGTCGCAGTACAGGGCGCAGATGGCGGTCGCGGCGTGCGCGGCCGGCGCCGGCAGCACCACGAATGCGAGCAGCAGCAGGGGAATCAGGGCACGGCGCATGGTCCTCACCTCATGACTCGGACGTCGGCGGCGGCACCGTTCCACCGGCCCCCATGGCGGTGGAAGGGCCGTACGGACTCGACATCAGCAAACATTTCCCGACGCAAACTGTCAACAGTCTTTATCAATATTTACCGATGTCTGCGGGGCTGCGGGCGCATTGATCGACGCCGGTACAGTGGCCGCATGGCGTTGCGGGGGCGGCAGATGGCCGTGCTGGTCGCGGTGATGGTGGCGGTGCTGGCGATCGCGGTCGCGGGAATCGTGGTGGTGCTTTCCCGGGTCGGCGGGGGTCCGGTGACCACGCTGACGGTGACCGCCTCGAGTGAGGGCGACCTCGAGGTGACGCGGGCGATGCTGCTCGCCCGGATGCAGGCCGCCCGGCTCGCAGACCCGAAGGTGACACGCACCGACCGGCAGCTCGTGCTCAGCGCCCGCGGCACCACACCCGAGCAGCTCCGCGCCCTCACCAGGCCCGGCCGCCTGCACCTGCGGCGGGTCGCGGCGGCCGCCGACGGTTCCGGCACCGCCACCACGACCCTGCCCGCGCCGACGTCGACGCCGGCGGTCGCGGCGACGATCGGCGAGGCGTACCGGGCGGCGGCCGCGGTCACCACCGAGCAGGAGGCGCAGGCGCTGCCCGCGTCGGTGCGCGCGGCGTTCGCGGCACTGCCGCCGCAGGACGTCGCCACCCTGCCGGCCCGGATGCGGCTGCTGATCCCGGAGATCCGCTGCGAGCAGCTCGCCACCCGCCCGGCCGACGTTGCCGGCGAACCCGTCGTCGCCTGCGAGGGCCCGGTGAAGCTGCTCCTGGATCCGGCGACGGTCACCGGCGCGGACATCAGCGCCGCGAAGGCCTCCCGCTCCGATCAGGGCACGTGGATCGTCACCGCGTCGTTCAAGCCGGACGGCCAGGCGAAGTTCACCAACCTGTCGAAGTCGCTCGCCGACGCCCAGGGGCGCCTGGCGATCGTCCTGGACAACGTCCTCATCTCGGCGCCACAGGTGGTCGGGGTCATCCCGGGCGACGTCCAGGTCACCGGCATGTTCACCGAGTCGCAGGCCCGCGTGCTCGCCGCCCAGCTCGGCGGCGGCGGCGAACTCCCGGTGACCCTCTCGTAGGGTGACCCTTTCGCAGGGTGACCCTTTCGTAGGCGGAAAGGTCGGCGCGAGTGCCGGATTTGTCCGGCATTGGCGGAAAGTCGGGTAGAGTCACGTCCCGTCGAGCGCTCCCCCGGTGCAGACCGGAGGGAGTTTGTCATGGGCATGTTCTTGCGGCGCATCGCCGTCGTCGCGATCGCTGCCGTTCTCGGGGGTGCCGTCACGCCGGCAAGCGCCGAGTCGCCGCCGTTCGGGGCGGGGCCCGGGGACTGGACGCACGACGGCGTGGATGCCGGCAACAGCGGATACAACCCGGCCGAGCGGATCGTCAACGCCGGCAACGTAGGGAAGCTCAAGCAGCGCTGGTCCGTCACGCCGAAACCCGGGGCCGAGGGGTGCGCGCCCGCGTTGCCGGCGCCGCTGGTCGTCGGTGGGCTGGCCTACGTCCTGGACGGCGACGGCGTCACCGCGCTCGACGTGGGCACCGGCAGGAAGGTGTGGCGGGACGCGAAGATCCTCGACAGCATGGACTTCCGGCGGATCGTGTTCAGCGACGGGATGCTCGTCGTCGCCGGGTCGTCGTGCTACGCCAACAGCGACCCGGACGGGCACCTCTACGCGCTCGACGCGGCGTCCGGCCGGCGGCTGTGGCAGGTGGTGCAGGAGCCGCCGGTCAACGACCTGGTCGTGGACGAGGGGACGGTCGTGACGTCGGGGTGGGCGACGATGACGAACGAGGACACGGTCATCGGGTACAACGGCTTCGACGGTGCGAAGCGGTGGACCCGCACCGGCGCCACGCTCGCCGGGCCGGTGTCGGCGGGCGGCCGGGCGTTGCTGCACGACGCGAAGGGCACGACCGCGGTGACCGTCGACGCCGGCAGGGCGGTGTGGCGCAGCAGGACGCGGTGGACCCCCCTCGCGGCAAGCGGGAGCACGTTCCTCGCCGTGCCGGACCCCGTCGGGCAGGGCGACCAGAGCGGGCTGGCCGCGATCCGGGCGGGCAACGGCGGGATCCTGTGGCGGCACGAGGACGGTGCGGACGCGGTCTCGACCGACGGGCGGCGGGTCTACGCGGTCACCGGCGACGAGGTGACCGCGTTCCACGCGAACAAGGGCACGACGCTCTGGACGAGACACCTGAACGCGACGGCGGGCAAGCCGGTCCGCGCGGGCGGGCTGCTCTACGTCACCGTTGAGCAGCGCCCCACCGCGATCCTGTCACCGGTCGACGGCGACCTCGTGGCCGACCGGTTCGACCGCGCGACCGGGCACGTCGTCGTCTCCGGCGGGCGGCTCTACACCACCGACGGCGGGACCCTGCGCGCCTACGGCCCGTGATCCGGTGCGGGCGGCACCCACGCCCGCGGCGACGACCAGCGCCATGCCGAGCACCGCCAGTGGGCCCGGGGCCTGGTGCAGCAGGACCCCGCCGACCACCAGCGCGACGGCCGGTTCCAGGCTCATCAGCGTGCCGAAGGCCGCGGTGGTGAGCTTGCGCAGGGCGTACATCTCCAGGCTGAACGGCACCACGGCCAGCAGGACGGCCAGGCCGAACCCCGCGGCGAGCACGGACCAGGTGAGGCCGGCGGCAACCGACGGGCCGGCGACGGCCGACGCGACCACTCCGGCGACGGCGGTGGACACGGCGAGGCCCGCGTAGCCGCTGACGCGATCGCCGACGTGCTGGGTCAACAGGATGTAGCCGGCCCAGCACGCGGCGGCGGCCAGGGCGAACCCGACGCCGGCCGGGTCGGTGCCGCCGTGCCAGGGTTCGGTGAGCAGCACGACGCCGGCGCCGGCGAGGACCGGCCAGAGCACTGTGGCGCGGCGCCCCCGCACGGCCGCCACCGTGAGCGGGCCGAGGAACTCCAGCGCGCTGGCGGTCCCGAGCGGCAGCCGCGCGACGGCGGCCATGAACGTCAGTGTCATGCAGGCGGTGACGACGCCGAGGGCGGCGGTGGCCAGGAGGCTGGCGCGGGTGAAGTCGCGCGGTCGCGGCCGGACCAGCGCGAGCAGGAGCAGCGCGGCGCAGGCGAGGCGCAGGCAGACGGCGCCGGACGGGCCGACGCTGTCGAACAGGCCGACGGAGGCGGCCAGCCCGAGCTGGATGCAGATCATCGAGGCGATCGCGGCGAACATGCCCGTAGTAGACGGCACGGCAACCGTCCGCGTCCACGTGAGATTTGCTGATGTACCGTTCGCAAATGCTGAACAATGACCGGCTGCTGTTCCTGGCGGAGCTGGCCCGGCTCGGGTCGATGCGGGAGGTCGCCGACGAGCTCGGGACCACCACGTCGACGGTGTCGCAGCAGCTCGCGGTCCTCGCCAGGGAGGCCGGCACGCCGTTGCTGGAGCCGGACGGGCGGCGGGTCCGGCTGACGCCGGCGGGGCGGCGGCTGGCCCGGCACGCGGTGACGATCCTGGCCGCGGTCGAGGCGGCGCGGCTGGACCTGGACCCGTCCGCCGAGCCGGCCGGCACGGTGCGGGTCGCCGGGTTCGCGACCGCGATCCGCCGGTCGCTGCTGCCGATCGTCGCGGCGCTGCCGGCCCGCCACGCCGGGCTGCGGGTCCTGATCCACGAGCACGAGCCGGCGGAGATCCTGCAGCTGCTCGCCGCCGACGAGGTCGACCTCGGCCTCACCTACGACTACAACCTCGCTCCGGCCGGCCTGCCCGACACGGTCGAGGCGACTCCACTGTGGAGCACGCCGTGGGGCCTCGGTGTCCCGACCGGATCCACTGTGGATGGTGACGTGATGGCGGCGTTCCGGGATGCGCACTGGCTGGTGAACTCGCGCAACACCGCGGACGAGGACGTGGTGCGCACGCTCGCGTCGATGGCCGGCTACGCGCCGCGGATCACGCACCGCGCCGACAGCCTCGATCTGATTCAGGACCTGATCGTCGCCGGCCTCGGCGTCGGCCTGCTGCCCGCCGACCAGCCCACGATCGACGGTGTGGCGTTGGTGCCCCTGCGCCGCCCCGACGTGCTGATGCGGGCCTTCGCGGTGACCCGGCTCGGCCGCCGCGCCTGGCCACCGCTCGCCGTCGTGCTGGACCTGCTCACGCGAGGCGCCGCAGCACCGCCGTGAACTGCTGGACGGTCGGCAGCATGCGCAGGCTCTCGTCGATCTCGCGCTCGGCCCACGCCCGGTGCCGCGGGTCGGCGTCCGGGTCGCGGGCGATCCCGAGCTGCTTCAGCAGGAAGTTGAGCCGGGACGCGAGCAGCAGGGTGAAGTCCGCGGGACCGGTGAGCCGGCCGGGTCCGCCTTCGCGGATGTAGGTGGTGTACAGGGTGTGCATGGCGTCGAGGTCCAGGGCCGGGCCGGCGCAGCACCAGTCGAACAGGAACCGGGCCAGCTCCCGCTCCGGCGCGGCGGGGCCGAGCAGGTCCCAGTCCACCACGACGAGCCCGCCGTCGGGGCCGGCGAGGACGTTCTCCGGGTGCAGGTCGCGGTGGCAGACGAGCAGGCCGGCGGGGTCGGCCGGGGTGACCGCCGCGCACAGGTCCGGCAGTGCGGCTTCGATGGATCCGAGGCGTTCGGAGTGCGCGTGCCACCGCTCGGCCGCTGGGACGGCCTCATACCAGGTGTCGCCGTCGGGCCGCGCTCGCGGGGCGCACCGGTGCAGGCGGGCCAGCAGCGCGCCGAGGTCGTGCGGGGTCGCCGCGGCGGCCGGGTCCACGGGGCTCAGGTCGATCCAGTCGTAGAGCCGCAGCCAGGTGCCGTCGGGCGTCTCGTGCAGGTACCGTCCGGCCCGGTCGGGATGGCTTTGCGGTAGGCGTACCCCCGCCGCCGACGCCAACGCGCAGAACCGTAGCTCGGCACGGATCGCCGCCTCCGAGGGCGGGTTGCGGAACAGCTCCTTGAGGGCCAGGGTGCCGTTGACCCGCCAGATCTGGCCGAGCGCGCCGCGCGGGCCGGCGGTCAGGACGACGTCGCCCTGCCAGCCGTAGGCGTCGCGGGCGCGCTCGGCGAGCTCCTTCACAGGTCGTGGCCGGCGGTGCTGTCGACGTGGCCGGGCACCGCGCCGTCGTGGCGGTCGCCGGTGGTGACGGTGCCGGACGGCTCGAACATGAGGATCGCGCCGCCGGGCGAGGACGGGCGGTGTTCGACGCCGCGCGGCACGACGAACGTGTCGCCCTGGTTGAGGGTCACGGTGTGTTCGCCGTGCTCGTCGCGGATCGCGACGTCGAACCGGCCGTCCAGGACGAGGAAGAACTCGTCGGTGTGCTCGTGCACGTGCCAGACGTGTTCGCCCAGGGTGTGGGCGATGCGCACGTCGTAGTCGTTGACCCGGGCCACGATCCGCGGGCTGTACACGTCGTCGAAGGAGGCCAGGGCCTCGGTCAGGTTCACCGGTCGCATGGGACCATCGTGCGCGCTGCTACGAACGCGTGTCTTGTACGTTCCTGACGATCAGTTCTGCTGGGCGATCTGGATGAGGTTGCCGCAGGTGTCGTCGAAGGTCGCGACGGTGACCGGGCCCATCTCGGTCGGCTGCTGGGTGAACACGACGCCGAGGGCGCGCATCCGTTCGTATTCCTTCTGCACGTCGTCGACGGCGAAGGACGTGAAGGGGATGCCGTCCTCGACCAGCGCCGCCTTGAACGGCCCGACGGCCGGGTGGCTGGACGGCTCGAGCACCAGTTCGACGCCGTCGGGGCGCTCCGGCGACACCACGGTCAGCCAGCTGAACTCCCCCATCGGGATGTCGTGCTTCTTCACGAAGCCGAGCACCTCGGTGTAGAACTTCAGCGCCTTGGCCTGGTCGTCGACGAGCACGCTCGCCAGGTTGATGATCATCAGGTGTCCTTCGTCCGTGGGGTCAGCCACCGCTCGACGATGTCGCGCAGCGGTCCGGTGTCGAGGTGATGGAACTTGTAGCGACCCTCCCGCCGCACCACGACCAGCCCGGCGCTCTCCAGCAGCTCCAGGTGCTGGGAGATCGCCTGGCGGGACGAGTTGATCTGGTGCTTCATGGTGAGACGGCCGCAGAGCTCGAACAACGTCTGCCCGTCGCGGTCGGTGAGCTCGTCAACGATCGCACGGCGGGTCGGGTCGGCGAGCGCTTTGAAGACGTCGCTCACCCTGACGATGATAGGCAAGTAATTGCTTGCATATCAAGCCCCCAGGTCCGGTGTGGTGATCGTGAACCGGGCCTCGACCGCCGCCCGCACCCGCTGCCGCTGCGGGTCCAGCTGCAGCGGCGCGCCGCCGTAGGCGCCCCGCGACTTCGCCTGCACGTCGTAGGACTGGAACATGCCAAGGGGCACCGCTTCGCCGCGCAGCCCCGGATCGGACAGCTCGAGAAGGTCGACGACCTGCGCGCCGAGGGCCTCCGCGTACTCCTTGCCCCGGGCGATCGCGTCGGCGACCGCGGCGCGGCGCACCTCCTTGTGCACCGCGCTGTCCGGGCGCAGGGACCATCTCGGGCCGTCCACGTGCGTCTGGTCCTGGTTCGCGACCGTCAGCAGCAGCTCCCCCAGCGCGGCGAAGTCGTGCACCGTCACCGTGGTGACCACGCTGCCGGAGTACGCCGCGACCCGCTCCCCCTTCTTGCCCAGCTCCGCGTGGACGTGCAACCCGCTGGTCTCGCGCCGTTCGACCGCCTCGCCGTGCCGGTCGAGCAGCTCCCGCAGCGCGTCGGCCCGCTCCCGCAGCCGGGTCAGGGTCGTCTGCCGGTCCTTGTCCCGGGCGGAGACCACCACCGTGAACTCGGCCAGTTCCGGGTCGACCTCACGGGTTGCCTCACCGCGTACCGCTACCACCGTCATGACGAGACACCCTAATCCGACGCTCCGGGACCTCGATCAGGCGTGGGCCGTCATCCGCGAGCGCGCGGCGCAGTTCGGTGCCGAACGACGACAGCGAGTCGACCCGCACGGCGGGCACCCCGTAGGACGTGGCGAGGCCGACGACGTCCATGCCGGGCAGGTCGAGGCCGGGGGTGTCCGGGGCGTCCATCAGCTCCGTGAACTGTTTGAGGGCGGCGTACTCCTCGTTGCGCGGCACCACGAACACCACCGGCACCCGGTGCTGGGCCGCCGTCCACAGGCCGCTGACCGTGTACTGCAAAGCGCCGTCGCCGATGAGTGCGATGACGCGGCGGGCCGGGTCGGCGAGCTGGACGCCGACGGCGGCGGGCAGGCCCCAGCCGAGCCCGCCGGACGCCGGGAAGTACAGGCTGCCGGGGCGGGTCAGGTCGAGGCGGTCCCAGATCATGTCCGCCGACGTCCACTCCAGCACCACCACGGTGTCGTCGTCCTTGGCCTCGTCGACCGCGTCGAGGATCGCCTCGGCCGTGAACGGGGGTCCGCCGGCGTCGGCGGGCGGCGCGTGGTCGACCGGCGTTCGTTGTTGCGTTCGTTGTGGCACGTGCTGCGCGACGCGGGTCAGCGCGTCGGACGGGTCGCCGACGACGGCGGTGCCCATCGGGGCGCGGGCCGCCTCGTCGGGGTCGGCGGTCACGCAGCACAGGTCGGTCCCGGCGGGCAGGAAGTCGCCGCCGACCGCCTCGTGGTAGCGGAACACCGCGGCGCCGAAGACGGCGACCAGGTCGTGGCCGGCGAGCCGGTCGGCGACCGTGCCGACACCGGCGGGCAGCAACCCCTGAAACGACGGGTGCCGGGTGGGGAACGGGCAGCGCGACGGGCTCGGCGCGACCCACACCGGCAGCCGCAGCCGGTCCGCGAGCCGCACCGCGCCGGTCCATCCCGCTTCGTTGTCGACGTCGGGGCCGAGCACGAGGACGGGGTTTGCCGCGGTACCCAGCCGCTCCGCCAACGCGCGCAGCGGCCCTTCCGCGGCGACCGGTGCCCCGTGCACCGCGCGGCCGGTCAGCAGCCGCAGGGCCGCCGGGTCGGCGTCGCGGTCCCAGTCGTCGAGCGGGATCGACACGTACACGGGTCCGGCCGGAGCGGCGGCGGCGAGCAGGATCCCCTTGGACACCGCCAGGGGGACGTCCTGCGCGCGCAGTGGCTCGGTGCTCCACTTCACCAGCGGCCGGGCCAGCTGCGGGGCGTCGACGTTGGTGAGCAACGCGTTCAGGGCCGCGTACCGGCGGGACTGCTGGCCGGACGTGACGACGACCGGCACGTGGCCGGACTGGGTGTTGGTGAGGTTGCCCATCGCGTTGCCGGTGCCGGCGGCCGCGTGCAGGTTCACCACCGACGGGACACCGGACGCCTGCGCGAAGCCGTCGGCCAGCCCGACCGCGACGCCCTCGTGCAGGGCCAGGACGTAGCGGAAGTCGTCGGGCACCCGTTTGAGCAGCGGCAGCTCGTTGGACCCGGGGTTGCCGAAGATGGTGGTGATGCCGTGGGTGCGCAACACGTCGTAGAACGCGTCTCTGACGCTTCCGCTCTGGGCCACGCCCCGCGTCTGCCCTCGCCCTTGCGGCACAAACGTTGTGGCACAAGGGATTTCGCGCAGTACGGTGGGAGACCTACGCGACGGCTGATGGGTGGGAAGCCGATGAGCGGGACAGTCTGGGACAAGCGACGCACCGCGAAGCGCCAGCGGATCGCGGCCGCCACCGAGCATGTCGACGGCAAGCTGATCCGGCCCGACGCGCTGCGGCAGGTGCTGGAGGCCGTCATCCACCCGGGCGACCGGGTGGCGCTGGAGGGTGACAACCAGAAGCAGGCGGACTACCTGAGCCGGACCCTGGCCGGATGCGACCCGGGCCGGCTGCACGACCTGCACATGCTGATCGGGTCGGTGTCCCGCGCCGAGCACCTCGACCTGTTCGAGCAGGGCCTCGCAAGCCGGCTGGACCTGGCCTACGCGGGGCCGCAGAGCGTGCGGATGGCGCAGCTGGTCGCGGACGGCACGGTGTCGGTCGGCGCCATCCACACCTACGTCGAGCTGTACGCGCGGATGCTCGTGGACCTCCGGCCGGACGTCGCGCTGCTGTGCGCGTCGGCGGCGGACCAGCACGGCAACCTGTACACCGGGCCGAACACCGAGGACACCCCGACGATCGCCGAGGCGACCGCGTTCCACGACGGGATCGTCGTGGTGCAGGCCGACGAGATCGTGCCGGCCGGGACGCTGCCGAGGGTGGACATCCCGGGTGACTGGATCGACCTGGTCGTGCGGGCCGACCGCCCGTTCTTCCTGGAGCCGCTGTTCACCCGCGACCCGAAGGCGATCGGCCCGGTGCAGATCCTGCAGGCGATGCTCGCGCTGCGCGGCGTCTACGAACGGCACCAGGTGGTGTCGCTCAACCACGGCGTCGGGTTCAGCACCGCGGCGATCGAGCTCATCCTGCCCACGTACGGCGAGCAGCTCGGGCTGAAGGGGCAGATCTGCCGCAACTGGACCCTGAACCCGCATCCCACGCTCATCCCGGCGATCGAGTCGGGCTGGGTCGAGTCGGTGCACTGCTTCGGCGGCGAGTCCGGCATGAACCGGTACGTGGCCGAACGACCCGACGTCTTCTTCACCGGCGCCGACGGGTCGCTGCGCTCGAACCGGGTGCTGTGCCAGCTCGCCGGGCAGTACGCGATCGACATGTTCATCGGCTCGACGCTGCAGATGGACGCTCGGGCGAACTCCTCGACGGTCACCGAGGGCCGGCTGTCCGGGTTCGGCGGGGCGCCGAACATGGGGCACGACCCGCACGGCCGGCGGCACGCCACGCCCGCCTGGCTGGACCTGCAGCACGGCGACGCCGCCGACCTGCGCGGCCGCAAGCTCGTCGTGCAGATCGCGGAGACGTTCCAGTCGAGCGGGACGCCGACGTTCGTGGAGTCCCTCGACGCGGTCCAGGTGGGCAGGGACGCGGGGATGCCGATCCCGCCGGTGATGATCTACGGCGACGACGTCAGCCACGTCGTCACCGAGGAGGGCGTCGCGTACCTGTACAAGGCGCCGTCCCTGGTCGACCGCAGGGCGGCCCTCGCCGCGATCGCGGGTGTGACGCCGCTCGGGCGCGGCGCGGACCCGGGCAGCGTGGAACGGCTGCGCCGGGACGGTCTCGTCGCCCTCCCCCAGGACCTCAAGGTCGACCCGTCCCTCGCCGACCGGTCGCTGCTCGCCGCGCGCAGCATCGGCGACCTGGTCGCCTGGTCCCGCGGCCTCTACGAGCCGCCGGCCCAGTTCCGCAACTGGTGAAGTTCCGCAACTGGTGAACGGGGGATCCCCATGGCCATCGACACGGTCACGTCGGCGCCGCCGACGCCCGCCCGGCTCGGCCGGCTCGCCGCGCGGGCGCTGCGCGAGGAGGCGCTGCACACGCCGAAGCCCGGGCTCGTCGACCGGCGCGGCGGCGGCGCGCACCGGGACATGACGCTGCCGATGCTCCTCGCCTCCGCCGACGCCCTCGCCGCGCCGATCGCCGCGTGCGCCGCGGCGGCGCGGTCGATGCCGCCGGGCCGCGACCTGCGGGCCGAGATCGGCGGGATCGGGCGGGACGGCGAACGGCGGATGCTGGCGGCGACCGGCGGCGTGAACACCCACCGCGGCGCCCTGTGGGCGCTCGGTCTCCTGGCCGCGGGACTGGCCGCCACGGGCACCGTCGCCGGGGCGGCCGGGTTCGCCGCGGCACTGGCCGCCCTCGACGATCCCGGGGCCGGCCGCGCATCGCACGGCACCGGGGCCGGCCGCGCATCGCACGGCACCGGGGCCGGCCGCGCATCGCACGGCACCGGGGTCCGGCTGCGCTACGGCGCGCCCGGCGCGATGGGTGAGGCCCGCCGCGGCTTCCCCCACGTGGTGCGGGTCGCGCTGCCCGTGCTGCGGCGGGACGGCCGCACCAGCGCGCTCCTGGCGTCGATGAGCCGCCTCGAGGACACCTGCCTGCTGCACCGGGCCGGGCCGGCCGGGCTGCGGGCCGTGCGCACCGGCGCGGCCGCGGTGCTGCGGGCCGGCGGGTCCGGCACGGCCGCCGGTGCCGCCGCCTTCGACCGGCTCGACCGGCTGTGCCGCCGGCACCACCTGTCACCCGGTGGCAGCGGCGACGTGCTCGCCGCCGCGATCTTCCTCGACGCCGCGGTCTCCCCTGACGCTGTGGTCGTCCCCGACGCTGCGGTCTTCCCCGACGCTGCGGTCTTCCCCTGACGCTGCGGTCTTCCCCGACGCTGTGGTCTTCCCTGACGCTGTGGAAGGACTCACCTGACATGCGGACGCTGCACTTCACGTTCCCGGCGACGGTGCGGGCCGTGCGCCGCGCCCACGTCGGCGTCGTCGGCTCCGGCGACCTCGAGGTCCTGTTCGAACCGACCGCCGACGACGTCGCCGTTGTTCGGGTCCGAACAAGTGTGGAGGGGTTCGACGAGGTCTGGCGCAGCACGCTGCAACGGTTCTTCGCCCGCACGCCGGTGCGGGGCTCGTGGGAGCTCAACGACGCGGCCGCGACCCCGGCGCTGGTCACGCTGCGGCTCCAGCAAGCCGCCCACGAGGCCGGCCCGATCGAGGAGGCGTCATGACCACCACGATGCAGGCGCTCGGCGCGCAGGCCGCCGGCGGCGCCGTCGACTGGGAGCGGGTGCTGCGCCGCCGCAGCTTCCTGGAGCTCGACGCGCTCACCCGCGCCGAGGCCCTGCTGGACGACGGGACGACCCGCGTGCTGTGCGGCCCGTTCGACCGGCTCGAGTCGCCGTGGCTGGTGCCGCAGGACGTGACACCGCAGTCCGACGACGGGGTGGTCGTCGCCCGCGGCACCGTGGCCGGCGCGCCCGCCGTGGTCCTGTCCATCGAGCAGGCGTTCCAGGGCGGCGGGATCGGCGAGGTGTCCGGCGCGAAGATCTCCGAGGCGCTGCGCCTGGCCGCCCGCGCACCCATGCCGGCGGTGCTGCTGCTGGAGACCGGCGGGGTCCGCCTGCAGGAGGCGAACCTCGGTCTCAACGCGGTCGCCGAGATCTGCGCCGCGCTGCTCGAACTGCGGCCCCTGGCCCCGGTGATCGGGGTGGTCGCGGGGTCGGTCGGGTCGTTCGGCGGGCTGAGCATCGCGACCGGCCTGTGCACCCGGGTGATCGTCACCCCGGAGGCGCGGATCGGGCTCAACGGTCCCGCCGTCATCGAGCAGGAGGCGGGCGTCGAGGAGTTCGACGCCGCCGACCACGACCTGATCTGGGCCGTCGACGGCGGGGTGCAGCGCCACCGGACCGGCCTGGCCGACGCGCTCGTCATCGACGACGCCGGCGCGCTGCGCGACGCGGTCCGCGACGCCGTGGCCGCCGGGGTCGCCCCGGCGGGCCGGCACCGCAGCGAGCGTCTCGACGTCCTCGACGCCCGGCTGGCCACCGTCGACCCGGCCGCACCGCCCGCGCCCGAGCGGCTGCCGTCGCTGTGGGGCGGGACCTACGAGCCGCCGACGGCACAGCGCCGGCCGGAACCAGACCAGGCGGAACCGGGCAGCAGCGGCACCCGCTCCTCGATGCGGCCGAGTGACCGCGGCCGGACCTGGATCGCCGCCCTCGCCGGCGCCGCACCGGAGCCCGTCATCGACTCGGTGCTGCGGGCCGACACCGCCGACAGCACGTATCTCGCGGTCGTCCCCGACCCGGACAACCCCTGGTACCGGGCCAGGCAGGGACAGGTCGGGGTGACCGAGTGCGCGGCCCTCGCCCGCACCATCCGGGCCGTCGTCGCGCAGGACGACGGTCGCCCGCAGCGGCGCGCGATCGTCGCCGTCGTCGACCTGCCCAGCCAGGCCTACGGCCGGATCGAGGAGATGACCGGGCTCTATCAGGCGATCGCGGCCGCCGTCGACGCCGCCGACGCGGCCCGCGTGGCCGGGCACCCGCTCGTCACCCTCGTCGTCGGGCAGGCACTGTCCGGCGGGTTCCTCGCCCACGGCCTGCAGGCGTCGCGGATCCTCGCCCTCGACGCGCCCGGCGTGGAGATCCACGCCATGCACAGGCAGGCCGCCGCGAAGATCACCCGGCGCACCGTAGAGCAGCTGGACCAGCTCGCCCGGACCATCCCGCCGCTGTCCTACGACGTGCGGCAGTGGGCCACGCTCGGCTTCTGCGACGGTCTGCTGCCGGTCAGCGACGCCGACCACCCCACCGACGCCGACGTCCGAGGGGTCGCGGCGGCGGTCCGCGTCGCCGCCCACGACGCCCGCACCGGCCCCACCGACCTGTCCCGGCGCCTCGACTCGGACCAGGCGAAGACCGTGCGCAAGGCGTCCCGGGCCGTCCGCGAAGCCCTCACCGCCCAGTGGAGCACACGGTGAACACGCCCTCGGAGCACACGGTGAACACGCCTTTCGAGCCCGCGGTGACCGGGCGTTTGGAGCCCGCGGTGACCGGGCTGCGCACCCACGACCTGGTCCGCCTCGCCGGCGTCGGCACCGACGCTTGCACCGGCGCCGCACCCGCATGGGTGGCCGAGTCCCTGGCCAGGACGCCGTGGGCCGTCGTGCGTCGCGGCACCGCCGCACGCGGGCACCTCCCGGTCGGCGTGCGGGGCCCGGAGCGGCACCAACGGCACGCCACGGAGGTCCCGGTCCACAGCGTGCTGGACGTCGTCGGGCCGGAGGAGCTCCGGTGCGGTGCCGGCCCGGCGGACCGGACCCCCGCGCTCGCGGCGTTGCGGGCGCTCCAGCCGGCCCTGGACGGGCTCGGTCCCGGCTGGGGGCCGGTGGGCGGCGCCGGGTTCGAACTCGCCACCGGGCAGCCCGTGACGACGGCGGCGAGCGACCTCGACGTCATCGTGCGATGCGACCCGCTCCCCGGGACGGACTGGGCCGCCGCGCTGCTCGAGGCGTTCCGCGGCGTGCCGGTGCGGGTCGACTGCCTGATCGAGACGCCGGCCGGGGCGGTCGCCGCCGCGGAGCTGGCCTCCGGCGCCGACCGGGTGGTGCTGCGCACCGCCCGCGGTGCCTGCCTGATCGTGCCGGCCCGGATCCGCGGGACATGAGCACCGCGCTGCTGTTCCCCGGCCAGGGCACACCCGGCCGCGCCACCCCGGTGTCCACCACGGACACCCAGGTCGCGCTGCTCACCACCGGGGTCGCGGCCGCGCGGACCCTCATCGACGAGCACGGCCTGCGGGTGGACGCGGTCGCCGGGCACTCCGCCGGCGTGTTCGGCGCCGCGGTCGTCGCCGGCGTCCTCGACCTCCCCGCCGCGCTGCGGGTCGTCCGCGTCCGCGGCGCCGCCATGGAACGCGCCTGCGCCAGCGGTTCCTGGGCGATGGCCGCCGTCCGGGGACTCGATCGGGCGGCCGTGCAACGGCTCGTCGACACCACGTACGGTCCATTGTGGATCGCCAACGTCAACGCCGCCGATCAGATCGTGGTCGCCGGCACCCGCGCCGCGCTCGACGCGCTGCGCCGGCGCGCACCGGCGGCGGGCGCCCGGGACGTCATCGACCTCGGCGTCGCCGTCGCCTCGCACGGCCCGCTGCAGGCCGGCACCGCGCGGGAGGTCGCCCGGGCCCTGGCCGGCGAGGCACACGGCGAGCAGCGGCGCGCGTACTTCGCCAACACCACCGGCCGGCGCCTCCTCCACGCCCCCGGCGCGGTCCTCGACGACGTCGCACTGTCCGTCCAACAACCGGTCCGCTGGCACGACATCGTGCGTCTCATGCCCGAACTCGGCATCACGACGACCGTGCAGGTGCCGCCCGGGCACGCCCTGGCCGCGCTCGCCGCCCGGGCACATCCGCACCTCACCGACCTCGCGGTCGACGACCTCGGCATCCCCGCCACCGTGCACCGCCTGAAGCGGGAGGAATGAGATGAAGACGCGCAGCAAGCAGATCCTGGCGACCGCCCTGGCGGTCGTGAGCCTCGCCGTGAGCGGCCCGCCGAACGCACGGCCGGCACCCACGGCCGCCGCGTGTGCCGCGAAACCGACCGTCGTGCTCGTCCACGGCGCCTGGGCGGGGACCTCGAGCTGGAACGGCGAGACCGAGCGGCTGCAGCAGGAGGGGTACAAGGTGCGCGCCTTCGCCAATCCGCTGCGCGGACTCATCAGCGACGCCGCCGGCCTGGCCGCGTTCCTCAAGACGATCGACGGGCCGATCGTGCTCGTCGGGCACTCCTACGGCGGATCCGTCATCACCAACGCCGCCGCGGGCAACCCGAACGTCGAGCAGCTGGTCTACGTCGACGCGGCCGCACCCGCGGTCGGTGAGAGCACCGGGCAGCTCAGCGGCAAGACCTCCGCGCTGGGCGGGCCGCCGGACACGCTCTACGACCGGGTGTCATCCCCGGGCGCTGCCTCCGGCGACGTCCTGCTGTACCTGAAGCAGCCGGTGTTCCTGCAGTCGTTCGGACCCGACCTGCCGAAGCCGGCCGCGACGACACTCTGGGCCGGGCAGCGACCGGCCGCGATGAGCGCCTTCACCACCCCGTCGAAGGCGGCCGCGTGGAAGACGATCCCGTCGTGGTACGTCATCGGCACCGCCGACAAGATCATCACGCCGGAGTCGCAGCAGGCCATGGCGGAGCGCGCGAACGCCAAGATCCTACGGGTCCCCGGCGGGTCGCACCTGACCCTGATCTCCCACCCGGAGGCCGTCACCGACCAGATCCTCGCCGCCGCCCACGCCACCTGCCCCGCCACCTGAGCGGGTAGCGGCTACTGCAGGCCACCCCGGACGGACGTGATGCGAGCAGTATTGAAACCCAGCCAGTGCATCCGTCCGACGTACCGGGCGTGCTCGACCTTCAGGCAACGGTCCACGATCACGGTGAGCCCGCCGTCCTCGGCGATCCGCGCGCCCTCCGCGTTGATCACACCGAACTGGGTCCACAGGGTCCCCGCCCCGATCGCGACCGCGTCCCGGGCGATGCCCGGCAGGGCGTCCGGGGCGCGGAACACGTTGACGATGTCGACCGGCACCGGCACGTCGCGCAGGCTCGGGTAGCTGGTCTCGCCGAGAATCCGCGGCTCGCGTGGGTTCACCGGGATCACCTGGTACCCGTGCCGCTTGAGGTAGTAGCCGACGAAGTGGCTGGCCCGCAGCTCGTTGCCGGACAGCCCGACGACCGCGATCGTCTTCGCGCCGTGCAACACCCGCTGGATGGTGAGGGGGTCCTGGTGGTCGGTCATCAGGCACCTGCCTTGACGTTGGCGAAACCCTGCTCGAGATCCCAGATCAGGTCGTCCACGGACTCCGTGCCGACGGACAGCCGGACCGTGCCGGGCGCGACCCCGGCGGCGGTCAGCTCGTCGTCGCTGAGCTGCCGGTGGGTCGTGCTGGCCGGGTGGATGATGAGGCTCTTCGCGTCGCCGACGTTGGCCAGGTGCGACCAGAGCGACACGCCACGGATCAGGTCCTGCCCGCCGTCGCGGCCCCCGGCGCACTCGAAGGAGAACACCGCTCCCGCGCCGAGCGGCAGGTACTTGTCCACCAGCGGCCGGTACCGGCTGCCGGACAGTCCGGGGTAGGTGACGTTCGAGGCCAGCTCGTGCCCCTCGAGGAACTCCGCGACCTTCCGCGCGTTGGCGACGTGCCGGTCCATCCGCAGCGACAGCGTCTCCAGACCCTGCAGGAACAGGAACGCGTTGAACGGCGACAGCGCGGCACCCAGATCGCGCAGCGTCTCCGCGCGCAGCTTCATCAGGTAGCCGTACGTGCCGAACGTCTCGTGGAACTGCAGGCCGTGATACGCCGGCGACGGGTCGGCCACCACCGGGAACCGGCCGTTGGACCAGTTGAACGTGCCGGCCTCCACCACGACACCGCCGATGCTGGTGCCGTGGCCGCCGATGAACTTCGTCGCCGAGTGGATGACGATGTCGGCGCCCCACTCGATCGGGCGGCACAGGTACGGCGTGGCGAACGTGTTGTCGACGATCAGCGGCAGGTCGTGCTCGTGCGCGATCGTGGCGAGGGTCTCGATGTCCAGGACGTTGCCGGACGGGTTGCCGATCGTCTCGCCGAAGAACGCCTTCGTGGTGTCGCGCACCGCCTGCCGCCACGCCTCCGGGTCGTCGGGGTCGACCCAGGTCACCTCGACGCTCATCTTGCGCAGCAGGTGCTTGAACTGGTTGACGGTGCCGCCGTACAGCGCCGAGGACGACACCACGTGGTCGCCGGGCTGCAGCAGCGTGAACAGCGCGGCCGCCTGGGCGGCGATCCCGCTGGCGAACGCCACCGCGCCGCTGCCGCCCTCGAGGTTCGCCACCCGCTCCTCGAACACCGCGGTGGTCGGGTTCATGATGCGCGAGTACGTGTTGCCGTACTCCTGCAGGTTGAAGTAGGCCGCCGCCGACTCGGGGTCCTCGAAGACGTAGCTGGTCGTCTGGAAGATCGGCACGGCCCGTGCGCCGGTGTTGGGGTCGGGTCGCTGCCCGGCGTGCAACTGCCGCGTCTCGAACCCGAAGTCGCGCGCCTCTTCGGCCCGCAGTGGTCTGTCGGTCACGGTGCCTTGTCCTCTGTGTCGGTCATTTGCAGGAACGCCCGGATCACCGGCGTTTGCCGGGCTTCCTCCAGCAGGAAGCAGTCGTGCCCGTACGGCGCGTCGAAGACGTGCAGCTCGGCGGGCTTGCCGTGCTCCCGCAGCGCGTCGTGGATCTCTTGTGACGCGGCCGGCGGATACAGCCAGTCCGAGCTGAACGCGATCAGCAGCGTCCGGGCCTTGATTCCTTGCAGGGCCTCGGTCAGCGACCCGCCGCCGTGTTCGCGGGCCAGGTCGAAGTAGGTCAGCGCCCGGGAGATGTACAGGTAGGTGTTGGCGTCGAAGCGCCGCACGAACGTCGAGGCCTGATGCCGCAGGTAGCTCTCCACCTGGAACTCGGCGTCGGTGATCGTGTAGCGGATGTCGTCGCCGTCCTGCAGCCGCCGGGCGAACTTGTCGCCCATCGACGCCGCGGACAGATACGTCACGTGCCCCACCATCCGCGCCAGGCCCATGCCCGCGTCGGGCCTGCGGCCGGTGCCGTAATAGTGGCCGCCCTGCCAGTCCGGGTCGCGCATGATGGCGTCGCGGGCGATCGCGTTCCACGACAGGCCCTGCGGGTGCAGCGCGTGCGTGCTGGCGATCACCACGATCGCGTCGACCAGGTCGGGGAACAGCACCGCCCACTGCAGCGCCTGCATCCCGCCGAGCGACCCACCGGCGACCGCGGCCAGCCGCTCGATGCCCAGCAGCTCCAGCAGCGCCCGCTCGACGCGCACCATGTCGGCGACCGTGACGACCGGGAAGTCCGACCCGTACGGCTTTCCGGTCCCGGGGTCGATCGAGGACGGGCCGGTCGTGCCGGCGCAACCGCCGAGCAGGTTCGTCGACACCACGAAGAAGCGGTCGGTGTCGAACGCCTTGCCGGGCCCGATCATCCCGTCCCACCAGCCGAGGCCCTTGGCGGCGGTGCCGTCGCGGTCCTCGGCCCCGAACCCGTCGCGGGTGCTCTCCCCCGGCTTCGCGGACCGGCCCGCGGCGTGCGCGTCACCGCTGAGCGCGTGACAGACCAGGATGACGTTGTCCCGTTCGGGGGATAACGCGCCATACGTCTCGTATGCGACACGAATGGTGGCCAGTTCCCGACCCGAGTCGAGCCGGACCGGCCCGGGCAGGTCGGCATACTTGGTCTCGACCACACCGACCGAGCCGGCCGCACGGGTCGAGGCTGAAGTCATGAGCGCGATGATAGCCGGAAGCCCGCAGCCGATGTACTGTCAACCATCCCGATCGGGAATGTAGTGGATCGAAGGGAGCTTCACCTGATGACAACGGTTGAGAACGGCGTCAATGTGCAGGCACTGCTCGAGGCGCGCACCGCGCTGCAGGGTGCGCCCGAGGCCGCGCAGTTCACCTGGCGGGCCACGTCCAAGTGGGACCACGGCGTGCACAGCACCACCCGCGTCCAGCAGTTCTTCGGCCTCGGCGCCGAGCAGAGCCACAAGGCCGAGTCGGTGTTCGACGCCGACCACCCCGCGGTCTTCGCCGCCGAGGACAACGGCATCACCCCGATCGAATACCTGCTCGTCGGCCTCGCCGGCTGCCTCACCGCCGGTGTCGCGTCCGTCGCCCAGAACCGCGGCATCCAGCTGCGCTCCGTCGACGCGGTCGTGGAGGGCAAGCACGACATCCGCGGCATCCTCGGCGCCGACCCCGACGTCCGCAACGGCTTCAACGACATCAAGGTGACGTTCAGCATCGACGCCGACGCCTCCAAGGAGGAGATCGAGGCCCTCGTCGCCCAGTCCCAGAAGCGCTCCGCCGTCTTCGACGCGCTCACCAACCCGACCGACGTCACCGTCGAAGTCGCCTGACAACGTGGACGTCACCACCGTCGTCATCGGCGCCGGCCACGCCGGGCTCGCCGCCAGCCACTTCCTGCGCGAACGGTCGATCGACCACGTCGTGCTGGAGCGCGGCGAGGTCGCGAACTCGTGGCGCCGTGAGCGGTGGGACTCCCTGCGCCTGCTGACCCCCAACTGGCAGTCCCGCCTGCCCGGGCACCGCTATGAGGGGGCCGATCCCGACGGGTACATGACGATGGGCGAGGTGGTCGACTTCGTCGAGCGCTTCGCCACCGTCACCGCCGCGCCCGTGCGGACCTCGACGACCGTCACGTCGGTCTCGTACTCCGGCGACCGGTACGACGTGCTGACCTCCACCGGCGCGTTCCGGGCCCGGACCGTGGTCATCGCCAGCGGTGCCTGCAACCGGCCGGTGGTCCCGGCCTTCAGCGACGCGGTGCCCGCCGCCATCGAGCAGTTCACGCCGTTCGACTACCGCGGCCCGGAGAAGCTCCCCGACGGCGGCGTGCTCGTCGTCGGGGCCTCGGCGACGGGCGTGCAGCTGGCCGCCGAGCTGCAGCGATCCGGCCGGCCGGTGACCCTCTCGGTCGGTGAGCACACCCGGCTGCCCCGCACGTACCGCGGCCGCGACATCCTGTGGTGGATGTCCACGTCGGGCGTGTGGGACCAGCGCTACGACGAGATCGACGATCTCACCCGCGCCCGCCGGCTGCCGTCGCCGCAGCTCGCCGGCACCGCGGACCGCAGCACCCTCGACCTCAACACGCTGACCGCGCTCGGCGTGCAGCTGGTCGGCCGCTGGGCCGCGATCCGCGACGGCAAGGCCCTGTTCTCCGGCGGCCTGCGCAACGTGTTCGCCCTCGCCGACCTCAAGCAGCAGCGACTGCTCGACACGTTCGACGCGCTGGGCGTTTCGGACCTCCCTCCTCCGGAGCGGTTCGCGCCCACTACCGTGCCCACCGCGAGCCGGTTGCAGCTCGACCTGCGCTCCGGCGAGATCCGCAGCATCGTGTGGGCGACCGGGTACCGGCCGGAGTACGACTGGCTCGACGTCCCCGTCCTGGACGCCAAGGGCCGGCTCGACCACGACGGCGGCGTGCTCGCCAGCCCCGGCCTGTACGCGCTGGGCCTGCCCGTCCTGCGCCGCCGCAAGTCCACCTTCATCCACGGCATCGAGGACGACGCCCGCGACGTGGTCGACCACCTGGCCGCGCACCTCGCGCACCGCCCCTGACGCTTGCGCGACCCGGTCCGCCCGTGATCGGATGATCACAGCATCGCGTGCCGGTGGCGGTCTGCGCCAGGCATGGAGGTGTGGGACCGAAGGGCCGCCGACTGTGGCACCCCAGGACCGCGACCGCGCTGTCGCGCTCAGCCTGCAACTCGCGCAGGCACACCAGAAACTCCGCTCCCAGCTCGCATCCCTCAGGACGGGCCCGTCCCGCGACCTCACCGTGCACTGCGTCGCGTTCTGCGCCGCCGTGACCGCGCACCACGAGGGCGAGGACGCCGGCATGTTCGCCGAACTGCTACGGCTCCGCCCCGACCTCGCCGGCACCGTCGACAAGCTCGTCGAGGACCACGGGCTGATCTCCTGGATCCTGTCCCGGATCGCCGCAGCCACGTCCGACGACGCCGTCAGCGGCGAGCTCGACGGGCTCACGGCCATCCTCGAGTCGCACTTCGCCTACGAGGAACGGGCGATCAGCGCGGCGCTGGACGCCGGTACCCCCGACACCGGCTGGTCGGCGAAGGTGTTCGACTTCAACTGACGAGTTCGTGCACGCGCCGGGCGAACGCCTGCGGGTGGGTGAGGTTGCCGTTGTGGCCGCCCGGAAACTGGTGCGCCTCGACGCGGCGGCGCCCGGCGAGGGCCAGCGCGGCGAGGTAGTCGAAACCGTCGTGCGGGCTGGTCCGGCCGACCGCGGGCAGGATGTGCGCGTCGGCGGGAAGGTCGGCCAGGGTGAGGGTGTCGGCGAGGACGGCGCCCAGGTCGTTGGAAAGGAAGTACTCGAAGTTGGCGGCGCGCGCCTCCGTGAACGGGAACGCGGTGATGCCGGGCTCGGTGTCCTGGTCGTGCGGGTTGATGCCGAGCACAGCGGCGACCTGTGCGGCGGCCGCGCGCCAGCCGTGCCGCTGATGCGCCAGGCGCACCGACGCCAGCTTGTCGCGGGCGGTGGTCTCGGCAGCCGGAGCCAGGAACCGCAGCGCGATCGGTTCGTGCGCGATCAACGTGCCGACGCTGCCGGGATGCTCGACCAGCAGGTGCAGCCCGATCGCGGCGCCGAGGCTCAGCCCGAGCATCAGCGCCGGCCCGTCGGTGACCTGGCGCAGGACGGCGGCCGCGTCATCGGCGTGCAGCCGGATCGACACCGGGGCTGACGGGTCGTCGGGGCGGCTGCGGGACAGTCCGCGCCGGTCATACGTGACGACGGTGAACCGGTCGGCGAGCCGACCGACGAGGTCCACGGTGCGGTCGGCGTCGCCCTCACCGCTCTGCGAGATGAGCAGGACCGGCCCGGTCCCCGTGACGTCGTAGTGGATGTGTGCGCCGCTCGCCTGTGTCTGCATGCCGCTCACGCTAACCCATCATTTCTGATGCATCAAGAATGATGTACGGTGGCTCACATGGGTCCCGTGGAACTGATGCTGCTCGGCCGCACGCTCATGAAGATCGGCGAACAGGCACTGCCCTCGGCCGGCGGCGGCGAGCGGACCGTCGTGATCGTCATGAGCGACGTCTACGACCACCCCGGCACCACGGTCGGCGAGGTCGCCGTGCGGACGGGCCTGCCACAGAGCGCGGTCTCCAACGCCGTGGCCCGGCTGCGGTCGGTCGGCTCGGTCCTCGCCGGCCCGGACCCGGCCGACCGGCGCCGCCAGCTGCTGCACCGCAACCCCGAGCCCACCGCCCGCCAGCGCGAGGTCGCCGCCGTCGACATCACAGCCGCGGTCGCCGGCGCGCTCGGCGAGCACCGGCCGGCCGACCTGACGGAGGTCCTGGCCGCCCTGGAAACCCTCGGCCGGCACCTCACCCGGCACTGATCCGCACCTGGCACTGATCCGCACCTGGCCGGCGCTTCGGCGCGGCACCGGCGTCAGCACTGGGTGTGTCGTCAGGCGCGTCGCCTTTGCCGTCCTAGGATGCTAGGATTCGATGGTGGCCCACCGCGGGCTGGTCGTCCTTCCGCTGCCAGGTTGGGTCGACGCCTGTGCGCACTCGACGGTCCGCCCCACCAGCGGGACCTGGCACGCTCCTACGTCGGGTCCCCGGGTCGTCGGCGTTCGGGATTCGGTTCGCCTCCCCCGTAGGGAACCCGGCACGCTCCTCCGTCGGGTCCGCCGGGTGCAGGTCGTCGACCTCCGGCAGACGGGCGCGGCCTCCTTCGTATGGTCCGCCTCCCCCGCAGGAAACCGGCAGCCTCCTACGTCGAGTCCCGGCCCCTGGTCGCGGCCTCCGGCATACGGTCCGCCTCCCCCGGCACGAAACTCGGCAGCCTCCTACGTCGGTTCGCGCGCAGGTGGCCAGCTTCCGGCATTCGGTCTGGCCCCCGGTCGTAAACTCGGCCGCCTCCTATGTCGGGTCCCGGCCCCTGGTCGCGGGGAACCGGCAGCCTCCTATGTCGGGATCGCCGCGCGGAGGTCGTCGGCCTCCGGCATGCCGAGTGCCGCGTACAGGGCGATCGCCTGCTCGTGGTGCACCCCGGCGCGGGCCAGGTCATGCAGTGCCGCGTGAGCGTCGCCGAGGCCCCGGTGCGCGCGGGCCTGCTGGTCGCGGGCGTCGGCGACCGTCGCTGCGGCAAGAGCGGCCGCGTGGTGGGTGAGCGCGCCGGCCGGGTCACCGAGCGACCGTGCCGCCTCGCCGAGGCCGTTGCGCGCCCACGCCTCGCCGATCCGATCATGCCCGTCGAGGAACAGTGCAAGGGCCCGCCGGTGCTGCTCAGCCGCCTCCTCGTGCCGCCCGAGCCGGTGCTCGACGATGCCCAGGTCCGTCAGGGCGCTCGCCTCGCCGAGCAGGCTGCCAGCCTCGCGATACAGGATGAGCGCCCGCCGGTGGTGCTCGCCGGCCGGACCGTAGCGGCCCATCCGCTCCTCGACGAGTCCGAGGTTGTTGAGGGCCCTGGCCTCACCGACCCGATCACCGCCCCGTCGATACAGCCGCGCCGCTGCCTCGAAGCAGCCGGCCGCCGACGGAAGCCGATGCAGGTCCGCCGCGGCCAAGCCCAGGTTGATGGTCGCGCGGGCCTCACCTGCCAGGTTGCCGAGCTCGCCGTGCAGCGCCACCGCCCGCTCGAGGTGCCCGGCGGCGGGCTCGGGCCGTCCCAGCCGCAGCAGCGCGGCACCGAGCGCGGTCCGCGTGTCGGCCTCCCCACCCCGGTCACCGAGACCGAGGGCGGCGTCGAGGCCGTGCCCGTGCACGGCGACGGCATCAGCGGGCTGCCCAGCGGCGAGATACCGCAGCAGGATCGCCGACAGCCGCACCGCGTGGCCGGGCCAGCCACCGGTGGCGGTCTCGGCAACGATCGCGAGCAGCGCCACCCGCTCACCGTCCAGCCACCTGTGTGCCGCCGCCGCGTCGACCAGCACCGGAGACGGGCTGCCCACCGCAACCGCGAAGGGTCGGTCCCCATCCGCAGAGCCTCGGTCCCCATCCAGCAACCCACCACCCGCCCGAAGCCCGACGCCGCCATCCAACGACCCGGCACCCGCCCGAAGCCCAGCACCATCGCCACCGCCCGACGACGCGGCGTCCGCCCGAAGCGGGAAGCCACCGTCCTCACCCGACAGCCCAACGTCCGCCCCAAACACGGCGCCACCGCCCCCATCCAGCGACCCAGCGCCACCATCCCCACCCGACAGCGCGCCGCCCGCTCCAACAGCGATGCCACCGTCCCCAGCTGACAATGCGACACCCGCCCGAAGCGCGGCGCCATCGTCCCCGTCCCCGTCCCCGTCAAACAGCCCGCCACCATCCCGATCCGACAGCGCGGCACCTGGTGGGGCCATCGACGGGCGCACTCCGCCGCGAGCCGGCGGCGGGGCGTCCTCGCTCCGTGGCGGCTGTGGCCGGCGGGTGGAGTCGGTGGGGAACAGCAGGTCGGTGGCGGCCGCCGCTGTGGTCAGGTAGTAGTCGTACAGACGGCTGCGGGGGGCATCGGTCGGGCGTTGGGTGTGTTCGGCGGCGTACGCGCGCAACAGGTCGTGCATGCCGTAACGGCCCGGGGCGGTCCGGTGCACGAGGTGCGCCCGGGCGAGCTGGTCCAGCACCGCGCGGGCCTGCGCCGGGGTGTCGCCGGTCAGGCTGGCGATCGAGTGCGCGTCGAAGTCGGCGCCGGGGTGCAGGCCGAGCAGCCCGAACGTGCGGGCCGCGGCGGGCGGCAGGTGCCGGACCGACCACGACAGCACCGCCGACACCGACGCCCGCGGGTCGTCACCGGCGGCGAGCAGGGCCAGCCGCTGCCGCTGGTCGTCCAGCTCCGCGACGAGGTCGGCCAGGGTGGCGCCGGACCGGGCGACCACCAGCTCGGCGGCGACCCGCAACGCCAGCGGCAGCCGAGCGCACTGCTCGGCGAGGGTGGTCACGGCGCCGGGCTCGGCGCGGGCCCGCGCCCCGATCAGCCGCCGCAGCAGGGCGCCCGCGTCGCCGGGCGGCAGCAGGTCGACCTCGACCCGGTGCGCACCGTCGACGGCGACGAGCCCCGGCAGCGTGTCCCGGCTGGTGACCAGCGCCGTGCACGAGCCGGTGCCGGGCAGCAGCGGCCGGACCTGCTCGGCCGACGACGCGTTGTCCAGCAGCAGCAGGACCCGCCGGTCGGCGATCTCGGTGCGGAACCGGGCGGCCCGCTCGTCCGCGTCGACGGGCACGTCCGGCGGGGCGACCCCGAGCGCGGCCAGGAACCGGCCGAGCGCCTCGGTGGTGGCCATCGGCTGGGCCGGGTCGTGCCCGCGGAGATTGACATACAGCTGGCCGCCGGGGAACCGGTCCCGGACGTGATGCGCCCACCGGACCGCGAGCGCGGTCTTGCCGGCCCCGGCCGGCCCGGTGACCACCGCGACGAACACCGCCGTCGGCTGGTCGGCGGCCTCGGCGGCCATCGCGTCGAGGGCGGCCAGCTGCACCGCCCGTCCGGTGAACGTCGACACGTCAGGCGGCAGCTGCGCCGGCACCCGCCCGGCGGCCGGCGCCGGATCTCCCGCGGTCACCTCCCCGGCGTCCACGCCGGCCGCGGAGCGCCGGAAGGTGTCGGCGTCGGTGCCGGTCAGCCCGAACACGTCCGCGAGCAGCCGCACGGTCGGCGGGCGCGGCACCGCGATGCGGCCGCCTTCGAGCTTCACGATGCTGCGGACGCTCAGCCCGGCCTTCGTGGCCAGCTCTTCCTGGGTCAGCCCCAGCCGGCGCCGGTGGGCACGGACGAGCGCCCCGAACGCCCTCGAACCTTCGACCTCGCTCATCGCCATCCTCGCGCCGGCGCTGCCCCTGCCGGACAACCGTACGCCGCCGGTACGACAAGTTCCGATGAGATTCCGGTCAACGTCCTGGCACCCCGGCCGGTCCTCCACGACGATGGAATCAGCACGACGGCACCGGAGACACGAGGGCACCGGTGCCGTCGATCAGGGGTTTCGCACGGCCGTGCGAACGAGGAGTCGTGCCGTTGGACGGTGTGCCGGACTGGTTGCCGGGTTGGTGTCTGAGCCAGCTCGGTGCCGAGCCTGCCGAAATGTTGTTCGGGCTCGAACAGATCTCGGCGGTGTTCGCTCTCCGGTTGACCTCGGGCCTGGACGTCGTGGTCAAGGCGCGCGCCGACGACGGCCGGGCCGCGTCCTGTGTCGCGGCGCAGGCACGGTTGGCCGAGCGTGGATTTCCGTGTGCCCGGCCGCTCACGCCGGTGGTCCGGGCCGGCTCCCTGGCCGTGCACGCCGAGGAGTTCCGGCCGGGCGGCGACATCGTGCCCGGGGAGACACCGGACGTGGCCGTGCGCTACGCGGAGGTGTTCGCCCGGCTGATGGCTGCACTGGCCGATGTGCGCGTCGCGCCGCCGCTGCCGAATCCGCGCTGGGTGCGCTGGGACCACCCCGGTGCCGGGGTGTGGCCGGCGATCGGGTTCCTCGACGACCGGGACCAGCGCGTCGTGCCCGCGCATGTCGTCGACACGGCCGGACGGGCCCGTGAGCGGTTGCTGAGCGCCGGCCTGCCGTGCGTGCTGGGCCACGCCGACTTCGAGGCACAGAACCTGCGCTGGCGCGGCCCACAGGTGTGGGCGGTGCACGACTGGGACAGCCTGGCCTGGCAACCGGAGGCCGCCCTGGTGGGAGCGGCGAGCGGAGTGTTCCCCAGGGGCGCCGGGCTGCCGACGCTGGCGCCGGTCGAGAGCTCCGAGGCGTTCGTGTCGGCCTATCAGGCCGTCCGGGGGCGTGCGTTCACGGCCGTGGAACTGGAGGTCGTGTGGGCGGCCAGTTTGTGGCCGGCGGCCCACAACGCCCGCTGGGAGGCCCTGCACGGCCAGCCCCCGGTGTGCGGCGACGCGCTGCGGGCCCAGGCCGCCGAGCGCCTCCGCCGCGCCAACGCCTGACAAAGCGCCCGCCTGACAAAGCGTCCTTCTGACAACGCCAACGCCCGACAAAAGCCAACGCCCGACAAGCCAACGCCTGACAAGCCAACGCCCGACAAAAGCCAACGCCTGACAAAGCCAACGCCGACAAGCCGGCTCCTCACGAAGCCGGCTCCTGACAAAAGCCGGCTCGCGATCAACCGGCGGTCAGGGTCCGGTGGAGGCGTCTGGCCTCGACGACCAGTCTCGTCGAGCCGGTCCGGGCCGCCAGCTCGGCCAGCCCCGCCACCTCACCCCGCGACCCAGAGGCCGCCGCGGCGGCGGACGCGAGGGTCAGCAGGTCCGGCAGCCCGCGCGGGGTGGTCCGAACCGGACCCCCGGTATCGGCCCGGCCGGCAGCGGTGGACCGCGCGGCGGTGGTGGACCGCGCGGCGGTGGTGGACCGCGCGGTGGCGGTGGACCGCGCGGTGGCGGGTCCCGGCACCCGGCCGGCGTGCTCGGCGGGCAGCAGCCCGGCCAAGGCGCCGGCCGCGACCCGCCAGGTCATCGCCGGCGCGATGCGGGCCGCCTCCTCGAGCTGGGACACGGTCCGGCTCAGCACGACGAGCTTGGCGCCGGCCAGCCGGGCCAGCTGCGCGCCGAGCTCACCGCCGTCGAAGCCGTCCAGCCCTCCGATCGCGATGAGCGCGTCCAGGGCGGCGATGCGCTCATCGGCCTGGGCGGCGGCCAGACCGTACGCGACGGCGGTGCACGTCGCCGCTCCGGCCGGGCCGGTCAGCTCGGCGAGCAGCGGCAGCAGGCGCGCGTCGCCGCGGGCGTTGTCGAGGTCGGCGGCCGAGGCGATCAACGGCAGCAGGCACGCCGCGACGACCTCCCGCTGGGCCGGCAGCACCGACGGCCACAGGGCGGCCCAGCCGTGCGAGCCCAGGTCGGCGTTGACGACCGGCGGCGGGGTCAGGTCGGTCAGGTGATAGGGGTCGAGGCCGGACCCGACGGCGGGCGCCGACGCACCGTAGAAACGGGACTCCGGCAGCCACTCGAGATGTCTGCCGCGTTCGGCGCTCTGGCGGTGCACGCGCACCACGCGGACCTCTGGGCGGCCCGCGCCGCCGGCCTCCAGCCACTCCACCAGCATCCGGCCCGACTCGGACCGCAGCGTGCGGGCCTGCCGCAGCGCGTCGCCGTCGACGTCGAGCGGCAGCCGGTAGAGCGCCTGGCGCAGGTCACGCCGCCACGGCTCCCAGCCCTCCCGTTCGGCGCGGGCCAGCCGCTCGACCAGGGCAGCCGGGTCGATCAGACCGTTGACCTGCGTCGGGGTCGCCACCAGCGCCGGCACCGGCTCGGTCGACAGCCGCACGACGACCTCGGCGAGCCGGGTCATGAGCACCCCGTGCAGCTTCATGTACGGATTGCCGACCCGGATGTCCGCCGGGGTGCCGCGCAGCACGCGGGTCGCCTCGGCGAGTGTGAACGGCAGACCGGATCCCTTGTTCAGGGCGGCGGTGAACAACGCCGCGGCCGACCGGTGCGCCTCGGAGGACCACCAGTCGGTGCCGAGCTGCCCGTCGACCCGCTGCATCACCGGTGCGAGCGCGGCCCGCAGCGAGTGCGGGTCGGTGGCGTGCAGGCGCACCAGCGCGGCGAGGATCCGCTCGACCGGCACCATGTTCCAGGCGGCCTGACCGAGGGCGGCGACCTCCTCGGCCAGCTCGTCCGGCGAACCGATCGGGTCGGGCATGTCGGCCGCGGCGACCTGGCCGGGCAGCAGATCCGGCTCCACGTCCCGCGCGGCACCCAGCGGATCCGGGGCGGACCCGTGCCTGGCCAGGAACGCCGCCGCCCGGTCCCGGGCCTGCACGTCGGGGTGATCGGTGGCGACGGCGACCACCTCGGCGATCTCCGCGGCGCGGGCCGGCAGCCGTTTCGCCAGCTTCTCCAGCCAGATCAGCTGCGCCTTGACCAGGCCCTTCTCGCTGCGGCCGAGGACGGTGCGGGACGCGTCCAGCAGCGACTCCAGCTCCAGGGCGCCGTCGGCGTCGGCGGTCTTGAGCACCTTCTGCGCCATCGTCGCCACCGAGCCCATGGCGTCGGTGAGCAGCTTCAGATAGATCATCGTCCGCGCGGCGATCTCCGGGCCGGTCGGGGCGAGGGCGTCGTGGAAGCGGACGAAGCCATGCGACACCGCGTTGGGGCGGCCGCCGAGCAGCGCGTCGAGGCAACGGTCGAGCATGCTGTCGCGCGGGTAGCGGCCCTCGCCGACCAGCGCCGCGACCGCGAGGAGAATGCCGGGGCCCGAGTCGTAGGTCCTGGTCGGCGCGTCCCAGACGCTGATCGACGCGGCGATCCCGTCCCGTTCGAACGCCGGCGGCAGTAGCAGGTCGGTGAACGGGCTGGTCCGCAGCACGTCCAGCATCGTCGTTTCCCGCAGCGACACCTGCAGCGACAGCAGCCAGCCGTCGACGAACCGCTCGCCGGTCGGCACCGGCACGCCCGCGGCGAGGACCAGGTCGGCGGTGAAACGCCACGCGTGGAACACGACGTCGCGCGGGAGCCGTTCGGCCAAGCGGTCGGCGAGCTCGCCGAGCCAGGGCACGTCACGGTCGGCCGCGGCGCGCAGCACCGGCGCCGACTGGAGCACCGACCAGGGCCAGCCGTGCCGGGTGATCACGGTGACGGCCTTGGCCGCCGTGGATGCGCATCCGACGGCGGCGACCGCATAGGCGGTGGCCACCTTCTCGTTGAACCAGGTGTCGGCCTGGCGGCGCAGCGCGACGAGCTCCTTGCCGAGCACCGCCCGCTGCTCCTCGTCGAGGTCGCGCAGGGCCTCGACGGTGGCGGCGAACTTGCCGTCCTTCAGCAGATCCTGCAGCGCGGGCCAGTCAAGGGGTCCGGCGGGACGCCTTCCGAAGAGGTTCACCGTGCCACCTCGACGGCGCCGACGCGGGCCAGCTCGGTGGCGAGGGCGTGCTTGCACGGTCCCCGGCCGCCGCGATACTTCGCCCACCAGGCGCAGGTGCAGTGCAGGCCGCCGTCGACGGCCCGGACCCGGTAGACCTCCTCGCCGCTGCGCACGGTCGCACCGGTCGGGTCGAGGCTCACCGCACCGGTCTCGACGAGCGTGCGGGCGCCGACCAGGCGAGGGTTGTGCCGTTCGGCCCGCTCGGCGTCATAGGGCAGCACCCGGTGGAAATAGGCCGCCTCGGACACGTCGAAGCCGACCTGCCCGGCGGTGCCGAGCTGGGTGAGCGCCGCCCGGACCCGGGCGGCGGGCATGACGGCCTGCTCGGCGAGGGCGTCGACGTCGACGGTCGGGTCCCAGGCGAGCAGCGTGCTGATCAGCTCGGCGTCGTCGACCACGTCGTCGCCGGCGAGGGCGGCGAGCACCGCACCCTCGCCCGAGAACCCCCGGCTGGGCTGCGGTGACAAGGTCAGCGACAGGCGCAGCTCGCCGGTGTCCAGCTCCCACGTGCTGGAGACGGGTCCGCTGGCGGTGGTGAGCGCCGGGCCGTAGACCCGCAGCCGCTTGGCGAAGCGCAGCACGGGCTTCAGCGCGGCGAGCCGACCCGGCCCGGGCAGGCAGACCGCGCCGGGCGCCGGCCGGGACGTGAGGCGCAGCGACCGGCCGGCGGGGACCGCCCACAGCACCGCGCGGTCGTTGGCGGCCGGCAACCGGCGCAGGAACGCGGTCGCGTCCGCCGCGGACAGTTCGGCGCGCGGGTCGAAGCCGGACGCGATGACCTGCACCTCCGCGAACCCGCGCAGCCAGCGCGCGGGCAGCGGCACCTTCTTCTCCACCACCGCGCCGTCCATCGTGGACACGGTCAGGTCGTCGGGGCCGACGCTGACGTGCAGCGGGTCGGCCCCGACGAGCCGCTGCAGCGCCTGCCGCAGGGGCGTGTTGACGTCGACGTTGGTGGTGCCGTGGTCGACGATCTCCCCGTCCAGCCCGGCGGGCAGCACGTCCAGGCGCGCATAGACGCCGCAGCAGCCGGAGAACGACTCGAACCGCAGCCGGTCCCGGCTGCCGGTGACGACCGGGTCCAGGCTCGCCGGGCTCAGCGGCTGGAAATACCGGGTCCGGGCCACCTCGGCCACCGCGAGCAGCCCGGCCGACGCGGCGGCGGGCGTGGTCAGGAACCCGGTGAAGAACCGCGGGTTGGCGGTGGCTGCGCGCTGCGCCACGCCCCCGGCGGTCTGCAGTTGCAGTCCCCCGTCGCGCAGTGCCGACGGGGCGAGGTAGCTCAGCGACTGGACGGCGTTCGTCATGCCCGAGAAGGTAATCCCCGGGTGTGACAATTTTCGGTGCCAGCCAGTTGCCAACCGGCTGACACCGAAAGGCCGTGGGGTTCGCCAACCCGCGGCACTTCGCTCGCCCTTTTCGGAAGGTGTACGGGATGAGCCCGCACAACTGGCAGCGCGGGCCGAACTGACGGCCCCGGCGGCGGCGCCGCCACGCGATGTCCTACGCTCGCCTGCGGTAGGCCGTAGTGCAGAGGTCGTCACGCCACCTTGCGAAGCTGGAGGACGCCGGTTCGAATCCGGTCGGCCTGCCGCCCCAAGTCGTGCGGAGGTGCTCACCGTCTTGCGTCCCGACCTGCCGCAATGGCGCCGGATCCGGGCCGAGTCGCTGCCCCGCGACGTGGTGGACGCGGCCGCCGCCGCCCGCGCGGCCGGTGACTGGGCCGGCGCCGCCGCCCTGGCCCGGTGCGACGTCGACGTGCGCTTCGACCCGGGCCGGTTCGACGCCGCGGCGCTCGAGGCGCTGCAGGACGACCTTCGCCACCTCAGCGTGGACCTGCTGTGGTGGCACCTGCCCCGGCACCGCGGCGGGATGAGCACGCTGCAGCCGATGGTGAGCGCGATCCTCGCGCCCCGGGCCGGGGCGGACCTGGCCCCGCTGCTGCGGGTGCGGCTGCCGAAGTCGCCGACCGGGCCGCAGCGGTTGCAGCTCACCGTGGCGACACTCGCCGACATCGAGCACGAGCGCTGGTACGTCGCGCCACGCTACACCTGGGACGTGCGGGAGGCCGCTGCCGTCCGGGCCGCGTGGGGAGGTTCCGCCGACCGGATGCCGTTCCTCACGCCCGATGGGCGGCCGTTGCCGCCGGAGGCGTTCGGTGGGGGTACCGACGCCGCAGCCGAAACCGAACAGACCTGGCGGATTCTCACGGAGGGCGACCTGGTCGGGGCGTGGCGCCGGTGCGGCATCGACGTGTCCGCGGTCGACCCCGAGGCGCTGCAACGCCCGTCGGGGCCGCCGACGCTGCCGGTCGGGGTCGCCGACGAGGCCCGGGCCGCCGCGGCCGCGTTCGGCGTCGGGCAGGTCAGCACCCTGTACGGCGCGTCCCTCGCGGTGACGGTCCACGACCTGACCGCCGAGGCGCACGACGTCAGCGAGTACCTCGAGATCCCGACCCGGATCCTGACCGGCTCGGTGCCGCCGGACCTGGCGCTCATCGCGGCGGGCCACCAGCGCCCCGGCGACCTGCACCCGCTGGTGAGGGACGCGCTGTTCCCGTCGTCCGTGGCCGCGCAGGGCGCCCCGGTCCCGGCGGCGCCCGGATCGCCGGCACGGGTGCGCTGCCAGGGCGCCTGGCACCGGGTCGAGGTCACCGGCGGCGCGTTGCGACTGCCCGACCACGACGAGGAGGAGCAGTTGCGGGAGCGGATGCTGCGGACACTCGGCGGCACCAGCTCCGGCTGCTACGCGACCCAGGCGACCTGGACCACGGGCAAGGGCCGGCTGCCGCACGCCCTCGCCGCCCAGGTCCGCGAGCTCAAGCACCGCATGCAGCACGGCGACACCGACTGGCTCCTCGACGGCCTCGACCGCGGCGTGATCGACCCGCACGTGCGCGACGCGAACGGCTGGTCGCTGCTGCACCTGGCGATGTGGGTCGACTTCACCAGGGTGCTGCCGTTGCTCCTCGCCGCGGGGGTACCGGTCGACGCCCGCGATCACATCGGCCGCACCCCGCTCTACCTCGCCGTGATGAACGGCGGCCCGCCCGAGCTGATGCGCCGCCTGCTCGCCGAGGGTGCCGACCCGCGTGCCGAGACGGTCCACGGTTCCTACCCCGCGTCCGTCGCGAGGTCCCGCCAGCAGTGGCAGGACCTCGCGTTCGTCGCTTCCGCCTGACCCTGCCGGTGCGGGCCCGGCTGTTGTCGGTGACGCGCTCGGCGAGGACGGTCGTGCCGTCGCCGGCATCGGTGCACGTCACGATGTTCACCGCGCTCGTCGAGGCGTCGCATCGCATAGTTGTCGGCCCGGTACTCGTGGCGCACCACCGCGTACCCGCTTCAGGCGGCGGCCCGGGGTGGTGCGGCCTTGGAAGTGCGCGGTGCGCCGTGAGGGCGTCTGCGGGCTCCGCGCGGCCGGTCACCGGTCTTCTGGGCTGCCCGGCCAGACCGCTTCCAGGCCGTGGTCGGTGGTGTAGAACACGTACGGCCGCAACTCAGGGGCGTATTCCAGGGCGCGGCGCAGTGCGTACAGATGAGCTGACCTCACCGCCAGGAATGGTTGGGCGGCGAGCAGGCCCCGGAGATCCCCGAACCGCCAATCCACACCCAGCAGCTTCCTCGCCCGCACCAGCAGCTGAACCCCATCGACCGGAATCCCGGCCACATAGACGTCGGCGGTCGGCGGCAGGTCCGGCTCCGGGTCGGCCGGCAGCGCGAAACCGGAACGCAGCCACACCTCGAACTCGGGGGCAACAACATCGAGGTCGACTTCGCCGAGACCGCCCAGGTCGCCCCGGAACACCGGGCCGCCGTCATCGTCGCACTTGAGGAAGAACCCCCGATCGCCTTCCTGGCCGATCATGAGGTAGCCCGTGAGCCACTCGCCGATTTCGTAGGTCGTGTTGCGCTCCGGCAACGATTCCAGGCAGTACACGACCACCCCGCCGGCGACGACGTCGTCGGTGACCGACGCCAACCATCGCTGGTAGGCGGCATCCGTCCGCGAAATGACGTGCTCGACCAGCTCCACCGCCGGCTCCTACCCGTCGTCACCAGGCGCGGGCACGCCCGCACCGGGCGGCCCCAACCCAACACCGTCGCCCGACCCGCGCCGCAGGAGTCATCACCAAGACCTGGCCCCGTCCACCTACAGAGACGACCGCGGTCCGGCCGCGGCCCGGGAATCCGGCAGCTCCGCGTAGTCAGGCAGCTCGACGCCGTTGATCGCGCGCCCGACCAGATCGGTGAGCGCCTCCATGTCAGGCTCCGCGATGGGTTCGGCGTCCGGCGCCGGGGCGTCGAGGCTCTGCACATGCATCCTGCCGATCTCCTGGTTCGCCTCGACGAACGAGCGCATCCGCCCGTCGAACGCGGCGAACCCCGCCTCCGGGTCCCAGCCGGCCGCGGCCAACTCTCCGGCCAGCAGGTAGGCGCCGACCAGGGCCAGCCCGGTGCCCTGCCCGGACATCGGCGACGAGCTGAACGCCGCGTCTCCGAACACTCCCACCCGACCGCTGCACCAGCGGTCCATGACGACCTGGCCGACCTGGTCGAGGTAGAAGTCCGGGGTGTCGTCCAGGTGTGCGAGGAGCTGCGGAGTCAACCAGCCGAAGCCTGCCATCCGCTCCCGCAACAGCCGCTTCTGGGCCGCGACGTCCCGGTAGTCGACGTCGAACGTGGCCGCGGGGAAGGAGAACATCGCCATCGCCCGGGTGGCGTCCTGTATGGGCCGCAGCAGTGCGGTGCGTCCGGACTCCTTGTGCTGGCACTCGATCAACCAGCGGTCCAACCCGAACTCGTTCGGCACGCTGTAGAAGGCCAGGACGAGCCCCAGGTGGCGGACGAACCGCTCGTGCGGCCCGAAGACCATCGCTCGCAGCGCCGAGTGCAGCCCGTCCGCCCCGATCACCAGGTCGAAGCGCCGCCGGTCGCCGCCTGCGAAGGCCACGTCGACCCCGTCCACGTCCTGGGTAAGCTCGGCGATCCGGTCGCCGAAGACGTAGTCGACAGCGTCTCGGGTGTCGTCGTAGAGCACTCGGGACAGATCTCCGCGCAGGATCTCGATGTCGGCAATGTATCCGTCACCGCCGTGATCGTCCGCCCGGAAGGTCTCCAGCACGGTCCCGTCCACGTCCACCGTGTAGGCGCCTGCGGTTTCGGTGCGCGCCGCACGCACCGCCGCGTCCAGCCCCATCCGCCCGATGACGTCCTTGGTCACCCCGCGCGCGTCCACCGCCTGGCCACCGGGACGCAACTCGGGGGCCCGCTCCACCACGGTCACCTCGGCCCCCCGCCGGTGCAGCCAGTGGGCCAGTGCGGGCCCTGCGATACTCGCCCCTGTCACCAACACCCTGATGCTGCTCACAGCGCCCCCGCTCACCTGTCCGGATCACTGTCCGGATCATACCGGCGCTCACGGCACCGACCGGCCGGTGACCAGCCGCCACGTCGGTCTCCCTGGAGTGGCGACGCGAGATCGCACCCTGGCGTCGTGGGGCGAGGCGATCAACGCGTGCGACAAGCTCGTGCCGACCGACGTGGCCTCGACCCCATTTCATCGGCCAGCCGTCGCAGCCGTCCTTGGATCAGGCTGTGTGGTGGACAATCACGTCGGCGATCCGCGCGGTGAGCCCTGGCGAGAAGAACGGGTGGTGGCCCATGCCAGGCACGATCTCCAGGTGCGCCGCTGGGACCTGTGCCGCGAGGGCCGCACCGTGAGCTGGGGGCAACAGCGGGTCATCGCTGCCGTGCAGAACCAGGGTCGGCGCGGTGATGGAGGACAAGGAGGCCCGCCGGCCGTCGTCCCAGCGCCGTCCGGCGAGATCGTGGTTCGAGGCGGCAGCGATGTTGCCGGCCCGGGCGTAGCAGTGTTCGACGAACCGCCGGGCGGCAGGTTCATCGAAGGGCAGGGCATCGCCGTTGAGCACTCGCCAGGTCTGAACGTCGGCGTCCATGCGCTGCTGGGCGGTCCTCCGAGGCGCCTTCACCGAGGCCAGCACATGCTCGAGGAACCGTGCATCCGGAGGCGGGAGCTCGTCGGCCGCGGCCGGTTGACCCGCCATGGCCCGGGCCCACGCCGGTCCGGGGTTGTTGCCCATCGGAGACGATGCCATCGCGATCAGCGTGCGCACCCGGTCCGCCCGGTGCACAGCCAGCCACTGTCCGATCGCCGCCCCCAGCGACGTTCCAACGATGTGCGCGGCTGTGACGTCGTAACCGTCCAGGACGGCGGCCGTGTCGGCTGCCATGTCGGCGAGCGCGTAGGGATGCGTTGTGAAATCGACGGAGCCGGAACGGCCAGTGTCGCGATGATCGAACCTGATCACCTGCCGACCGCTGTCCACGACCGATTCCACCAGTTCGTCGGGCCAGCCAATGCCCTGGGTGGAGGTGCCCATGACCAGCAGAACGGTGGGATCAGCGGGCCGGCCGAAACGCTGTGTCCACAGCCGCACCCGCCCAGAACCAACAAACTTCTCGTCACCAGTAAGCATGCCGCGCACCGTAGCGGTAGCCGGATCAGCGACAAGTCCCTGCCGGTTGTCGTCGAACATCGACAACATGGGATAATGAAGTGAGGGCGAGGCACCCCTGCGGGTCCTCACACACGCTCAGAACCGGGCGCCAAACTCTCCGATCGGCGCACCGCCGTCGGTAACGATCGCCTGCTCAACACCGTCGTAGCTGTAGTACGGAAGGTCATCGGCTTCGGCGCGAGCACGCGCATCGCGGACGAACTGTTGCCAGAGTGGGTGCCGCGCCAGACCCAGATGTGCGGTGGCTGCATATAGCACGACAGCCAGCTTCGGCATCCGGGATGCGGCCCGACACTTGGAATTGCTCGACCAGCCCTCCAGCACTGCACGCAGGACTTCGGCAGACATCAGCGGTCCATACGGCACGACCAGGAGTTCGCAGAGCTGTTCTGCGACTCTCCAGTCACCAGCGGTCTGCATCGCCTCGATCGTCACGGGCAGGAAATGCGGATCGGGAGCCGCAGCAGCGATAGCGGCACGGTGCGGCAATCCGAGCTTGTTGTACGACGCTTCCAGGACGGGCATACGGGAGCGAACACCAGGATGGCGTACCAGAGACAACAGCTTTGCCACTTCTGTTGTGAGAGACGTCGACGCACTCGGCACGCTCACTGACGACAGCGTCGCGTCAAGCTGATCCGTCAGCGATGGCTCAATGACGTCCCAAAAGAAGTCCTGATCGCCCAGCCGGGCAACCGCACGCAGTTGCACCGGCGCAGTCAGGGCTTGGAACCGCAAGTACACGCCCTGTAGCGTGCGGCGCACCAGTTCACGGTCGCGGCCGGCAAAAGTCCTCGACGACACGTCGGCCCTGGGTTGGTGGATGCACCAGCAGCGTGGTCAGTGCAACGGCCAGGTGGGCCCGTGCGACTTCGGGTCGCGGGTCGTAGGTCTCTCCGTGGCGGCGCAGTGGTGGATGGACACACAGGTTGCGGTCTTCCCGGATGCGCTCCAACTCCCGGGCAGCAACGGAGTCGACCAGTTCGAACCGCTGAGCCAGGGCGAGCAACCCGTCCTCGATCTTCTGCATCGCCTGTACACCAGCCGTGGTTATGCCAAGATCGCGGGCGTTCTCGACGGTTGCTCGGAACCTCTGTGCGTCGGCATCCCCACCGTCAGCCAACTCGATGACCTTGTCGATGATGTCAGCGATGACCGCCGTCCACGTGGCGACGATCGAGGCCCGGATGGCGCCAGCGTTGTAGCAGCGCGTCGCCTCATCAATCAGCCGGCGGACATCGGCGCTCCATACCCGGCTGACCTGGCGCTCAAGATCGGTCACGGTGACCACTATCGGCCATGCCGGTCATCCGACCCAGTAACTTCGCCGATCGCGTCTCGCAAGATGGCTCGATAGCCGGGTACCAGCCTCGGCGCCGCCCATCCGGGCGCCGCTGAGCTGGTCGACGGCCCTGGTGATCCGCTCGGTGATCTGACCGCTCCGGCTGACCTGCACCTGGCGCAAGGTCGCGAACGCGCAAGGCCACTCCGTGCGGGTGCCCCAGCGTAGTCGACTGTGACCGTGCGGTGATTGACCGGCGTGCCGGGGACCCGTACGTTGCCATCAGTGGAACTGTGTTTCTATCAGTGAAACGGTGGGCCGGTGATGGTGTCCGTCATCTTCGCGGTGCTGGCGGTCGGGGTGCTCGGGGTCGGGTTGGCCGCGGCGCGGCTGCGGGCCTGGATCGTCACGGTCGTCGCGGGAGCCCTGGTCTACGACAACGGCGTGATCGCGCTCGGGCGCCCGATCGGCGAGGGTGACCTCCTGGAGGGGCTCAACGCCGGGCGGTTCGTCGGGCACGCGCTCTTCACGCCGTTGCTCATCGTCGCCGGCGCGATCCTGGCCCGCGCCGGGCGCCGGCTGATGACCGCCGCCGCCGGGCTCACCGCCGTGCTGGTCGCGTTGGGCATCTTCACGGACATCGCGCGGCTGCGGCTGGTGCCCGAGCGGTACGCCGACACCCTGCGCTACGTCAACGACGCCGCGGCCGGTCCGCCGGTGCCCGCGGTCGTCGCGATCCTCGTGCTCATCGGCGTCGGTGTCGTGCTGTGGCGGCGCGACGGGTGGCCGTGGCTGTTCGCCGGGGCGGTCGCAATGTTCGGCGCGGCCGCCGCCGGATTCGCGGTGCCGTGGCTGGGCAACCTCGGCGAGCTCGTGCTGCTGACCACGGTCGTGCTCACCATCCGCCACGACCGGAGCGGCCGCCTGACCGACCGCCCACCCCGCCGCGCCACCGCAACCGCCACGACCGACGTCGCCGGCTGACCGCCCACCCCACCGCAACCGCCGCAACCGCCGCAACCGCCACGACCTACGCCGCCGGCCGCCCGCTCCTGCCGCAACTGCTACGACCGACGCCGCAGGCTGACCGCCCGGCCCGCCGCAGCCGCCACGACCGACCCGGCCGCTCTCCCCTGCCGCGACTGCCACGACTGCCGCGGCCGGCCGCCCACCCGCCACGACGAGCGCGGTCGGCTGCCCGACAGTCCGGTTGGCCGTGACGCCGCAACCGGATCGACGGGAATAGCGTGTGATGTGACATGCCCGGATCCGGAGAGCACGACCGCCGCGCCACCCACGGGCCGCCCGCCGCGGCCGACTTCGACGCGCTCTACAACGCGCGGTACGGCGACGTCGTCGCCATGGTCTACGCGCTCGTCGGTGACCTCGCCGAAGCGCAGGACCTCGCCCAGGAGGCGTTCTGCCGGGCCTGGCAACGCTGGGGCGACGTGGCACGGTACGACGACCCGCTCGCCTGGATCCGCCGGGTCGCGGCGAACCTGGCCACGTCGCGGTGGCGGCGCGGCCGGGTGGCGCGGGCGCACTGGGGCCGGGAACGCACCGTCGACGTCCCGCCGCTGGACCCGGACCACGTCGCGCTCGTCACGGCGCTGCGGCGGCTGCCGGCCGACCAGCGCCGGGCCGTCGTCCTGCACCACCTGATCGACCTGCCGGTCGCCGACGTCGCCCGGGAGATGGACGCCGCCGTCGGCACCGTCAAGTCGTGGCTGCACCGGGGCCGCGCGACCCTCGCCGCCGAGCTCGCCCAGTCCACCGAGGAGGTGACCTACCATGACTGACTTCGATACCGAAGACACCGAAGACACCGAAGATGCCGCAAACGTCGAGAACGTCGAAAACGTCGAACTGTCCGCCGCGCTGTCCCGGCTGCGGACGGACGTCCGCCGGACCGTCGCGCCCCCGGCCGCGGCGCGCCTGCGGGACCGCGGTGAGCGTCGCCTGCGCACCAGACGGACCGCCACCGCACTCCTCGCCGCCGCGGTGGTCGCGGCAACCCTCGTCGGTGGGGGCATCCTCTGGAACGGCGCCGCACCGACGCACCCGCCGGTGCCGGGCGGCTCCCTGACGCCGACGCCGTCCATCGCCCCGACCGCCGCCCCCCGGCCGAGCAAGCCGGTCCAGGCCAGGCAGACGCCGCCGGTACCGGCGAACTGGGCCGGCGTGCAATGGCGGACCGCGACCATCACGTTCCCCACCCACCAGGGCTGCCCGTCCGGTCCGGTCACCTTCCGCACGGCGCCGTTCAAGGGCGACGACGCCGCCACGGTCGGCCCCACCACGTGGCCGCGGGTGACCCTGCGGGCGGACCGGATCTCCTACGGTGACGTCACCGGCGACGGCCAGGCCGAGGCGTTCGTCTACGCGGCGTGCTGGCAGTCCGAGGAGGACTCCGGCGACGGCCAGGGCGAGCTGCTCGCCGTGCGCCGCGACGGCACGACCCTGCGCGCGCTCGGCTGGGCCGGCCCGCGCGGCGGGCTGTTCTCCGACCACTGGGTCGCCGGTGGGCTGCTCGTCACCGACGTGAAACCGGTGTACGTGAACTGGGGGTACCGGCTCGGCGAGGCCCACGCGTACCGGTGGAACGGCCAGGCGTTCACCGAGGTCGCGGACTCCGGGCAGCCCGGCATGGTGCCGGCCGCCGGTGGCACCGGGCCCGCGGTCGACCTCACCAGGGTCGCCGGGCTGACCGGCTGCCCGGCCGCCACCGTCCGGTTCGACGCCGACGGTCGCGCCGCCGGCTGGGACGTCCTGCAGCCCGCCGCCCCGGACCACCTGCGGCACCTGGTGGACCTCGACGGCGACGGCCGGCGCCGCCTCCTGGCGGCGATCACCTGCGGCCGGGACGGCACGCACCCGGGCCGCACCTTCGCCGCGGTCCTCGACCCGCAGACCGACGGCTCGTTCATCGCCGTCGACGCCGTCCTGCCGCCGGCGGGCATGAGCCTGTCCGGCTGGACGTCCGAGGCCGGCACGCTGACCCTGCAGTTCGCCCCCGCGGGCGGCGGTGCGGTGCAGGAGCTGCGATACACCTGGAACGGCGAATATTTCCAACCATGACTCCACCTGGCACCGCGCCCGCTGGCTGTTCTGAGCGGATGTCGGAGTGGCCTCGGCGTCCGGTGGAGTGGGACCCCACCGGACGGGCCGAGTCCGCCGTCGGGCGGCCCGCTTTCATGGACCGCCGTTGACTGCGCCGAGAGATCAACCTCACGCTTGGCACACGGCTGTGCACCACTGTGTGTAGGGGGAACGGGCCCGATGGCGGTCATGGAAGCGATCTCGATCATCAGCTTGGTCGGCAACTTCTTCAACCAGGTGTGGCAGCGCAGGCAGAGCACGCAGCAGCTGCAGGCCCAGGCCGACAACATGCACAAGCAGCTCGAGCAGCAGCGCGCCAACCGCGGCGTGGGGGGCCTGCAGGCGGCCGCTTCGGTGGCGTCCACCGCCGGCAACCTGTACAACGCGAGCAAGGCACGCAAACTGCAGCTGGAGATCGCCCAGTTGCACGCCGAGTCGCAGCAGTTGGAGGCGCAGGCGGCGCGCGAGCACAGCAAGGAGTTGCAGGAGTCGGCGTTCAGCCACCAGCGCGACCTCGAGGAGCAGAAGGCCAACCATCAGCTCGCACTGATGCGGGAGCGGCTGCGGCTGGACACGTATCCGTTCCGCGAGGGCCCCGGCCACTTCGGCAGCAGCATGCGGTTGGTGTATCCCGACCCGGTGGCCATGCCGCCGGTGCTGCTGCTGGTGCCCCCAGCGCCGGGCGACGGCGGGCCGCAGCCGTGGAGCGGGCTCATCGCCCGGATCGAGGCGGACCTGCAGGCGTTCCAACGGGCCGGACTCGTGTCGGTGAAGGTCGCCGACCGGCACTTCCGCTGGCCGCACAGCGACCTGTACCAGTCGGACCTGCGCACCCTGCCGGTGATCATCCTCGAGCCGATGCTGGCGAAGGAGCGGCTGGAGATCCGCATCGGCGGCTGCAACCTGGTGCCCGGCTCCACTCAGCCCGTCACCGACGCCGGCGGCGTGCTGCCGTTGCGATTCCCCGACGCCGCCTGGTGGACCCCGGAGGAACTGTCCCGGCTCAACGCGACGTCGCCGACCGCCGACACGTTCCAGCTGCCCAACCCGAGCGACCCACGCACGCTGGTCGACCTCAACCACGAGCTCGCCAGCCGCGCCGCCGTCCTGTGCGCGGTCACCGCCATCGACTGTTACCACCTGATCAATTCGTGGGGGTACGCCGAGCAGCTCGACGACGTGGCCCGGGCCGCCGGGATCGTCGGCGACCGCCGGCGGGTCGACGGCGGCCTGTCGCTGAACGCCATGGCGGACCCGGCCTTCCACGTGCTGCACAGCGCGCGCCGGAGGTTGGACGCCGGCGACCCCGCCGGCGCCGCGGTCCAGCTGCGCCGGGCCCTGGCGCTGCTGTCGCCGGCCGCGTTCGCGGACCTCGACCAGGTGCGCGACGAGCCCGGCCGCTCCCTCGTCGAACTCGCCGCGGCCGCACGGGTCGGGGCCGCCCAGCACCACATCCGGTGGTTCGTCGAGCTCGCGGAGGCCCTCGCCGGCAGCGGCGCCCTCGACGCCGCCGACGCCGCGGCCGCCGTCGCGGTCCTCGATCCCGGGCAGCCCGCGCTGGAGGCGACCAACCACCACTACCTCCCCGACGGCCGGTCCCTGCTGTGACGTCCTCCGACAACGCGGGCCGGCCCGAGCTCGGGCCGCTCGGCGCGGCGCTGCTCGGGTTCACCAAGCAGGCGATCGTCGCGGTCGCCGCCGCCTCCGCAGCCGCGTCCGCCGAGCGGAAGCTGCCCGCCTGCCGCCTGGCGGTGCTCGACGCCGGTCCGGGCGCCGGCGCCGCGTTCGCCGCCCTGACCGACGGGATCTCCGGTCTCGCGCTGCGCCCGGGCGCGGTGACCGGCACCACCGTGTTCGCCGTGGACGGCACCGCCGAGCTGTCCCTGACCCGCGACACCCTCACCGAGGCGGACCTGCTGTCCCCGGCCGACGAGGTGGAGCAGCGGCTGCGGTCCGCGGACGGATACCTCGTCTGCCTCGACGCCGCGCGCCTGGCCGGTCCGGGCGGGGTCACCTACCTGCGGCCCGTGCTCGTCAACCTGCAGCACGCGCTCGCCGGCCGCCCGGCCGGGGCGGGCGTTCCGGTGACGTTCGTGCTCGCGTCGTCCGACGCGGCCGTGCCGGGCGGTGCCGTCGAACGGCTGCGCCCTTTCCTCACCGGCGTGGCCGGTGACCGTCGCGTCGCCGCGCTGGTCGTGACGGTCGAGCCGCACCGCGGCAGGCTTGACGAGGCCGGCCGGACCCGGGTGGCGGCCGGGCTGCTCTGGGCGCTGCGCCACTGGCTCACCCCCGCGGATCCGGCACCGACCGAACCGGCGGCCGGCGGCGGCGCGAAGCTGCCGGTCCACCCCGCGCTGCTGGCCACCGCCGCCGGGGTGGCGCTGCTCAGCACGCCCGTCGGCCTGGTCGCGGCCGGCGCCGTCGCCTACGCCGCGGCCCGCAGGCGGCGCAACCTCGCCGAGGCCGCGGCGGCCGCCGAGACGGCCGCGCAGGAGCAGCACCACCACGCCTGGGCGTTGGTCGAACGCCTCGACCAGGCACTGGATGCCGTAGTCCACGACGCGCCCGGGCCTGGTCCGTCCCGGCAGAAAGAGGCAGACCGATGACCGAGATCCCGGATCTCAAGGTGGCCCTGCTGGGCACCACCAACAGTGGCAAGTCGAGCTACCTGCAGGGCATGTACGCGACGTTGGCCGCCGGTCTCATGAACGGCTTCTTCCTGTACTGCCGGGACCGCAAGCTCGACCTGCAGCTGCTCGCAGAGTGGGAGGAGCTCAACACCAACGGCACGTTCCCGGAGACCACGCGCGAGGGCGCCTCGTTCGAGTACCCGTTCGTGCTCAACGCCGGCATCGACCCGTGGCTGAACTTCGACATGCTCGACTACCGCGGCGGCGCCCTGCTCACGTCGGACGACGAGGACCCGGACGTGATCCGGATGCGCGCCCAGCTGCGGGCCGCGCACAGCGTCTACGCCGTCATCAGCTGCGAGCACCTCACGAAGCGGATCACTCCGGAGAACCGGGCCCAGGTCCTCATGAGCACGAAGATCGCCGCGATCAGCACCCACCTGCAGCGCGAGATCGGCCGCCGCCGCGCCGAGGGCGCGAAACCCCCGTCGGTCGTGGTCCTGCTGACGAAGGCCGACCTGCTCCGGCCACGGTTCCAGGGCCAGCCCGGCGACGTGCTGTTCAAGGAGATCGTCGAGGATGTGCGGCTGCTGTTCCCGCTGGCGTTCCAGAAGCACATCAGCGCGATGATCTGCCCGGTGCGGCTGGGGTACTTCGGGACCGCCGACGCCCGGCAGGTGCAGGCGCCGAGCGTGGCGCCGAACAACCTCATGCAACCCATCGCGTTCACGCTGCTGCACCGGCTCGGCGTGGCCAACGCGGAGACCGCGCGGGCCGTCGAGCAGGCGCAGCGCACGTTCACCCAGGCGGAACAGGCGGAGAAGAGCTATGGGGCCAAGTTCTTCCGGACGGTGGCCAAGGAGGACGCGTTCGCCGCGGCGACCCGCGCGGCGGCCGCCAAGCTGGCCGTGCTGCGGGAGCAGCTCGCGGTCGACACCAGCCGATACCAGGATCTCGGCGAGCAGATCGGGCACCTGCCGCTGATCCAGGACGGCACGGTGCTCGACTTCGCCTCCTCCTCCTCCTCCTCCTCCTCCTCCTCCGCGGACGTGCAGTGAGCTGGGCGCCGTTCGTCTACTGCCGGCTGCTGCACGGCGACTGGTGGTGGCGCGCCGTGCCGCCGCAGGACCGCCCGCACCGGTACGCCGCCCTGGTCTCCGCGACGTTGGGTGCCGGGAGCAACATCCGTGACGCGCCACCGCGCTACACCCAGGCGGTGCTCGACGGCACCCGCGTGATCGCGGCCGGGTTCCGGGTCAGCGAGGTCCGCGAGGACCTGGGCTACGACAACGGCGGTCGCCCGCTGTCGGCGGTGGTCGGCTGGGTGAGCGACGACCCGGCCGCGCCGGCCCCGCCGCTGGACCTGCTGGAGCAGCACCTGGCGGAGTGGGCCGGCGCCGAGCTCGACCGGTGGGTGCGCGACGTGTGGACGGCCGTCGGCCTGGCCGTGCAGCAGCCGCGCGACTCGCGGTTCGGGCCGCCGCCGTGGCCGGCCGTGGTCCCGCACGACGGCACCGACCTGTGGCGCGACACCGACCATGTCCGGGTGTTTCCGTGGGCCGAGCGCGCGCCGCTGTGGTCGGCGGCGTCCGGGACCACCACACCGTTCACGGCGGTGGTCGGCCTGTCCACTGTGGAACAGGTCGACCTCGCCACCGCCACGCACGCCTGCCTGCGCACGGCGGTCGACCGGTTCGACCTTCCGGTGCCGCCGCCGGCGGAGTTGCTGCCGGTGGCGGCTCCGGTGCACGCGGACAGCACGGCGGACGTCACCGACGAGTCGGCGGACGTCACCAACGAGTCGCGGTTCCAGAAGGCCTGGCGCGAGACGAAGTCGCGGTGGCCGTGCTCCCGGTCGAGCCGGCCACCGGCCGTGGTCCCGTCCCATCCCGACGATCAGGCTCCGCTGAACCCGGAACTGTTCCGCACCCGCCCGACCGGCAACCCGCCGGGCGACGGGTCGCTCATCTGACCTCGGAGGCACCGCATGGACGACTCCCTGCCGGCCGGCTTCACCAACCCGGACTCCTTCGGCGCACACGATCACTCGGCCGGCTGGGCCGACCCGACCCCGGACGCCTTCGGCACACCCCAGCACGTGGCCGGCTGGGCCGACCCGGTCCCGGTCCCGGACCACGGCCTGGGCCTGGACCACCCGGGCGGTGCCCCGGCCGTCGAGCCCCACTTCGGCTCCGGCGGCTACTACGGCGACTACAACGGCGTGGCAGGCTGCTGGTACAGCTCCGACGGCTACGTCTACGCCCCCGATGGCTCCCGCATCGGCGCCTCCTAGCGTCCCTGACGACCTCGCAGGTACACCACGACGGGCCCGGGCGGGAACGGCGAGGTGAGCTCGACCGAGCGCGCCGACTCGACGCGCAGCACGTCACCAGGTGCCGTTTCCCGGGTGGTGACGTCGAACCATTCGACCTGGTATTCGCCGGCCCGCAGGTCGACGGTGAACGCCCGGCCGTCGCCGTCCGGCGCCAGCACGAGGTACTCCGAGCCGGGGTTCGCCAGGGCATACCCGGTCGAGGCGAGATCGCGCCGCGGAGCCGCGTCGATCAGCTCCATGCGCCGCGCGTATCGCAGGGTGTCGCCCATGGCCCATCGCGCGGGCTCGTAGTGGGCGAACGGCGGCACGCCGGTGTCGGCGGCGGACTCGGCGGCGGGCGCGAACCCGGCGATGAGGCCGTAGTCCATGAGGACGGGGTGGTGGCCGCGCAGGAACGACTTCCACGCCCACAGGGCGTCGCCGTGCCCCGGGGCGTAGTGGTCGGTGTCGGTGAGGACCACCTTGGCGCCGTCGGCGACCGGTGGATCGGTGTACCAGCGCGACGGCGGGGCGCCGCCCGCCATCGGGTGGCCGCCGCCCGCGAAGACCTCGTCGTCGTAACCCGGCGAGATCCACTCAGCCCGGCTGCCCAGCAGCGGGTCGTTCACCTTGGTCTGCTCCGGCACCGGGAACTGCATGGTCATCCCGATCGGGTGTACGTCGTATCCACGCGCCGCCTCGTGCCGCTTGACCGTGTCGATGACCCAGTACTGCCAGCCGGTCGAGTCTCCCCACGACGGTGCCGTGTCCATGCCCAGGAACGCCGCGAACTCATCGGTCACCGCGCCCCCGCCGCACGACTCGTTGGACACCTCCCAGAGCACGTTGGGCAGGTCGTGGAGGGTGTCGACGACCTTGTGGACGTACGCCTCCTGCAGGGACCGGACCCGCGGGTCGAGCGGCAGGACCTGCAGGTCGTTGATCGAGCTCGCGGACACGCCGTTGATGTTGTTGCCGGCGTGGAACGGGTGGCCCTCGATGTGGTCCGGCGGCGGGCTGAGGTGCAGGGCCCAGCCGTCGAACAGCATGACGCCCACGTACATGCCCACCTCCCCGGCCGCGGTGACCCGCTCGCGGAGCCGCTGGAAGAAGCCGTCGTCGAGCCGCTCCAGGTCGAAGCGGGGCTTACCGTCCTTCGCGGTGCCCGGCCCGGTCCGCGCCCACGGCTGCGGCGACATGTTCAGGTGGTAGTTGCCGCCCGCGGCCTGGGACCGGACGTGTTCCCAGCGCCAGAGCCGGATGAAGTTGTGCCCCCGTTCGGTCAGGAACCGCAGGTAGGCGTCGAAGTCCAGGCGCTCCGGCTCGTCCGGGCCGTCGGGGCCGGGGCCCATGCCGTCGTGCAGGCTGTTCCAGATGTGCGACCCGGTCAGGTAGACGGCACGGCCGGCGTCGGGCCCTGAGGTCGGGGTGAAATAGCGCGGGTTGCGGGTGGAGACGGCGAGCGGTCCGTTCGTCATGGTCATCCTCCGGTGCAGTGGTGTCTGCGCTGCAGCCTTCCCGGCGCGCCACCGCGGAACATCTGCCAGGTGGCCGATGCCGCGTCAGGTGGTGGCCGGCTCCCCGGGCATTGTGGAGCCCATGCGCGGCAGCACAGGCGAGCCCACGGTCGCATCCCCCGCCCGGGTGCCGGGCAATCTCGTGGCGCCGTTGACGTCGTTCGTCGGGCGCCACACGGAGATCGAAGCCGCGGCCGGGCTGCTGGAGCGCCACCGCCTGGTGACCCTGACCGGGCCGGGCGGTGCGGGCAAGACACGGCTGGCCGCGCAGGTCGCCGCCGACCGGTCCGATCGGTACCCGGACGGTGTCTGGTGGGTCGACCTCGCCACGGTGAGTGACGGCACGGCGGTGACGGAGACCGTCGCCGAGGCCGTCGGCGCGCCGTTCGTCGGTGGGCGCGCGCACGCCCTGCGCACCCACCTGGCCGCGTGGCGGTCGCTGCTGTGCCTCGACAACGCCGAGCACCTGCTCGACGCGGTGGCGAGCACCGTCGAGGCCGTGCTGCAGGGCTGCGCACAGGTCAGCGTCCTGGTCACCAGCCGGGAGCCGCTGGGCGTGCCGGGTGAGGCCGTGCTGGGGGTGCCACCCCTGTCCGACGCGGACGCGCTGTCGCTGTTCGTCGATCGCGCCCGCCTCGTGCAGCCCTCATTCGCGCTCGACGAGTCCAACACGGTGGCCATCCGCTCCATCGCGGCGCACCTGGACGGGATCCCGCTGGCGCTGGAACTGGCCGCGGCGTGGCTGCGGACCCTCACCCCCCGGCAGGTGGAGGCGGGCCTGGACGACCGGTTCGCGTTGCTCGTCCGCGGTCCCCGTAACGCGCAGCGGCGGCAGCGCACCCTGGCCGGATCCATCGACTGGAGTTACGCGCTGCTGGACGAGACCGACCGGGTCGTGTTCCGCCGGCTCGCCGTGTTCGCCGGGACGTTCGGCCTTGCCGCGGCGCGGACGCTCTGCGCCGGAGGAACGGTCGGCGCCGCCGAGGTCCTGCCGGCGCTCGGCCGGCTGGTGGACAAGTCGCTGGTGGTGGCCGACGTACGGGGCCACGAGTCACGCTACCGGCTGCTGGAGACGATCCGTGCCTTCGCCGCGGCCCGCCTGGTCGAGGCGGAGGAGGACACCGCGCTGCGCGAACGGCACCTCGCCTGGTTCCTGCTGTTCGTCGAGACCGCGGAGGCGGACCGGGAGCCCGACGTCGACGGGTGGCGGCGGGCGCTGCTGCTCGAATACGACAACCTCCGCGCGGCGCTGGAATGGGGCCTCGCGGCCGAGGACCCCCGGGCGGGCCGGCAACTGGCGGCGTCATTGGCCTGGCTGTGGCACCTCGATCGGCGCGGCCGCGAGGGCATCGGCCTGCTGCGCCGGGCGATCGACCGCGGACCGGATGAACGCTCCCGGCTGCAGGCCCGCCTCATGACCGGCCTCGCCCTCGTCGCCGACACGGCCGGCCCGCTGGACGTCGAGCACGAAGCCGCCGCGCGAGCGGTCGAGCTGGCGACCGACGTCGGCGACGAAGGGCTGCGCGCGCTGTGCCTGAACCTGCTGGCGGTCGGTGCCTTCTACACCGACTTCGACGAGGCCTGGCACCTGTGCGAGCAGGCCCACACCGCCGCACGGGTGGGTGGGAACACGTTCGTGCTCGGCGGCGCGCGGGCGCTGCAGGCGATGATCCTGCACCTGCGCGACCGGCACGCGGAGGCCGAAGCGGTCATCGACGACACCGTCCGGCAGTGCCTGCGACACCACCGGGGGGTGCTGTCCGCGGTGCTGACGTATCAGGCGGACGGGGCCCTCGCCGGCGGCGATCCCGTCCGTGCGCTGGCACTGGCCACGGAGGCGCTGCGGCTCGCCGAACCCCTCGGCGACTACCTGCGGGTCGGGGTGGCCCGCTCGGTGCTCGCTCAGGTCACGGCGCTGACCGGCGACCCGGCCGGCGCCGCGGCGGTGCTCGACCCGGTGCTGCGGCTGGTCGAGGGCGCCGAGGAGGAGTTGTTCATCCCCGGTCTCGACCACGCCATGGCGGTGCTGGCGAGGGACGACCCGGCGGCTGCCGTCGACTCCCTGCGCCGCGCCGTCCGCTCCACCGACCGGGGCACCGCGACCTGGCTCGCGGGCCGGGCGCTGCCCCGGCTCGGCGCGGCCCTCACCGCCGCCGGCCGTCCCGACGAGGCGGTGCCGGTGCTCGACCGGGCGGTGGAGGTCGCTCGGCGCCTGGGCCTGCCCGGCCCGCTGGCGGAGGCGTACGCCGCGCAGGCCGAACTCGCCGCCCGCGGCCCGGACGGAACCACCCGAGCGGTCGAGCTGCACCACGCGGCCTTGACCATCCGCGTCGACCATCGGCTGCGCGCCGCCCAGCTCGACAGCCTCGAAGCGCTCGCCCGCCTCGGTGCGGCCGTCCACCCGACGCCCGACGACGTGCGCATCCTGGCCGCGGCCGGGTCGGCCCGCAGGGACCTCGGCCTGCCGCGCGGGGCCGACCCGCAGCGGGCGCACGACAGCGCCACCGCCGAGCTCCGCCGGGCGCTCGGAGCGACCGCGTTCGACCGGGCGGCGGCCGAGGGCGCGCGGCTCACACTCGACCAGGCCGTCGAGTACGCCCGACGGTCCCGCGGCCGCCGGGGCCGCCCAGCCACCGGCTGGTCCAGCCTCACGCCGACCGAGCTCGAAGTCGTCCGTCTCGTCGCCGAGGGCTGCACCAACCCGCAGATCGGTGCCCGCCTGCTCATGAGCCGCGGCACCGTGAAGACGCACCTCTCGCACATCTTCACCAAACTCGACACCACCAACCGCACCCAGCTCGCCGCCGCCGCGATCGACCGCCAGGACCGGACGGGCTGACGGGAACCTGCCGTCAGGCGAGGCGGACCAGCATCTTGCCGGTGTTGGCGCCGCGCAGCACGCCGAGGAACGCGCCCGGTGCCTCCTCCAGGCCGTCGACGACGGTCTCCGCGGTGCGCAGCGACCCGTCGCGCAGCCAGCCGCCGGCGCGTTCGATCCACTCGGGGAACCGGTGGAAGTACGACGTGACCAGCATCCCGCGCAGCGTCACCTCCTTCCAGTACGCCTCGAACAGGTTCGGAGGCCCGGGCACGGCCGTGTTGTAGGAGCCGATCGCGCCGACGAGAGCGAACCGCGCGCCGGGCCGGGCGGCCCCGATCGCCGCCGCCAGGTGGTCGCCGCCGACGCTGTCGAGGTACACGTCGATGCCACTGGGGAGCTGCGAGGCGATCGGGGCCGCCCGGTAGTCGATGGCCACGTCGAAGCCGAAGTCCGTGATGAGCTTGCCGGTCTTCACCGGACCGCCGGCCGAGCCGATCACCGTGCCCGCGCCCAGCAGGCGGGCGACCTGACCGGCGACGCTGCCGACCGCGCCCGCGGCGGCGGAGACGAACACCGTGTCACCGGGGCGGACCGGCGCCACCTCGGTCAGCGCCACGTACGCGGTGAGCCCAGTGGTGCCGAGCGGGCCGAGGTACGCCTGCGGCGGCGCCGTCACGGCGTCCACCACCGTGGCGGCGGCGGCGTCCACCACGGCATAGTCCCGCCAGCCGAGGAAGTGCGACACCGTGGCACCGACCGGGACTGCGGCCGACCGGGACTCGAGCACCTCGCCGACCGCGCTGCCCTGCAGCGCCACCCCCAGCTCGAACGGCGGCAGGTACGACGGCACGTCGTCCATCCGGCCGCGCATGTACGGGTCGACCGACATCCACGTGTTGCGGACCAGGACCTGCCCGTCGGCGAGCGCGGGCACGGCGGCAGGGACGAGCTCGAAGTGCTGCGGGCCGGGCGCGCCGGCGGGCCGGCCGGCCAGCCGGATCTCCCGGCCGGTGAGGTTCGTTGTCATGCCGATCAGCCTGCGATCAGGCGCCCGGCGCAGCCAGCACCCCGCGTTGGGTACCCAAACCGTGGTTAGTCTTGGCGCGGTGGACCTTCGTGCGGAGTTGACCGGCTTCCTGACGTCGCGCCGGGGCAGGCTGCAACCGGAGCACGTCGGGGTGACCCGGTTCGGGGAGCGCCGCCGCGTGCCGGGGCTGCGCCGCGAGGAGCTGGCCCAGCTCGCCGGCGTCAGCGTCACCCACTACACCCGGCTGGAGCAGGGGCACGCCGGCAGTGTGTCGACCGAGGTGCTCGACGCCGTCGCGGCCGCGTTGCGGCTGACCGTCGACGAGCGGGAGCACCTGGGCAACCTGGTCCACCCGCCGCGTCCCGCCCCGGACGACCCGGCGGTGCGCACCGACCTGCTGTGCCTGATCGAGGGCATGGACCACACGCCCGCGTTCGTGCACGGACGGCACGGCAACATCCTGGCCTGGAACGAGTCCGCCGCCCGGCTGCTGGGCGACCTGCCGGCCGACCGCCGCAGCTGGCCGCACCTGGTCTTCCTCGACGGTCCGTTCCGGTCGATGGTGGACGACACGGACTGGACGGTGCTGGCCCGCCAGCACACCGCGTACCTGCGGCTGTGCCTCGGTCGCCATCCTGGCAGTGCCGAGGTGGCCGCCGTCATCGGGTCGCTGCGGGCGGCGAGCGCCGACTTCGCGCGGTTCTGGGACGAGCACCTGGTCGCGGACTGGCCGCGGGTCACCTGCCGGCTGCGGCATCCGGAGCTCGGCGAGCTCGAGATCGCCGTCGACGTGGTGCGTTCCAGCGGCGCGCCGGAGCAGTGGCTGGTGACGTTCACGACCGAGCCGGGCTCACCGTCGCACCAGGCAATGCGCCGCTGACCGTACATGTGCGGAGACCCACCCGCGAAGCTGCCCGATTGCGCATTGGTTGCGGTCGAACCCGACAGCCTGGGTGCGTCGTGAAAGGCGGGTCAGTGCGCCTCGAGCCAGGCGGCCCGGCGGCGTGCTGAGGCGCGGGACAGCCACGCGTCCTGGATCACCTCGGCCAGCTCGGTCCGGGTGAGCTCACCGAGCCGGCTGGCCCGCACCAGCACCGACGGGTGGCCGTTGAAGTGGGCGGTGGTGAAGAACGGCGTCGTGTCGTCCTGGATCAGGGCCTGCTTGTCCGCGTCGGACTCGACCCAGAAGACGATCACGTCCGGATACCGCTCGCCGGTGGAAGGGTCGACGGCGTCGGGGCGCGGGTTGCGGAAGAACACGAACGACTTGCCGCCCACCTGGTACACGGGATTCTCGGCGGTGCCGTCATACACCTTGACGTGCGGCATCGCGAGGGCGAGCTCGTGCACGTCCTCGACCCGGGCGGGCCGGTCGTCGGCGTCGGACACCCCGCCAGCGTAGACCAGGTCTCAGTTGTCCACGTGCGACAGTGCGTACTCGATCGCCGCCGCCGTCGTCATTTCCGCTCCCCTGGCCCGCAGCCGGGTGACGGCGTCGGCGGGCAGGTTCGCGTCGAGCGCGGCCCGGGTCTCCTTGTGCTGGGCGCGCTCGTCGGCCGGCCAGGCGCCACCCGCCCGGTCGATCTGCGCGGCGGCGTATCCGTGCAGCGTCGCGGCCCGCTCGAACCGTCGGCGGGCGGCGGTGACCGCGGCGAGCCCGTTGAGCATCCAGGCGATCGCCATCTCGTCGGCCCGCCGCGCGCACAGGGCCAGCGCCTCCCGGGCGAGCTCCTCGGCCCGGTCGAGGTCGCCGAGCTGCCGTTCGACCATGCTCAGGTTCGCCGACTCGACCCACACCACGAACTCGTCCCCGCGCGCCCGCCCGGCCGCCAGCCGCGCCGACATCACGTCCCGGGCGCCGGTGAGGTCGCCGGCCATCTGCAGGGCCACGCCCAGCACGTGTAGCGCGCTCGACCGGCCATGGTCGGCCTCGTCGATCCCCTCCGTCACTGCTTCCGCCCGCCGCAGGAGGTATACGGCCCGCGGCACGTCGCTGTTGATGGCGACCCTGGCGAGCCCGGCGAGTGCGAGGGCCTGCACCGACGGGTCGCCGTCCAGTTCGGCGCGGGTCAGGGACTCCTGGAACCGCTGCTCGGCGAGCTCGTGCCGGCCGGCCCAGAACACGAGGTATCCGTGGTCGTGATGGGCGCGGGCCGTGCCTTGGCCGTCCCGCAGCACCCGGCCGAACCAGGCGTCGCCCTCGTCGATGCGCTTCGTGGCGATCCAGAACGGCACGAGCGCCCCGGCGAGACGGAAGGCGTCGCCCGTCGCGCCGAACCAGTCGAGCGCCGCCCGAACGTCGTCGTAGCGCTCCTCGACCATCGTCTCGGCCCGCGGGTCCTGCCGCCGCCGGCGGCGCTGCGCGTCCTCGGCGAGCTCCAGCAGCCCGGCGGCGGTGGTGGCGTCCATGTCCCGCAGGCTACAAACCCCCGGCAACGCCGAGGGGCCTGCAGCCTGCGGAAACCCAGGCGGACGCGGAACCTCAGAGGGCGGTGTCGCCGCAGAGGTGGACCTGCACGCCGAGCTCGGCGAACAGGGCCGCCTTCACCAGCAGCGCCCGGTCGGCGGTGGCGGCGTCCGGGGCGTAGGCCACGTTGAGGTGGTTGGCCTTGTGCCGGGCCATGAACTGGTCGCGGTTCACGCCGTGCAGGACCGCGTGCATGATCGGCCAGGCCGGCGTGGTGGCCTCGGAGCGCCGCTGCGTCTCCGCGTCCGGCAGCGCGACCGCCGAGGCCCGCCCGAGGTCCACGTGCAGCGCGCCGCCCTGGACGAACACCCGGCTCCAGACGACCTCACCCGGGCGGCAGACACCCTTGATCGTGGAGCCGCCGAGCGGGAAGTACACCGGGTCCTGCCGCCAGCCGACGGCGCCCGCGTAGCCGCCGGTGAGGTGCGACGGGGGGACGGAACCGGAGATCTCCCAGACCCAGACGAACTCGCCGTCGTAGTTCTCGCCCCAGCGCACGTCGTGCAGGGTGGTCGCCGGGTCGAGGCCCATCGCGGTCCAGATGCGGTTGGTGACGTGCGCGTCGACGGCGACGCCCTCGTCGGCCTCGTTGAAGTGCGGCAGCGCCCGGCCATCCCACAGCACCCGGGCGCCGTCGCGCGACGTGACCGGCGGGCGGGCGACGTTGTTGAGCAGGCCCTCGGCGAGGTCGGAGGCGGGCGAGAGGTCCTTGAGGCCCTGCTGGTACTGGATGCCGACGGCGTCGAGACCGAAGTCGTCGCTGATGCGCAGCGCCGCGATGTACATCTTGTACTGCCAGCGCAGCTGCGCCGCGGTGAGCTCGGTGGCCTCGTCGGTGCCGAGGCGGAACGTCATCCCGGCGTCCAGCAGCCACTGCCCGACCGCGTCGGCCTCGGCGTCGTCGACGGTGAGCATCTCGGCCCACAGGGCGCTCTGGGAGAGCCGCTCCTTGTAGACGCCGATCGGGTTGAGCAGCTCGTCGTCGATGATCGCGTTGTACATGCCCATGCAGCCCTCGTCGAAGACGCCGATGATGGCCTTGTCGGCGAGCAGCTGGCGGGCCAGGGCCTGGCCGAGGTCGACCTCCGGGGACGACCCGAGCGGCGGCAGCGGCCGCACGTGGGACTGGTCGTGCGGGATCTGCCACGTCGAGGTCCAGCTGCGCAGCCCCTCCTTGAACCAGTCGTCGGTGAAGTCGACGCTCCAGATCGTCGAGTAGGCGACGCCCATCTTCGCCATGCCGGCGTTGAGGCCGAGCAGCCCGACCAGGCCGGGCCAGGTGCCGGCGAAGTTCGCGACGGTGAGGATCGGGCCGCGGTGGGTGCGCAGCCCCGCCAGGACGTGGTGGCTGTACTGCCAGACCGCCTCAGCCACGATCAGCGGCGCGTCGGCGGGGATGCTCTTGAACACCTCCAGGCCCATCCGCTGGCTGGAGATGAAGCCGTGCCCGGTTTCCGGGTCGACCGGGTTGGCCCGGCGCACCGTCCAGCCGAGCTCGGCGAACGCGGCCGTCACGTCGGCCTCCATCCGCACCTGGGTGGGCCAGCCGGCGAGGTTCGCCTTCGGGCGCAGGTCGCCGCTCGCGATGAGGTACGCCGTGTTCGGCTCCGCGGTGGGGCGGGAGGGCGGGGCGGGCAGAACGTAGGGGGTCATGGTGCGTCCTCCGTTGCGAAGCGCTGCCGTGCGGCGAGCGTGTGGGCGATGGTGCGGGTGGCGGGGTACAGCTCGCGGTACAGCGCGTACAGCTCGTCGTAGCCGGCGCGGGTCGCCGGGTCCGGCACGACGGTGACCTCCGGTGGGTTCCAGTCGGCGATGCGGGCCGCGACGCTCGTGCGCGCGGCCAGATACGCGGCGCCGTAGCTCGCCCCGATCGTGATCGCGGGCACGACCTGCGGCAGGCCGGTGACGTCGCTGACGATGCGGGTCCACAGCCCGCCGCGGGTGCCGCCGCCGACGGCCACGACCCGCTCGACGGACGCGCCGGCGGCGCGCAGCGCCTCCACGTTGTGCCGCACGCCGAACGCGGTCGCCTCCAGCGCGGCCCGGTACAGGTCGCCCCGCGTGTGTTCGAGGGTCAGCCCGGCGATGACGCCGCGGGCGTCGGGGTCCATCAGCGGGGTGCGTTCACCGGCGAAGTACGGCAGCATCAGCAGCCCCCGCGCGCCGGGACCGGACGCCTCCGCCGCGGCGAGGAGCCCGGTGAAGTCGGGCGCGCCGACGAGGTCGCGCAGCCAGCCGGTGAGCGCACCCGACGTGGCCATCCCGCCGGCCAGGTTGCGGGATCCCGGCAACGCGCCGACGGTGCCCCACATCGCCGGCGACGTGAGCGGCGCGCGGACGGTCGCGATGAGGAACATCGTCGTGCCGTACATGAGCATCAGGTCCCCGGGGTTCTGCGCGTCGACACTGACCGCCTCGGTCCAGGCGTCGATGCTCCCGGTGATGACGGGGGTACCGGCGGGGATGCCCGACACCGCTGCCCGGGTCACCCCGGCGACCTCGTCGGACCAGGCCAGGCGCGGCAGCTCCAGGTCCGGTGCGATGCGGGCCACCCACGGCGCGTGCCAGTCGAGGGCGTGCGTGTCGAACAGCGGCGTGCACTGGCTCGCCGAGTGGAAGTCGAGGGTGTAGGCGCCGGTGAGCCGGTACGCCAGCCACGACGCCGGCATGAACAGCCGCCGGGCCTGCCGCCAGTGGCCGGGCTCGTGCTCGGCGACCCAGCGCAGCTTCGGCCCGACCGCCTGCGAGGACAGCGCCGACCCGCAGCGGGCCAGGATCGCCTCGGGGCCGCCGAGCTCCGCCGACATGGCCTCGATCTGCGCGGTCGCGCGGGTGTCGACGCCGTACAGGATCGCCGGGCGCAGCGGGACGCCGGCGGCGTCGGTGAGCAGGACGCACGGCCCCATCCCGCTCACCCCGACGGCGGCGACCTCGGCGTCCGGGGCGCCGGTGGTCAGCTCGGCCGCGATCGACGTGAACTCGGCCCACCACACCTCGCCGTCCATCTCGACGTGGCCGGGGAACGGGCGGTGCACCTCGTGCTCGCGGACCGCCGTGGCGAGGACCCGCCCGGCCGCGTCGACGAGGACGCCCTTGCTGCTCGACGTGCCGATGTCCACGCCCAGGAAGGCCTTCACCGCTGCTCCTGCAGTCTGTGGTCGGTGCGCAGGACCACGGTCCGCGCGGGGCCGTCGTCGCCGGCGATGCGGTCCAGCAGCAGGCCCGCGGCGGCCTCGCCGAGCTCCCGGGCGGGCAGCGGCACGACCCGGATGCCACGCCGGTCGAACGACGCGAACGGCAGGTCGCCGAAGACCGCCAGCCCGAAGCGCGGTGGGGCGAGCCCGGCGTCGTGCAACGCCTCGAGGGCGCCGGCGGCCATCAGGTTGTTGGCGACGAACACCGCGTCCGGCGGCTCCGGCAGCCCGAGCAGGTCCGCCATCGCGGCCCGCCCGCCGTCGACGCGGTAGTCGGCGTAGCGCAGCAGCGTGTCGTCACCCACCGCGTCGCGGCCGCGCCGGGTGGCCCGCCGCCAGCCCTCCATGCGCAGCTGCGCGGTCTCCACCGAGCTCGGCCCGGTGATGCAGCCGACCCGGGAGAACCCGGCCGCGAACAGCGACTCGGCCGCCGACAGCCCTCCGGCGCGGTTGTCGACGGTGACGGCGTCGATGTCGGGCCGGTGCAGGCTGCGGTCGACGGCGACGACCGGCCGGTTGCTCGCGATGAGCCGGCTGACGTCACTGGCGTCGTCGGCGGGCGCGAGGATCACCCCCGCCATGTGTTCGGCGAGCGCGATGTCGATGTACGTCGCCTCCCGCGCCGGGTCGTCGTCGGTGTTGCACAGCACCACGGAGTAACCCGCGGCCCGGGCCCGGTTCTCCACGCCACGGGCCAGCGCGGTGAAGAACGGGTTCTCGATGTCCGGGATGATCAGCGCGATCACCTCGGAGGTCTGGCCGCGCAGCCGGCGCGCGGTCCGGTTCGGGGTGAACGCCAGCTCGGCGGCGGCCGCGCGGACGAGGCGTTCGGACTCCGCGGACACCTTCGTGCCGTTCATGACCCGGCTCACGGTCGCCGGTGAGACCCCGGCCCGGGCGGCCACCTGGTAGATCGTCACCATCGGAGGCTGTGTCATGCGGCACCGTTGAGGTCGTGGGCGAGGGCGAGCAGCCGGCGTTCGCGGGTGGCCCGGCCGATCGCGGCGTCGGGGGCGATGAGTTCGAAGGCGTGCACGGCGCCGGGCACCAGTGCGAAGCGCACCGGGACCCCCGCGTCGGCGAGCCGGGCCGCGTAGGCGGCGTCCTCGTCGCGGAACAGGTCGAGGTCGCCGACGTCGAGATACGTCGGTGGCAGCCCGCGCAGGTCGGTCGCGCGGGCCGGGGCGGCGAGGGCGTCGGCGGGCCGGCCGCCGAGGTACGCGGCCCAGGCGAGGTCGGCCAGGCGCCGGTTCCACACCGGCGGGTCCGTCCGCGCGCTCGGGGTGTCCCGCCGGTCGTCGAGCATCGGGTAGTACAGGTGCGCGGCGGCGATCGGCGGGCCGTCCTCGTCGCGGGTCAGCAGGCACAGCGCGGCGGCGAGCCCACCGCCGGCGCTGCCCCCGGCGACGACGACCCGGCCGGCGTGCCGGGCGCACCAGTGCAGCGCGGCCCGGCAGTCGTGCAGCGGCGCGGGATGCGGGTGTTCCGGCGCGAGCCGGTAGTTCACCGCGACGACGGGCACGCCGAGCCGGGCGGCGAGGTCGGCGCAGTACGCGTCCTCGGTGCGGGCGCTGCCCAGGAACATCCCACCGCCGTGGATCCACAGCAGGCAGGCGCCGCCGTGCAGCGGTCCGTGCACCCGCAGCTCAAGGCCGCCCTCGAGCGTGACCACCCGCGGGGGCGCCGCGGGTGCCGTCTCGACCCGCAACTGGTCGTCGATGGCTCGTACCGTGGCGACGTCGAGAAACCCGTCGGGCAGGTGCGCGGTGAGGGTGTTCGCAAGCCCGGACACGAGTTCCGGGTCGATCCGGTCGATCATGCCCGGCCCTGCAGGGCGTCGATCTCGTCCAGCAGAGCTGCCGTCATGGCCGAGGCGACCGCCAGGAGCAGCGGCAGCACCACGACGGCGAGGATCCCGGCCGACGCGACGGCGAGGAGGCCACCCGCGCCGGCGAGCACGACCAGCGCGAACGCCCAGGCGGGCCGGAACGCGACCAGGATCGCGCCGCCGCGCAGCGCCGCCAGACCGCGCCGGTCCCGCAGGGCGCCGTAGGCGAGCGCATACGGGGCGACGAGCAGCAGCACCGCCCCGCCGGCGCCACCGGCGAGCGCGGCCGGACCACCCGCGGTCAGCCCGAGGGCGGCCAGGCCCGCGCCACCCGCGAGGAGCAGCGCCAGCACCGGATCCACGCGGCGCAGCAGCGCCAGCCGGGGACCGTCACCACGGGCGACGGTGGCCGCGAAGGCCGCCAGGCCGGTCAGGACCAGCGCGGGCGGCACGGCCGCGAGCGCGAGGATCCAGCCCGGGGCGCCGGCGAGGGCGGCCAGCAGCAGCGGCACCGTCGCGGCGAGCCATGCGCCGCCGGCGGCGAGGCTGCGCGGCAGCTCGTGCCAGCACAGCACGGCCGCGCGGGTGGCGAGACCGGGAACGGTGGAGGGGGCCAGTGCGGTGGTCATAGCTTCAATCCGCTCGATGCGATGGACTGCACGATGTAGCGCTGCGCCAGGATGAACACGATCAGCACCGGGACGATCGCCATCGCGATGCCGGCCGCGATCGTGCCCAGCGAGCCGGTGGAGAACCGCCCGGCGAGCAGCACCAGGCCGACCGGCAGGGTCTGCCGCTCCGTGTCGCTGATCATGACGAGCGGCAGGAGCAGGTCGTTCCACCAGTACGTGAAGCACAGGATCGCCAGCGTCGCGATCGACGGCCCGGACAGCGGCAGGATGATCCGGGCGAACGTGCGCAGGTGTCCGGCGCCGTCGAGCTTCGCCGCCTCCTCGATCTCCATCGGCAGTGCCAGGAAGTGCTGGCGCAGCAGGAAGATCCCGAAGGCGCTGAAGATCCCCGGCAGGATCAGCGCCCACAGCGTGTTGGTCAGCCCGAGCTTCGACATGACCAGGAACAGCGGCACGATCGTCACCTGGATCGGGATCATCAGCGAGCCGATGACGACCGCGAACAGCACGCCCTTGCCCTTGAAGTGCAGCCGGGCGAACGCGTAGGCAGCCGTCGAACAGGTGATGACCTGGGCGACGGTGATCGTCGTGGACACGATGATCGAGTTGAGGAAGAACCGGAAGTACGGGACCTGGTCGGTGACCTTGCCGAAGTTGTCGGTGGTGACGTTGGCCGGGTCGAACGTCGGGGGCAGGCGGTAGAGCTCCGCGTCGGAGCCGGAGAACGCCCCGCGGAAGATCCACAGAAACGGCGCGGTGATCGCGAGCGCCGCGATGCCCAGGATCACGAACGTGGCGATGCGGGAGCCGGTACGGCTGAGGCGACTCACTCGTAGTACGTCCATCTGCGTGAGAGCCGGAACTGGATCGCGGTCAGCACGATCAGCACCAGCGTGAAGGTGATGCCGATGGCGGAGGCGTAGCCGAGGTCGAAGTCGCCGAACGCGCGGTCGTAGAGATATTCCACGATCGTGCGGCTGGCGTCGCCCGGCCCGCCCTGGGTCAGCACCCTGGGCTCGGCGAAGATCTGGAACGAGTTGATCGTGTTGATCACGACCAGGAAGAAGATCGTCGGTGACAGCAGCGGGAAGGTGATCCGCCAGAAGCGGGTCCAGGCGTTGGCGCCGTCGACGATCGCGGCCTCCTTCAGCTGCGGCGGGATCGACTGGAGGCCGGCGATGTACACCAGGATCGAGAAGCCGATCGTCTTCCAGGAGCTGACGATGATGACCGAGACGGGCGCGAACGCCGACGAGCCGAGCCAGTCGATCCGGTCGACGTGCAGCAACCCGAGCAGGTAATTGACCAGGCCGAGGTCCTTGTTGAGCAGGAACCGCCAGATCAGGGCGACCGCCGAGGCGGACACCACGAACGGGAACAGGAACGACAGCCGGAAGAAGCCGCGCAGCCAGGCCGGCATCCGGCTCTCCAGCAGGACGGCGAGCAGGAGCCCGGCGACGACGTTGACGGCGAGGATGGCCAGCGCCATGTAGGTGGTCGAGCCGTAGACGCCGAGCAGGCGGTCGTCGTGGACGAGCCGGTCGAAGTTGTCCAGGCCGACGAACGTGCCGTCGCTGAGCAGGTTCCAGTCGTAGAAGCTCAGCACGAGCACGCCCACGGTCGGGGCGAGGACGAAGACGAGGAAGGTGACGATCGACGGGGTGAGGAAGGCGAGGGCCGGGATGCCGTCGCCGCCGCGGCGGCGGTGGACCCGGGGGCCGGGGGCGGCGACGGGCTGGCCGCCGACCCCGGACCGGGGCGTCTTGCTGGTGCTCATGATCCGCCTTGCGGGTTCGCGCCGGTCAGCAGGTGACGATGCTGCTGAGTTCACCCTGCATGTTCTTGAGGCCGTCGGAGACCGAAGCCTCACCGGCGAAGATCAGTTGCAGGTGGCGGAGGACGGTGGACTCGAAGGTGCTGTACTTCGCGGGGGCGGGGTACGGCACGAGGGTCGGGTACTTGTCGATGCTGTTGTAGAACAGGTCCGAGTTCGCCGGCGGGACGCCGACCTTGGAGATCGTCTGGGCGACCGAGCGGCGCGACGGGATGGAGTCGCCGGGCTTGTCAGGGGTGCCGACGTACTGCTGCTCGATGGCGTCGCTCAGGGTGAACTTCTGGTACTCCCAGGCGAGGTCCGGGTTCTTCGACGACTTGAGGATGGGGTAGCCGGCGCCGCCGAAGACGGTCTTGTAGGTGTCGCCCTTGGGGTAGAGCTGGATGTCGAACGCCTTGAACCCGGCGGGGACGAACGTGCCGATGGGCCACCGGCCGGCGCCGAACATCGCGATCTGGCCGTTCTGGAAGCGGGTGAACACGTCGCTCATCGGCATCGGTGCGGGTGCGATGCCGTCGGTGATGAGCCCGCGCAGGAACGACACGGCCTTGTTGACCTGGGGGGTGTCGGCAGTGGCCGAGCAGACGTCGTCGCTGGTGAGGTTGCCGCCGGCGTTGGCGACCCACGGCATGATGCCGGGGAAGATCTCGTTGCTGGCCCAGGTGAAGCCGTACTGGTCGGGTTTGCCGTCGCCGTTGGTGTCGGCGGTGAGCTTCTTGGCGGTGGCCTTGAAGTCGTCCCAGGTCCAGTCGGCCTTCGGCGGGTCGACCCCGGCCTTCTTGAACACGTCGGTGTTGTAGTAGACGACCATGTCGTTCCAGCCGTAGGTCAGGGTGACGATGTCGCCCTTGACCTTGAAGCCGTCGATGAGGCCGGGTGCGATGTCGGCGAGGAGGGTCTTGGCCTCGGGGTCCTTGTCGATGTACTTGTTGATCGGGACCACGAGCTTGTTGGCGTGCACGAACTGGGCGCCCTCGCCGGAGATGACCATGAGGTCGGGGTGTTTCCCGGAGGCGATGAGCGTCGCGACGTTGGCGTAGTAGGTGCCCCAGTTCTCGCCGGTGACCGGGGTCAGGGTGACGTTCACTCCGGCGTGCGCCGCCATGAAGGCGTCGGCCGTGGCCTTGTTGCCGCTTTCGGCGGCGGGGCCGTAATTCCAGTAAGCGATCTCGAGCGACTGGTCACCGGACTTGGCGTCCTTGTCGCTGGAACAACCCACAAGGGCGGTCGCCGTCATCGCGGCTGTCGCGATGACCAGCGCGACCTTGCGGAACGGAATGTTCATAAGCGTGCTGTCCCTCTCCGTTGAGAAGCGGTCGGGCACAGTGAAGTCCAAGAAATCGATTTCGTCAAGACTCCAAACTTCGCGCCTTCGACAAGCCTCTGATCAGGGACGCAGTGCGCTGATATCGATTACAGCGCCTGCTCCTCCCGCGGGTTGACCTCGGCCCGCAGGACCACCGTGCGGGGCGGCTGCGCGTCGCCGCCGATGCGCTCCAGCAGCATCGCCGCGGCGGTCCGGCCGAGGTGCCGGGCGGGCAGCCGGACCTGCACGAACGGCGTCGGCGTCAGGGCCATGAAGGGCAGCTCGCCGAGCACCGCGAGGCCGAACACGTCCGGCGCGATCCCGGCCGCCGCGAGCGCCTGCAACGCGCCCACCGCCATCAGGTTGTTGGTCGTCACGACGGCGTCCGGCGGGGTGTCCAGCGCGAGCAGCGCCCGCATCGCGGCCCGTCCGCCGTCGACGCGGAAGTTGGCGTGCTGCAGGTAGCCGTCGTGCAGGACGGTCTTGCGGGCGGCGACGACCTGGCGCCAGCCGAGGAAGCGGTCCTCGGTGGTCTCGATCCCGGCCGGGCCGGCGATGCAGGCGATGCGGCGGTACCCGGCCTCGAACAGCGCCGTCGTCGCGCCGATGCCGGCCGCCCGGTTGTCGATCTTGACGGCGTCGACCGGGTATGGCGTGGTGCGGTCCACGGCGACCACGGGCCGGCCCAGCGACACGATCGCGCCCAGGTCGACCTCGTCCGAGGCGGGCGCCAGGATCACGCCGGCCATCTGCTCCGACGCCACGATCTCCAGGTAGTGCAGCTCCTTGGCCGGGTCGTCGTCGGTGTTGCACAGGACCAGGGAGTATCCGGCCTCCCGGGCGCAGTCCTCGACCCCGCGGGCCAGCGCGGTGAAGAACGGGTTCTCGATGTCGGGGATGAGCAGCGCGATGATCTCGGAGCTCTGCCCCCGCAGCCGGCGGGCCGTCCGGTTCGGCGTGAAGGCCAGCTTCGTGGCCGCCTCGTGCACGAGGCGCTTCTTCTCCGCCGAGACCGTCTGCCCGTTGAAGACCCGCGAGACGGTCGCGGGGGAGACGCCGGCGAGCGCCGCAACCTCGTAGATGGTGGCCATGAGGGATCACTGTAGGTGACACGCCTGTCTCTTCGGCACTGGTGACGCTGCGTTACGACTTTCCGGCCGGCGACCCGCTCTTGACAGGTTCCAAGGCCCGCGGCTACCTTGTATGAAATCGATTTCACGCACTGGATCCCTTATGGGACCTGGCATTGGCGTGGACTCCCGCACCTCGAAGGCCTACCAGGATGGAACCGGCGGCATGGCGTTGACAATGGCGGAGCGTGTCCGATGAGGCGATACACCGGGGATGCCCGGCGCGCCGTCGCGTTCCCGCTCGGCGGCTTCGGCACCGGCCACGTGGCCCTCGGCGGCGACGGCGCCCTGCGCCAGTGGCAGCTCTCCGGCGTGGCCAACCACCTGGGGTTCGTGCCCGACAGCTTCTTCGCGCTGCGGGTCTCCTCGCTGGAGCCGCCCGCCGACGTCGTGCGGCTCCTGCGCGCCGCGCCGCTGCCACCGCACCCGCACCCGGCGCCGAACGTCAACGACGCCGACGTGCCCGACGCCGACCGGCTGCCGCCCTGGCCCACCGTGCAGAGCACGTCGATGCAGGTCGCGTACCCCTTCGCCGACGTCACCTACACCGACGAGGTGCTGCCGGTCGCGGTGGCACTGTCGGCGTTCACCCCGTTCGTGCCCCTCGAGTCGCACGCCAGCGCCCTGCCGCTGGTGCGGTACCGGTTCACGGTCACCAACACCAGCACCGAGTTCCGGCACGGCTGGCTGCTCGGCACGCTGCAGAACGCGGTCGGCTGGGACGGCGTCACCCCGATCGACGGCACCCGCGGCGCCGGCTACGGCGGCAACGTCAACCGGCTGCTGCGCCGGCCCGGCCAGACCGGGGTGCTCATGGACCACCCCGGCCTGGACGAGGACGACGCCGCCTACGGCGAGATGCTGCTGTGGACCGACGGCCCCGCCGCCGCGCTGCCCCGCGCGCACAGCGCCGAGGCGATGCTGCGCTTCGTGGAGACCGCGAAGCTGGTGACCCCGATCCAACTCGGCGACTACGGCGACACCGCCCTGCGGGCCGCCGTCGCCGCCGGCGTGTCACCACTGCGCGCGCCCACCGGTCCGAGCCCCGCCGGGCACACCTGGGACGCCGGGGTAGCCGTCGCCTTCGCGCTGCAACCCGGCGAGACCACCACGATCGACGTCGTGCACGCCTGGTGGTTCCCCAACCGGTATGCCGACTTCGACCGGTTCGGCCCGCAGCATCCGTACACCCGCAGCCGATTCTGGGTCGGCAACCATTACGCGACCCGCTTCGGCGGCGCCCTCGACGTGCTGGACAGCTACCTTGCGGACCGCGCGCGGCTGGACACCGCCTCTCGGGCCTGGGCCGACGCGGTGCGGCACAGCGACCTGCCGCCGGCGCTGCGCGAGACCGTGTCCGCGCAGGGCACCCTGGTCCGCTCGCCGACGCTGTTCCGCACCGCCGACGGGCACGCCTACGGGTTCGAGGGCGCGCTCGGCGCCTCCACCCGCAACTGGAACGGTGACGTCGGCGGCTCCTGCCCGCTGAACTGCAACCACGTCTTCAACTACGAGCAGGCACTGTCCCGGCTCTTCCCCGACATCGGCCGCGACCTGCGCGACACCGAGCTCGCGGCGCAGGCACCCGACGGCTCCGTGCCGCACCGGGTCGTGCTGCCCCGCTACCTGCCGCACCTGCACGACGTGGCCATCGGCGGCCCGGAACGGCCCGCACTGGACGGCATGCTCGGCGCCGTGCTCAAGACCTACCGGTCCGTGCTCGACGGCGCCGGCGACAACTGGCTGCGCGGGCACTGGCCGGCGCTGCGCCACCTCATGGAGCACATCGCCACGACCTGGGACCCCGACGGCGACGGGGTCCTGCAGGGCGACCAGCCCGTCACGTACGACATCAGCCTGCACGGGCCCAACATGTTCGTCGGCGGGCTCTGGCTCGCGGCGCTGCTCGCCATGCACCGCATGGCCGCCATCGTCGAGCCGGCCGCCGCCGCGGCGTTCCTGGACCGGTTCACGATCGGCCGCGACACCTACGACAAGCTGCTGTGGAACGGCGAGTTCTACGCGCAGCCACCGACCGGCGAGGCCTACGACTTCGGCCGCGGCTGCCTGTCCGACCAGCTGCTCGGCCAGTGGTGGGCACACCAGCTCGACCTGGGCCACATCCTGCCCGCCGACCGGGTCCGCACGGCCCTCGCGTCGATCGTGCGCTACAACCTGCGCACCGGCTTCGCCGAGCACGGCTACCGCGTCTTCGCCGACGGCGACGAGACCGGCCTGGTCGTGTGCAGCTGGCCGCACGGCGGTCGCCCGGCCGTGCCGCTGCGCTACTGCGACGAGGTCTGGACCGGCGTGGAGTATCAGGTCGCGGCACACTGCCTGCACGAGGGCATGCCCGAGGAGGCGATGGCGATCCTGACCGGCCTGCAGCAACGGTACGACGGGACCCGCCGCAACCCGTTCAACGAGGTCGAGTGCGGCGACCACTACGTGCGCGCCATGGCGGGCTGGTCGCTCCTGGATGCCTACACCGGCTTCCACTACGACGCCACCACCCGCACGCTGCGCGTCGGCGACCGGCCCGGCCGGTTCCCGTTCGTGGCCGGCACCGCCTGGGGCACCGTCACCGTCGCCGCCGACGGCAGCGTCGACCTCGACGTCCTCGGCGGCTCCCTGCCCGTCGACGTCATGGAATCAGCAGCGTCCCGCCGCCCTTGACCCGGCGCACGACCGGCGCGGTCTCCACGGATGTGACGCCGGGCAGCGAGCCGATGTCGCCGGCGATGTACTCGTAGAGCTCGTTGAGGTCGCGGCAGATCACCGACGCGGACACGTTGGCGGGGCCGGTCGTCGCCGCCGCGTAGGCGATCTGCGGATGGGTGGCCAGGGCCCGGGTCGTCGCGGTGAGCGTGGCCGGTGCGACCGTCAGCCACATCATCGCCTCGGCGGTGTAGCCGAACAGGTGGGGCTCGATCTCGACGTCGAAGTAGAGCACGGTGCCGCGGTCCAGCTCGTCCAGCCGGCGGCGGACCGTGGTCTCCGACCAGCCAGTGGCGGCGGCGAGCGCGGTGAGGCTGGCGCGGCCGTCCTTGGCGAGCGCGGCGAGCAGGCCGTTGTCCGCCGCGGTCGGCGGCGGCACAGCTGCGGCTCTTGGCGCGGCCGACCCGGCGACTTCCGGCCCGTCCGGGTCGGACGCTTCCGGCGCGTCCGGCCCGGCCGGTGGTTGGCGCAGCGCGGCGATCTGGTCCGCGGAGAGCGCGGCGGTCCGGCCGGGCCAGCCGTGCAGGCCGGCCACGCCGCGCAGGATGCAGTGCGCGCTGAGGACCGTGATCCGTGGCGTGCGCGGCAACTTCTGCAGCAGCAGCTCGCCGTCCGCCGACTGCGACCGGGTCCTGGTGATGCAGGTGATCTCCGTGCCGCCCGACACCAGCTGCACCCATGACGTGTCGGCGCGCCGGGCCAGGGCCGCGGCCACCGGCATCGCGCTGTCCGGCGAGCACCGCATCCGCACCAGCCAGTCGACATGCCCGAGCGCCGCCGCGTCGGGCAGCCCGACGACCCGCAGCGCCCCGGCCGCCCGCAGCCGCCGGTAGCGCCGGGCGATCGTGCGGTCCGAGGCGCCGAGCACCGCGGCGATCCGGCTGAACGGGGCGCGGCCGTCGACCTGCAACGCGTGCACGAGCTGCCGGTCGAGCTCGTCAAGCGTGAGTGGATCCATCCCTGGAAGCTAACAGCGCGTCAGAATCCGCCGAAATCGGCGCCACCAGCGCCGATTCGCCGGGACGCGGTGCATCGTGCGGTCATGCGCAAATGGTTGCCCCTGCTCGCGGTCTCGCTGAGCACCTTCATGCTGCTGGTCGACCTGACCATCGTCAGCATCGCCGCCCCCGACCTGGCGCGGGAGCTGCACTCGTCGTTCGCCGCGCTGCAGTGGACCGTCGACCTGTACGTCCTCGTCCTCGCGGCGCTGCTGATGGCGGCCGGTTCGCTGTCGGACCGGCTCGGCCACCGGCGGGTGTTCATCGCCGGCCTGGTCGTCTTCGCCGCCGCCTCCCTCGCCTGCGGCCTGGCCCCCGGCATCGGCACGCTCATCGCCGCCCGCGGCGTGCAGGGCGCCGGCGCCGCCGCGATGTACGCCACCAACGCCGCCCTGCTCGGCACCGTCTACACAGGACGGGACCGCTCGATCGCGTTCGGCGTGTGGGGCGCGGCCAACGGTGCCGCCGCGGCGGCCGGGCCGATCCTCGGCGGGTTCCTCACCGAGCACGTCGGCTGGCGCTCGATCTTCCTGGTCAACCTGCCCGTGGCGGTGATCGCGGCGGTGCTGGCCCGGCTCGCGATGCCCGGCGGCCGAGCGGTGCGGCAGGGGCGGACGGACCTGCCCGGCGTGGCGGCCTTCACCGCGGCCGCCGGCCTCGTCGTGTACGGCCTCATCCGCGCCGGCGACACCGGCTGGACCGACGCCGGGACGATCGGCGTGCTGGCCGCCGGCGCCGCCGCGACCGTGGGGTTCCTGCTGCTGGAACGCGGCCGGGCCAACCCGATGCTGGACCTGTCGCTGTTCCGGCGCCCGTCGTTCACCGTGCTGATGCTGGGCGCGGCGGCACTGACCGCGGCCGCCTTCGCCAACCTCGTGTTCGTGTCGCTGTGGGCGCAGTCCGTGCTCGGCCTCGGCGCGATGGCGGCCGGCCTCGTCCTGGCCCCGATGGCGGTGGTCGCGTTCGTGGTCGCCGCGGCGGGCGGGCGGCTGCTGCACGGCGTCCCCGCGCGGCACAGCATCGGCTGGGGCCTGCTGCTCGTCGCCGCCGGCACCGCGCTGTGCATGCTCGTCAGCCCCACGTCGGGCTGGGCCGCGCTGGTGCCCGGCCTGTGCGTGACCGGCCTGGGCGTCGGCCTGAGCACGCCGGTCCTGGCCTCGGCCGCCCTCGCCGCGGCGCCGCCGGACCGCTCCGGCATGGCCAACGGCGCGTCGAACACCTTCCGCCAGCTCGGCTACGCCCTGGCGCTGCCCGCCTTCGCCACCGTCGTCACCGGCCGGGCCGGGCAGGTCCTGGCCGCCGGTGGCGTCGCGGACCCGGCCGCGGCCCGGCAGCTCACCGGCGGCGGCTACCAGGACCTGCTCCGGCAGGCACCCGAGGGGGTGCTGCGCGCCGCGTACGCCGCCGGGCTGGACCGCGTCTTCCTCATCAGCGCCGTCATCGCCGGCGTGGCCGCAGTGGCGGTCCTGACGCTGCTGCGCACCCCGGCGCCGGCACCCACCACGCCGTCCCCACGGGTCGCCGAGCCGGCCCGCGACTGACCCACACCACCACGCGACGCCCGTGCCCTGGCTCACGGGCGTCGCACCATGACAACAGCTACGGCCACAGCCGGTCGCGGACCCACTCGTCGCCGGCCCGGCGGTACCGGAGCCGGATGTGCCGCCGCTCCTCCTCGCCCTGCCAGAATTCGACGGACTTCGGCCGCACGGTGTAGATCGTGTGGGTCTCGTCGACGGCGCGGTCGTCGTGGGCGAGCCGCCGGCGGGCCCGGTCCAGCTCGGCGTCGAGCAGTGCCGGGTCGGCGAGCACCTCGCTCTGCCGCCCGGCGAGACCGGTCAGGCTGGGGCACGCATGGCGGGTGAGTGGTACACCGTGGGCACGCGGAAACCGTCCAGCCAGGCGGTGAGGCGGGACGCTTCGGCGTCGAGAGCGTGGCGGGCGGCGGTGGGGACGTCTTCCAGCAGGCGCACCTCGACGACGCCGGCCCGGTCCTGGACCCAGCAGCCGACGACGCGGCCGTCGACCCAGGCGGTCGTGCCGGCGTTGCCGCGGCGGTCGAAGATCTCGGCGCGGTGCGGGCTGAGGTAGAAGTCGCGGTGCTGCCAGCCCATGACGGTCGGGTCGAGCACGGGCAGCAGCGCCGCCCACGGGCCCGGGTCGGGCAGGTCGTCGACGTCGTCGGGCAGGAGCCAGCCGGTGGCGCCGTGGTCGAGGGAGACCGCGACGGCGCCGAGGCCGGCGAGGGCCGCGCGCACGGCCGCCTTGGTCGACCCGAGCCACCAGACGAGGTCGTCCTCGGTGCCGGGGCCGAACGTGAAGAGCCAGCGGCGGATCAGCTCCTGGTAGCCGTCGGCGGCGGTCCACGGCGTGGGGGTGTCGTCCAGCCACTGCCGCATCAGGGTCCAGCGCGGGCGTGAGGTGTACCAGCCGCCGGCGTTGACGCCGCGCACGATGTCGGCGCCGGCGCTGAGGCAGGTGAGCACCCGCGAGGTGGCCCGCGGGTCGGCGGTGGCCACGGCCATCGTCACGTCGAGCATCGGCACCGCCCGGCGGATGTCGGTGGCGGCGTGGCCGTCGGGGGCGGCGGCGAGAACGCCGAGGACCTCGGCGCGGGCCCGGTCGACCCAGGCGGGGCCGTCGCTGGTGAGGCCGGCGGTGACCGCGTCCTTGGCCAGGCGGGCGCGCTCGTTGGCGGCGACCCGCGCCGACGCGCTCCCCCAGGCCGCCGGCAGCAGGTCGCGCGGGAACACGAACAGGGTGCGGCGCATCGCGAGCTGCTTGACCAGGGTGCGGTCGGCGTACAGGACCCGGTCCACGTCGGCGGCCGTCAGGGAGGTGACGCGGGCCCAGCACGACAGGTGGACCGTGGCCGGCTCGGTGGCGTGCAGGACGGTCATCGCCCTGGTGGCGGCTTCCGGTGTGCCGACCCGGGCCGCCGCCGTGAGCGCGTGCCGCGCCGCGAGCCGGGCACGCCGTTGCTGGTCGGTCACGTGGCGCATCGGGCTCATGGTACTGAGCGGCGGCGGACCCAGTGCCCGCCGCCGCAACGGGTCAGGGGCGGGCGGTGCCGAGGGCGGTCTGGATCGCCTTCACCAGGACGCTGACGACGAGCGCCACCGACGGCCGGATCGAGGACTCCTCCATGCTGACCGCGCCGGTGAAGCCGGCGGCGTCGCTGATCTGCTCGAGGCGCTGGTGCGCCGCGGCGATCTCGTCGCCGGACAGGTAGAGCGCGGGTTCCATCCGGGCCGCGGCGACGAGGGCGGCGAGGGCCGCGGTCCGCTCGTCGGGCAGCTCGTCGCTGGTCAGCGCCCGGCCGAGCCGGTCGCGCAGCTCCGTCTCCACGGTCGCGTCGGCGGTGGGATACCGGTGGATGTGGATGAACCCGAGCGTGGTCTCGTCGACGTCGTGCAGGATGCCCCGGGCGCACAGGTCGGCGAGGACCCGGTCGCGCAGCCCGTGCCGCAGCCGCTGCACCCACGACGCCGGCGTGTGCGGTGTGTCGGCGACGACCCGGCCGAGCACCTCGTCGGCGATCGGCTCGCCGGTCGGCGACCCGTTGACGACCACGATCATGCCCCCGGCGTACGCCAGTCGGCCGGCGAGCGCCAGATCGACCAGGACCGCGGCGGCCATGCCCAGGTCAAGGCCGATGTGGGAGCCGGTGGCCTTCCCGGTGTCGTCATCGTAGGCGAGCAGGAGAAGCTCCTCCGCCAGTGCAACGGAACTCATGGCTCGGAACGGTAGCGCGCGTCCGCTCGTCCCGCATTACCGTGTCGGCTGAACCCGCTCCTCCAGCACGGCGGGTGGGGCATCGTCACGCATCGTGACGCGGCGGCGGCGGCGCAGGCCGGCGGCGAGCAGGAACAGGAAGCCGGCCGCGCACAGGGCCGTGGCCATGCCGTACGCGGACCGGTAGCCGAAGTGGGCGGACAGGCCGAGCAGCGGGCCCGCCACGATGGCGCCGATCGGGAACGTGTTGGTGAACAGGGTGGTGGCCCGGCCCGGTTCGCCGGGCAGCAGGTCCTGCATGTACGAGATGCCGACGCCGGTGATCGCGCAGATGAACAGGGCGTTGAGCGGCTGGGCGGCGAGGAGGACCCAGAGGTTCGGCGCCACCCAGGCGATCGCGTAGTAGGCGATCCCGCACGCTCCGCCGACAAGGATCAGCAGTCGCAGGCTGAAGCGGGTCGTCAGGGCGCCGAGGCCGAGCATCAGCGGGATCTCCAGGGCCGCGCAGAGGCCGAGGATCAGGCCGGCGCGGGAGGGGTCGATGTGCAGGTCGTCGCGGATGAACAGCGGCAGTGCCTGCACGGCGAGCGTCATCGGGATCTGCAGCAGCACGAAGGCCACGACGGTGAGCGGGATGAGCCAGCGGCCCGGCGTCGCGACCGCGACGGTGGTGGTGGCGCCGGCGGCCGGCGCGGGCGCGGGCGCGGCGGGGTTCCCGGTGTTGAGGTCCTCGAGCCAGACGACGGCGACGAGGATGGCGAGGGCGTACATCCCGGCCGACAACCCGTACACCAGGCGGAAACCCCCGATGTCCAGCAGGACCGCCGCGAGGGCCGGCCCGCCGACCCAGGCCAGGGAGAACACGGTGCGCATGGCGCTGATGCCCATGGCCGCGCGGTCGGGGCTGTCGCGTTCGAGGATCTGCCGGGCATACGCGAACGACTGCGGGAACAGTGCCCCGGCGACCGCGTACGCCGGGACGACCAGGGCCAGCAGCACCCAGTAGTCCCGCACGAACATCGCGAGCACGCTGCCGAGGACGCCGGAAGCGGCGGCGGCGATGAGGATCTTCCGGCGGATCGGGTAGCGGTCCGACGCCCGGGCGATGAGCGAGGAGAGGAGCACGCCCGTGAGCGGCGACACGACCAGGAACACCGTGACCCGGACCGGCCCGGCGTGCACGTCGGTGCTGAGGAACAGCGACAGGAACGGGAACACGAGGGCGACGGAGCTGCCGACGGCGAGGAACATCAGTCCGAGCGGGAGCAGCGCAGCGCTGAGTGGCCGCTTGCGCGGCGGAGCGGCCAGGGTCATGGCGATACTGTACCGCTACAGACTCCCAGCTCGCGACCCGGTTTCAGCCTCGTGGCCGTACCAGACCTGCATCGAAGGCGGCGATCACCAGCTGTGCGCGATCCCTCGCCGCGAGCTTCGCCAGGAGATGCGTGATGTGCGATTTGACGGTTTTCACGGAGATCATCAGGGCGGTGGCGAGCTCGTCGTTGGACAGGCCGCCGCCGATCAGGGTCAGCACCTCGACCTCCCGGCCGGTCAGCCGCCGCAGCGCCGGCGTGGGGCGGTCCGGGCGGGGCGCCGCGACGTAGTGCGCGACCAGCCGGGTCAGGATCGACGGCGCGAACAGCGACTCGCCGCGATGGGTGCGGCGGATCGCCTCGAGCAGCTCCTCCGGGCGGGCGTCCTTGAGCAGGAAGCCGGACGCGCCGGCGTGCAGCGCCTCGTAGACGTACTCGTCGAGCTCGAACATGCTCAGCACCAGCACCCGGGCGCCCGCCAGGACCGGATCGGCGCAGATGCGGCGGGTCGCCTGCAGGCCGTCCAGGTGCGGCATCCGCACGTCCATCAGGATCACGTCGGGGCGGGTGGCGCGGGCCCGGGCCACCGCCTCGGCGCCGTCGCCGGCCTCCCCCACGACCGCCAGGTCCGGCGCGTTGTTGATGATCATCGCGAGGCTGTGCCGCAACAGGGGCTGGTCGTCCACCAGGAGGACCCGGATGTCGCTCACAGGGCCTCGTCCGGGACTTCATCCGGGATGCGGGCGGTGACGCGGAAGCCGGCGTCGACCCGCTCCGCGGTCAGGGTGCCGTCCAGGCTGCCGACCCGCTCGCGCAGGCCGTCCAGGCCGTGCCCGGCGCCCGGCGACGCCTGCCAGCCGCCCTCCGCCGGCCCGGCGTCGGTCACCGCGACCACCACGAACCGCCCGTCGCGGTGCACCCGGACCCGCACGTCCGTCGGTCCCGCGTACCTGGCGGCGTTGCTGAGGGCCTCCCGCACGGTCCGGCACACGGCGACCTGCACGCCCTGCGATACCTCGCCGAGCGGGTCGACGGTGAGCCGGGGCCGCACCCCCGCGACCGCCGCCCCGGCCACGATCCGGGGCAGGTCGTCGATCCCGTCCAGCGGCGCGCGTTCGTCGAAGTCCGGCGACCGCAGGACCGTCAGCATCCGGCGCAGCTCCGCGGTCGCGTGCCGGCCGGCGTCCTCGATGTCGGTGAGCGCCGCCGCCACCTCGGGCGGCTTCGGCAGGTGCCGGGTCGACGCCGCGCGGACCGTGATGAGGCCCAGCCCGTGCGAGACGATGTCGTGCAGGTCGCGGGCGATCCGCAGCCGCTCCGCCAGGACCGCCTCCGACGCCGCCCACGCGGTCAGCCGCGCCTCGTAGGCGCTGCGGTCCTTGCGGGCCCGGCGCACCGCCCACACCGCGGCCGCGACGGCCGCGGCGACCATCAGCCACGGCACCGCGACCGCGGCCGGTCCGTCCCCGCCGACCGTGCACATGGCCAGGCCGAGGACCACGGCCACGACGACCACCACCGGCGCGACGCTGGAACGCCCCGAGGGGCGCGGATGCGCTGTCACCGGGCCGACTGTAGTGCTCAGACCAGGGTCTGACGGCCCACGGTCGCAGGCCGCCGGTGGGTTCCGAGTCCGGCCCGATGCACGGGCACCGCCGGGCCGGTTGACTCGCCCTATGATCACGATCGATCGCGTCAGCAGACGCAAGGGCAGGGCACAGATCCTGCACGACGTCACGTTCGAGGCCCGGCCGGGGCGGGTCACCGGGTTCCTCGGGCAGAACGGCGCCGGCAAGACCTCGACGCTGCGGGTCATGCTCGGCCTGGACCGCCCCCAGCAGGGCACCGCGCTGATCTGCGGGCGGCCGTACCGCGACCTGCGCCGCCCCCTCACCACCGTCGGCGCGCTCCTGGACGGCAGCGGCGCCCACCGCGCCCGCACGGCCGGCGCGCACCTGCGCTGGGTCGCCGCCAGCAACGGCCTGCCCGGCTCGCGCGTCCGGGAGGTCCTCGACGTCGTCGGCCTCGCCGGCGACGCCCGCAAGCGCGCCGGCCGCTACTCCCTCGGCATGAGCCGCCGGCTCGGGCTCGCCGCCGCGCTGCTCGGCGATCCGTCGGTGCTCGTCCTGGACGAACCGGTCAACGGCCTCGACCCCGCCGGGATCCGGTGGATGCGGGAGTTCCTGCGCGACCAGGCCGCCCGGGGTCGCACCGTGCTGCTGTCCAGCCACCTGATGGGCGAGCTCGCGTCGATCGCCGACGACGTCGTCGTCATCCACCAGGGCCGGATCCTGGTGCAGGGCACACTCGCCGAGGTCACCGGCGGGCATGCGACGCTCGAGGACGCGTTCTTCGCCCTGACGGGTTCATCGTGGTAAGCGCGGAGCTGCGCAAACTCCTCGGCCTGCCGACCGCGTGGATCGGCATCGTCCTGGGCACCCTGCTGGCGCCGGTGATCGTGCTGCTGAACGCGCCGTACGTGCGCGATCTGATCGCCGCCGGCACCGACACCTCCGACCTCGGCCTGCAGGACCTGGGCATCGGACTCATCGGGCCGATGGTCCTCGGCGTCGTCGTGATCAGCAGCGAGTACACGTCGACCGGCCCCGACGCGCCCCGCGCCCGCCAGCTCACCACCACGCTCGCCGCGATGCCCGACCGGCTGCGCCTGCTCACCGCGAAGTCCGTCGCGCTGGTCGTCGTGGCCGCGGCCCAGGCGGCGGTGACCGCGGCCGCCACCCTGACCCTCACGCACGTCCTGCACCCGCACGTGCCGGTCCCCGCACCCGCGCGGATCGCCGCCGCCGTCCTGTACTGGACACTGATCGCACTGCTGTCGTTCGCGATCACCCTGATCACCCGCAACGGCATCGTCCCGCTCACGTTCCTGATCATCAACAGCACCGTCGTCTCGGTGTCGTACCTGCTGACCAAGGTCACCGACCTGGCCGCGTATCTGCCGGACATCGTCGGCCCGCAGATGTTCCTCACCACCGCCGACTTCCCGGTCCGGATCGCCCCGCTGACGGCCGGCCTGGTGATGACCGCCTGGATCGCCGCGCTGCTCACGATCGGCGCGATCCTGTTCCACCGGCGCGACCCGTGAGTCCGTTCATCCCGGAGTTGCTGAAACTGGTGACGTTGCCGTCGCTGCGGCTGACCGCGGCGCTGACGGTGGCCGCCGCCGCGCTGCTCGCGGCCCTCGACCTGCCCCCGCTCGAGTCGATCCGCTACACGCAGGCGGGCTTCGTGGTGCTCGGCGTCCTGTCCGCCGCGTCCGAGCACCAGGGCGGCGACCAGTTCCGCACCACGCTGCTCGCCATGCCCCGCCGGCTGCCGCTCTTCGCGGCGAAGGTCCTGGCCCTGGCCGCCTGCTGCGTGCCGCTCGCCGCCCTGAGCGCCCTGCCCGACGTGAGCCCGTTCGCCGTGGTGTACCTGACGCTGACGGCGCTGTTCTCCGCCGCCGTCGGCGGGCTGATCCGGCACGCTGAGGCCGCCGTGGTGCTGCTGCTGGCGGGGTACTTCGTGGTGGGGCCGCTGTTGCCCGCTCCGGCGGCCGCCTACCTGCCGGGTTCCGCCACCGTGGATCCGTCCCACGGCACCGCGGCAACGGCGGTGTGGACGGCGTGCGCCCTGCTGCTGGCCGCTGCGACGTTCCACCGTCGCGACGCGTGACCGTTCAGGCGGTGGTGCGGCTGCCGTACGCGGGCCCGAACACCACGAGCAGCGCCAGATCCTCGGTGACGTCGACGAACCGGTGCTCCTCGCCGGCCGGCACGAAGACCACCGAGCCCGGCACCACATCGGCCGCGCCGCCCGGCGTGACGATCCTGGCCCGGCCCGCGGTGACCACGTAGATCTCATCCTCGGTGTGCGGGCGCTGGTCGTCGACCCCACCCACCGGGATGCAGTACGTCCCGACCGACAGATCCGGCACCCGCAGGTGCTCGACCCAGTCGTTGGCCGCACCGCCGGGCGCCCGCCACTCCCCCGCGCCCTCAACGATCATCATGCCCGGCAGCGTAGCGCCGCGACACCGCTGGGCGGTGATCACTCCGCGGCGGCTGGCCTGGGCGTGCTGGTAGGGCCGCACCAGCACCGCGGTGCGCTTCTCGACCTCGACCGGCGCCACGGCGGCGGACAGTTTCGCGTCTTCCTGGCCGACTGGCTGCACCGTGAGGTCGGTCCGATGCTGCATGGCAGCTACACCGGCCGGGTCGGCCGGCAACTGTTCGCCGCCGTCGCCGAGCTGACCGGCCAGATCGCCTTCATGAGCTACGACATCGGTGACCATGGATGGGCGCAGCGCCTGTTCATCCAGGCCCTGCGGCTGGCCAAAGCGGCTGACCACGCCGGGTTCGGCGCGCACATCCTGGCCAACATGTCCACCCAGGCGGTCTATCTTCAGCAACCCGGCGAAGCCGTCCGGCTGGCTCAGGCGGCCGTCAACGGCGGACGGAGCCGCGCCCGCACCTCAGTCACGGCCCGCCTGTACACCGCCGAAGCCTGCGCCCATGCCGTTGCCGGCGACGTACGCAGTTGCATCACCGCGCTGCGCCTGGCCGAGAACGCCGCTGCGAAGACCACCGGCACCGACCACCCGGCCTGGGCCGGATACTTCACCCCGGCGCATCTGGCCGGCACCGCCATTCGCTGCCTTCGCGACCTTGGCCGGCCCAAGGAAGCGCTCGCCTACACCGAGCAGGCCCTGGCCCTCGGCGAAAGCAGTGTACGGACCCGAGCCCTGCACACCGGCCTGATCGCCAGCGTTTACGCAGGCGGCGCCGCACCGGAACCCGACCACGCCAGCCAGCTCGGCCACGACGCGCTCGACCTCGCCGAACGCGTCCGGTCCCGCCGCGTCACCGACCGGATCACCGAACTCGCCCAGCGGCTGACGCCGTTCCGCGGCAGACCCACCGTCGACCGCTTCCTGCGCCGAGCCCACGCCTACACCCAGCCAGCCATGGGTACAGTCGTCGAATGACGTGGGTCGAGCCGGACCAGTGGTACGCACAACTGGCGACCTTCCACGCCGCCGCCGCCCTGTTCGTCACCGACCACACCGGCCGGGTCCTCCTGGTCAAACCCACCTACCGCGACCACTGGGCCATCCCCGGCGGCTACGTCGACCAGCACGAAACCCCGCACACCGCCGCCAGACGCGAACTCGGCGAAGAACTCGGCCTCGCCCTCACCGTCGGCGACCTGCTCGTGGTCGACTGGGCGCCCCCAGCCGGACCCCGCCCTCGCGCCCTGGTCAACTTCATCTTCGACGGCGGCCGGCTCAACCCCGAACACAACATCGACGTCGACTCTGACGAGCTGGAAACCTTCGGGTTCCACGACCCCGAACACTGCCGGCAACTCCTCCCGCCACGCGTCGCGCCACGCATCGACGCCGCGCTCGCCGCCCGCGCCAAGGGCGCCACTATCTACCTAACCGACGGGACCGCTCCAGCACCGTCCTGAACGGCTGACAGGGCCCCAAACATGACGTCGGCTTCCCGGAAACGGAAAGGGCGAGCGTCTGGACGACCACTACACGATCCCGTGGCGCAGCGCGTCAGGACCTGCCGTCCCGATCGTCGACGCAGCAGCAGCAGGTGATGGCAAATCCCGACTATTGATCAACACCCGAATCCAGGCGTCGCTGCAGAATTTCCCGGCGAACTCGCAGGTTGCCGCCTCAGTGCGGGTCGGGGACGTCCGCGAAGGTGGCCGGGACGCTCAGGGACCGCCAGCGCGACAGCGGCCAGGAGGTCACGAACGCCCGCCCGACGACCCGGTCCACCGGCACGGTGCCGTTCGCCGCGGTCAGGTGCACCCGGGAGTCGGCCGATGAGCCGCGGTGGTCACCCAGGACGAACAGCCGCCCGGCCGGGACGACCACGTCGAACGGCGTCGCGGACGGCACGTCCCCGGGGAACAGGTAGTCCTCATCGAGGGCCTGGCCGTTGACGGTGATCCGGCGCCGGTCGTCGCAGCACACCACGCGGTCGCCGGCGACGCCGATGACCCGCTTGATGTAGTCCTCGCCCGGGCCGGCGTTCCACTCCGGCGGCGGCCGGAACACCACGATCTCGCCGCGGGCCGGGTCCCGGAACCGGTAGCTGACCTTGTTGACGATGACCTGGTCGTCCACCAGCAGCGTCTGCTCCATCGACCCCGACGGGATGTAGAACGTCTGCACCACATACGTGCGCACGACGATCGCCACCACCGCCGCCACGGCGAGCATGACGAGATTGCCCACCCAGCGCGATCGCTTGCTCTGCACGTTCCCCGTTGGTGGCACGGCCGCAGCGTACAGCTTCGATGCCAGTCGATCTTCTATGAGCGGACCGGTGCGCGGGGCGGTCAGGCGAGCAGGCCGGTGGCGACCTCGTAGAGCAGGGCGTCGGAGGGGGCGTCCGGGTCGGCGGCCACGCCCGCCCGGAACAGCGACGCGCCCTCCAGGAGCATGACGAACACCCGGGCGCGGGCCGCCAGCTCGGCCGGTGGCAGGTCCGGCCGGGACGCCTGCAGTTGCTGGGCGACCAGGGACTCGTAGGTGCGGTAGAAGGCGCGGACGGCGGCCTCGATCTGCGGGCTGTGCCCGGCCAGGGACCACAGCTCGGCGAAGAACTTGCTGGCGGGGCGGTCGCACTGCTCGTCCAGGACGCGCCGGACCACCTCCGGCAGCGTCAGCACGGACAGCGGCGCCGACAGCCGTTGCAGGGTCCCGTTCAGGTAGTGCTCCAGCAGCGCGGCGACCAGGGTGTCGCGGGTCTTGAAGTAGTACTGGACGTTGCTGAGCCGGATGCCGACCCGGTCCGCGACGCTGCGCAGGGTGAGCTGACCCTGCCCCTCATCCACGAGGATGGCGGTCGCGGCGTCGAGGATCTGGGCCCGCCGCGCGGCGCCCTTGCTGGTCGCGCCGGCCTGGCTCATGCAACCTCAACTTCCGACGCGGCGGCTGCGGCAGATGGCCCACATCATGACCTACGGGCGGGGCACGGCGCGACCGTCGCCGGCCGGCCGCCCCACCACCCGCAGACGACGCCCGGAAGGATCAGAGATCGAACTCCGCGGGCGCGATACCGACGGCGAAGCACGCCTCCCGCACGGCCTTCTTCTCGTTGTCGTCGAAGTTGCCGTCGGCGCCGCCGATGATGATGCCGATCTGGATGACCGCGCGGGCGTGGTCCGGCTTCGACTTGAGCTTGGCGATCGTGGCGATCGCCTCGACCTTGCCGAACTCGAAGTCGCGGACCAGCCGGTCGGCGTAGAACGCGAACTTCTGCCGCAGCTCGTCGGGCGGGAAGACCGCAAGGATGTCGTTGCTGGTGATCACGCCCTCGGTCCGCTGCCGCTCGGCCGGGTCGATGCTGCCGTCGGCGGCGGCGATGAGCGCGCACATCGCCATGCTGGCGTTGGCGAACTCCTTGCTCTTGAATTGGCCGGCCCGGGTCTTGAGCTGGCCGCTCATCTCGGCCGTGCGGGTCTTGAGCTGGTCGAAGAATCCCATGCTTGCCCCCTTCTGTGTGACGCCCCCCGGCGGCAAGCCTACCCGCGGCGCCGCCGGCCGACCCCGGATGCGCCACCGCCCGACAGAATGAACTCACAGCGACGGAAAGGACGGCCTGGGGCATGCACGACGACGACCGCCTGGCACGGCTCGCCCGCGGCTGGGACGAGGCCGCCGCCGGTTACGAGGCGTACTACGTGCCGCGCTTCGCGCCGTGGGTCGCCGACGCCGTGGACGCGGTCACCGCCGGGCCACTACCGGACGGCCCAATCCTGGTGCCGTGCTGCGGCACGTTCCCGGAGCTGCCCGCGCTCGCCGCGCGCCTGCCGGACCGCGACGTCACCGGCCTGGACCTGTCGGCCGGGATGGTCCGGCTGGCCCGTGAGCGGGCAACGCCGTACCATCGCGCCACTGTCGAACAGGGCGACGCCTCGACCCTCGCCGAGCGCTGGACGGGCCGCTGCGCGGCGGTCGTGTCGGTGTTCGGCCTCCAGCAGCTTCCCGAGCCCGACGTGGCCATCGGGTCGTGGGCGGCGGCGCTGCGCCCAGGAGGGGTGCTGTCGGTGCTGTTCTGGCCGCGGCACAGCGAAGCCGACGGCCCCTTCGCCCGCCTCGGTGAGGTCGTCCACCGGCACATGCCACGCGGCGACGACACCTGGCCGGACCGGCTCACGCCGGCGCTGACGGCCGCGGGCCTGGTCGTGGAGCGCGACGAGCGACCCGCTCACCCGATGTCCCACCCGGACGCGGCCACGTTCTTCGACGCCCACACCCGTGCCGGACCGGGCCGCCCCCTCGCCATCGCCCGGGGTGAGGCGTTCGTCGCCCGGCTCCGCGCCGAGTTCCTGGCCGCGTCCCCGCGGGGCGTCTGGTCGCACCGGCCGAGCGCCCGGCACCTCGTCGCCCGTTACCATCGCCGCGATGAGTGAGCTGCTCCGGGCGCTGTCCGACCTGGCCGTGCCGCTGCCACCTGGGCACACGGTGCTGTCGGTCGAGAATCCGGCGCCGATGCTGTGGCGCAGCGACGGGCCACCGACCGCCGAGCTGGTCCGGCGGCTGCGGGCCGAGCACCCGCGGTCCGGGCTGTGGCCGCTGCTGCTGACCGACCAGCCGCTCGAGCTGTTCCCCGAGTTCATGAGCACGCCGGACGCGCATGACGCGGCGTTCGTCCTGGCCGGGTTCTGGCACACCATCACGTGCGACGGCTCATCCGCCGACACCACGGTCCCCTACGGGCAGCGGTGGCCGCGGCCCGCGCCGCCCGGGCGGCAGCTGGACGACCCGGACGAGTTCGCCGGCGCCGTGCTCGACCACTGGTTCGCCGGCCCGCCGCGGGACAGCCGGCGGCTCGGGCTCGTCCCCGCCCCGGGCGGCGCCGACGCGCTGACGGCCATGGGCTGGATGGGCGCCGCGAACCGTGAGAACGACACCGCCATGCTGTCCGCGGTGCTGCGCTCGTGGGAGGACCGGTTCGGCATTCGGGTCCTGCACCTCGACAGCGACACCGTGACGGTCAGCGTCGCCGCACCCCCCGACGACCTCGACGCGGCGCTGCACCTGGCGGCGGAGCACTTCGCGTTCTGCCCCGACACCCTGTGGCAGGGCCACCCGCACACGATCGGCGACTACGCGCCGCTGCTGCTGGAAGCGCGGGTGTGGTCGTTCTGGTGGGACTGAACCGTCAGGCGGTGCCGAGGGCGCGGGACAGCAGGGCGCGCCGGCTGTTGGTGCCGGTCTTGGCGAACATCGACTTCAGGTGGTCCTGGACCGTGTTCGGGCTGAGGAACATGTCGGCGGCAACGGCGCGGGTGTCGGCGCCCGCGGTCAGGTGGGTGAGCAGCTCCGTCTCCCGTGGGGTGAGGCCGCACGCGCGGGCGAAGACCGCCGTCCGTTCCCCCGGGGAGCACTCCTGGATGGTGACCGCGATCGGGGCGTCGGCGCGGCCGGTCGCGTCGAGGCGGGCGGCGCGCACCGTCAACCAGCGGCCGTCGGCGAGGTGCGCGCGGACGGACGGCGGGTGCGGGTCGACGCCGGCCTCCGCCGCGACGAGCTGCGCCGCGACGTTGTAGACACCGGCCGGGACGGGTTGCCGGCCGGCGTCCGGCGGCAGCAGCCGGGCCAGGTGCTCGTGCGTGTGCGGGGTCTGCTCGATGACCCGCAGGTCCGGCGTGAGCAGCAGCACGACCGGGCCGGCCGGCCCGGGTCCGCCGGTGACGGTGAAGGTCTGTGCCTGGCAGCGGCGCAGGTCGCCGGTCAGCGACGCGGTGACGCTGTCCAGGACCGCCAGCTCGGGGCCGGTGAACGTGCCGCCGGTGCGCCACAGGTCCAGAAACCCCCAGCAGCCGTGCCGGTCCCGGAAGACCGTCGAGGCGACGTCGGTGACGCCGTGGGCGGCGAGGAGCTCGCGCCACAGCAGGCTGTCAGCGGGGTTGGTGAGCCGGGCGGCGCCGGTGAGCGACGTCCACCGGTTGGTCGTGGTGAGGTACTTGAGGCGGATCAGCTGTGGCAGGGCCGGCATCAGCGCCGGCGGCACCGCGGCGAGCGGGTCCGTCCCGACGGAGGTCTCCGGGTCCGTCAGCGCCCAGACGTGGGCGTCGAACGGCACGACCCGGCCGATCTCGGCCAGCACCAGCTCCCGTAGGGCCCGGGAACCGGCCGCGGCCGCACCGATGCGCCGCACCCGTTCCGCCGTCGCCGCGTACACCACACCACCATAGGGATCCCAGACTTCTGGGATGGGCGGCGCGCCCGGCGGTCTTTAGCGTCGGATGGCATGACGACCTTACGAATTGAGCACCCGATCGTCGACTTCGCGCTGTGGCGCCGCGCGTTCGACGGTTTCGCCGAGGCCCGCAGCACCGCGGGTGTGCTCGGCCACCGCGTCATGCGGCCCGTCGATGACGAGAAGTACGTGGCCGTCGAGCTCGACTTCCCGACGGTCGAGGCGGCCGAGGGGTTCCTGCGGTTCCTGCGCACGAATGTGTGGGCCGACCCGCAGCGCGCGCCGGCCCTGGCGGGCGCGCCGCAGACCAGGATCTTCCAGAGCGCCTGAGCCGTCAGGACGCGCGGGCGTCGAGGGCGGCGACGCGGCGGACCCCGGCGGTGCGGCGGTAGCTGGCGTCCAGCAGCTCGCCGATCTCGTCCCAGTCGGTGTCCTCGGCGAGGTCCACACCGATCCAGCCGGACGGGCCGAGATACGCCGGCACGTAGCTTCGACCGTCCTCCAGGAGGGCCTCGCGCTCGGCCGGGTCGACCAGCACGATCACCGAGTGCTCGTGCTGGCGGTAGACGCCGTCGACCTTGATCGAGCCGCCGTAGTAGGCGAAGACCTTGGTCGTGTAGAACGCCGGATGCCCGTGGGAGATCTTCTCCGCGGCGTCCGGCAGGGCCAGGGCGAGCTCACGCACCCGGGCCAGGATCGGGTCTTCGTCGTCGAACATGATGGGATGCGCCACGCCGCCACCATAGTGCTGTGACGACTGACGGTGTTGTGGTTCCCCGCCGCGGGGTGCGGTCGAGCGACTCCCCACCGGGTTGCCGGCGGGGCGGGCCTCAGCCGGCCAACTGACCCCTGCCGCCGCCTGTGCCGCATGGAGAGGACGTATGGCTTCGAGTTCGCCGATGACCATCGAGCGTTCCTTGCGACGGCGCTGCCGCTGAACGTCCCGTTCGAGCCGGAGAGCGTTCACGGCGTGATGTTGTGGTTGCCGGTGAACAGGTTCCGCGGGTCGAACCGGCGCTTGACCTCCGCGAGCCGCCGGTGCGTCTCCGGCGGGTAGACCGCGGTGACGTCCAGGTCGGAGAGGAAGTTCGCGTAGGCGCCGGTGACGTGCGGTGCGAGCCGGTCCCAGATCGCCGCCAGCCCCGGGCCGGCGGCCTCGACGACCGGCGGCGGACCCGCGACCGTGGTCGCGACCATCAGCTCCGCGCCGCGGTGCGCGTAGGCGGTGGCGTCGGCCGGGACGCGGGACACCGCGCCGCCGACGCTGCGCACCGCGATGACCGGTGCCCCCGCCGACGTGGCGACCTGGGCGAGGACGTCCACCGCCGCCGGCACCGACGCCGGGTCGACGAACGCGCTGCGGGTCACCAGCCGGATGCCGGGCGGCGGGGTCATGCCGTCGACCAGTGTGTCGGCGTACCGCTGCAGCCTGACGTCGTCGACGAGCACCGTGCCGAGCCGCCGGATCGGGTCGATGGCCCGGGCCGCGTGCTCCGGGTCGTCGCCATCGAACGCGACGAGGATCTCCAGTGGCGCGCCGGGGAGCAGGTTCGCGATCGAGGTCAGCTCCTCGGGAGCGGTGCGCAGGTGGTCCGCCCAGCCGCGCAGCACGGTCGCCGCCTCCGCCGCGGGAAACGTGATGCGGCCGTGGAACACGTCGGTCGTGCGGTGCGCAAGGAACTCGAACGCGGTCACGACGCCGAAGTTGCCGCCGCCACCACGGATCGCCCAGAACAGCTCCGGGTGCTCCTCCGCGGCGGCCCGCACCAGCGAACCGTCGGCGAGGACCAGGTCCGCGGCGACCAGGCTGTCCAGGGTCAGGCCGTGCTTGCGGACCTTCCAACCGATGCCGCCGCCCAGCGTCAGCCCGCCGACGCCGACGCTCCTGGTGTCGCCGGAGGAGATCGCCAGGCCGTGCGGGTCGAGGGCGGCCGTGACCTGGCCCCAGGTGGCGCCGCCGCCGATCCTGACAAGGTGCCGGTTGGCGTCGATGACCTCGACGGTCGTGAGGTTGCCGAGGTCGATCACGACGCCGCCGTCGTTGGTGCCGAAGCCGGCGAAGGCGTGCCCGCCGCCGCGCACCGCCAGCGGCAGCCCCGCGCCGGCGGCGAACCGGACCGCCGCCTGCACGTCGCCGACCGTCTTCGGGCGGAGCACGTAGGCCGGGCTGCCCGACGCGAGGAGCGTGCGGCTGGCCGCCGCGTACTGCGCCGCACCCGGTTCGATGATGTCGCCGCCGAAGTCGCGATCCAGAGATGTCATGAGCTGGGTCCTTTCATCAAAGGGAGTTCGCTCATGTGACGCGGGCGGGACGGCTCGTGTGACCGCGCCGGCGTGTGACGCACGACATCGGCCGGGGCTGTCACACCACGGCGCCGGCCGGCGTCATGTGCCCGGCAACACGAAGGAGGAACCATGGACCCGGCCACGGAGGCGTTCATCGCCCACCGCAACCTGCTGTTCACCGTCGCCTACGAGATGCTCGGCTCGGCCGCGGACGCCGAGGACGTCCTGCAGGAGACCTGGTTGCGCTGGGCCGGCGTCGAGCTCGACACCGTCCGGGACCACCGGGCGTTCCTGGTGAAGATCACCACCCGGCAGGCCCTGGACCGGCTGCGCGCGCTCGACCGGCGCAAGGAGTCCTACGTCGGGCCGTGGTTGCCGGAGCCACTGCTGACCGCGCCCGACGTGGCGGAGGACGTCGAGCTCGCGGAGAGCGTGTCGATGGCGATGCTGCTGGTGCTGGAGACCCTGGCGCCGACGGAGCGGGCGGTGTTCGTGCTGCGGGACGTGTTCGCCCTGGAGTACGAGGAGATCGCGGAGGCGGTCGACAAGAGTCAGGCGGCGGTGCGCCAGATCGCGCACCGGGCCCGCGCGCACGTCGCCGCCCGCCGCCCGCGCGGGGCCGCCTCCGCGGCGCAGACCCGCGACGCCCTCACCGCGTTTCAGCGGGCGGTGGAGACGGGCGACCTGCAACCGCTGCTGGACATCCTGGCGCCGGACGTGGTGTTCGTCAGCGACGGCGGCGGGCGCCGGCAGGCCGCCCTGGTGCCCGTGGTGGGCGTCGACCGGGTCGCCGAGGTCCTCGCAAGGGTCCCCGCCCTGGCGTCGCTGCGGCCGGCGCACGTCAACGGCTACCCGGCGCTGATCTTCCACGTCGACGGTGAGGTCGACACCGTCGTCGCGGTCCGCGTCGACGACGGCCGGATCACCGGGCTCTACGCCGTGCGCAACCCGGACAAGCTGTCGCGCATGGAGCGGGAGACGGCCCTGCACCGGTGACGGTCAGTACCCGATCGCCGCGGCCGCCACCGATCGCAGGTAGGCGGCCGCGGGCGGGCTCAGGTACAGGTCCGCCAGGCCGGCCGGCGACTCGCGGCACAGGATGCCGTAGAGGATGGCGGCGTCGAGGTAGATCGCGGCGTCGTTGGGGTGCTTGCCGTCGGGGGCGATGAGGTACGACGTCCCCTTGGCCGCGATGACCGTCTCGAACGCGTCGCCGATCGGTGCCAGGAGGTTCGGTGTGCTCAGCGCGGCGGACAGGGCCGCCGCGTGGGCGTCGATCGCGGCCGTGGCGGCGGCGCGGGACGGGAACGGCTTCGGGTCGACCAGGGCCCAGTTCTTGACCAGCACCACCCGCCCGCCCGGTTTCAGCGCCCGGCCGAACGTCGGGGCATACGTGTTGAGCAGCGTGTCCGTCGCGGCCGCCGGATCGGTCGCGAGGAGCGTGCTGTACTCCTGCAGCACGATGAAGTCGTATCGCCGGCCGCCGCCCAGTGGGGTCGCCAGGAGCCCGTCGTTCCAGGTCTGTCGCAGCGTGTAGCCGGAGTGGATGACCTCGGTGACGTCGATCGTCCGGCCGGCCGCTTCGGCCAGGTGCCGCACCAGCCTCGGGGTGTCCTCGCCGGCGGCGTTCATGGTGCCGAGCAGGCTGTTGCCGACGAACAGCACGTCGACGGGCGTTTTGGTGGGCTGGTTCCCGGTGACTGTGAAACGGACCGTGACCGGGGCGCCGGCCGCCTGGGCACGGACGGTCAGCGTGTAGGTGTCCGGAGTTTCGGGGAGTCGGAGTTGGTACGGCGCCCGCGGGTCGCTCTGGCTGACGCTACCGCCCGCCGCGCCGGTCAGCGTGAACGTGACACCGTCCGGGTGCGCGCCCGGGGCGAGGTCGGCGCGCAGGTCGAGGTCCCGGCCGGCGAGCCGGGTGCGATCGACCACGGTGCCGTCGGTGACCGGGCTCAGACCCAGGACCGGCCGGCCGGTCGCGTCGTTGACCAGGGAGACGCCGCCGATGACGCGGGCGTCGTCGGTGCCTCCCGCGGACACCTGCGGGGCGGTGGTTGCGGCGAGTGCGGCGACCCCCAGGGCGGCGGCGACCCACCACCGGCGGCGGAACGGCATCGTGCGGTGAACTCCTCGACCACTGGAAGCGTCCGCCCAGGGTGCGTACCGCCGCCGGCGCTGTCAATCACGTGCGCCCCGGTTCGTCCGATCGGCGTCGTGGACGGCCCGGGTGCCGGACGTCAGGCGCGTGGGCCGCGCGGTTTCGGACGTCAGGCGCGTGGGCGGCGCGCGGCTTCGGACGTCAGGCGCGTGGGCCGCGCGCGGCTTCGGACGTCAGGCGCGTGGGCCGGCGCCGTGCAGGAGCGTGTCGACGATCCGGCCGGCGAGGAGGTCGGGGTCCGTCTCGTCGGCGGCGTCGAACGTGTGGCCGTGGATGGCCTCACCGATCAGCGCGTAGAACACCCGGCGGGTCCACTCCAGGTCGGCGTCGGCGGCGAGGACACCCTGGTCGCGGGCCCGGCCGAGGAGTTCCACGCAGCGTTGCGCGAGGGCCACCTGGTCCGCGAACGCGGCCGAGCCGGGGATGTCCGCCTGCTCCAGGGCGAACCGCCAGCTGCGCTTGGTCCGCAGGACGTTCGCCGTGGCCTGGTGCAGGGCGACGAGCGGAGGCGCGGTGTCCGGGTGGGCGCTGTCGACCGCGTCGCGGAGCTGGGCGGCGGCGGCCAGGGCGAGCGCGTCGACGAGGGCCTGCCGGCTCGCGAACCGCCGGTGGATCGTCGTGCGGGCCACCCCGGCGGCCTCCGCGACCTGCTCGAGGGACGCGGTCGGCTGCACGCTCAGCACCCGCTCGGCCGCCTCGAGGATCGAGCGCATGCTCCGCTCGGCGTCCGCGCGCAAGGGCCTGGTCATGCGAACACGATACCCGCGGGTCGCGGTTCGCTCATGAACTGCGACACTGCTGTTGCATTTATGGTCGGAACGGCTACGCTGATGTCGCAGAAGCCGATAGGAAGGAGTTGCCATGACCTCCCGTACCGCACTCGTGACCGGCGCCTCGACGGGACTGGGCGCCGAGTTCGCCCGCCAGCTCGCCGCCCGCGGCCACGACCTCGTGCTGGTCGCCCGCTCGGCCGACCGCCTCGAGGTGCTCGCCGCGCAGCTGCGGTCCGCCCGCGGCGTCCGGGTCGACGTCGTGGTCCAGGACCTCACCGAGCCCGGCGCGGCCGCGGCCGTCGTCGAGGCGGTCACCGCCGCCGGCCGGCAGGTCGACCTGCTGGTCAACAACGCCGGCTTCGGCACCGCCGGCCGGTTCGAGGACATCCCGGACGGGCGCGACGAGGACCAGCTGATGGTCAACCTGGTCGCGCTGGTCGGCCTGACCCGGGCACTCGTGCCGGGCATGCTGACCCGGGGGCACGGCGCCGTCATCAACGTCGCGTCGACGGCGGCGTTCCAGCCGTCGCCCTTCTTCGCCACGTACAGCGCCGGCAAGACGTTCGTGCTGAACTTCAGCCTGTCGCTGCGGTCGGAGTACCGCGGCCGCGGGGTGAAGGTCCTGGCGCTGTGCCCCGGCCCGACCCGCACCGAGTTCTTCGACGTGGTCGGCGAGCGGGCGGCGGTGGGCCGGTTCATGACCGCGGAGGCGGTGGTGCGGGCCGGTCTGCGCGGCCTCGACCGCGACCGCGCCTACGTCGTGCCCGGCCTCGGCAACCAGGTGACGGCGCACCTCGTGCCCCGCCGGCCGCGGCGGATGGTCACCGCGATCGCCAAGCTGGTGGCACGCTCGGTGCCCGACGCGCCCGCGCCGCCGCAGCCGTTGGGCCGTCGTGCCGCTGCCGCTGCCGCTCAGGCGACCCCGTAGAGGGTGCGGTGGGGACCACGGTCGCCACCGCGACGGGGGCCGGGTGACCGCATCGTGCGGCGCGGCGGGCCGGACGACTCCACAGTGGACGTGCGGCGGCGCCGGCGGTCGCAGGCGGGCGAACTGGTCCGCACCATCGCCGCGACCGAGCCGCCCGCCCTGGACCGGCCCGCCCCACTGACCGGCCGGGCGCCGGCCTGGCGGCCGCTGCGGGAGGTGCTGACGCAGCGGGCGTTCGAGACCTGGATCCACACCGACGACGTGCGGACCCCCTGCTGGCGCTTGCCGCCGGAGCCGCCGCCGCGGCAGCTGCGCCACATCGCGGACTTCGCCCTGCGGCTGCCGCCCGCCGCGATGGACACAGCCGGCCGGGGCCGCACCGCCAAGTATCGCCTCAGCAGCGCCCTGCGCCGCATCGCGGTGCAGGGCGCCGGCCGGGCCGACTGAAAGGGCCCGTGGCAGGCCGGCCCGACCACAGCACTGGGCAGTGGCAACCACACCATCACGCCGCGAGCTCCCGCACGACCTTGGCGAGGAGGGCCGGCTGGTCGAGCGGAATCAGGGTGTAGCTGTCCGGGACCTCGACCAGGTGGCCCTGCGGCAGCAGATCGGCCAGGCGGCGGCCGTGGTCCGGAGGCATGACCCGGTCCCCGGCCGCCCAGACGACGGCGGCGGGCCGGTCGAACCCGGGCAGCCCCGCCGCGGCGCGGACGAGCAGGTCCCGGTCGGCGAACGCGGCGCGCAGCACCCGCACGGTGTCCACGGCGATGCCCGGCACGTCGAGCACGGGCCGGATCCACCGGGCGGTGGTGGCGTCGCCGCGTTTCGTCAGCCAGCCGAACGCGAGCGGCAGTCGGCGCATGGGTTTGAGCCGCATCTGCTGCATGAACGCCTTGAACGCGGCCGGTGGGAGCTTGCCGGTGACGGCCAGGGTGCGGCCGGTGAGGCCGGGCGGGAGGTTGTCGAACGCCTCGCAGGACACGAGCATCAGGCGGGAGAAGCGCTCTGCCCTGGCCGGGTCGGCGGCGATCAGCTGGGCGACCGCGCCGCCGGTGTCGTTGCCGACGAGGGTGACGTCGCGCAGGTCGAGGCGTTCGACGAGGTCCGTGACGAGGCGGGCGACGGCCGGCAGCGACAGGTCCGCGCCGGGCAGCGGGCGGCGGTGGGCGCCGAGCGGCAGGGTCGGCACCACGCACCGGAACCCCGCCAGCTCGGGCACGACGGCGTCCCAGAGGGAGCCGTCCATGAGCAGCCCGTGCAGCAGCAGGACGGCGGGTCCGTCGCCGCCCGTGTCCTCGTAGTCGATGGTTCCGGCGGACAGCTCGATGACGGCCATGCGCCAAGTGAACCACATGGTTCACATCAGGGCGAGGCCTCCTCTCGTTCCAGCGCGCGCAGCAGGGCGGCGAACCCGGCCTCGACACTCGCCGGGTCCGCGCCGATGACCCGGTTGAGCAGCAACCCGCGCAGCGTGGCGAGGATCAGCTCGGCGACCTCGGTGCGCCGCCGCTCGGACCAGTCCGGCGGGCACAGGGCGAGCAGCGGCGGCAGGTACTGAGACGTCGCCTCACGGCCGAACTTCGCGTAGCGGGCCGGGTCGTACATCGCCAGCCCGGTCGACTGCTCCAGCACCCGGTGCCCGGAGCGCGGGTCGATGAGCACCGGCCACAACGCCTCGATCCGGGCCGCCAGGGTGCCCTCGCCGGCCCGCAGCGCGGCGGCCGCCATGCTGTTGTCGATACGGCGGGCGCGCAGCCGGTCCACCGCCTGCACCAGCAGGTCGTCGACGCCGTCGAAGTGGTACAGCAGCACCTTGTGGGTCGTGCCGGCGGCCCGCGCGGCCCGCCGCAGCGAGAAGTCGACCAGGCCGTGCTCCGCCAGGTCCTCGGTGACCGACTCCAGCAGCGCCTGCCGCCGCGCCTCGCCCCGTGCCGATCCGGCCGAGCGCCGGTACCCCTGCTCCATCGTGCAAGGATCGCAGCCTTATCGCCGCCCGTTGTGCCACGGGCCGGTGATCACGCAGGTCACCCCCGGATACTGCACGTTGATGAACAGGTGCCGCCCGTCGGCGGTGAACACGGCGCCCGCCAGTTCGCTGGCGCCGGTCGGCCCCGGTGAAGGGAAGTCCTCCGGGTTCCAGTAGTGCAGGTCCAGGGGCTCGATCACCCGGGCCAGGTTGGCGATGCCGCCGGACGGGGTGAGCACCCGCAGCCAGTTGTCGCCGCCGTCCTCGTCCTCGCCGTCGCCGTCCTCGGCGAGCAGGATCGTGCCGTCGGGGGCGACGGCGACGGTGTCGGGCTGGTTCAGGGTCTTCGGGTTCGGCGACTCGAAGAGCAGCTGCAGCGTCCCGCGGTCGTGGCCGTCCGGCACGTACCGCCACACCTGGCCGTTTCCACCGTCGCCGGCCTCGCTCGCGACGAACGTCACGCCGCCGTCCGCCCACGCGGAGCCCTCGAGGCCGAGGAACCGGCAGCCGCCACGGGCGCGGCCCTGCGAGTAGACGGCGCCCGGGTTGTCCTCGGCGTCGGACGGGTCCGGCTCGTCGATGTCGACCCAGTGCGTGTCGAGGACCTCGCCGACCCGCTGTCCGGTGGCCGTGTCGTAGCCCTTCTCGCCGGTGACGGCGAGCATCTGCAGCCGCCCACCGGCGGCGAGCTTTCCGGGGCGGCTGGGCACGAACCGGTAGAAGCCGTCGCCCGGGTCGCCGTTGTCCTCGGTCATGTACACGATCCCGGTGCGCGGGTCCACCGGCGCGGTCTCGTGCTCGAAGCGGCCCATCGCCTTCAGCGGCACCGGCGGCACGGGTCCCCGCGCGTCGGCCGGCACCTCGAACACGTATCCGTGCGGCTTCTCGTAGCCGGCGCCGACACCGTCGGTGGTCTCCTCGCACGTCAGCCACGAGCCCCACGGCGTCGGCGCGCCGCTGCAGTTGGACAGCGTGCCGTTGAGCACGAGGAAGCTCTCGACGAGCCGGCCGGCGGCGATGTCGTACAGCGACGACGTGCACCCGGCCGGCGCCGCGCGGTCGTAGGCGTCGCGCGGTCCGAGCGCGCGCCGCGTGACACCGGGGATGTCCAGGTCCAGCTCGTGGTTGCGGATCAGCCGCACCCTGCCCCGGCCGGCGGCGAACAGCGCCTGCCCGTCGTGGCAGCCCGGGGTCGCGAGGCCGTCGTTCATCCTGGTGCCGGCCGCGCCGAACGTCCGGTACGTAAACCCGGCGGGCAGCGCCAGCTCCCGGCCGGCCGGTTTCAGCGGGCCGTATCCGTCGACCGGCCGGCCGTTGCCGCCCGGCGCGGCGGCGGCCGGGCCGGAGCTCAGGAACGCACCACCGACCCCGCCGCCGACGAGGCCGAGTCCGGTGACCGCAAGGACGTCGCGTCTGTTCAACACCATGGGGTCCATCATCGCGGTGCGTCGGTGAACACCGCGCGACGTGCGGGCGGCGATTCAGCCCATCGGCAGCACTCGGGCGACCCTGATCGTGGTGGCGTTGCCGCCGGCCGCTGGGTAGGCGACGCTGCCGTCCGGGTAGGCCTTGAACGCCTGATACGCGTGGTCCTTCACGCCGATCGGGAATGTGCCGCCGACCGTCTTGCCGACGGTGGTGTCGTAGGCCTGCGCGGTCATCGAGGCGCCGGACTCCCACGCCAGCAGCATGCGGCCGCTGCCGTAGGCGACCAGGTGCGGATGTGCCGTTTTCGCCGTGGTACCGATGTGCTGGTCGGACGCGCCGGTGGTGAAGCGTTCGAGGCGGGCCGTCCCGCCCTGGCTCCACGCGGTCCAGTACCCCTTCGGCTGCGCGAGGACGAGGTCACCGCCGAACAGCGTGCCGTCGCAGGTGCCGGCGGCCACGGTCCGGTACGGGTTCGGCTGCGCGATCCGGCACGCGTTGTCGGTGGCGCACACCATCGCGAAGTGCTTCGTGCGCGGATCCCAGGCGATCCGGGTCGTCCAGCTGTGGCTGCAGCCGACCTCGAAGCTGTCGTGGCCGGGCACCAGCGCGCCGTTCGGGCCGACGACCTGCATGCGGTCGCCCTCGTGGATGTCGACGCAGGCGCCGTTCTTCACGGTGATGGCGACGCCGAAGTAGGCCGCGTAGTTGGTGCCGTCGTACGCGAGCCGGCCGTGGTGCTGATACCACCAGACGAACCGGGCGCCGTCGTCGTAGCCGGTGCGGCCGCCGGTCAGGTTCGTCACCTGCCGCTCCCACACCTGCTGCCCGTTCAGGTCGAACCGGATCATGTGCATCGTGTTGCAGGGGCTGGCGGAGCCGCCGCACAGGGTGCCGCCGCCGCAGGTGCCCTTGCGGGTGAGCAGCAGGACCCCGCCGGTGGCGTCGGCCTGGACGTCCTGCAGGTCGATGCCGGTGAACGTGGTCGGGGTGCCGACGAGCTTGTCGGCGCAGTCGAGCCGGCCGAGGTGGACCTTGCCGTCGGTGCCCAGCCAGGCCAGCCACGACCCGCCGTCGGGCCGGGCCGCGATCGCCATCGGCAGCGGGTCGGTGTCGCCCTCGCGCCCGTAGCCGGTGACGCTCGATCCCACCGGGACGTCGGTGACCCGCACCGCCGGTGCCGCGCCGACCGGGCGGGCGCACGCACCGGCGGTCGAGGCCGACGGCGAGGCGGACGCCGAGGCGGCGGCGCCCAGGGCCTGTGCGCCCTCGGAGGGCAGGCCCGCCTGCTGGGCGCGGGCCTGCGGCGTCCCGTTGTCGCCGCCGGATCCCGTGAACCAGAGGACGGTCGAGGCGAGTGCGATGGCTGCCGCCGTACCGACGCCGAAAACGACAATCAAGCGACGCTTGCCGTGCAGGTCCATGCCGGAGGAGTCAACTGGGCGAAAACCTTTTCGGCAAGCCATGTGACGGCGCATGCGCAACTCTTCACGCGGACGAAAGCTTTCCCAAAGGCGGGTCCTCCCCCACCAGGCCGTCGATCGCCTCGCGGAGCAGGTCGGCGTGGCCGACGTGGCGGGCGTACTCGTCGTGCAGGTCCACGACGATCCGCCGCAGGTTCGGCGGGTTGCCCTCGTCGTCGGTGCTGTACTTCGCCGGCTGGTCCAGGCCGCCGTCGGCGAGCGCGGCGGCGAGAGCTTCCCGGGAGTGCGCCACCGCGCCGCGCCACAGGCCGTAGAGATACTCCGCGGTGTCGTCGGCGGCGCTGCGCCACACCCAGTCGGGGTCGGTCCTCGCCTCGGGCGCGTCGAGGGGCGGTCCGGGCGCCTCGCCGGTGAAGTCGATGGTGTACCGCTCCTCCACCAGCGCCAGGTGCTTGAGCAGCCCGGCGAGGGTCAGCGTCGACGGCGGCTGGGGGCGGTGCAGCCCGGCCGCGTCCAGGCCGCCGCTCTTCCAGGCGAACTGGGCACGGGATCGTTCGAGGGCGAACAGCAGCATCTCGGTCTCGCCGGCGGTCGCCGACGGCTCATCCAGGAAGGCCATGCCTCGCACCGTAGGGCAGGTTCCGGACGTTTCGCGTCCGGTTAAGGTGATGCGGTGGATTCCGGCCCCGGTCCCGCCGCGCGGGCGCTGCTCGCGCTCGAGGTCGTGCAGGCCAACCCGGGGATCACCGCCGACCGGCTGGCGGAGCGGCTCGGCGTGTCGGAGCGGGCCGCGCGGCGCTCCGTCGGGGTGCTCCGCGACGCCGGGATCCCGATCGAGTCGGTCCGGGGGCCCTACGGCGGATACCGCGTCGGCCGTGGCCTGCGGCTGCCGCCGTTGACGTTCACCTCGGCGGAGGCGCTCAGCCTGGTCATGGCGGTCCTGGACGGCCACCACGACGCGAGCGACCCGGCCACCCCGGTCGGTGCGGCCCTCGGCAAGATCGTGCGGGCGCTGCCGGCGCAGGTCGCGGCGCAGGCGGACGCGGTCCGCAAGACCACCGCGCCGGCCCCGGACCGCGCCGCCGCCCGCCCCGACCCGCAGACCACGGCCACGCTCGTGCAGGCGTGCGCCGATGTCGTGCGGGTGCGGATCTGGTACCGCACCGAATCCGGCTCCGAAAGGGACTTTGTCATCGACCCGTGGGCGGTCGTGGTGCGGCACGGCCGGTGGTATCTGGTGTGCTGGTCGCACGCCGCCGCCGACCGGCGCGCGTATCGGCTCGACCGGGTGCAGCGGGTCGAGGTGTCCGCCGAGGGGTTCACGCCGCCGGCGCCGTTCGACGCCGTTGCCGTGCTGGAGGAGCATCTCGCGGTCGGGTGGGAGTACAGCGTCTCACTCATCCTGGCGGCACCGCTGGCGACGGTGGCCGGTCGCGTACCCCCGGCGCTGGGGAAACTCGAAGCAGCCGACGCGGACACGTGCCGCCTCACCGGCACGACCGGGAACCCGTGGTGGTATGCCGAGCAACTGGCGGCGCTGCCGGTGCCGTTCCGGATCCTCGGGGGTCCTGAACTGCGGCACACCGCGCGAGTTGTCGGGTCGCGGCTGGTCGCGGCGGCCAGCGACTAGCGTGGACCTCAGTCGGACGGATTTGGAGACGAGATGGGCAACGAGCTGATCCGGGTGCGCGGCGCGCGGGTGAACAACCTCAAGGACGTCAGCATCGAGATCCCGAAGCGGCAGCTGACGGTCTTCACCGGGGTGTCCGGCTCGGGCAAGAGCTCGCTGGTGTTCGGCACGATCGCGGCGGAGTCGCAGCGGCTGATCAACGAGACCTACAGCACCTTCGTGCAGGGGTTCATGCCGACGCTCGCCCGGCCCGACGTCGACGTCCTGGAGGGGCTGACCACCGCGATCATCGTCGACCAGCAGCGGATGGGCGCCGACCCGCGCTCCACCGTCGGCACCGCCACCGACGCCAACGCGATGCTGCGCATCCTGTTCAGCCGGCTCGGGCAGCCGCACATCGGCTCGCCGCAGGCGTTCTCGTTCAACGTCGCCTCGATCAGCGGCGCCGGCGCCGTCACGATCAAGAAGGCCGGCCAGACGGTGAAGGAGCGCCGCAGCTTCAGCATCACCGGCGGCATGTGCGCCCGCTGCGAGGGTCGCGGCAAGGTCAACGACATCGACCTTTCGCAGCTGTACGACGACAGCAAGTCCCTGTCCGAGGGCGCGCTCACGATCCCCGGCTACAGCATGGAGGGCTGGTTCGGCCGCATCTTCAGCGGCTCCGGCTACTTCGACATGGACAAGCCCATCCGCAAGTACACGAAGAAGGAGCTGCACGACCTGCTGCACCGGGAGCCGACGAAGATCAAGGTCGACGGCATCAACCTCACGTACGAGGGGCTGCTCCCGAAGATCCAGAAGTCGATGCTGTCCAAGGACGTCGACGCGCTGCAGTCGCACGTGCGCGCGTTCGTGGAGCGGGCGGTGGTGTTCGCGGTCTGCCCGGAATGCGGCGGCACCCGGCTCAGCGAGGAGGCCCGCTCGTCGAAGATCGACGGCAAGAACATCGCGGACGCGTGCTCGATGCAGATCAGCGATCTGGCGTCGTGGGTTTCGAATATCGGGGATTCCTCGGTGGCTCCGCTGGTCGCCGCGCTCCGGCACACGCTCGACTCGTTCGTCGAGATCGGGCTGGGGTACCTGTCGCTGGACCGGCCCTCGGGCACGCTGTCCGGCGGTGAGTCGCAGCGGGTGAAGATGATCCGGCACCTGGGATCGCCGCTGACCGACGTCACGTATGTCTTCGACGAGCCGACGATCGGCCTGCACCCGCACGACATCCAGCGAATGAACGAGCTGCTGGTGCGCTTGCGGGACAAGGGCAACACGGTGCTCGTGGTGGAGCACAAGCCGGAGGTCATCGCGATCGCCGACCACGTGGTGGACCTGGGTCCCGGGGCGGGTTCGGGCGGCGGCACGGTCTGCTTCGAGGGTTCTGTTGACGGTCTGCGCTCCAGCGGTACGGTCACCGGCCGCCACCTGGACGACCGCGCTCGTCTGAAGGCGTCGGTGCGCCCGTTCTCCGAAGTGCTGGAGATCCGTGGCGCGAAGCTGCACAACCTGCACGACGTGTCCGTCGACGTCCCGCTCGGGGTGCTGTGCGTGGTCACCGGGGTGGCGGGGTCCGGGAAGAGCTCGCTGGTGCACGGGTCGATCCCTTTGAACATGGGGGTTATTTCCGTCGATCAGAGCCCGATCAAGGGGTCACGGCGCAGCAGCCCGGCGACGTACACGGGGCTGGCCGACCCGATCCGCAAGGCGTTCGCGAAGGCCAACGGGGTGAAGCCGGCGCTGTTCAGCGCGAACTCCGAGGGTGCCTGCCCCAACTGCAACGGCAACGGCGTCATCTACACCGACCTGGTGGTGATGGCGGGCGTCGCCACAGTGTGCGAAGTCTGTGAAGGCAAGCGGTTCGAGGCGTCGGTGCTGGAGCACAAGCTCGGCGGTGCGGACATCAGCGAGGTCCTGGCGATGTCGGTGTCCACGGCGCTGTCGTTCTTCGGTCCCGGGGACGCTCATGTTCCGGCCGCCCACGCCATCCTCACCCGGCTCTCCGACGTCGGGCTCGGATACCTCAGCCTCGGCCAGCCGCTGACGACGCTGTCCGGGGGCGAGCGGCAGCGGCTCAAGCTGGCGACCCACATGGCGGACAAGGGCGGCATCTACGTGCTCGACGAGCCGACCGCCGGGCTGCACCTCGCCGACGTCTCGCATCTGCTCGGGCTGTTGGACCGGCTCGTCGACGCGGGGAAGTCGGTCATCGTGGTCGAGCACCACCAGGCGGTGATGGCGCACGCGGACTGGATCATCGACCTCGGGCCGGGCGCCGGGCACGACGGTGGGCGGGTCGTGTTCGAGGGGACCCCTGCGTCGCTGGTCGCCGATCGTTCCACGCTGACCGGTTCGCATCTCGCGGCGTACGTCGGCGGCTGACGATTTTTGTCAGACCCCGTCGTTACAGTCACCGGCATGGACGAGGATCTGCTGGTGTTCTCCGCCGCGTGGCGCAAGGTGTTCATCCCGCGACGCGGCGGAGCGCCAGGGCCGGCGCTGAAGCTCGACCGCGCCGCGGGTCCTGCGCTGCTCGAGGCGGCGGCGCCGGCGATCGAGGCCCGGCTGGCCCACCCTGACAGCGATCCCGGCCTCGTCGCGGCGGCTCGGGCCTATCTCGCCGACCCTCTGACCGGGCCGGCCGCCGGAGCCGGTGCCGTGACCCAGGTGGTGTCGTTCCACCTCGGCTGGGTCGACCTGGCCCGGCTGGCCGGGCTCGCCGACCTGTGGATCGCCACGCGTGGCGTCGTGTTCGCCGCCGAGGCCACCGTGGCGGCCGTCGGGCTGGACGTCGGCGGGCACTATCACAACGGCCGTCCCACCCCGACCCGCCTGATGGCGGGCACCCAGGGCAGCTGGGCCTATTTCCCGCACTGGCTCGCGCTCGCCGGGCGGGTGCGAGCGGCCCTCGCGGTCGCGTCCGAAGACGAGCACGCCGCGGCGGTCGCCGTCCTCGAAGGCCACCGCGACCACTCGCCGCAGCGGCGGGCGGCCACGTCGTTCCTGGCCCCTTCGCGGGGGTCGTGGGTCGACGAGGACAGCGTGGCCGCCGACGACGACTTCCTGCGCAAACTGTTGTGGTGCTCGGCCAGCACCGCCGAGCACCTGACCGCGACCGCCCCCTGGACGCTCGCGCGCGACCTTCCGGCCCTCGCCACCGCCATCGACGGTGCGGGCACGGCGGTCACCCCTCAGCTGATCGGCTGGCTGGACACCGGCCATCTCGACGCCCAGGTCCAGCAGCGGCTGCTCGGCATGCTCGCCCAGCTCCCGACCGACGAGGCGTTCACCGCGCTGCTCGACCGCCTCGACCGCAAATACGTGCCCGTCGCCGCCCTCGACGCCGCCCGGCGCTACCCACGGCGGGCGCTGCGCCTGCTCGCCGCCACCACCGGCCGGGCGGCGCGGGACCTGCTGCGGGTCCACGTCCTCGCCAACCAGGACCTCGTCGCTTCGGAGCTGCCGTCGCTGCCGGCGGCCTCGCGACAGCGGGTCGAGGCGGTCCTCGCGGACCTGAGCGCCGTCCCCGACGCCCCCGCGTCGGCGCTGCCCGAGGTGCTGGTCACGCCGCCGTGGACGGCTACGCGTGCCTCCTCCAAGCCGACGGTCGTCAAGGGCCTCACCGCCGCTGCGGAGCCCGTCATCGACTGGGCGCCCGGCGAACGCGACACCTGGGCCGCGATGCGCGCACAGCCCGCGGCGTGGTGGAACCTGGAGGGGGCGTTCGACGCTGCCGCTGCCCAGTTCCGGGCCGGCGACCTGCAAGGCCACTACGAGGCCACCCTCATGATCACCGGGCCTCCGGCGCTCATCGTCTCGTTGCTGCCGGCGTGGCAACCGAAGCGGATCTGGGACTCCCCGCAGTGGTTCCCGCAAATCGCCGCCCGCTACGAGCTGGCCGCGTTGCCCGCCGCCCTGCACCTGGCTGGCAAGAACGCGGCCGCGTGCACGGAGCTGCTGCTGCCGTTCGCCAGCCCCGAAGTCGCCACGCACATGGCCGCCACCCTGGTCCGGCTGAAGTCGTCGCGCGGCGTGGTGCTGGCCTGGCTCGACAGGCACCCGGCCTATGCCGCCCGGGCGCTGACCCCGGCCGCGTTCGGCCCGTCCGGCCCCGCCCGCCGAGCCGCCGAGGAGGCGCTGCGCGCGATCCCGATCCGGCACCGCGACGACGTCCTCGCCGCGGGCGCCACGCACGGCCCCGCCGCCGCAGCAGCCCTGGAGTCGTTGCTGGGCAGGAGTTCGCTGGAGGCACTCCCGGCGCGGATGCCCGACCTGCCGGCCTGGGCGGACCCGGGCCTGCTGCCCAGGATCCTGCTCGAGGACCGCTCCGCCGCCCTCGGCACCGAGCCGGCCCGGCACTTCTGCACCATGCTGGCCATCTCCCGGCCCGGCGAGGTGTATGCCGGCGTGCCCCTCGTGCTCTCCTCGCTGGACCGGCGGTCCGTCGCCGAGTTCGCCTGGGCCATGTTCACGCAGTGGCAGTCCGTCGGCGCGCCACCGAAGGAGCCCTGGCCGCTGCAGGCGCTGCAGTGGCTCGGCGACGACGACACCGTCCGCCGGCTGTCCCCGGTGATCCGCGCCTGGCCCGGCGAGGGCGGCCACGCCAAGGCGGTGACCGGCCTCGACGTGCTCGCCGGCATCGGCACCGACCTGGCGCTGACCCACCTGCACGGCATCGCCCGGAAGGCGAAGTTCAAGGGCCTCAAGGAGCGCGCGACGGAGAAGGTCGCCGAGGTCGCCGCCGGTTTGGGGCTCACCGCCGAGCAGCTGGCCGACCGGCTCGTGCCCGACCTCGGCCTGGACGCGACCGGCACCCTGCGCCTGGACTACGGTCCGCGACAGTTCGTGGTCGGCTTCGACGAGCACCTCAAGCCCTACGTCACCGACGCCACCGGCGCCCGCCGCAAGGACCTGCCGAAGCCGGGCGCCCGCGACGACGAGACGCTCGCCCCGGCGGCGTACCTGCGCTACAGCGGCCTGAAGAAGGACGTCCGCACGATCGCCGCGGACCAGATCCACCGCCTCGAGGCCGCCATGGTGTCGCAACGCCACTGGTCCGCGTCGTCGTTCCGCGACCACCTCGTCGCCCACCCCCTCCTGGGCCACATCGTGCGCCGCCTCGTCTGGACCGCCTCCACCGACAGCGGTTCGCCGGTCTCCACCGACAGCGCTTCACCGGCCTCCACCGACGGCGGTTCGTCGGCCTCCACAGGCGACGCTTCGCCGGGGGGCGAGGGCGGCGGTTCGCCGGTCTCCACCGACGGCGGTTCGCTGGCCTCCACCGGCGGCGGTTCGCCGGTCTCCACCGGCGGTGCTGCTCCGGTCGCGTTCCGGGTCGCCGAGGACGGCACGTTCGCCGACGCCGACGACAACGCCTTCGACCTGCCGCCCGCAGCGACGGTCGCCGTCGCCCACCCACGGCAGCTCGGGCCGCACGTCGCCGGGTGGGCGGAGATCTTCGCCGACTACGAGATCCTCCAGCCCTTCGCCCAGCTGGGCCGTGCGGTGCATGCACTGACCGCCGAGGAGCGGGCGTCCACCGAGCTCACCCGGTTCGCCGGCCGCAAGGCGCCCACGACGACCCTCCTGGGCCTCGAACGTCGCGGCTGGCAACGCGGCGTGCCACAGGACGCCGGCGTCCAGTGCTGGATCTGGCGCCCCACCCCGGCCGGCCGCGCCGTCGTCATCGACCTCAACCCCGGCATCCCGATCGGCGCCCACGACATCTCCCCGGAGCAGGAGGTCACCACCGTCTGGCTGAACCACCGCGCGTGGGGCGACTGGCTCCCCCAGCACCTCACGCTCCCGTTCGCCGAACTCGACGACGTGACCGCCTCGGAGGTCCTCCGCGACCTGACCGACATCCTCGGCCATTGAGCGGCCGTGGCCCATGCACCGGGTAGTTCTGACGACGTCCACAGAGCTGCACCAGACCTCTGCTGCTGGCGGCCCGGACTCCGCTGCGCACGGCATGGGCGAGCTGGTCCCGGCCGGCATCACCGCAGGCCGTCCGGACGATGCGGGCCGGCTTCGGGATCCCGCTGGGCAACCCAGATCGACGTGCTCACCGGCGAGCAACGCCGCACGGTTCCGCACCACCACCCGCTTCGCCATCAAAGCCCCCACCGACACGATCTGAGGCACCGTCCGTGACCACCCTTGAGCGCGACGCCGCGCTCGCCCGTTCCCTCTACCACCTGGCAACCGGCACCTTGTCGTGGCTCGACGACCACGTCACCGGCGATCGGGACGAACCGGACGTCGACGCGGACGCGCTGGCCCGCATGCGGCGCAGCGTCGACTGGCTGCTCGCGCGCCTGCCCGCGGACGAACGTGCCCGCATCGAGGCCGGCGCAGCGGACGCCGCGTCGCTGCCCGCCGTCGCCGGCATCTTCGTCGACGTGCAGTGGTGGGTGGGCGCCTGCGACGAGGACGAGATCGACCTGCACGTTGCGGTCAAGACGCAGGAGAGCGCCGTCTCGCACCTCCTCGGCCTGCCCGACGACCAGCGCGACCGGTTCATCGAGCTCCTCGACGAACTCGCCGCGGCCGAGCCGCACGCCGGCCGGCGATATGAGCTGCTGGTCTTCGCCTTCGAGTGCGGGCTGGTCGACGACGAGGACGAGCCGCAGCACGAGGAGCCGGACCAGCGGGAGTGGGTGCGTCCCGAGGACCGTTGATCCGGATGGCGTTCAGAGCTGGACGACGCTGCCGGTCCGAGGTGGGGTGCGGCCGGCGAGTGCGTCGAGCCACGCCGCCCGCAGTGCTTCCGGGCCGTGGCCGGTCTCGACGTCGACCCAGCCCGCGGCGGCGGAGGCGAACCGGTGCCAGGCGTCGCTGAAGCGGTGGTCGAGGCCGTCGCGGCCCCAGTCGGTGGTGCGCTTGCGCATCTGGGTCGGCGCGAAGAAGACCTCACCGGCGGCGCCGGCGTTCGGGACCTGGTTGGTGAGGCCGACGGCGACGTCGCGGACGAGCCGGTCGCCGAAATGCGTGCGGACGGCGGCGCGGGTGGCGGGGGCGCCGGACAGGTCGAGGTACACGGTCGGCACCACGTCGAGAGCGGTGACGTCATCGTAGGAGACGACCCGGTCGTAGCAGCCGAGCGACTCGGTGAAGGCGACATTACCGGCGGACGTGAGCCCGATCAGCCGCGGGCCGCGGCCGCGCAGCTCGAAGGCGGCGGCGTAGGCGGTCTTGCTCGACGCCGAGGACAGCAGCAGCTGGGTCGCGCCGTGGCAGTCGTTGTCCAGGAGCTGGTCGGCGAGCATGAACGAGGTGAAGAACAGCGGCCGGAACAGGATCAGCAGGTCCTCCTGGTCGCCGCGGTACGCCGGGTCGCCGGTGGTCAGCCGGTACGCGTTGTACGGCGACGGCAGCTCGGCGCGGTGCGGGGCGCCGTCGCGGAAGCCGGTCGCGTCGACCCGGACGGGGCGCACCACCAGGTGGCTGGCCGGCGGGAGGTAGCCGTAGAGGCGCTGCCCGGTGTCGATGCCCTGCACCGTGGAGACCGCCACCTCGGCGAAACCCCACAGCGGCACCAGTCCCTGGCCGGCGGCGAGGCCGCGGGGCTCGGGCGGGAAGAACTCCCAGTAGCGCATCGACTCGCCGAGCACGGCGTAGGTGACGTTGTTGGCGGTCAGGCCGACCCGGTCCACCCGCAGCAGCACCTCGCCGTCGGCCGGCTCGGGCACCGGCCCGTCGACGAGGGTGGTCCGGGCGAGATCGTCACGGGCGACGGCGAAGGTCCAGGCGGCGGGCATGGCGCGAGGCTAAGCAGCGGATCGCGGCAGGACAACGCCGCGCCGCGTGACATGCGCCATCGCGGGCTTCCGTCGAAAGCGCCGTCTTCCCTGCTGGGTGGTGAACTGCCAGGCACCGCGGTGAGGCGGATTCCACGAGCATCGGTCCGTGTGATCGCGGCGCCAGTTTCCGGATGAGGCCCGGCCCGACACCGCACCGTCGTTGACGTCTGTGGCCAGCTCTGCGCCGCGCACGCCGGCTTCAGGTCCCGGGCGCCTCACCGCCGGGCTGAGACCCAGGCCAGCGCCACCGCCGCGGCGTCCTCCGCGACGGCCGCCGGCACGCTGAACGACGACCGGGCCGCGTACGCCCGCCACCGCGCTCCGGCGTAACTGGCCGCGAGCGCCGCGGCGGCCGCTGCCAGTGCCGGGACGACCGGTGCCACGCCCTGCCGGCGGGCGTACCCGGCACCAGCGACGGCACCGAGCACAATCCGGCCGGCAAGGGGCGCCGGCTTCAGGCGGCTCGGTGTCCGCGGCAGCTTGTCGGCGACGAGCTCACCCAGCGCCGCGACCCCAGCCACGGCACGGCCCCAGCCGGGCCTCCGCAGGGCGAGGACGGCGACGGGCGTCACGCTCCGGGCGCCCGCCGCCGCGCCGAGCGCCGCGGCGCGGAGAAGGGTTGTCATGGCCTGGCAGTACCCGGGCGATGACCGTGGAAACGCCGGGCATCACGTCGCGGAATACTCCGCGTGGATGTCGCCGCCGTACAGGCGCCAGATGAAGTCGTTCATCCGCGCCGCGGCCGGGGCGTGCCGGGCCAGGATCTCCGCCACGACCGGCGGCACGTCGCTCGGGATGTCGCCGGTCGCGCACCGGCCGGCGTACGCGTTGCGGGCCGCGACGCCCTCCCCCACCGGCACCCCGCACACCTCGGTCACCAGCCAGTTCACCAGCCGCATCGCCGCGTAGTCGGCGTCGTGGCCCAGGTTCCGCGCGACGAAGGCGCGCTCGGCGGCCGACAGGTCGAACCGCGGTGACGTGGCGAGGCCGAAGTCGACGAGGTAGATCCGCTCGTCGTCGGCCCGGATGTTGCCGAAGTGCCCGTCCATGTGCAGGATTTCGCGGGTACCGAGGAAGCCCACGATGTCGAACAACTGCCGCTCGATCGTCGCGGCCCGGGCCACCGGGTCCGTCAGCGTGTCGGGCAGTGCGAACGGGGCGAACTCGAGAAACAGCACGAGGCTCGAGGTCGCCGCGGCCAGCTCGTCGAAGCGGGTCCGCACGGCCCGGCTTCCGTCGAAGTGGGCGACGACGGCGTCGACGTCGAGGTGTTCGTCCGCGACGGGCGGGCGGCCGGGCAGCACCCGCCAGTGATGCAGCAGCGCGAAGCACTCCGCCTCACCGGCGAGCACCCCTTCGGTGACGGCGAGGTTCGCGGCCAGCTCCCGCCACGCGCTGAAGCCGGGCCCGGCGAATGTGTGCATGCCGTACTGGCAGAACACCGGCACGTCGAACAGGTTCGCCGTGCTGTGCGGATGGGCCAGCTCCCGGTCCGTGATCGGGATCCGTTTGGCGAACACCGGCGCGCCCTCGACGTCGATCACAGACGACCCGCCGCCGACGCCGACGGCCCCGGCCGGCGCGGCCCGCAGCGACGCGGTCAGCTCGTCGTCACTGCGGGCGGCGAGCGAGGCGGAAACACGGTCGTGGCGGAGGTTCCGAGTGTTCGGCATCGCCACCGATCATGCCGGTCAGGACGGAGCGCCGCTCGGGCGGGGGCCACTGGGCGGCGCCCCGCCCGGGCCACCGGAGCCGCCGGGACCGCCCGGGCCACCCGGCGCGCCCGCGCCGCCGGGCATGCTGCCACCGGTCGGTTTGGTGGCGGTGTCGACCCCGACGGTCAGCGAGACCGTGTAGCCGCCCGCGACGTCGCCGGTGACGGTGCCGAGCTGGCTGACGCCGTCGTCGTCGCCGAAGACGTTGTCGTCCTGCAGGGTGACCTGGGCGAGGTTGGCGATGGACGCCTGGTAGCCGGTGGTGGCGTAGACCTTGTCGGCGACGTCCTTCGGCAGCGCCACCTGCGACGTGGCGATGGCGTTGCCGGCGGCGGTGATGCCGGCCTGGTCCGGGTACACCTCGAAGTGGATGTGCGGCCAGCGCCCGGAGTAGCAGGCGGGGAAGATGCTGGTGAAGCGGACCTTGCCGGCGGCGTCGGCGACCTGCACACCGCGCAGGTAGTTCTGGTCGGTGACGCCTTCGGAGTACAGCGAATACCGGCCCTCCCGGTCGCAGTGCCAGACGTAGACGGCGACGCCGGCGAACGCCTTGCCGCCGTTGGCAAGGTCCTTGATCGTCAGTTCGAGCGTCATCGGTACGCCCTGCGCCGTGCCGCTGGCGGTGCCGAAGCTGGACCGGATGTCGCTGCGCACGATCCCGCTCTGCTGCAGGACGTTCGGCCCGTTGGATCCGTCGCCAGGGTATGGGCCGGCGGTCTCGTCGGGGATCTCACCGGACGACCCGGTGGACCCGGCGGAGGTTCCGGTGGACGACGACGTGCCCGTCTCGGCGGACGGGTCGCTGCCGCACGCGGCCAGCCCGACCGCGGCGGCGCCGATGCCGAACACCCGCAGGATCTGCCGGCGCCCCATCAAGGTCCCGAGGTCGAACCCCAGCCCCTGGTCGACGAGCTCCTCATCGGGCCGGGCCAGCGGCCGCCCCTCGAATGTCGGCTGGTTCCGCATCGTTCCTCCGCTCACTACGCACAGTTTGCCTGCTGAGCACCCACTGTGTCGGTGAACGTGTACAACCAGCCGTGACCCAGCTGTGAACCACCTGCGAACCCGTCAGGGCACGAGCAGCGTCTGCAGCGCGCCGCTCGTCGTGGCCACGATCGCGTCGAGGTCCTCGTCGGCGATGGTCGGCACGCGCACGACGCATCGCGCGACGATGATGCCCATCAGCATGGCCGCGGCGAGCCCGACCCGCAGCCGGGTGTCGTGGTCGTCGCGCAGGTGGGCGTGTACGCCCCGCATCAGCCGCGCCTCGATGAAGTCCCGCAGCTGCGCGGCCGCCTGCTCCTGGGCGATCGCGCCGCGCAGCATCGCCAGCAGCGGCCCGGACGCCTCCGGGTCCTGCTCCCAGACACTCAGGAAGGCCCGGGCGACCCGCTCCCCGAGGCCGTCCACCGGACCGCCCCAGGCGTCGGTCATGCGCTCCAGCGCCGCCGGCGGCACGGACAGCACGGCGCCGAACAGCTCGTCCTTGGACTTGAAGAACTGGATGACGAGCGACGCGTCCACGCCGGCGTCCGCGGCGATCTTCCGGATCGTCGTGGCGGTGAAGCCGTCGGCGGCGAACCGGGCCCGCGCGGCGTCGAGGATCGCCTGCCGGGTCTCGCTCTGCCCCGGCCGGCGCCCACGCCGGCCACGGGCGGGCGCATCATCCGGGCTCGACGGCATGCCCCGGATTATGCCGCCTCCTGCCCGCGCCTCCGCCCCCGCATCACCAGAAGTCGATCGTCGACCGCTCGTCGTAGTACCGCTTGTTGCGGGTGACGAACTCCCGCACGCCCATCGGCTCGCTCCCGCCGATCGTGCGCACCACGTCGTTGGTGCCGGCGAACACCCCGTTGCGATAGTCGACGGCCACGGCCCGCAGATGCTGGATGATGTGCTCGCCGAACCCCCGGCCGCGCAGCTGGTCGGCGAACGCGTCGCGGCTGACCGGCGCGTACCGGACCTCCCGGCCGAGCGCCGCCGACATCTCCGCCGCGATCTCGTGGTGGTTCAGTTCCTTCGGGCCGAACAGCCGGTACACCCGCCCGGCGTGCGGCGCCGGCTCCCGCAGGATCGCGGTGATGACGTGGGCCTGGTCCTCCGCGGCGATCGGCGCGTGCCGTCCGGCGCCGAACGGCAGCCGCAGCGTCCCGTCGGGCTGGTAGAAGGAGATCAGCCACTCGGCGAAGAACGTCGGACGCAGGTGGGTGACCGCGACCGGCGACCAGTCCAGGACCCGCTCGGCCAGCCAGTGCTGCCGCGCCGCGTGGCTGCCCGCGTCCCGGCGCGCGGAGATCTGTGACATGTTCACGATCGCCTCGACCCTGGCCTCCGCGGCCGCCTGCGCGAAGGTGGCGGTCGCCTCCAGCAGCCCCGGGATGATCGGATAGGCGAAGTAGGCGGCCGTGACGTCGCGGGTGGCGGCGCTCACCGCGGCCGGGTCGAGCAGGTCCGCGACCACGACCTCCGCACCCGCCGCCGCCAGCTCCGCGGACCGCGGGTCGGCCCGGTGCACGAGCGCCCGCACCGGCGCGCCGCGCTCCAGCAGCTGACGGACGGCGTACGCGCCGGTCTTGCCGGTCGCCCCGGTGACCAGGAACAGTTCAGCCATGCCCGCACACTGACCGCGACGGCCAGCCGCAAACGTCACGAACCACCCACGGCGCCGGCTCCGGCGGGTGAGAATCGGGTGGTGCGGACGCTGTTCGAGCAGGTCATCCCGGTGCACTACCACCTGTTCTCCATCCGCAGCGGCGACGAATACGGCACCAGCACCGGCGTCGGCGGGCAGCGCAACGGCCTCTGCGGCGCCGCCGACCCCGGCAGCCTCACGTTCACCACCGGCCTGCACACCGGCCGGGTGCCGGTCCGGGTCGAGCTGCACGACACGGAGCCGCCGCCGGACCGGGTGTGGGAGGAGGTCGTCGAGGTCTCGTACCTGCCGGACACCGCCGACGTGTGGCTCCAGGAGTGGGGCGGGCCCGGCCACCGGATCGCCCTGGATCCGCGTGACTACCGCGTCCGGTTCAGCGGCGTCGGGTTCGACAACGACGCAGACGAGCGCACCGACCCGCCGGAGCGGTACCTGGTGCAGTTCTGGCCCGCGCCGCCCGCCCCCGACCGTGTCGTCAAGCAGACCAGCGCGGGCGCCGCCTCCTGGCACCGCCACGCCCAGCAGTCACCACCGCCGCCGACCCGCGAGGCCCGCGCCGAGGCGGCCCGCCTCGAACAGGCTGCCCGCGACCGGCAGGACGAGCAGTGGCGCCGCGAGGACGAGGCACGGTACTGGAGCGGCCGCGTCCCCACCAGCGAACGGCTGCTGCAGATCGCGCCGTGGGCCGTCGGCCTCGCCGCCGTGGACCGTGACCTGGTCGACGAGCTGGACGCCACCGCCCCGGCGACGCTGCGGGCGATGGCCGCGTGGGCCGCCCGCAACGTCTGCGACCGGACCGGCATTGCCGTCCGCCCCTGGGTCGCCGAGGCCCTCGACGCCCTGGACCGCGGCGCCCCCGCCCCGCCGGCGTTCACGGACTTCGACACCGCCCTCGCCCACCTCCTGGAGGTGCCACCGGGCAGCCTCACCCAACACGTCACGATCCACTTCGGCGACGACGCGCCACCGCCCCGGATCGACCCACGGGTGTCGGCGCTCTTCGCGGTCACCTCCGCCCGCGACGAGAACCAGCTCCTGGCCGCGATCAACGCCGTCAAGACCGCCGCCACCCTGGTCGCCGGCGAGGAGGCCGCGACAGTCGCCGCGTTCCGCGCCGCCTTCAGACCGCCGGGGGCGGCTCTCAGCTGAGGTGTCCAGGCGGCCGGGCACCTGTGGCTGCCCGTCGCCGTGGCCCGGCACGCGATCGGCCGGATCAGGCGCAGGCGCCGCTTGCCAGTGTGCCCGCGACGCGGCTGCCGACACCGTCGGGGAGCCCGGTGACCGCGCCGATGATGCACGCCCCGCGGACCGGGACCGCGTAGAAGAGCGAGCCCGCGGGTGCCGGGTCGCCGGCAGCGGCCGGGCGGACGACGGCGCCCGTGAACCCGGCGTCATCGAGCCTGGCGAGCAGCACCGCCGGGTCGGGCAGCACCCGGTCGCACACCTGCCTGGCCGGCCCGCCGGGTGTCGTCTGCACCGCGCGGCACGCCTGCCTGGGGTTCAACACTTCGTCGACGGTCCGCGCCTCGTCGCTGAGGTCCGCTCGGGTCTGGTCGGTGATTTCCGCGCGCTGGTTGAGGTCCTGCACCACCCGGCCGCAATAGTCGGCGTCGGCTCCCTGGGGCACGGCACACGCGAACAGCCTCTGCTTCGAGGCCGCCGGTGCCGGCGGAGCCGACGGCGCGACCGGCTCGATGCGCTCGATCACCAGCGCCGTGACGGCGAGCACCGCGAAGGTCAACGCGAACGCCCCCACGGCGAGCACCGCCCGTCGCTGCGACATCCAGCCATCCTGCCATCGATCCGCGCCGTTCACCGCCCCGTCGGCGATCGTCCGCTGGCGGCGGCGGCGCGGATCGTCCAGGCGCTCACGGCCGGCCTCCCAGGCGAGGACGAGCTCCCCACGGCGTCTGCGTTCGTCACCACGGCGGCGCCAGTGGCACGGCGTCGGCCACCGCCTCACGATCCCAGGCCGCGGGCGCGCCGTGGGGAGCCTTCGGGATCCGGACGGTCCACCGGCTCACGTCGAGCACCGGCCTGCCGCCGACGACCTCGGTGGTCTGCCGGGACGCGAAGAACGTCAGCTGCGTCGCGTCATCCGTGTCCCGCACCTGCGGCGCCTCAACCTGCGGCAGGTCCGCCTCCGGCGGATGCTCGCCGCGCCACGCCGCCGGATCGGTCACGACCTGTTTGCACCAGCCGCCCGGCCAGTGGCACGAGGCGAGCACCTCCGCATACGCCACCGGGCAGAGGTCGCCGGTGACGACGAGGGCACCGAGCGCGGCGACGGTGCCCGGGTCACGCAGGTGCAGGGCCTCGCCGTCGGTGCGCAGCAGGAAGACGTCCTGCGGCGCCGGGCCCTCGACCTCCTGGTCCTCGCGGATCGCCACGACGAGCGCTTCGACCCACGGTGCCGCACCGACGCGCAGCAGGTCGGGCACGACCCGGACGTTGAACAGCCGGTCGCTGGTCTCGACGGCGAGTGCGGCATGCGGCGCGGAGTCCTTGCTCCACACGACGGTCTCGTCGTCGTAGAACACGAACCGTCGCAGGAGATCCAGCAACACCGCACCAGCGACCATCGTCTGCCTCGCGTCCACCCGTCGACTGCCGTCGGCAAGCCTAGCCCTGCGTAAGGTCGCCGGCATGGTCCTGACGAGGAGGAGCCGGCCTTCGGCGGCGCGTCGGAAATCATCGACGCGGGTGAGTGGCTGCGGGGGGCCGACCTCATCGTCCGCGACGTGCCCGCCGAGCCGCTGACCGCACGACCGGCAGGGCCCTTCGTAGCGCGCTGCTGCGCGACGAAGCGTCCCGCCCGCCTGGCTGTCGTTCCTCGGTGGCCGAGGCATCGACGCCCTGATCCGCTACTCCAGCCGGCCGCCCCGCGCTGGACAAGTGGCGATGCGCTGAACCTCTACACTCCTCCCGGACCCGGGGGGATACACATGAGCAAGCGACACTGGATGGCCGGCGTGGCGGTGGCGGCGCTGCTTACCGCAGGCTGCGACAGCGATGCGGGGGATCCCGCAGCGGTACCGCCGGCGAAGGCCGGACAGCGGGCCGTCCCGACGGACGGGCGACCGCCGGCCGGGTTGTTGGCGGTCGTCGCCGACGCGCGGCGGGAGCACCGGGTGCTGGTCGTCATCGACCCGGCCACCGGCAAGCGGATCTGGTCGCAGGCCGAGGCGGACGACGAGGACACCGGCCTCGATCCCGCCGAGCCGATGACGCCCGCGGTCCGGGCCAAGGACTGGTATACGCCCCGCTGGGGGTACGGCAGGTATCACAGCAAGGACTGGGACCTCAAGGCCGCCATGGGGGACGGTGTCGTGACGGTCAAGGCCCGACGCGGGGGCCGCTGGGAGGACGAGACCAGCTGGAAGGTGCCGGACCTGCCGAAGAACTGGTACATCGTGGGGTGGTTCGACCACGGCACCGGCCGCGTGGTCGCGAACGCGGTCCCGCGCGACGTCGACGACGACTCCGAACGGTGGTATTCGGCCGATCCGGCCAGGCCCGGCGAGCAGCCGCGCCACGAGACGACAGCGGTCGGCGACCCGCACCAGCTGGGGAAGGCGACCACGAAGGACGGCGTCGTCGTCCAGTGGGCGATCTCGCCCGACGCCCGGCTCGCCGACGGCGGCATCGGCGGCGGTGACGACCCGCCGTACGAGTGCGGTGCCCGCCCCGGCGCCACGACCGTCTGGTGCGTCGCCGATTTCGCCGACACGCGGCCAGTGCACGGCGCGGTGGTCGCGGTGAGCGTCGATCCCGCCAGGCACACCGCCACGCTGCGTCCCGTCCTGGCCGAACCGCCGCCCGGCGGACTGATCGGCGCGTTCGCCTCGCCCGACGGCGGCAAGCTGCTGCTGTGGACGGGCAACGGCTGGCGCACCGCGCCCGCCGACGGTTCCGCGCCGCCGGTCCCGGCGTTCACCGAGGTGGAGGGCATCACGCCGACGACCTTCCTGTGGCCGCTCGCCTGGATCTGACCGTCAGGTGAAGCAAGAGCCGCTTTCCGTCGTTCTGGAACGTTCGTCGGCCCGCTCGACCCCGAGAAAGCTGCTCCGCCGGGTGTGATGGTCGGGCCGGTGCCGGACACAGACGGGGTGGAGGTGGGTGTGACAGCCGAAGAAGAGTTCTCCGCCGTGTTCGAACGGCACTATCGCGACGTCGAGCGGTACCTGCACCGGCGGGCAGCGGACGTATCGGTGCATGACCTGGCGGCCGAGGTGTTCCTGGTCGCGTGGCGGCGGTGGGAGCGGATGCCGCCGGACAAGACGCTGCCGTGGCTCTACGCGGTGGCGGGCAACGTCCTGGCCAACGAGATCCGGGGTCGGCAGCGGCAGCGGCGGCTCACCGACCGCGTCGCGGCGCTCAGCCCGCCGCCGGTCGAGACCGACCACGCCGAGGAGATCTCCGAACGGGCGGCGGTCGCGGCCGCGTTCGACCGGCTCGGCGAGCCGGACCGCGAGGTGCTCCGCCTGGTCGTGTGGGAGCGGCTGAAGACGGCCGATGCCGCCCGGGTGCTCGGCTGCAGTATTCCGGCCTTCGCGATGCGGCTCGCCCGCGCGCGCCGCCGGCTGCGGGCCGCGCTGGAGCCTTCGCCGTCGCCTCCCACGGCGACCCGCATCCGCGCTGTGCCCTCGACGACAGGAGAAGCATCGTGATGACCCGTTCCGCACGGCGAGCCGAATCGGTGCTCGCCGGCCTCGACCCCGCAGCCGACCTCGACGGAGATCTCCGCGAAGGCACTGACCGGCGCACGGTGCTGAGCACCATCCTGGCCGCGTCGCGCGACGAGCCCCGCCCCGCCGCCGTCCGGCCCCGCCGCCGGCTGCTCCTGGCCGGGGCGGCCCTCGCCGTGGCGGCCGCCGCCACGACCGGCACCGTCGCCGTCCTGCGGCACGACCCGGCCCCGGCGTACGCGGCGACGGCACCGCCGCTGCGCTACGAGCGCGCGACCGGCGGGCCCACCGCCGCCGAGCTGTTGCGCGGCCTCGCCGACACCGCCGAGCGTTCCCCGACGAAGGGGTCGGGCGGCTACGGCTACATCCACACCAGGCAGTGGCAGCTGGCGAACCCGAGCCTGGCCCCCAAGGGCGTCTACCTCACCGTGGATCCGTCCGAGACCTGGCTGTGGTACAGGGACAGCGATCGCTCCACCAGGGTCGTGCAGGACAGCCCGCAGTTCGGCCGGCACGAGACGCGCCAGCCGGCCGGCACGCAGGTGGGCTACGTCTGCTGGACGACCGGCGTGGTCCCGCAGTCCTGCCCGACCGACAAGCTCATGGACCCGAACCTCCTGCGCGATGTCCTGTTCATCAGCGGTCAGGGCAAGATGGTCAACGTGACCGGGGAGCAGTCGCCCCTGGGCGGATACGCGCACCTGGCCGGCGGTCTCGTGCTGCCGCCCGGGGTGCGGGCGCAGGTCCTGCGAGTGCTCGCCGACCTGCCCGGCATCGCCTACACCGGCCGGGCCAGGGACCGCGCCGGACGCACCGGCGAGGCGTTCTCGCTCGACTTCGACGCCATGACCGGACCCGTCCGCGACACGATCATCGTGGACCCCGACACCGGCACGTTGCTCGGCTACGAACGGACGCTGCTGTCGCTGACGAACCCGCACCCCTTCGGCGAGATGGTGCCGGGCGCGGCGCCGCTGAAGGTCCGCACCCCGGCCGTCGTGGACTACACCGTGTTGCTCGAGTGGGAGCTGCGCGCCACCGACCAATAATGCGAGAATGCGGACCGGCTGACATGTCGGCATGGATCAGGGATCGGGCGGTGCGGCGCGCCGCACTGGTATTGGAACTGCCTGCTCAGGACATCTGCACCGCGGAGGTCGCCATGTTCACCGAGATGCCCGTATCGGAACTGTCGCAGTACCGGCCTGACCTTGCCGTGCCGGACGATCTGGACCGCTTCTGGCAGACCACGCTGGCCGAGGTCGCCGAGCATCCGCTCGACGTCGTCGCCGAGCCGGTTCGGGACACACCGCTGCGGTCGGTGATCGTGTACGACGTCACGTTCTCGGGATTCGGCGGTCACCGGATCAGCGCCTGGTACCTCGTTCCCCGGCAGCTCGACCGGCCGGCGCCCACGGTCATCGAGTACATCGGCTACGGCGGCGGCCGGGGCCTGCCGCAGGAATGGCTGTTCTGGTCGGCCGCCGGCTACCCGCACCTAATCATGGACACCCGCGGCCAGGGAAGCGCGTGGCGGTCGGGCGACACGGTTGACGGCGGCTCCGCCGGCCTGCCGCACGTTCCCGGGTTCCTGACCGATGGGTTGCCCGATCGGGATCGCTACTACTACCGGCGCCTGTTCGCCGACGCTGTCCGTGCTGTGGACGCCGCGACCGAGTTGCCGTTCTGCGACCCTGACCGGCTGGTGACAACGGGCATCAGCCAGGGTGGTGCGCTGGCGCTGGCGGCCGCGTCGCTGCACCCGAACGTCGCGAGGACGATGCCGAGTGTTCCGTTCCTGTGCAACATCAAACGGTCCGCACAGGTCGCCACCCTGGGGCCGTACCGCGAACTCGTGCAGTGGTGCGAGGTGCAGCACACCAAGGTGGACGCGGCCTTTGCGACACTCGCGTACTTCGATCTCGCGATTCTCGCCCGCAGCGCACGCTGCCCTGCCCTGTTCGGCATCTCGCTGCGCGACGAGAAGTGCCCGCCGTCGGGGGGATATGCCTGTTTCAATCAGTACGGCGGGCCCAAGCAGATGCTGGCGTACGAATGGAACGGCCACGAGGGAGGTGAGGCGTTCCGCCTCGGTCACCAGGCCGATTGGCTCGCGGCCTGGCTGGCGTGACGGTGGAGCGTCGCCGAACCGGTCGTCAGGATCCGCCGGCCGGGTGCCGCGTATGAATCCGCCGCGCCGCCGCGATGCCGTCGACGATGGCGTCCTCCATGGAGCCGTACGCCCAGGCGCCGTAGCGACCGCAGATGTGGATGTCGTGTTCGGCGAGCCAGGACTGGATCGTGTGAACGGCGGCCTTCCGGGCGCTGTCGAAGATGACGTATGAGTGCTCGACCTCGTGCTGCTCCACGAACAAGACGTCCTCGACGTCCGTTATCGCGCCCAGCCGAGCCAGCGCCCTGAGCGCATCGGGAATGTCAACGCGACCGCTGTGGTCGGACAGCTCGACCCACAACCCGGCGCAGCCCGGCGGTGCCATCGCCGCAACCGCGTTGCTGAACGTGCCGACGCGGTAGAACGGGAATCCCGGGTCAGGCACGTAGACCCAGTGCTCCCGCATCGGCGATCGCGTGCGGGTCGCCACGTTCAGGTATCGCAGCGGGAGGGACCGGAGCGCGCCGCGCGCCGCCATGACCTCCGGTGGAAGCGCCGGAATCCGGTCGAGCAGGTCGGGAAGCGGAATGGTCGACACCAGCGAGTGCCAGGTCACCCAGTCGGGCGAACTGGTGAGCCTGATTCGCCGCAGCCGCGGGTCGATCTCCTCGACGCTCGTGGAGAGCTGCGTCGTGCACGTGTCCAGGGCCGTGCAGGCCCGGTGCATGGCCTGCGGGATCATGTCGATGCCGCCGGCCGCCGGGTACAGGAAGCGCGCGTTGTAGCCGAGCCCGTCCTGACGCGATCCGACCGCCCCGCTCAACACCTGTCGCAAGGTGGGAACGGGCACATAGTTGACGTGCCAGTCGCTGGCGAGTTCGTTGAGCGACATGCCCCAGTACTTCGAGTAGTACGGGATGAAGAAGTGCCGCGCCATCCCCCGGCCGAACCGGCGCACCACATAGTCCTCGAAGTCCCTGGGCTCGATGACCTTCCCGCTTCTGGTCCGCAGCCAGGCGCCGATGAAACCAGCGAGACACTGCCCCATGACCGCCAACGGCAGACCGTGGAGATTTGCCTGGAACGGGTACGGCAGCATGACGCCGTGGGTGTAGATGGTCGTGCGCCGCTGCGCCTCGATCAGCGCGCCGGGTTCGAGGAGACCCTGGACAAGGTCCTGCGTCGTCTGGTGTTTCAAATGCAACCAGTGGCCGGTGACATCGAACGTGAACCCGTCACGCCGGTGGCTGCGCGCCTTGCCACCGACCATGCTGTCGCGTTCCACGAGCACGACCGGGATGTCACGCAGATGCAGCGCTGTCGCAAGGCCGGCAAGCCCGGCTCCGAGAACAATGACGGGGCTGCCGGGCGACTCCCGCATGGCTTGGTCGTGCTGCGCCCGCTCCGCGGCCGACCGCGGTCCGTCAGCGGTCATCGCCATCGAGGGCCAGCCACCCTTGGAGTCCGGTGGCCTCGAACACCTCGTCCATTGTCGCGATGGTCGGCTCGACCGTCGCGGATGAGCCGCTGCGGACTATCTCGTCGGCGACCTCGGCGATGCGCCGCATCGCCGCGCGGATTCCGTGGTTCGCATAAATGATCATTGAGACGCCCGCCTCCCATGCCTCCTCGACCGGCCACGAGTAGTACGTCGTCGGCACGGCCACGACCGCCGCCCGCTTCTGCCACTGCTTCAGGAAGTCCGTGATCTGATCGGGCCGTCTCGACTTGGAGTGCACCAGAATCGCGTCGGCGCCAGCGTCCACGTACTGGTGCGCCCGGCGCAACGCCTCCTCCACCTTCTCGTCGCAGATCAACGCCTCGGTGCGTGCCACGACAACGAAGTCGCTGTGCCGCTGGGCACGCTTCGCCACTTCCAGCCTGGCCGCGAACTCATCCGCGCTGAGCAGTCGCTGCCGGTCGGGAACGAAGCTGTTGGTCTTCGGGAACTGCTTGTCCTCGATGCAGATACCCGCGATCCCGGCCCGCTCGTACATCTGCACGGTGTGCGCCACGTTGAGCCTGCCCCCGAAACCGCCGTCGACGTCCGCCAGCACCGGCACCTGGCACGCGGCCGCCATCGCCGAGGCCGCCGTCAGCTGATCGGACAATCCGAGCAGGCTGAGGTCAGGCAGACCCATGGCAGCGCTGACGCCGAACCCGGACGCCCAGATCGCCTCGAATCCGGCACGACTGCCGATGACCGCGGACAGGACGTCGTGTGCACCGAATGCCCGCACGAGCCTCGGTGCGCAGAGCGCGTCGCGAAGCGAATACGTCCGTGGATTCAACCCGTCCCCCTCGGTGATCCGGAGGTGATCAGTGAACGCGCCGCCGCCCGGCCCGCGACCCGGCACAGCTCATCCGCCGCGGCATCGGCGCTCCACCGGTCGCCCGGCTTCGCCAGCTCATCGAGGGCGACCACCGTCGTGCAGGCGTCGGCGAACGACTGGCGCGCCTCGGCGGTGATGGTTCCCGCCACCAGGCCAGCGATCATCCCGCCGCGCCGTGCCAGCCGGATCACCTCGCCGGGCGCCTTACCGAGCCAGGTCGTCCGGTCGGCGCAGCCCTCGCCGGCGATGAGCACATCCGCACCCCGCACGGCATCGGCGAACCCGGTGAGCGCGCAGTACACCGAGAACCCACCGCGCAGCTCCGCGCCGAGGCAGGCGAGCGCCCCGCCGATCCCGCCGCCGGCGCCTCCGAACGGGAGCACCCGAGGGTCGATGCCGGCCGCCCGCTCGAGCTGTGCCCCGGTGCGGCGGGCATTGCGGGACAGCTGCGCCGCCTCCGCCGGTGTGGCGCCCTTCTGCCGGGCGAACAGGCGGACGCAGTCGGAGTATCCGACGTCGACGTCGGCCGCGACGAGCACCCGGTCGACCGGGAGACGGCCGTCGAGCGCCTCGACGAGTCCTCTGCCGCCGTCCATCGTGGCGGTGCCACCGAGGCATACCACCAGACGGCGGTCGACGTGTGGCGCGGCCCGGCGGATCAGCTGTCCCAGCGCGGCCGACGAAAGCGTCAGGGGCGACGCGTCGGCGGGGCGCGCGTGGAGTCCGATGACATCGGCCGCCTCCAGCAGCGTGTCGCCGTTCGGCACCTGCAGCACCTGCGCGGCGACCGGGCGTCCCCAGGCGTTCACGGCATCGACCACGACCCAGGTGCCGCCGGTGACGTGATGCACGGCTCGGGCCGTTTCCTCGCCACCGTCGCCGACCGGCAACGGCACCGCGTCGACGCCGACCTCGCGCATTCCGGCCGCGATCTCCCGTGACGCCGACAGCGCCGTGGCGAAGCCCCGGAACTTGTCCGCCGCGACAATGGCTCGCAGGGTTGGCCGGTTCGGCGCACCGGTCACTCCGACCTCCTCGTGCAGCGCACGCGCGGCGGAATCCTTGTCCTCGATTCCCGCTCCAGAATCTGACATGTCGGGCCGCGAACACCAGCCGCGCACTGACGATTCGTCGGACGAAGTTATCGTCAATGTGCACGATGGGTCCTTCCCGGCGAAAGGGTGCCATCTCGGTGCTGCGGCATCGATGCATCGCCATCATCGGATACGGTGGTTGTGGGTTTTGTGTTGCCGGCGGGCTGGGGGCGGGATGGCCTTTCTGCGGGCGGTGGTGTTCGACGTCGGCGAGACAGTCATCGACGAAACCGCGGAGTATGGCCTCTGGGCCGATTGGCTCGGTGTGCCGCGGCACACCTTCTCGGCGGTGTTCGGGGCGGTCATCGCCCGCGGTGGGGACTCGCGGGAGACGTTCCAGCTGTTCAAACCGGGCTTCGACCTCGCCCGCGAGCGGGAGTTGCGCGCCGCCGCGGGCCACCCCGAGCTTTTCACCGAGGCGGACGTGTATGCCGACGTCCGGCCGTGCGTGGCGGCGCTGCGCGCGCAGCACCTCTTCGTCGGCCTGGCCGGCAACCAGTCCGTCCGGGCCGGGGCGAACGTGCGCTCGCTGGGCCTGCCGGTCATCGGGACGTCGGCGGAGTGGGGCGTGGAGAAGCCCGCCGTCGCATTCTTCGAACGTCTGCTCGCCGAGACGAACTGCGAACCGGACGAGATCCTCTACGTCGGTGACCGGCTGGACAATGACATCAGGCCGGCACAGGCGTTGAACATCCAGACCGCCGCGCTGCGCCGAGGCCCATGGGGTCACGTCCTTCGCGGCGAAGAGGCCTTGCGGCGTTGCCTGTTCCGGCTGGACTCACTCGTCGAGCTCCCCGATCTCGTCGCCGCGCACAACGCGCGAGCGGGTGGGCGTGATCGCCATGCTCGTTGATCCGTTCAAGCTCAGACACTGGCTGAACGCGCGGAAGTACACGGCGGCACAGGTCGCCGACCTCGCCGGCATTTCGCGGGAGACGATCGACGCGCTGCTGGCGGGTGGGGCGACGACCGTGCCGCCCGAGCAGGTGACGGCGGTGGCCGGCGCGCTGCGGATCGACCCGTCGCAGCTCGGCGAGCGGCTGCGGGGCGACCTGACCGTGCTGCACCAGACGCCTGAGGCCTTGCACGAGACCCGCCGGCCGATCCAGCGTGACGGCATCCACTTCTACAACTACTACTCGATGGTCGCGCCGACAGGGCGGATCGCACCGGTCATCCTCGACATCCTCTGCCCAGCCGGCCGGCTGCCCGCGCTCAACAACGGACACCTCGAGCCGGCCATCACCGTCAACCTCGGCCCCGGCGACATCCATGGACGGTGGGGCGAGCAGCTGTCCGCACAGACCTGGCAGGTGCTGGCCGCCAGCTCCGGCGTCGACGCGTGGATCACCGGCGACTCGTACATCGAGCCGTCGTACTGCCCGCATGCGTACTCGCTGGCCACCGAACGGCCCGCACGGATCGTGTCCTACACCGGGCAGTCGAACATCGCCGCCCTCGCCGACGAGGTGAACGGCTGGTCCGACACCGCTTTCGCCGCGTACCTGGAGCGCCTCGATCGCGGGCTCAACCCAGGCGACGTCTTCGACCTGCTCATCGCGAGGCGAGGCTACGACCGGCAGGGCGTGAGCGCGGCCGCAGGCGTGTCGTCGCAGGAACTGGCCGCGGCCATCGCCGATCCGTTGTCCGGTCTCGCGACGTTCCGCGCGGTCGGCCGTGCTGTCGGCATCGACTACCGACTGCTGCTGCCTCCCGAACGTCGTCACGACGACGTCGGCAAGACGTGCTTCAGCCTCGACGAGGCCCGGACGTCGAAGCGGCGCTTCGGGCCGTACGAGGTGGCCTCGATGGCGAGCGCGCCACATCTGCCGGACCTGACCGGTCTGTTCCTGCGCGTGGATGCCGACCGGGCCGGCGGCGAAGCCGACCTGGTCGAACCGGCCGAGTGCCACTACCTGGTCACGACCGGCGAGGCGACCCTCGAATGGCTCGACGCGGCCGGCGAGGTCCGTGCGGCACGGTTGCCCGCCGACGCGTCCGCCTGGGTCGGCCCGTTCGTGCGGCACCGCTGGTCCGGGCACGCCTCGCTGCTGAAGTTCGGCTCCGGCGCGCACGTCGGCTACCTCGACCTGGTGGAACTGACCAACACCTACAACCCGGCCGCGACAGCCCGGCGCGGCCGGCGTGACCGGGCGAGCTGGGGCCACGACGGATAGGACATGGAGGCGCGACGTGCGCTGCTCGTACACGTCAGCGCCGCAGCCGGGCCCGCAACGTGTGCAGCGCGACCTTCGGTTCCAGCCGCACCGGACCGTTGGTGGCGCGCCCCGAGCCCAGAGCTGCGTCGACGAGCCCGGGCAGGTGCGCCTCGGTCACACCGTGGTCCGCCAGCCACGGCGAGACTCCGGTGCGGGCGAGCACCCCGGCCATCCCGCCGGCGCCGGCCAGCGTCGTTTCGATCTCGTCGAGCCGGCGGCGCACGAACCGCTCGCCGCGCGGGTCCTGGCAGTCGCGCCCGAGCCGTTCGGCCGTCAACGGCAGCAGCCAGACCAGGCTCAGCGCACAGGCCACCCCGTGGCGTACCCCGAACCGGGCCGTCAACGGATACGCGAACGCGTGACCGGCCGTTGTGCGGGTGCGGTCGATCGCCAGTCCGGCCGTGGTGGCGGCGGTGCTCAGCGCCTCCCGGTCGGATGCGGACAACGACGGGGCCGGGGTTCGCCCGAGCACGGCGACCAGCGCCGACATCGCCGCGCCGGCCAGCGCCCGGGACGGCGTCGTGGAACGCAGTGACCACGTTGACTCCACCGCGTGCGCCAGCGCGTCGAGCGCACCGGCGTAGGTCACGTCGTCCGGGCAGCTCCCGGTGAGGGCGGAGTCCACAATGGACAACTCGGCGTGGGTCGACGGGTGATCCAGCGAGTGCTTGACCCCGTCGACGTACACCGTCGCGAAGCCGGTGACCTCACTGCCGGAGCCGGCCGTCGTGGGCACCAGCACAAGAGGCGCGCGGGACAGCGGCGGTCGACGACCGGCAAGGACCTCGTGCGCGGCGGCCGGTTCGGCCGGCAGCCCACGCACCATCTTCGCGACGTCCATCGCCGAGCCGCCGCCGATGCCTAGGATGAGGTCCGGCCGGACCGCGTCGGCCAGTGCGCAGCCGCGCAGGACCTCGGGCAGGCGCGGGTTGGGGGTGAAGTCGCTGAACCACGTCACCTGGCGCGCGGCGAGGCGGCCCGCCGCGTCGGCGCGGGCCAGTGCGGTGCGCCCGCCGACGGCGAGAATGCGCTGCGGCGCCCAGGCGTCCACGAGCTCGGGCAGCCGCGACACGGCGCCCCGGCCACGCACCAGTTCGACGTCGGTCAACCAGCGCCCCCGGACACCGCCCGCTGGAAGCGGTGGCGCAGCTCGGCCGGGCTGAGCCCGGATGTCACCCGCGGCGGCAGCACGCCCGGCGTGGCGTCGATCCGCGCCACGACCAGGTGCGGGCCCTGCCGGTCCGGTAGCCCGCCGAGCGCACCGGACAGTCCCGCCGCGGAGTCCGTCACGGCGGTCGAGGTGTACCCGGCCGCCGCGCCCAGCGCTTGCCAGTCCACAGTGGACGACGTGGTCCGCTGCCCGCCGGTCGACTCGTAGGCGCCGTTGTCCAGCACCACGTGCACCAGCCCGCCGGACCCGAACGCGCCGGCCGTCACGCACGTCCCGAGGTGCATCAGCACCGCACCGTCGCCGTCGATCACCACGACCCGGCGACTCGGCTGGGCCAGTGCCGCTCCGACGCCGAGCGCGAGCGCATGCCCCATCGAACCCTGCATGTAGAACGTCGTCGGGTGGTCCGCGAGCCCGTACAGCTCCCGGCTCACGTAGCCGGTGGTGGTGAAGACAAGCGCGCCGGTCAGGTGCGGCAGTATCACCGAGAGGGCCTCCCGCCGCCCGAACGGCGCCGGGACGGCGGGCTCCGGCCCGGCCGGCTCGATGACCGCCTTCGGCACGAGCACGAACGCGGGCTGCCCGCCGCGACGCGCCGCATCCGCAACGGCGAGCACCTCGGCCAGGTGGTCCTCGTCGGGCGCGAGCACCCAGTAGGGCAGCCCGAGGGCGGCGAGCAACCCTTGGCTGGTCCGTCCCATCACCGCGTGCTGTGGTTCGTCGAGTGCCGGATCGGGCCAGCCGCGCAGACTCATGAACACCAGCACCGGCAGGTCGAATGTCATGAGCAGCGAGGTGAGCGGGTTCAGCAGGTTGCCGAAGCCGGAGTTCTGGATCAGCACCGCGCTGCGCCGGCCGGCCAGCTCCGCTCCGGCCGCGATGGCCAGCGCCGCGCCCTCATTCGCGGCCGGGACGTAGCGGCCCGGGTCGCGTTCGAGGAGTTGCAGCGGCCCGGCGAAGTAGGAACACGGCACGCCGGTCACCAGCCGCACACCCGCGCCGTCCAGGGCCGCGCAGAAGCCGGCCGCACTGATCACCGCTCGCCCCCTCACTGGGTGTCCCGGCGGACCTGCGTGGGATCAGGGGTTCACTGGGCTCACCACCGGCTCCGCCTGGCCGGCGTCGCGGGTCCATCTGAGCGTCACGGACAGGTTCGCCTCGGCGCTGGTGTTCGCGATGACCACGCCGGCCTGGGTCGCGAGCTTCACGGCGAACTCCACCGTCACCTCGTCCGGCGGGTCCGCCATGTCGCGCATGCGCCGCACCACGGTGCCGGCGGCGACCCGCACGCGGCTCATGGCGGAGTCGAACGACTCGACGGCCGCGTCGGCCATGTCGTGCAGCCGGCCGGCGGCCACGGTGCCGGCGCGCACCTCGACCGTCTCGACGATCAGGCCCAGGCCCTCGTCCACCGGGACCTCAACGAATTCCTTCACGCGTGCCTCGATGCCTCTCGTCGTTGTCCGGTCGGTCGATCAGGTCGTGCGTATCCGCAGGGTCCACGTCACCTCGCCGGACGGTGGCACCGTCGCGGCCTCGTCCGGGCCGGCGTTGGCGAGGGTGGCCCGTTGCCCGATCATCGGCTCGACCCCGGTCGAGCGGTACGGCGAGGGCTCGGGCCAGCCGCCGAGGTTGCGCCACAGCATGAACCCCGTCGGCTGGCCCTCGACCTCCACGGTGAACGTCAGCCGGCTGTCGCCGTCCTCGACGGCCGCCTCGGTCAGCCCCGGCAGGCGCACCCCCATCACGGTGCCGTCAACCGGGCCGAACCGGCTGACGTCGGTGTCGCCGAGCGCCGGCCATGCGGTCGGCACGGACGTGTCGTCAGGCAGATCCACGATCATCGGCGTCCCCGGTGCCAGCACGACGCGGGCGGCGGTGGACAACTCCAGCAGCGCGTGGGCCGCCCAGATGAACCGCTGGCCGGGCGGGGCCAGCAGGCGGTATCCGGCAACGATCTCGTCGCCGTCCACCTCGATGCGGCGGGTCAGATCGAAGTCGTCGCCGCGCACCCGCAGCGCGTCGCCGTCGGGCAGCCAGGGGCGGCTCCACACGTGCCCGTGGTCGGGAGTGCCGCTGATGGTCGGGTAGCACTCCTCGATGCCACCCACGTCGACGAACGGATCACCCGGGCCGACGGTGTCCCGGCCGGGCGCGTCGCGCCGCCACAGCCACTGCTTGCCGTCCGAGCCTCTCAGCGACGTCCACCGTCCACCGTGGACCGCGTCGACCTCGACGTGCGTTCCGCTCATCCGTCCTCCCGGCTGGCGCGTTCCTCGATGATCGCACGGAGGAGGGCATCCTCGACACGGCGCGCGAGCTCGCCCAGCCGAGGGGCGGCGAAAACCAGGCTCACGGGTAGGTCCACCCCGAACGTCCGGTTGATGCGGGCCATGAGGCGGGTGGCGGTGATGCTGTGCGCGCCGAGCTCGAAGAAGTGGCTGTCCGCGGTGACCCCGTCCACGGCCAGCAGGTCGTGCCAGAGCCGGGCGACCGCCTGCTCGGCGGCGGAGAGGTCCGGCCCTGGAGCCGGCGCCCCGGGGTCGGTGGGTGGGGTCGGCGGCGGCAGCGCGGGCCAGTCGACCTTGCCGTTGCGGTTCAGCGGGATCACGCCGACCGGGGTGATCACCGACGGGACCAGGTAGTGCGGGAGCCGCCCGGCGAGAGCGCGCCGCAGATCAGCGACGGTGACCCCGGGGTCCGGACCGTCGAGGACGACCCAGGCCACCAGCCGGGCCGCTCCGGACGGCTCCGGGCCGGGGCCGGCGACCGCCTGCCGCACCGCCGGCTGCGCCAGGAGCGCGGCCTCGACCTCGGCGGGCTCGATGCGGTACCCCCGGATCTTGACCTGGCGGTCGACGCGCCCGAGGTGCTCGACGATCCCGTCGGGTCGCTGGCGGGCGAGGTCGCCGGTGCGGTACATCCGCTCGCCCGGGTGGAACGGGTCGGCGAGGAACCGTTCCGCGGTGAGGTCGGGCCGGCCGTGGTAGCCGCGGGCGACGCCGGCGCCGGCCAGGTAGAGCTCCGCGGCGGTGCCGGGCGGGACCGGCCGCAGGTGCTCGTCCAGCAGGTACACCCGGGTGTTGGCGATCGGGCGGCCGATCGTCACCGGCTTCCCCGCCGTGCAGTCCGCGGCGGTCGAGTAGGTCGTCGTCTCGGTGGGCGCGTAGAGGTTCGTGAGCCGCCGGCCGGGCAGCGCCGCCGCGACCCGCTCCACGAGCGCCGCCGGCAGTGCCTCGCCGGCGACGTTGACCCGGCGTAGCGCCGGCAGCTCGACCCGGCTGTCCAGCAGCGCCGCGAGTGCGCTGGGGACCGTGTTGAGCAGCGTGACCCGGGCCGCCGCCGGACCGGCCACAAGGGCGAGCAGGTCGTCGAGCAACTCGACGGTGCCGCCGACGCTGAGCGGCGCGAAGAGCTCGAACACCGACAGGTCGAAGCAGACCGACGTGCCGGCGGCGACGCAGGCGAGCTCCTCCCGGTCGTAGGCGTGGCCCGCCCACTCGATGAGGTTGAGCACACCGCGGTGGGTCAGGGCGACGCCTTTCGGGGCCCCGGTCGAGCCCGAGGTGAACAGCATGTACGCCAGGTGGCCGGCCTCCGGCGCGACCGGCGGCGGCGCCGCCACGGCCGGCAGCGCCGCGAGGTCGAGGACCCGCATGCCGGGCGGCAGGTCGATCGCCGGATCCGGGTCGCCCGCCGTCACGAGCAGCGGCGGACGGGCCTGGTCGAGCACGGCGGTCAGCCGCGGCGCGGGGTAGGCGGGATCGAGCGGCAGGTATCCGGCACCCGCCCGCAGCACGCCGAGCACGGCGGCGACCAGCTCCGGGGTGCGCGGCAGCAGGATGCCGACCAGGTCGTCGGGGGCGACGCCGAGCCGGCGCAGGTGCCCGGCCAGCGAGCCGGCGGCGGCGTGCAGCTCGGTGTAGGTGAGGGTCCGCTCGCCGTGGCGCACCGCGATCCCGTCGTGGCCGTCGAGCAGGTCGAGGATCGAACGGGCACGGCACGCCGACGCGGTGCGGTTCCAGTCCCGCACGACGAGGTCGTGTTCGGCCGGCGGCAGGACGTCCAATGCGGACACCCGGGTCCGCGGCTCGCGGAGCGCGTGGCCGAGCAGCGCCTCGAACCGGTCGGCGAACCGCTCCATCGTGGACGGTGCGAACAGGTCGGTCCGGTACTCGACCCGGGTCCGGACGGTGTCGCCGCGGCGGCGCACCGACAGCCACAGGTCGAACTTCGCCGCCGGCGGCTCGATGTCCCGCAGCCGGGCGGTGGCGTCGCCGAGCGGCCAGCTGCCGGGCGGCTCGTCGAACCAGTCGCAGGCGACCTGGACCAGCGGCGCGTGGCCGGCCTCACGCGCCGGCGCCAGCCGGGCGACGAGCGTGTCGAACGGCACCTCCGCGTGCTGCAACGCCGTCAGCACCTCGGCCCGGACCGCGGCGACGAGCCCGTCGAACGGGGCGTCCGGCGCGACGGCGACGGGCACCGGCACGGTGTTGACGAACAGGCCGACGGCGTCGTCGGAGAACGGGCCGGTCCGCCCGGCACTCAGCGTGCCGATGAGCAGGTCCCCCGCACCCGTCCAGCGGGCCAGCAGCGCCGACCAGGCGGCCAGGACCACCATGAACGGCGTGGCCCGCGCCGCCCGCGCGACGGCCTCGACCGCGGCCACGGTGGACGGTGGCAGCGTCCGCCACACCACCGCGCCGCCGTCCGACGCCACCACCGGCCGGTCCGCGGGCAGTTCCAGCCGCGCCGGGACCGCGCGCAGCCGATCCAGCCACGCCTCCGGCAGGTCGGCCGGCTCCGGCTCCGGGCCGGGCGGCGGCGGGGGCGGGGGTAGCGGCCGACCGGCGTACGCGGCGCACAGGTCGCGCAGCAGGACACCGACCGACCAGCCGTCGGCGACGATGTGGTGCACGGCGACGCGCACCGTCCCGCCGGCCGGGTCGGCGGCGACCCGCAGCAGGGGCCCGGTCGCCAGGTCGAACGGCCTGGCCACCCAGGTGTCCTCGACGACGTCGCCCACGGTGAACTCGAACGCCGCCGCCTCGTGCGGCACGGCGGCCGGCTCGCCGTCGTGGTCGGTGAAGGTGGTGCGCAGCGCCGGGTGTCGGAGCACCACCCGTTCGACGGCGCGCCGCAGCGCGCCGGTGTCCAACGGTCCGTCGACATCCAGCGCGAACGCGATCGTGTAGGTCGCGCCGCCCGGGCGGAGCCGGTCGAGGAACCACAGCCCACGCTGCGCCGCGGTGATCGGCCACTGCCGGGGCCGCTCGCCGGTCGGCGCCGGTGGTGGCGGGGACTGCTCCGGTGCGAGCAGTGCCAGTCGACCGGCGAGCCCGGCGACACTGGGGTGCTCGAAGACGTCCTGCACCCGCAGCGGGATCGCGAGCGCCCGCCGCAGCCGCGCGGTGATCCGGACGACGTGCATGCTGTGCGCCCCGCGGGTGAACACGTCCTCGTCAGGGCCGAGCTCGGCCAGCCCGAGCACAGCCCGCCACGCCTCGTCCACGACCGCCTCGACCGCCTCGACCGCCGTCCCGTGCCGCTGGCCGTCCGCCGTGGACGGTGACCCCTCGGCCGTTGCGACCGTCGCCCCGTGCCGCTGGCCGTCCGCCGTGGACGGTGACACCTCGGCCGTTGCGACCGCCGGCCCGTGCTCCTGGTCGCCCGCCGTGGCCGGTGACACCTCGGCGGACGGCAAGGCCCGGCGGTCAACCTTGCCGCCGGGCAGTCTCGGCAGCTCGGGCACGGTCACGTAGCGCAGCGCGGTCCAGGGCTCGGGCAGGGTCCGGACGAGGTGCGCGGTCAGCTCGGCGGGGCTGGGCACGGTCGGGGCCCGTGGGACGACGTAGCCGGTCAGCTCCGGCTCCCCCGACCGGAGGTCCGCGTGCACCGCGGCGTCGCGCAGGGCCGGGTGGGATCGCAGCGCGAGCTCGATCTCGTCGAGTTCCACCCGGTAGCCGCGGAGCTTGACCTGCCGGTCGGCGCGCCCGATCAGTTCGACGACACCGTCCGGCCGCTGCCGGGCGAGGTCGCCGGTGCGGTACATCCGCTCCCCGGGGTGCGCCGGGTCGGGCAGGAACCGGCCGGCGGTCGCCACGGGCCGGCTGCGGTAGCCGCGGGCCAGCCCGGCGCCGGCCACGTAGAGCTCCGCAACCGTGTCCGGGGGGACCGGCCGGCCGTGCGGATCGAGCAGGTACACCCGGGTGCCCGGCAGCGGCCGCCCGACCGGGAGGCGGTCGAGCCCGGCGAGATCGGCCGGCACGTCCATCTGCAGCGAGGTCATCGCGCACTCGGTCAGGCCGTACTGGTGGACGAGGCGCACCCCGCTCCCCCACGCCCGGCGCACGCGCGTGGCGAGGTCGGCGCTCAGCGGTTCGCTGATGGTCACGACGAGCCGCAGGTCGCCGGCCGGGGCGCCGAGGTCGAGCAGCGCCGAGAGCACCTGCGGCAGGCAGGACAGCAGGCAGGTGACGCCGCCGGCGGCGAGGCGGTCGGCGACCTGCTGCACCGCCCGGGCGCCGGCCTCGGCCAGCAGCTCCAGGGTCGCGCCGTTGACGAGCGGGCCGAGCACGTCGCGGACGGCGGCGCTGTAGCCCAGGTCCGCGAGTTGCAGCACCACGTCGCCGGGGCCGACACCCCAGCCCGTGCCGAGGAAGGACAGGGTGTTGACGGCCGCGCCGTGCGACATCTCGACGATCTTCGGCTCGCCCGTGGTGCCGGACGTCGGGATCAGGTAGGCGAGCGCGTCGACGGGAACCGGCACGTCCGGCGCGGTGCCGGGGCGGTCGAACGCCAGCGGGCCGTCGAGCACCGTCCGCGCGCCGGCGGCTTCGAGCAGCCGGCGGTGCCGCTCCGGCGGGTGATGCGGATCGAGCGGCAGATACGCGGCGCCGGACTTGAGCACACCCAGAATCGCGACCGGCAGGTCGGCACCGCGGGGCAGCCGGACCGCGACCACCGTGCCGTGGCCTTCGCCACGCGCGGCGAGCTCGTGGGCGACGCGGTTGGCGGCGGTGTGCAGGGCGGCGTAGGTGAGGGTCCGTGCCCCGGCCCGCACCGCGACGCGCTCCGGGTCGTGACCGACGAGGTCGTGCAGCGCGGGGTCAGTCCTCATCGCCGGGCCCTGGATACGCGACCGCGCGGATGGTGGTCTCGTCGCTGGACCCCGCGAAGTCGACCAGCTGTGCCTCGCCGCGGTCCAGCAGCGCGACCACCCGCTCCGCGACGGCGTCCAGCGAAGCGTCGCCGTCCGTCCGGACATTGATCTCGATGACAGTCACGGGCACCTCACAGAAGCTGTGCGGACACCTGCCGGTCGAGCAGGTCGGTCACGGTGGCGAAGGTCAGGCCGGACAGTGCCGTGCCGACGCCGGCCGCGTAGGCGGGCAGCGCGCCGGTCGGCACGGCGCGCAGGTCGAGCCAGACCGCCGGCAGCGCGGTGTCGTGTCGCAGCCGGTCGAGCCGGTAGCGCACCGCTTCGGGCCGGTCGGCGACCGCGCGGTGATGGTGCACGCGCACGCTCGCCAGGCCGTGGTCGGCGAGCCGGTGTGCCCGCTGCCAGACGGGCAGGTCGAAGCCGTAGCCGTCGTCGTAGTTCACGCCGTGACGAGGATCGTGGGACGCGCCGTCCGGCACCGCGACCAGCCGCACGCCCCGCTCGTGCAGCAGCGCCGGTGTCAGGTGTACCGCCGGCACGCGGTCGAGGAGCAGCAGCCGGGTGTCCGCGTCCGCGTCGGCCGCGCCGGGCAGGTGCCGCGCCAGCACCTCGCGGCGCTCCGCGGTGCCGAGGCCGCCCGCGAGCAGGAACAGATCGGCCACCGGCGGGACCGGGTCGCGCAGGACCTCCAGCAGCTGTGCGGCGACGAGGTCGGCGGCGGGCGACCGGGCCTCCTCCCACGGCGGCCGCGGCGGGTGCCGCAGCCCCTCGCGGGTGAGCCGGTGCAGGGCGTCGACGTCGTCGCAGGTGGCCTGCGCCACGTAGGGCACCGACGCGACGAGCCGGTCGGCGGTGTCCTGCTGGTTCTCGGCCCAGGAGAAGTTGGGGACGATGACGGTGCTGGCCGGCCCGGACAGGGTCTCGCGCAGCACGTTGCTGCCCGGCCGGATGACGGCGACCCGGGCCGCGTGCAGCAGGGCGGGCAGGTCCGGCGCGAACGGCACGAAACTCACGTTGGGCAGGGCCGCGGGGCGGGAACCCGCGTAGTACGGGCCGGCGACGAGCACCACGTGGGCGTCGGTGCGCTCGTCGAGCAGCCGGGCGGCGACCTCGGTCATGGACCGGAAGAGGCGCTCCGGGAACGCCTGGGTGGTGACGTCGCCGCCGGCGCCCGCGTTGACGACGACGAGCGGCCCGCCGCCGAAGCGGGCGGCGGCCGCGGCCACCTCGTCGGTGGACGGGGCGGCGTAGACCGGGCCGGTGTACCGGATGCGGGCGCTGTGGCCGAGGACGGTGCGCATCGGCGGGGTCAGGTCGCCGATGCCCGCCACGGACGCCTCGTCCCGGGCGATCAGGATGCGGTCGTAGTGCCGCAGCAGGCCGTCCTGGCGGATGCGCTCCAGATAGGTGCCACTGGTCATGCCGCTCATCAGCAGCGCCTTGGCGGCGTCGCGGAACGGCGCCAGGAACAGGTGCCGCGGGTCGGGGTAGGTGTCTTCGACCACGAGCGCCGGGGCGAGCCGGGTGCCGAGCGCGTCGAGCAGGCGCAGGAACGCGGCATCGACCGCGTCGTTGGGCAGGCGCTCCAGCACGGGCAGGTTGATGACGGGCAGCCGGGTGCGGCGCAGCAGGTCGATCGACCGGCACTGGCTGACGAGCACGACGCGCAGCGACGGGTCGGCGGCGGCGAGGGCCTCGGCCGAGAGCAGGGCGCGGCGGGTGTGCCCGAGGCCGTGCCGGCCCTTGAAGCAGAACACGACTGTGTCCGTCACCGGTCCACCCCGGCGCTGCGCACCGCCGCGGCCAGGGTGCGGGGCCAGCGGTGCCGGGGCCGGAAGCCCAGCCGCGCGGCGCGGGCACCGCTGAAGCTGCGGTGCGAGCCGTAGAGACCGTCCGGGGTGCCGTCCCGCCAGGTGCGGTCCAGCCCGCGCAGCCGGATCAGGGTGATGGCCAGGTCCCGCCAGGCGAAGTGGCCGCCGATGACGTCGAGAGGCCCGTCGGGCGTGCGGTCCAGGCACCCGGCGGCGACCCGGGCGAGATCGCGGGCGTCGACCCAGGCGTGGCCCCGCCCGGGCGGCGGCACCACCAGCGGGCCGGGCGCTTCCAGCGGCGCCGCCGCGGTCTCGCGCAGCTGCCAGAGGCAGTACGGCTGGGGCGCCCACACGTACGGCGGGCGCAGCAGGGCGTGACCGGCGCGCGCCCGGTCGGCGACGAGGCGCTCGCAGGCCGCCTTGGCCCGCGCGTACGGCGTGAGGCCGTCCGCCGGCACCGGGAACGACTCGTCGATCGGCAGGGTGCCGGGGCGGCCGTAGACGTCGGTGCTGCTGATGAACACGAACCGTACGGCGGCGTCCAGCAGGCGGGCCGTCGCCTCGACGTTGAGGTCGGGGTCGGTGAACGACCACGCCGCGTGGACGATCGCGTCGACGCCACGGGTCGCGTCACGCAGGCCGTCGCCGCGCAGATCGCCCTCGACGACCTCGTCGGCGAGGGCCTCGGCGCGGTGCCGGGTGCTGGGCCGGGTGAGGATGCGCACCCGTGCACCACGGTGGCGCAGCTCGGCCGCGACCGCGGCGCCGACCAGGCCGGTGCCGCCGGTGACGAGGACCAGGGGGCCCTCGGGCCGGGGCCCGGTGCGGGACGCCGGACTGGGCGCCGGTCTGGGCGCCGCTGCTCGCGTGACGGCGGCGGCCAGCGCGGCTGCCGTCGGGTGCTCCATGACGGTGCGGGGGGCCACGCCGGCGCCGAGGCGCTCGCCGAGCAGGGCGGCGACCCGGGCCGCCGACAGCGAGTGCCCGCCGAGGGAGAAGAAGTCGGCGTCCGGGTCGACGGCGTCCACCCCGAGCGACTCGGCGAACACGCGAGCGATGATCTCCTCGATGAGGGTGGACCGCCGCCGGTCGCGAGCCGGGACGGGCCGTGCCCGGGGTGCGGTGACCCGCGGCGGGGCGAATTCGCTCAGCGGCCGGTGCGGGTCGGCGCAGGCGTCGGCGACCAGTGCGCTGAACCGGCTGGCCAGGTCCTGCACTGTGGACCGGTCCAGGACCTGGGTCGCGTACTCCCACCGGGCGCCCGAATCGGGGGTGATCATGACCGTCAGGTCCAGCTTCGCCGCGCCCGGATGCGCCCGCGGCGCGCCCTCGTCGAGGCCGAGCATCGTCTGATAGAGGGGGTTGCGGCCGGCGCGGGGGCCGCCGCGGGCCACCTCGGCGAACGGCAGCTCCTGGTGCACGTGCGCGGCGAAGAGGGTGTGCCGCAGGCGGTCGACCAGCTCGGCGAAGGTGGGGTCGCCGGACAGGTCGCAGCGCACGGCCACCGGGTTGACGAGCATGCCGGCGACGTCTTCGAGGGCGCGCAGCCGCCGGCCGGCCATCGGGACGCCCACGCACAGATCGTCCCGGCCGCTGCGGCTGCGCAGCAGGGTCGTGAAGGCGGCCAGCAGGACGGTGAACGGCGTCGCGCCGAGCCGCCGGGCCAGTGCGGCGGCGTCGACCGGCACGTGCGAGTGCACGACGTCGCCCCGGAAGTCGGGCCGCGGTGGGGGCTCGCGGTCGTAGGGCAGGATCGGCGCGGCGCCGGCCCCGGCAAGCTGGCGGCTCCAGTACCGCCGCTGCCGCGCCAGCACCGGCGCGGACTGCGCCGCGCGCTGCCAGCGGGCGACGGCGATGAAGCACGGGGCCGGCGGCAGCGGGTGGCCGGACCACAGCGCGGCCAGCTCACGGGCGAGCAGGCCGACGGACCAGCCGTCGAGGCTGACGTGGTGCGCGGTGAGCGACAGCAGGGTCGGGCCGCCGGCCACGCGGACGACCAGCCATCGCACCGGCGCGGCGGTGGTGAGCTGGAACGGCTCGCGGACGTGCGCGGCGATCGCTGCCGCCTCCCCGCCGGCCGCGACGATCACCTCGTCGACGTCGGCGGGTCCGGACGGGTCCACGACCTGGCGGGGTCCGTCGCCGGTGTCGAGGTAGCGGGTCCGCAGCACGCAGTGCCGGGCCGTCAGCGCGGCGACGGCCGCCGTGACCGGCGCTCCGGCGGGCGGGTGCAGGACGGTGTGCACGTGGTAGGCCAGGCTCGCGGCCGGGTCCAGGCTCACCCGCCACACCGCGAGCTGGGCCGCGGTGAGCGGGGCCGGCTCACCGTGGCGGTGGTCCGTGACGTCCAGGGACGGCAGGTCCAGCGGGCGGTCGCCGTCGCCGTCGCCGTCGCCGTTGCCGTTGCCGTCGCCGTTGCCCAGGATCCGGGCGATGCCCGCGACCGTGGGCTCCTCCAGCACGCGCGGCAGCGGCAGCTCGACGCCGAACCGCTCGCGCAGCCGCGCCACGATCCGGATCGCATGCAGCGAATGACCACCTCCGGCGAAAAGGTCAGCGTCGATGCCTGGAGCCGGCCGGCCGAGCACCTCGTGCCAGGCCTCGGCGACGGCCCGCTCGACGTCGTCGCGCGGCGCGAGCACCGCGGCCGGTCCGGCCGGCGCACCGGCCGGCGGCGGCAGCGCCCTGCGGTCGACCTTGCCGCTGGGCGACAGCGGCAACGCGTCGAGGACGATCACCGTGCCAGGGACCAGGTGGTCGGGCAGCATCCGGCGCAGCGCGGCCCGGATCCGCTCCGGCGGGGCACCGCGCACCGGGTCGACGACGACATGGCAGCACAGCACCGGCTCACCGTCCGGCCCGGGCGGCGCCGTCACCACGGCGTCGCGGACCCCGTCGACGGTGCGCGCGGCGGCCTCGACCTCGCCGGGTTCCACCCGCAGGCCGCGGATCTTCAGCTGGTCGTCGAGCCGGCCGAGGAACTCCAGCGCCCCGTCCGGGCGGATCCGCACCCGGTCCCCGGTGCGGTAGAGCCCGGCCGGGAACCGCGCCGCGGTCAGCTCTGGCCGGCGGTGATAGCCGCGGGCGACGCCCCCGCCGGACAGGCACAGCTCGCCGGGGTCGCCCGGCAGCACCGGCCGCAGCTGGTCGTCGAGCACGTGGACGCCGGTGCCGGGCAGCGGCCGCCCGATCGGCACCGGCTCCGCCTCGGCCGGGTCGAGCTGGTGCGCCGTGGACCAGATGGTCGTCTCGGTGGGCCCGTACATGTTCCAGGCCCGCTCGGCCGCCGCGGCGACGCGCCGCGCGAGGTCGGCCGGGAGCCGCTCGCCGCCGCACAGCGCGACCCGTAGCCGCGGTGCGGGGGTGTCGAGCAGCGCGCGCCAGGTGACCGGCGTGGCCTGCAGGACGGTGACCCCGTGGCGCGCGATCAGCGCCCGTAGCCGGGCCGGGTCCCCGGCCGCGGCGGGTGGCGCGAGGACGACCCGGCCACCGGCGGTCAGCGGCAGGAAGAGCTCGAGGGCCGCGATGTCGAACGTGACCGTGGTGACGGCGAGCAGCGTGTCGGTCGGGCCGAAGCCGGTCAGGTGGGCCATGGCGTGCAGCAGTGTGCCGAGATTCGCGTGGGTCACCTCGACGCCTTTGGGCGTGCCGGTGGACCCCGAGGTGTAGATGAGATACGCGGCGTCGTCCCCGACCCGGCCCGGCGGCGCCGGTGCGGGCCGGCGCGGCAGCCGGTCGTGCAGTCCCGGATGGGTGACGACGCACCGCACGCCCGCGTCGGCGAGGATCGCGGCGGTGCGGGCGGGGGGATGCTCCGGATCGAGCGGCACGTAGGCGCGACCGGCCCGCAGCACGCCGAGCAACGCGGTCGTGAGCCGGACGCCACGATCGAGGAACACGCCGACCGGTGTCCCGGGCGGCCCGGCCACCGGTCCGGCCAGCTGCTCGGCGAGCCGCCGCGACCGCCGGTCGAGCTGGGCGTAGGTCAGCGCCCGGGTGCCGTCCTCGACCGCGACCGCCGCCGGCTGCCGCTCGACCCAGGCGTCGAACGCCTCCAGCACCGTCGGCGCCGCGGGGACGGCGACCGGTGCGGGCACGGCCGCCGGGGTCGTCATCGTCCGCAGCGTGCCGGCGAAGCCCTCCAGCAGCGCGTCGGCGCCGTCCACAGTGAACAGGTCGGCGGCGGCGACCAGCCGGGCGGTCCAGCCCGGCGCGGCGCGGTCGACGGACAACGCGAGGTCCACGCGCGCCGGCGCGACGTCGAGGGGCACCGGTGTGGCCCGCACGTCGCCGAAGTCGACGGGGTCCGCGCCGGCGCGGGTGACGTCGACGGTCGTCTGGAGCAGCGGATGGCGGCCGGGCACCCGGGCCGGGCGGACCGCCTCGACGAGCCGCGCGAACGGTGTCGCGGCGTGGTCGAGTGCCCCGAGCAGCGCGGCCCGAGTCTCGGCCAGGAGGTCGTCGGCGGACGCGATCGGGCCGACCCGCACCCGCACGGGCACCAGGTTGACGGCGGGGCCGGCCGTGCGCTCGTCGTCCGTCGCCTCGCGAAGGTCGACGGCGGTGCCGACGACGAGGTCGTCCTGCCGGGTGTGCCGGCGCAGCACGGCGACCCATGCGGCCATCACCGCGAGGGACAGGGTGCCACCGGCGCGCACCCCGAGCCGGCCGGCAGCCGAGATCAGCTCGTCCGGCAGCGCGATCGTCCGGACCAGCCCGCGATACGTGCGGACGGCCGGGACCGGGCCGAGGTCGAGCACTGCGGGGGCGCCGCGAAGCCGATCCCGCCAGTACGCGCCCGCGCGGGCGGCGGACCGTGCGGCCCGCTCCTCGTGGTGGCGCGCCAGGTCCGCGTAGCGCGTCGCGGGCGGTGGAAGGGCCGCGCCGCGGTAGGCCGCCGCGAGATCCTCGACGAGGATCCGCAGGGTGGGCGCGTCTCCGGCGACGTGGTGCAGGAGCAGCAGCAGGAGGTGCCGGCCAGGGCCGAGAGGCACGAGATGGACGCGCAGCGGCGCCTCGGCGGTGAGGTCGAACGGCCGCCCGGCCAGCTCCCGCAGCACCTCGGCCGGGTCGCCGGGATCCGGTGGCTGCGGCGCGAGCTCAGGCACCGGCGGCGGCACCGTCCGGGCGACCGGCTCACCAGCCACCTCCCCGATGCCGGTGCGCAGGACCTCGTGCCGGTCAGCGGCGGCGGTCAGTGCCCGCCGCAGCGCCGTCAGGTCCACGGGGCCGGGCAGCAGCAGCGCGGCGCTCATCGTGTGCGCCGCCGTCGCGCCGGCAAGCCGGTCCGCGAGCCAGATGTCGCGCTGAGCGGCGGACAGGCCGGCCACCTCAGCGGCGGGCCGGCCGGCGGCCTCAGCAGCGGGCACGCCGGGGTCCTTGACGGCGTGCAGCCGTGCGTGGAGCGCTTCGAGCAGGTCGGCCGGGATGTCGCTGTGGGAACCGACGGCCGTCATGCCCGGCCCGGAGCGCGGCGGCGGCGCACGGCAGCGAAACCGGTCAGTGTGCGCTTCGACACGAACGTGGCCCCCTCGGTCACCGGCCTCGGCGCGATCACGCTAACAACAGACGCAGGGCGCCTGAAGTCTCGCGCGGGCTTTCTGCCCGGATCAGCACAACGGCCAAATGACTTCGTACCCCCATTCCGGACCATTCGGGAAATCGTGGCCGGCGCTGGCCGTCAGCGCCGCGAGCTGGCTGCGGTACTCCACGACGGCGCGCACCTTCGCGGCCCGCGCCGTGCCCTCGAGCCGCACGACCTCCGGCGGGCCCGGCGTGAGCGCGGCGAGCTGGGCGCCGAGCCAGCGGTCGACGTCGAGCCCGCCGGCCGGCGCCCGGCCCCCGACCCAGGCAGGCCAGCCGAACCGGACCGCGTACGGCTGGTCCGCGTAGAGCAGCACCCGGCGGTCGGCGCACACCGCGAGCGCGGCGTCCCGGGTCGCCACATGATCCGGATGACCGCCGATGGCGGCCGGGACATAGACCGGATCACCGGCACCGATCGCTTCGGCCAGCGCCGTGCGCAGTGCGGCCGGGTCCAGCGCGGCGCCGCGGTGCACGGCGCCCACGAAGTCGAGGTGCACCGGTTCGCAGCCGGTGCCGGCGAGGGCGCGGTGGTCCTCGGCCCGCCGCCGCAGGACCCGCGGGCCGGGCTCCTCGCCGCCGGTGAGCAGATCCCACGCCGACGGCGGTGTGCCGGGCGCGGGGACACCCGCGAAGGCGGTCACCAGCCGTCCTGTCGCCGGAGCCCGCAACGCGTGCCAGCACGACAGGACGGCATCGTCGAGGTGCGGCGAGACCACCACCGTGTTCGGCGATTGCGCGACCCTGGCGGGCTTCCCTATCGTTGTCCCGGTGCGCGTCTTCGGGTCCGAGTTCACGCTCACCACAGTGAGCGCCGACGCGTTCGCCGGTCAATACACCTGGTATGACGACGGCTGGGCCGGCGCGCTCACCGTGTCCGCCCACGGCGATTCGGCCCTCTCGGGCCAGTACACGAGCCTGCGGTTCGGCACGACGCACCGGGTGACCGCGACCGTCGGTGGCGCGTTGCCGACCGGGATCGCGCTGGACATCCACGACTTCAACGGGCTCGACGCGCAGCGGTTCACCGGGTGCGTCGGGACCGGGAGCCGGGCACTGATCGCCGGCGTCACCCAGTGGCGCGACGAGCGCTACGGGTTCTACGCCGTGCGCGACGCGCCGCGTCCCATCGCCGCGTTCCGGGTGGGGGAGGTCGAGCCGGGCGACTTCGCCGGGCGCTACACGCTGCGCGGCGACGCCGGGCCGGTGCGGGTGGAGCTCACGCACACCGGTGGGCGGGCCGTCGAAGGTGTCGTGCACCGGCCCGGCGACGGGCCACTGCCGCTCGCCGGCGCCGTCGACCCGGACGATCCGCTGCTCGTGACCCTGACCGCGGGCGACGCCGTGCTCAGCGTGCGGCTGTTCTCCCGGCCGAAGAACGTCCTGGCCGGCTGGATCGACGTGCCCGGCGCCCGGATCCCGTGCTACCTGGTGCGCACGGCGTGACCGCGGACCTCGACGCCGCCGTGGTGCGGATCGTCGACCGCGCGGGGCGCACCGCGGGTGCCGGGTTCGCCGTGGACGGGCTCGTGGTGACCTGCGCCCACGTGGTGCGCGACGCCCGTTCCGGGCCGGGCGAGGAGGTGAGCGTCGCGTTCGGCGGCACCGTCACCACCGGCACCGTGCTCGAGGACGCCTGGCGCGGCACCGACCACGACGACATCGCCGTCGTCCGCGTGGCGGCGTGGCCGGACGGCCTGCGGGCGCTGACGCTGTCCTCGTCCGACGGCGCCGCCGGAGCGGCGATCCGCACCAGGGGCTTCCCCGATGCTTCGGCGGTGCACGGGCTCTACGGCGAGGGTGTCGTCATCGGCACCGTCCGCGAGCCCGACACGGGGCGGCCCGTGCTGCAGATCGAGCGCGGCGGCAGCGTCACCACCGGGTTCAGCGGCGGCCCGGTCCTCGACCTGGCGACCGGGCACGTGATCGGCATGGTCCACTCGATCACGTCCGGCGACGCCTACCAGCGCCAGATCCAGACCATCCTCGCGACGCCCACCGAGGCGATCCGCGCCGCGTGCCCGCAGCTGCGGCTGATCGACGTCTGCCCGTACCAGTCCCTCGACGCCTTCGTGGAGGAGCGCAGCCGGTTCTTCCACGGCCGCGACGCCTTCATCGAGCTGATGCTGGAGCAGCTCCGGCGCCAGCCGAGGTTCCTCACCGTCCTCGGCCCGTCCGGCAGCGGCAAGTCGTCGGTCGTGCGCGCCGGCCTGCTCGCCGCCGTCGGCCGGGGCCAGATCCCCCGCCTGGCCGCCTTCGAGCGGATCGTCACCCGGCCGGCGACCGCGGACGAGCTCGACCGCCTGCTGTCCGCCGACCCGCACCCCGGCGGGATCCTGCTCGTGCTCGACCAGTTCGAGGAGATCTTCCTGGAGAGCGGGGCACGGCGGGCCGGCGTGATCGACCGGCTATGCCGGCTGCTCGACGGCCCCGCGTCGGTCTGTGTCGTGCTCGTGATGCGCGACGACTTCTACAGCCGGCTCGCCGCCGAGGCGCCCGCGCTGATCCGCTGGGTCGAGCGCGGGCTGGTCAACATCCCCGCCCGGCTCACCGGCGCGGAGCTGACCGCCATCGTGCGGGAGCCCGCCCGGTCGGTGCACCTGCGCTTCGAGGCCGGCCTGGCCGAGGCGATCGTCGACGACGCGATCGAGGCGTCCCCCGGCGACCGGACCGGCGACGGTGGCGCCCACAGCATGGTGCTGCCGCTGCTCGAGTTCACCGTCACCCAGCTGTGGCAGCAACGGGTCGACGGTGAGCTGCGCTGGCAGCCGTACCGCGACAACGGCCGCGTCGCCGGCGCACTGACCGGCTGGGCCGACGACGCCGTGCGGGCACTGCCGCCCGACCTGCTCGGCGTGGCCCGCGCCATGTTCACCAGCCTCGTGCACCTGGGTGACCAGCGCACCGGCCTGCCGGACAGCCGGCGCCGGCGACGCCTGGCCGAGCTTTACCGCACCGACGAGCAGCGCCCGCGCCTGGACGCGGTCCTTGCCGTGATGACGTCCCGGCGGCTGCTGGTGACGGCCGCCGACGCCGACGGCGCGGAGACGGTCGAGCTGATCCACGACGTGCTCCTGCGCGAATGGGCGTGGCTGCGCGCGTGGCTGGCCGAGGACCGCACGTTCCTCACCTGGCGCCAGCAGCTCGAGTCGTGGGTCGCCGCCTGGACGGCCGGCGGGAGCGCCGACGGCCGGCTGCTGCGCGGCGACGACCTGGCCGTCGCGCAGGCCCACCTCGCGGAGCGTCCCGACGACATCGAGGCCACTGCCCGGCAGTTCATCGCGCGCAGCGGCGCGGTGTGGGAGCACGAGCAGCTGGAGCGCGAGGCGGTGCGCCGCACGCTCGACGAGGCCGAGACCGCGCGGGTGGAGCGCAGTCTGCGCGACCGGTCGGCGGGCGTCGCCCGGCTCGTCCCGACCGAGCCGGTCCGCGGCCTGGCCGGCGCGGTCGAGCTGCTGCGGGCCAACCTGTCGATGCTGCCGGGCACGACGCCGCTGGGGCCGGTGCTCGCCGCGCTGCGCCTGGCGACCGGGCGGTCGCGGGAGCTGCGCGTGCTGCCGGTCGGGGCGACGGTGCGCGCGGTGGCGTTCTCCCCCGACGGCCGCTGCTTCGTGACCGGCGGCGACGACCGCCTGGTGCGGCTCTGGCGGTCCGACGGTGAGCCGCTCCTGGAGCCGCTCGAAGGACACCGCGACAGCGTGACCGCGCTGGCCTTCCGCGCCGACGGCCTGGCGTTCGCCAGCGGCGGCGAGGACGGCGCAGTGTCCACCTGGAGCCGCGACGGGCGGCACCTGGGCGACCGTGACCTCGCCACGGCGGTCCGCGGTCTCGGTTTCACCGGCGGCAGCGACCCGCAACCCGTCGCTGCCGGCGCCGGCCCGGACCCGGACCCGACGACGAGCGTGGTGGTCGATCCCCGCTCGGACTGGCGGGCCGGCGGCACGCTGGGCGGCACGATCTGGGTGCCGCGGCAGCGCATTCCGTTCGCCCACGAGGGCTTCATCGCCGTCCTCGCCTACCATCCGCAGCGGCGGATCGTCGCGTCCGGCGGGGCCGGCGGCGTGATCCGCCTGTGGACCCGCGACGGTGACATGCTGCGGCCGCTCGGCCTCGCCTGGCAGGCGCACGAGGACGCCGTGCACTGCCTCGCGTTCGGCGACGACTTCCTCGTCAGCGGCTCCGCCGACGGCGCCGTGCGGCTGTGGGACATCGACACCCGCCGCCCGGTCTGCGACCCGCTGCTCGGGCACACCGCCGCGGTCACCGCCGTCGCCGCCAGCCCCGACGGCACCCGCGTCGTCAGCGGCGGCGCCGACCGCATGCTGCGGCTGTGGCAGTGGCGCGACCCGGACGCCGATCCGGACGCCGCCGCCCCCGCAGGGGAGCGGCTCTTCGGCTCCGGGCGCTGGGATCCGCACGGGCTCCAGCTCGCACCCGCCGAGCGCCGCCACCGTGAGCACATCTACCGCCTCGCCATCAGCCCTGACGGGCGATGGCTGGCCACCGTGAGCGACGACCGCACCGTGCGGCTGTCCGACGTGGCCGGCACCGGTCCGGTCCGGGTGTTCACCGGCCATGAGGCGGGGCTGCGGACGGTCCGGTTCAGCCCCGACGGCCGCACGATCGCGAGCGCCGGCACCGACGGCACGGTCCGCCTGTGGGACCGCGCCGGCAACGCCACGCTCGGCCCCTTCCCCCGCACGGCCGCCGTGCAGGCGCTCGCCTTCGCGCCCGGCGGCGAACTGATCGCGGCCGGCGCGAGCGACGGCACCGTCCGCGTCGCCGACCTCGTGACGGGCCGGGTGACGGCCACCGCGCCCGACCCGGCCGCCGTCACCGAGCTGCTGTTCGACCCCACCGGCGAGCGGCTGTACAGCGCCCACGACAACGGCCTGGTCCGCATCTGGTCCGGCACCACCGCCGAGCCGGTCGCGCCGACGTTCGCCAGCCACGACGGCGCGGTCCGGGCGCTTGCCGCGGCACCGTCCACCGGGCTGCTGGCGACCGGCGGCGACGACCGCCTGGTGCGGCTCTGGGACGCTGCCGGGCACCCTGTCGGCGAACCCTTCATCGGCCATGAGGGTGCCATCCTCGACCTCGCCTTCACCCCGGACGGCACGATGCTGCTGAGCGCGGCCCGGGACGGCACCATCCGGCTCTGGGCCCTCGACGGCACCCAGCTCGGCGACCCGCTCGAAGGCCACGCGCCGTGGGCGACGTCGGTGGTGACCACACCCGACGGCGCCGTCGCGCTGAGCGTCGGCAGCGACGGCACCCTGCGCCGCTGGCGCCTCGGCGACTGGAGGACCTGGCTGACCGAGGGATGCGGCAGGCTCCGCCGGCACCCGCTGCTGGCGCTGCCAGCCAACGAGGCGCTCCGTGACTTCTGCGCACGCCTCGAAGCCGACCCCGAAGGTGCGTTCGTTGTCGACCCCTACGAGGTGCCGCGCCCGACGCTGCCGACAGTGGGCTGACGGTACTTCTCGCAGAAGTACGGGCACTCGACGCTCGCGCACGGCGCCGGGCCGTCCCGCCGCTCGAACCACCCCTCCTTCACGTTGCCGATGATGTCCTCCGGGCCGCACAACCGGATCTCGCCGCCGGGCATGATGCGCGCGAACGTGTGCCCGGCGCCGCAGGGGTCGCCGCGGTAGTCCGGCAGCTCGTCGAGGAACAGGTGCTCGTCCATGAAGGGGTTGACCGTCGGCGGCTCGTCCCGCCGGGCGAACTGCTCGGCGTAGAAGGTGGCGGCCCGGGCGGAGTAGTCGTGGAACAGCGCGCGTTCCGCCTCGGTGTAGGCGCCCGGGTAGCGCCGGCCGCCGGCCGGGCCACGGAACGCCTTGGGGATGATGACGATCCCCTCGTCGGCGTACCGCTGCCAAAGCCCGGGGAACTCGTCGAACAGGTCCGGCGACAGCACGCATGAGGCGAACGCGTCGAAGCCGGCGTCACGCAACGCCAGCACGTTGGCGATGAACCGCCGATCGCCGCGGTGCGCCCGACGCTGCCGCTCGTGCACGCCGCAGTTGACGAAGTCCACCCGCGCCGGGTCGATCTGCTCGACGAAGGCGCGCACGTGTGGGGAGTCGGCGTTGGTGTTGATACTGATCAGATGCCGGGCGGTCAGCAGCCGGCAGAGGCGCACGAAGTCCGGGTAGATGAACGGCTCGCCGCCGGTGAGGTGCAGCAGCCAGCTGAGGCCGGTCCGGTCGAAGAACCCGGCGAGCTGCTCCACCGGCGCGATCGGCCGGATCGGCGCGCCCAGGGCGGTGTCGTCCCAGAAGCAGTACGCACACCGGTAGTTGCAGGTGCTGAACAGGATCCAGTCGCCCTCGATGTCATACGGACGGCGGATGCGCACCTGCGACGGATGGATGTAGATCATCGCTCCTCCGGGATCGGACTGGGCCACCGCACCGGTCCCGGCCCGGCCGCCGCGAGCGGCGCCGCCCGCGGGTCGGCCGGCGCCCATGGCACGGGCAGGATGCGCACCCCGCTGCGGTGCACGTCGTGATAGGTCCGCAGCGCCGCGGTCGGCCACAGCGGACGGGCGGCGAGCACGACCGTGCCGCACGGCGCGACGGTGCGCAGCGCCAGCTCGACGCCCTCGGTGGTGCCGGTGGTCTCGATGACGGCCGCCGGGCGCGGGTCCGCCGGGAACGCCACGGCCAAGCGGAGCAGCCCGGCGAGAGCACCGGCGCCGACCACGGCGGCGGCGGCGCCACCCACCGCGTCGAGCGCCGCCCAGGCTGTTGCCGCCCACTCCCCGGTCACGCCCGCCACCGGGAACCCGGCCGGGTAGGCGCGCCCCCAGCCGGTCGCGGCCGTCGGGTCGTCGACGAAGCAGATCTCGTCCGGTTCCCAACCGGCGGGTTCCCCGTTGATCGGCAGCCAGCGGCCCATCCCGCCGCCGCTGCGCTGCGGGCCGCTCATGGCCCTTCCACGGCGGCGAAACGGCCGTCCGGGGCGGCGAGACGGCTGTCCGAGGCGGCGAAACGGCCGTCCGGGGCGGGGGCCACGGCGCGGCCCGAACGCGCCGACTCGTAGGCCGCCTCCGCCAGGGCCTGCACCGCCAGGGCGTCGTCGACGGTGACGTCGGGCGGTGCCCCGGTGCGGATCGACGCGACGAACCGGTCGATCGCGAGCACCCTCGGGTCGACGTCCGGCGGCACGGCGAGCCCGGGCCGCGGCGTGCGGGTCGTGAGGGTGTAGCCGGGAAGCACCTCCAGGCGCCCCGCGTCGCCCCACAGGTGCAGCCGCTGGCCGTCGGCGCCGGGCACGCTGGCGCCGCCGACCAGGGTCGCGATGACCGGGCCGAACCGCATGACCACGGTCACCACGTCCTCGATCTCCGGCGCCGCCGCCGACGGGCTCGTCTCGGCGAACACGCGATCGGCCTCGACGCCGAGCAGCGCCCGGATCAGGTCGATCTGGTGGACCAGGTTCATGATGAGGAAGCCGCCGCCGGAGCGGGCCCGAGACAGCCGCCAGGACGACGGGGACCGGCCGCTGAACCCGCTGCGGAAGTACGACCCGGGCTTGTCCACCAGATAGCTCGCCGACACGCCGAGCGGCGTCCCGACCAGCCCGCCGGTCAGCGCCGCGTGGGCCTGCAGGAAACGGCTGTCGGTGCGCATCGGGAACAGCACGCTCGTGACGGTGCCGGCAGTGGCGGCGGTGGCGGCGGCCGCCGCGATCCGGCGCGCCGAGCGGAGGTCGTTGGCGAGGGGCTTCTCGAGCAGGACGTGCTTGCCGGCGTCGAGCGCGGCGACGGCGAGTGGTTCGTGGGTGTCGTGCGGGGTGGCGATCAGCACGGCATCGACGTCGGGTCGCGCCAGGAGTGCCTCGACACCGGGCTCGGCCCGGGCACCGAAGGCCGCCGCGACCTCGGCGGCCAGCCGGTCGACGGGATCGTGGCAGGCGACGAGGGCGGCACCGGACGCTGCGGCGAGGGCCTCGGCGTCCTTGATGCCGATGTCGCCGCAGCCGATGAGCCCGAACCGCACCGGCCGATCCCGCGGCACGGCTCGTGGAACCGCACGGTCCGGGGCCTCCTCCGCACGGTCCGGGGCCTCCTCCGCACGGTCCGGGGCCTCCGCCATGCGGTCCGGGGCCGGGAGCAACGGCGCTGCGGCGCGGCCCGACACCAGGAGTGGCGCGGTCAGCGGGACGGCGCGGTCCGGGGTCCAGCGCAGCGCCGCGGCGACGAACGCGGGGTCGTCGACGAGCCGTCGGTACAGCGCCGGGGCGTCGCCGGCCGGATACTCGCGGACGACGTCGGCGACGCTGAACCGCCCGCCGGCCAGCAGCGCGAAGAACGGCTCGCTCAGGGCACCCACCCCGGCGGCGTCGAGGTTGACGGTGTGCGCGCCGACCAACGCGATCCGCCGGTCGTAGAGCTCCCGCAGCGGCACCTCGGCGATGTCGGCGCGCGGCGAGCCGAGCAGCACGATCCGCCCCCCGTCGGCCGTCGCGTCGACGGCGACCGCAAGCCCCGCCGCGCTGCCACTGGCGTCGAACGTCAGCAGCGAACGCTCCCCCGGCCCGAACGTCGTCGCGGGCTCGGCCTCGGCCGCCCATGCCTTCGCCATGGAGGACGCGACGCCGCGGACAGCGGGGGCGCCCTCCGCGGCCAGGAGCCGGCGCAGGATCAACCCGAGCAACCCGGCCCCCACCACCGTGGCCGGCTCACCGGCCCGGTGCGCGCCGACCGCCATGCCGTAGCGGGCGGTGAGCGCCAGCTGCCAGACCGCGGCGTCGACGAGCGGCACGTGGCCGGGCACCGCACAGAGGAGACCCGGCGGCACGGCAGCGACCGCGCGATGCGGGATGCCGCGCACCGCGACCCGTGACCCGTCGCCGCGCAGGAACCCCGCTGCCAGGTATCCGGGCGAGTGCGGGAACGGCACCACGGCGGTCGGCAGGCCGAGGAACCTGGCCCGCTCGGTGCCCGGGCTCAGCACGCTGACCGCGATGTCGACCATCGCCTCCCCGGGCCCGGGCACGGGCTCCGGGCTGTCGATGACCTCGACGACTCCCGGGGCGGGCCAGGTCACTGCGCGCACGGCGGCTCCCGTCACAGCTGCTCGACGTGTGCGCCGGTCAACCGGTGACAGCAGTCGAACACATGCTTGGCCTGCGCCGAAACCAGCGCGAGGTCGAACGCGGCGTGTGGCACCAGCAGCACCACCATCTCGGCGGAGGACAGCGCGTCGGGGTCCAGGTCGACCAACGTCACGCCGAGCGGCACGTCGGCGGGGCGCACGTGCGGGTCGGCCACGCGCACGTCGGCGCCGAGCGCGACGAGCCGCTGCGCGACGGCCAGCGCCGGCGCCTCCCGCAGGTCACCGACGTCGGGTTTGTAGGCCAGGCCGAGCAGCAGCACCCGCCGGTCGCGCACACTCAGCCCACGCAGGTTGAATGCGGCGGTGAGCCGGTCGACGACGTAGCCGGGCATGTGACGGTTCACCTCGTTGGCCAGTTCCACGAAGCGGAACGGCCGGTCGGCGGTCAGCCGGACCCGCCACGACAGGTAGAGCGGGTCCACCGGCAGGCAGTGCCCGCCGACGCCCGGCCCGGGCCAGAACGCCAGGAACCCGAAGGGTTTGGTCGCGGCCGCGCCGATCGTCTCCCACACGTCGATGCCCAGCGCGTGCGCCAGGACCGCGAACTCGTTCACCAGCGCCACGTTGACATGCCGGAACGTGTTCTCGAGCAGCTTCGCCAGCTCGGCCTCGCGCGGCCGGGAGACCGGCACGACGGTGTCCACGAGCCGCTCGTAGAAGGCGCGGACCCGCTCGAGCGAGGCGGCGTCCACACCGGACACGAGCTTCGGGATGCGGGTGAACGTCCAGGCCGCGTTGCCCGGATCGATGCGCTCGGGGCTGTAGCCGAGCCAGAAGTCGCGGCCGCAGCGCAGACCGGAGACCCGTTCGAGGATCTCCAGGACCAGCTCCTCGGTGGTGCCCGGATAGGTCGTGGACTCGAGGATCACGGTCGAGCCTGGCGCGAGGCGGGCGCCCACCGCGCCGCACGCGGCCCGCACGTGGCTGAGGTCCGGCACACCGTCGACCAGCGGCGTCGGCACCGCGATCACGATCGTCGCCGGGCCACCGCCGGGCATCTCGGCGACAGGGTGGAAGCGGCAGGTGTCCAGCGCCGCGCGGAGCTGCTCGTCGCCGACGTCCTCGAGGTAGGAGCGGCCGGCCCGCAGGTGCTCGAGGCGCTCCGCGTCGGACTCGACGGCGGTCACCGTGAAGCCGGCCTCGACCGCTCGCATGGCGAGGACGAGCCCGACGTACCCCTGACCGACGACGGTGACCGCGTCCGGCATGCTGCGCCCTCCGGTGTAAGGGGCTGTGCGGGTCACCCGCAACCTACCGGCGGTCGGGCCGGCTGACACCTGGTTGCGCATCCAACGTCAAGAGAGGCGATTGCCACAAGCGCCATATCCCGGACACGCCGACCGCCGCACCGCAGCCAGCACGTGGCACCAGACGCGCCGCAATCGTCGACGACCGTTCCGTTGGCGATCGCTGACCGGTTGGGCCGCGGTTCGACGCCGGCAGGATCGCGGCACACCCGAACGATCGACGCCGCTTCGATGATCGGCGGTCTTCGAAACACCAGGTCGGGTCCCTGACGACGTCCGATCGGGAACTGACGCCGTTCGTTGGAGGCGCTGCGCAACCGTCGACAATACACTCGGTCACCAACACCGATGCGGTGGCACGACGAAAGGTGCCGGCATGGCAGTCGTCTTCAATCTCATTCTCCACGTGCTGCTCATCGGCTCGATGGCGGCGTTCGTGATCGCGATCGTCGCGGACGCGCTCGCCGACCCGGACCGCCGGGAGCGCGTGCTGCGCATCGCGGCGCTGGCCGCCGGGGCGCTCGTCGTCCTCGGCGCGCAGTCGGCCGGAGCCAGCTACGCGCTCTTCATCGTCGACGCGCTCGCCGGGGCGCGCGGACCGAGCACGGCCGCGGCCGTCGGCGCCGCGGTCGTCCCGGCGCTCGCCGGTGCCGCGCTCGGCTTCTTCCTCGTGCGGACCTACAAGCGCAGCACCCGGATCGGTGCGCGGGTCCTCGGCTTCGTCGGCATGCTCTCGGCGACCGCGTTCGTCGGCATCTACGCGGAGGCGACGCACACGCGCGGGGTGATGCTCGGAGCGGCGGCGCTGCCGAACGTGTCGTTCGTGGTCGGTGTCATTCTCACCATCGTCTTCGCGTTCGACCCCGACCTTCCGGTCGGGCAGGGGCGGATGTCCCAGCTCCGCCGGCTCTTCGGCGGAAGCGGCGGAAGCGGCGGAAGCACCGGTTCCGGCGGCGGTGGTGCACCCGGGCCCCGCCCAGGCGCACCGCGGGGCGACTGGATGCCACCGCCCGCTCAGGCCCGCCGGGATCCGTTCGACAACTGACGCCGGTTCCGGCTCGGACAGCGACAGCAACACCGACGGGAGATGAGACGACGTGGACTACACGGTGCGACGGGTCTGCCCGTTCTGCGGCGAGGTGATCGTGCTGAACCGCTGCTCGATCCGTGCGACGAACGCGCCGCCGCCCGTCGAGGACCCGTATTCGTACCCCGACCCGGTCGAGCCGCCGCCCGAAGCCATGGCCAGGCCCGCCCGGGCCGCCGGCCTGGCGGCCCTGCAGGAGTTCGAGAGCGAGACGGCCACCCCGCGGATATCGCGGCGCCCGGAGCCGCGTGCGATGCCGCCCGCGCCGCGCCGGCCCGCGGAACCCAGCCTGACCGACGTGCTCTGGTCCTGGCGTGCGCCGCGCGCGCCCGATCCGGTGCGCCGGGGGCGGTGGTTCACCCCGCCGCCCCCGGCCTACACCGGCGAGTATCCGCTGGTGCCGCTGAACACGTTCCCGCCGGAGCGGATGGCCCGCCGGTTCTGCAGCAATCCCCAGTGCGACTCGCCGCTACCGATGGACCTGGACGAACGCCAGGCGCACATCGTGTCCATCGTCGGCCTGACGGCCGCGGGCAAGACGTACTACCTGACGACCGCGTTCAACGAGGCGATGAACGGCGACGGCCTGGACGCCGCCGGGTTCCGCGAGTTCGAACCGGACGAGGAGACGGCGCGCCACTTCTACACCAACTACTACAACCACGTGTACCGCGACAACACCCGCCTGCAGTCGACACCCGAGAAGACCAGAGCGAACCAGCAGCCGTTGAATTTCCGTGCCCACATCGACGGCGGCCGGCCGATGCTCGTGATGACGCACGACATCGCCGGTGAGACGCTGATGGACCACGTGAAGCGGGCCCAGAACGCCGGGTTCCTGCGGCGCTCCTCGGGTCTGATCTTCCTGGTCGACCCGCTCGAGTTCGACGCCGTCCGGGCCCGTGTCCCGCGCGAGCAGCTGCCGAGGGCGCGCAGTATCCATCAGCGTGACCTGCTCGCGGCCACACTGCGCGAGCTGGACTTCGAGCCCGGCCGCCGGAAGGTCCCGGTGACCGTGGTGATCTCCAAGGCCGACCTGCTCGCCCAGCTGTTCCCGGGCGGGGCGCGGTTGCTCGATCCCGGCCTCGGCCGGGTCCGCTCGCAGGAGGCGTGGCTGCAGGCGATGCAGGAATCGAGCGCCTACGTCCGGAGCCTGCTGATCGAGCTCGGCCAGCAGCGCTTGGTGCGGACCGCCGAGCAGTACGGCAGAGTCAGTTTCCACGCCGTCTCGGCCATCGGCGCGACGCCCGGTCCCAACGGTGAGATCCTGCCGAGCCCGCGGCGCGTGCTGGACCCGCTCGCGGTCGTGCTGTGGCGGCTGTCCACGGCACTGCGCTGACCGGTCCGGTGCCTGTTGGCCGAGCAGCTGTACTTCACCTGGGCCGACCACGGCCTTGAGGGCCGCGGCATGTGGCAGATCGTGGCCGCGACCGAGCGGCTCTTCCACCGGCTGACGATCGCCCGGCGGCAGGCGCGCGAGCTGTGCACCGAGTTCGTGTATCCACCGGTGTGGCGGGACCCGGCGACCGCACCGACGTCGTTCGGCTGGCGCGACGTCGAGGGTCTGCGCTACGCGTTTCGCCGCGTGCACAACGGCGTCGACCAGTTCGGCCGGCCCGGAGTGTTCGCCGCCCACGTGCTCATCGACCGGCCCGAGCAGCTTCCGGCGCGGCAACTGCTCGCCGGCGCGGCATCGCCGTCATGGTGGTCCGGCGCGGCGATCGTCGGCGACGACGCGTGGCTGCCGGCCGTCTCCATCGGCGACTTCGAGCCCGGCGCGGCCATCCCCGCCGACGACGACGTCACCACGGCCGTGCTGACCGCGGTCCTCGCGCACGCCGGCCGGCCGGTGCTGTTGTCGATGGATTCGGCGTTGATCGTCGGCGCCCTGCAGCGGGTGACCACGGTCCTGCCGGAAGTCCTGGACGATCTGAGTGTCTCGACGTACGAGCCGCGGGCGACCCGGGCGAACTACGGACTCGCCGCGACCACGCCTCCGGACGACGACCCGTTGGAATTGCATGCCGAGGTCCTGCTCGCCGATGCCGGCGTCGCCCTGCCACGCGACGTGGCCCGGCTGACCCTCAACGGCGACGAGCGGTCACGGTCGTACGTCGCCCACTCCTGGGCGGCGCGCGAGCGCGGACCGTCTCCGCGCGCGACGTTTCTCAGCGCCTGCCGGGCGTTGCTGGTGCTGCGGGACGGCAAGGACCCGAAACCGCGGGACCTGCTGCCCGGCCTGCGCTCCGCTGGCACCGCCGCCGACCTGCTCGACCGCATCCAGGCCCGCGAGGTGATTGCCGGCGCGCTCGGCGCGGGAGACCGGCCGACGGTCGAGGCGCTGCGGGGTGTGGGACCCGCCCTCGAACAGGAGACCTGGACGTCCATCGGTGAGCTGGCCGCACGGGCGGTCGCCACGCCCGACGGGTCCCGCACGGCGTTTCGCCTGTTGGACACGACCACGCGGCACGGCGTCCAGGCGTTCGTCGCCGAGTCGGTCCGGCTGGCACTCACCGACCCCGCGCTGGTGCGGCACTGGCCCGAGGGACTCATCGCGTCCGCCTGTCGCGGCGCTGCCCTCCCGGCGACGGGCGACCTCCGCGCGGCCGTCATCAGCGCCGGCGCGGCGCACGTGCTGTGGCTCGCGGACAACCGGCGGATGCCGCCGGACATGTGGGCCCAGATGCTCGCCGCGGCGCTGGACCACGGCCTCGTCGATGTCGCCGCCGCAGCCAGGGCGCTCAGGGCCGACGGCAACCTCGCTCGCGCGACCGGTGCGACGCTCCCCGCGTCCCGGCTCAAGACGCTGCTCGGCGCGCTGCACCCGATGGAGGCACTGGAGCCGCTGCGCGAATGGGCTGCCCCGCGACGCTGCGGGATCTGCGTGGATCTGGCCCGCCAGGTGGCGCGCCGGCTGCCCGACGGCGAGCAGTGGCGGGCGGCGGCCGCCGTCGCCGGCTGCGTGAGCGGGACCGGTCCCGGCGCGTGGCCGGCCCTGCGCAACCAGGTCATCCGGCAACGGCTGGCCCACGAGCTCGACAACGTCGGCGCTGCCCGCTGCGACCTGACGGCCGTGGTGCGCACCGACGCCGGACCCGACGGCCGCGCATGGTCGGACTTTCTCCGGTTGACCGGCCGCGCACCGGTGCCCGGCACGTGGCCGCAACACGCCCGGGCCCTCGCCGACGCCGTTGCCCGGCTCCCGGCCCCGGACCAGGCCCTGGCGGTCCGGTACGCCCTGTACATCGCGGCCTCGCACGCGACGATCGGCCAGGACGTCGCGGAGATCGCCCACACCCTGGCGCCGGGCCTCGGCGACGACCCGGGCGAGACGGCCGAGCTCGTGCTCCGCGGCGGGCTGCGGGGCACGGTCACGACCCGCGGACCCGAGGCCGGTGTCGCCGCGCTGTTCTACGTGGCGCTCTGGCTGGTCGAACCCTCCGCTGTCCGCCGGCATAAACGCACCGGCGAACTGGCCCGGCAGGCGGCGCAGGACGCCGCGATGCGCCTCTACTCGGCCGTCGCCCGGCGCGACCCACGCCTCGAAGGACGATGGCAGGCGTGGATCGTCGACCGGCCGCGCGCGGAACGCTGGCTGCGCGGGCTGCACGGGTGGCACACCGTGCCGCGACACGGCTGAGTCAGGCGGCTGGTTGGTCCGCCGAAATGAGGCTATGAACGGGAATTGCTGACCGCCCGGTCCAGGGCCCGGTCGAGCACCACGAGCAGCGCGTCGCGCACCGACAGGCGGTCGCGAGCGTCGAACGCGATCACCGGCACGTGGTCGGCGACGGCGAGTGCCCACCGGACGCTCTCCAGGTCGTTGGCAAGCACGCCGTCAAAGGCGTTGACCGCCACCACGAACGGCAGCCCCGACTGCTCGAAGTAGTCCACGGCCGGGTAGCAGTCGTCGAGGCGGGAGCTGTCCACGACCACGAGCGCGCCGAGGGCGCCATGGGCGAGATCGTCCCACATGAACCCGAAGCGTGTTTGGCCAGGCGTGCCGAACAGGTACAGCTTGAGCGCGCGGTCGATCGTCACGCAGCCGAAGTCCATCGCGACGGTGGTGGTGACCTTGTCGACGCGGTGCCCGGCGTTGTCGATGCCGACCCCCGCGGAGGTCATCTCGGCCTCGGTGGTCAGGGGAGGAATCTCGGAGATCGCGCCGACCGTCGTGGTCTTTCCCACGCCGAAGCCACCGGCGATAACGATCTTGACTGGTACGGGTGCTGCGTCAGGAGATCGCACGGAGTCCATGGATTACTCGCAAAATGACGTCGGGACTGTGGACGGGGTCGACCTCGAGCTGGTGGATGTCCAGATATCCGGCGGCGCATAGGTCGCCGACGAGGATCTTGGTCACGCCGAGATGCAGGTGGGCCTGAGCCGAAATCTCGGCAACCGACACCGGGGAAACGCAGGTGGTGAGGATCGCCTGGAGCTCGGTCGGCATGAACCGCACGTCCGACGGCGCCCCCGGCCGGATCGTCACCTGCGTCTCCAGGTTCACCGCCGGGTGGTCGCCCTGCACCCGCCCGGCCGTCAGGACGTACGGCCGCAGGTTGTCCGGTGCGCGGTGCGCGGGGCGGTTCCACGCTGCCGGCGGAGCCGGTGAGACCGGCGCGACCGGTGAACGCAGATACGGCCGGATGCCGGGCGGCTCCTGCCCGGGCGGCACGGTCACCGCAGGACCGCGTTCTTCAGCTCGGCGATGAGCTGCGGGGTGAGCGCCGCGCCGGCCCGGCTGGCGAAGAGTGTCATCTCGTAGGCCACCGTGCTCAGGTTGGCCGAGCGGGTCGCGATGACACCGAGGACCGACCCGGCACTGATGGAGGTGATCAACAGGTAGCCGTCGACCATGTCGACGATGACCCGGTTGAGCCCGCCGAGGGTGTACCAGGCGGAAGCGCCGCTGGCGAGGCTGGTCATCCCGGAGACGACGGCCGCCAGGCGCTCCGCGTTGGCCCGTTCCTTCGAGGCCGACGTAGCCATCAGCAGGCCGTCCGAAGAGACCGCGATGGCCTCCACCACGCCGGCGGTGCCGGACGTGAACGAATCGAGCAGCCAGTTGAAGGTCTGCACCTCCGTGCTCATCGGTGCGGCGTTGGGCGTCCCACCAGAGGTTTGGCGGTGCGTGCTGTCCTGGATGAACGGACTCGTCATTGTGATGATCCTTCTGATCTGACCTCGCGCAGTGCGCGCAGGACGCCGGACTCGAACTCCTCGACAAGCTTCCGTGCACTGTCGGGATCGTGGGATGACTGGCTCTCCACCGGGTGGAGCCCCGGTCTCGGGATGGCACCGGGGTCCTGCAACGTGGCACCCGGCACCCGCCTGCTCAGGTTCCGACCGGCGGTGGCCGGCCGCGGTGGCGGCGACTGAAACTGTGGCGGTGGCGGCAGTGACGGTGGTGGCGGCAGCGGTGGCGTCTGGTCGGCCGGGGGTGCTGTGACGTCGTGCTGCGCTCGGCGTACACCATCCTCGAACGCCTCGACGAGTGCCTGCGCGCTGCTCGGATCGGGAGGAGCCGCCACGAACTGCGCCGGGGTCCCGGCGGCCTGGGTGCCGGCCGACAGCTGCGCCCCCGGCACCCGCCGTCGCAACCCTTGCCCCTGCCGCGATGGTTGCCGCAGCAGCGCGGGGGTCTCAGCGGTGGCGTCGGCATCCAGCGGTGCCACGACAGCGGCGATGGCCGGCGGTGACGCGACGGCGGCGAGCGTGCGCGGCGCGGCGAACGCGTTCCACGGCTGCCGGCCGTCGATCGAGTGGGTGGCCCGGGTGAGTGCGCCGATGTCGACGACCGAGGCGATCGTCTCCCGCGATTGCGGCTCCGGTGCGGCCGAACCGTCCAGGAGCTCTCGCCCGACGACGATGGTCGCGGTGACGCCACCGCCGGGCGTGTCGCTCAACGACACCCGCAGCCCGTGCCGGCGCGCCAGCCGGCCCACCACGAACAGGCCGAGCACCTCCGTCGGGGCGAGGTCGATGCGCTCGCGGCGCTCCAGCCGGGCGTTCTCGACCGTGAGCCGCTCGGCCGGCATGCCGATGCCGTGATCGACGATCGACACCCGCACGTCGGTCGCGCTCTCGCCGGTGGTGACGGTGACCCGGGTGTGCGGCGGCGAATTGGAGGTCGCGTTCTCCATCAGCTCGGCCAGCATCAGGACCAGGTCGCTGATGACCGCGGGCGCCAACATGATCGTGCTGGTGAGCTGCACGTCGACGCGGTCGTACTCCTCGATCTCGCCGAGCGCCAGGCGGACCGCGTCGGCCAGTGCCAGTGGCGCCAGGTGCGGGTTGGTGCCGGTGCCGCCGGACAGGACGACCAGGCTGCTGGCGTTGCGGCGCAAGCGGCTGGCGACGTGGTCCAGCCGGTACAGCTGCCGCAGCCGGTTGGGCTCCGTCTCGTCGCGCTCCAGCTGGTCGATGAGGCCGAGCTGCCGGCCGACGAGGTTCTGTGTGCGGCGGCCGACGTGACCGAACATCTGCGCGACGTTGCGGCGACTGGCCACCTGCCGCTCGACCAGCTGCGCCGCGGTCTGCTGCACGCGCTCGAAGGTCCGGGCCAGATCGCCGATCTCGTCCCGGCCGCCGACGGTGATCCGCTCCAGTCGCACCGGCTCGGGCGCGGCGGACTCGTCGTCCGCGACCCGGACCAGTTCGTCCTCGGTGACCTGCGCGACGCGGGCGGCGGAGGCGGTCAGCAGGGTCAGCGGCCGCGCGACCGTGCGCGCGATCGCCGTGCTCAGCAGGATGACGAGCAGCAGCAGGACGAGCATGCCGGCGACGAGACCATACGCGGTGGTGGTCTGCCGCCGCTCCAGGTCGGTCATCGTCGCGGTGACGTCGGTGACGATCCGCTTCTCCACGAAGCGGCCGAGCGCGATGTAGGACTCCAGCGACGGGAACAGCGTGGCGACCCGCAGATCGGCGATCGCGGCGGCCGGGTCGGTCCCGACGCTCTCCACGAAGCCGCCGCCGACGCGGGAGGCGAACGCGGCCGTGACCAGACCGTACAGGTCCACCTGTTCGGGGGTCCCGGAGGCGGTGAACCGGTCCAGGTTCGGCTGCACGGCGGCGGCGTTGGCGGCGTACCTGGCGAGATCACGCTGGGCGCGGGTGGCGACCATGACGGTCATCAGTGCGGCGCCGGCGCTGTTGCCCTCGTCGACCCGCAGCAGCGCGTCCAGCGCCAGGAGCTGCCGGCCCTCGGCGGTGGTCGCGTCGGCCGCGTCCATCAGCCGCAGCGCGTCGATCAGCCGGCCGGTGACCGCGGTGAACTGGGTCAGCACCCCGTCGACGTCGGCGCTGCCGGACACCAGTGCGGCACGCAGCCCGGCGAGCGACTGCACGTCGTCGATCGCGTCCGCCACCTCCGGTGACAGGTCGCCGGCGTAGTCGAGTCTGAGGTTGGTGACCCGGTCGGTGACCGCCGCCGTCTGCAGCAGCAGCCGCGACCGGCCGACCACCTGGACGAGGTACCCAACCGCCATCAGCCGTTCCTGCTGCAGGTCCTGGATGAGCGCGCCGACGTCACCGGCGACCCGGGCGGTCCGGGCGGTGTCCGCCGCCCGGCCGGCCTGCCCGACCCGGTCGACCACGACGACGACCGTGAGCAGCACGATCGCGACCAGCGGGGCGATGAGGAGGACCGCGAGCTTGCCACGGATGCGGAGCCTAGCGAGCACCGGTCGGCTCCCGGCGCCAGGTGGGGACCACGTCCTCGGCCGGTTGGGGGGCCGGTGGGACGGGTGGGTTCGCGACGGGTCGACGGCGGGGCCGGACGAGCCGCACGGTCAGCGGGACCAGCGCCAGCAGCACCGCCACCGCCAGGGTGACCGCCGCCGTCTGCCGCTGCCGGCCCAGGTCCTCGATCCGGGCGCTGATCAGCAGGTCGAGCTCGTCCAGAATCGTCGCCGCCAGCTCAGACGCGGCCGTCTGGACCTCGTTGCGGACGTCCCGCAGCGCCGCGGTGTTCACCGCGGTCCGGCCGTCGACCGGCACCGTCGTCGCGGTCAATGTCTCCATGCCGCGCCGGAACCGGTCCAGCCGGCTCAGCAGGTTGCCGCTGAGGGTCCGGCTGCTGGTGCCGTCGACCGCGGCCTGCAGGCCGGCGGCGAGGTCGTTGGCAGGGTAGGTCACCGCGTCACGGGCGTTGAGCAGGTTGGCGGCCGTGCCCGCCGGGTCGTTGCGGGGCCGCCCGGCGGCGATGACCGCCAGGTCCATGAACCGGCCGGCGGCCACCACGGCCTCGGGCAGCTGCTGCGCCGCGCCGTCCTGCAGGTAGGACGCGTCGACGTCCTGCTCGCGGGTCAGCTGCGAGTTGTCGCGGACCTCCTTGTACAGCGCGAGGAGCATGTCGGTCGCCTCACCGAAGGTGCTGAACGCCGTGGCGGGGTCGACGGCACTCAGCGCCGCGAGCGCCTCGATCTTGGCACGCAGCCCGGACCATCGCTCGTGGGTCCGCAGGTCCCCGCCGAGCCGGGCGTCGACCGAAGCGGTGGCCTCGACCGCGCGGGTGATCGTGTCCCGCGGGAACGGGCGCCCCGAGACCGCGGCGGACTGCGCGTCCGTCAGCGCGATCGTGAGCTGACCGAGACTGCGGATGTACTGGATGCCGTTGCGTTCCGACTGGGCGAACCGGGCCCGCTCCCCGACCGAGCCCCAGACCCGGGTGAAGAGGAGCGTGGTCGGCGCCATCAGGGCGAATGCCAGCAGACAGTGCAAAAGGACGGCGATCAATGAACGTGACCGCGTCGCGTGTTGTGCCATCGTCGGAGCCTCCGGCTACGTGCCAAGGTGGCGGCCACACGCTGTGACGAGCCGTCGCGGTGTGTTCTGTGACGGCCCGGCCGTGCGCCGGTCGCAGAGGGTAGACCAAAGTCCCCGGGCCGCCGGGCGATTGAACCGCACATTTTCTCGGTAAAGCACTCCAAATTCGGACCGTACGGCGGCACTCACGAATAGCGACCGAAAATTGTCCGCTCCCGTACCGCTCTGCGCCCGGAATACGATTTGCGACCGGTGCCGGCAATGTTGTGGCATCGGGTAGATCCACTGGCCAGTTCGGATTTCTCCGCAAACGTCGCCCTTCATCGACGCAGCGTTCCATCGAAACATCAACAACAAGGAGTGGCGGTCGGCAGCGACAACGGACCTCACGGAGCCGCGGCGGCCGACGGCGCGTCCAGCCGGCCTTCACCGGCCCGCATGCAGGCGGGGTGCTCGTGCGCCTACGACACCGACCGCACCCACTCGACCCGCAGACTCGGCCGGTCCGCACGGGGCCGCGCCTGGAGCACGACCGCGCCGGCCCCGTCCGACAGCGTCCACCGCAGAAAGTCCGCGCGAGCCTTCGAAGGCCGCTCATGAACATGATGGGACGGGGGCTTCTGCCATCACCCGTCCGCGCAGGAGGTCGGGACCGATCTCGGCCACCGACGACACGCCGCACAGTGTCATTGTGCGCAGCAGATCCTCGCGCAGCGCGGTCAGCAGACCACGCACACCCTCCTCGCCTCCGACCGCCAGGGCCCAGAGGACCGGACGACCCACCAGGACCGCGTGGGCGCCCAGCGCCAGCGCCCGCACCGCATCCGCACCGGTGCGGATACCGCCGTCCACCAGGACGTGCGCGGGGGTGCCGGACAGCGCCGCGGCGACCTCGACCAACGCGTCGGCGGTGGCTACCGCGCCGTCCATCTGCCGACCGCCGTGGTTGGAAACGACGACCCCGCTGGCCCCCGCTGCGACGACGACCTTCGCGTCGTCTCCGCGCAGAACGCCTTTCACCGCGACCGGCAGGCCGCTGACGTCGGCGACCCAGCCGATCAGGTCGGGCGTCAGGGTGTTCTCCAGTTCGATCGAGTAGCTGGCCGAAACCTGCCCACGCTCAGGGAAGTTGGCCAGCCGCAGGTTCGCGCCGGTGGGCAGCCGGTAACCGTGGCGGCGGTCGCGGCGGCGGTCGCCCGCGACCGGCGCGTCGACCGTCAGCAACACGGCGCGGTAGCCGACCGCCGCGGCGCGCTGCAGCAGATCCCGGCTCAGGCCGCGGTCCCGCAGCACGTAGGCCTGGAACCATTGGACGCCACCGGCCGCGGCCACCTCCTCCACAGTGGAGGTGGCGTAGGTCGAGACACTGAGGACGGTGCCTGTCGCCGCTGCTGCGGCCGCGGTGGCGATCTCGCCGTCGGGGTGGGCCATCCGCTGCAGACCCATCGGCGCCACCGCGATCGGTGTGGTCATCCGGCAACCCAGGACCTCGACGCCGGCGTCCACGCCACGCACGCCACGCAGCACGCGCGGTGCCAGAAGTCGTTGCCGCCAGCTCGCGACGTTGGCGGCCAGGGTCGTTTCGTCGCCGGCGCCACCGGCGAAGTAGTCGTACACCTCTTCGGGCAGCCGCAGCCTGGCGGCCGCCTCCGTCGCCTCGAGGTCCGCCCAATCAATAGCCGGCACGCGGATCCACCACCCCGTCGAGTTGCAGCCCCGCGACCCGCCGCGCGACGTTGTCCCGAACTCGTCGCAACAGCAAGGGCGCGGCCAACTCGGCCGGACAGCTTGTGTGCGGCGTGATCAGGCAGTTCGCGAGGCGCCACAGCCGGTGCCCGGCCGGCAGTGGTTCGGGTTCGGTGACGTCCAGCACCGCACCGCCGAGGCGTCCTGTCTCGAGCGCCACGGTCAGGTCATCGGTGACCACCAGCGCGCCGCGGGCCACGTTGACCAGCCAGGCGTCGTCCGGCAACCGCTCGAGCAACCGGGCGTCCACCAACCCGACCGTCTCCGGTGTCAGGGCGAGCGCCAGCACCAGCACGTCCGTCTGCGGTGCGAGCTCCTCGAGCAGCTGCGGCCCCACAGTGCGACGGACCCCGGGTACGTTCACCGGAGCCCGGCGCACCACGTCGATGGTCACCCCGAACGGCGCCAGCAGCCGGATCAGGGCGCTGGTCACCCCTCCCCCGCCGACGATCGTGACGCGCGCGCCGAACAGCGAGCGGGTGGACTGCGGCTCCCACCGGCGGTCGCGGGCGTAGCCCGGCACGCCGCGGAACCCGGCGAGGAGCGTGGCCAGCACCCACTCGGCCATCGGCTCGGCGTAGGCGCCCTTGGCCGACGTCCACACCCGGTCATCGGTGATGAGTGGCCCGAACGCGTCCACGCCCGACGTGACCAGCTGCACCCAGCGCACCTGCGGGTGTTCGCGCAGCGTGGCGCCCAGAGCCGCCGGGTCGGACCAGTCGGTCCAGATCATCCCGTCGGCGTCGGCCACCCCACTGAGCGTGCCCCCGCCCGCCCGGACCGCATCCTCGATCTGGTCGCGGTCGGCCGGAGCGGAGTGCGGTGCGGCCGGCAGCACGCAGATCCGCGTCCCGTCGGCCACGTCAGTCCTGGCCCACCGGGTGCCCGGCGACGTCGGCGAGCGAACGCCGACCGGGACGGGTGTTCACGCCGAATGGGGCCCGCGTGCCCTCATCGTTGACGGCAAGGGACGAGGTCTCAAACATGGCGAACTCCCAGGTCGGCGCCGACAACCGCGGGGATCTTGAAGACCTCGTCCGGATCGTCGCCGGCGATGATCACGCCGGGTTGGAACAGCCATCGCACGCTCGCAGATGGCCCACCGGAAGTCAATCTTTGTAATCCACCACGAGGACACAGGCGCACTGTGGATATCACGTGCCGACACCGACCCTTCCCGTCTGCCTCGACCTGACTTGACACGCCCCGAGCGCCGAAACAGAATGGCACAACCAAGCGCTTGTTAGGCGTACACGATAGCGGGTGTTGACGGTCAGCGGCGCCACCGCGACGAACTGGATCCACAATCGAAGGAGCCCGCGCCATGCCGATCCGGATCGCCGTCCTTGACGATTATCAGCGCGTCGCCCGGTCGAGCGCCGATTGGACACCGCTTGACGGCCGGGCCGACGTCACGTTCTTTCACGACCACATCACCGACCCGGCTGACCTGGTCCGCCGGCTGGAGCCGTTCGAGGTGGTCGTGGCGATGCGGGAGCGGACGGCGTTCCCGGCGGCGGTCCTCGACACGCTGCCCAACCTGGCCCTCCTGGTCACCACCGGTCCGTTCAACGCGGCGATCGACGTCGCGGCCGCACATGCCCGCGGGATCGTGGTCTGCGGAACTGGCGGCGTGCCGCACACCACGGCCGAGCTGACCTGGGCCCTCATCATGGCGGTCACCCGTCGGGTGCCGGCCGAGGATGCCGCGCTGCGGGCCGGGCGGTGGCAGACCACGATCGGTCCCGAGCTGGCTGGATCGACCCTCGGCATCATCGGGCTGGGCAATATCGGCTCGAGGATCGCCCGCTACGCGCGGGCCTTCGACGTTGACGTCGTCGCCTGGAGCGAGAATCTCACCAGCGAGCGGGCCGAGGCGATGGGCGTGCAGCGTGTCGGCAAGCGCGAACTGTTCGAGCGCGCCGACATAGCAACCGTCCACCTCAAGCTGAGTGAACGCACGAGGAACCTGATCGGTCGACCCGAGCTGGCACTGCTCGGCCCGCGCGGCTATCTGGTCAACACCTCGCGCGGGCCGATCGTGGACGAGTACGCCCTGGCCGAGGCCCTGTCGGACGCCGTCATCGCCGGCGCCGCGCTGGATGTGTTCTCCGTCGAGCCGTTGCCGGCAGACCACCCGCTGCGCGACGCGCCGAACACCGTCCTGACACCACATATCGGCTATGTCTCGGTGCCGATGTACGAGCGGTTCTTCTCGCACGTGGTGGAAGACGTCGTGTCATGGCTGCAGGGCACCCCGGTTCGGGTAATCCCGGCCGAGGCGTAAGCGCCGAAGGCGGGCTCGGCCGGCGCCGAGGGTTTGCCGGGGGTCGGCGCGCTCCCGGTCACTGGCGTTTCGACCCAGCGGCATAATCTGCTGAGTTCCAGTCCGCTCCGCGATCAAGAAAGACCCACAATGGGTCCTTTCGATCCCTCTCCGATCGAGTGGCTGCCGGTGGCCGGCTGTCCCGAATCTCGCCGACACACAGTTCGTCAAACAACACCATGCGGGAGGCGATACGCCACCGCCCAACGGCATCCGGCGTGAATTTGTCCAGGTAGCGACATTTCACCGTCGTCATTTGCTGCGCGCCGGAGGCTTCGAGTTCACGGCGCCTCAGATAACACAGGCAGTAGGACTCGACCAATGCGACATCCGGGTCAGGCAGGTCAACGATCACGTTGGTGATGAAATGAACCGACGAGTCCAGTTGTGCATGGCGAGCTTTCATGTCCTCGATCAGCCCGTCGACCCCTCCTCGGTACGCACCGTGGTGATCGAAGGCGTTGTCGTGGTAGCACGCACGCACCGAGTCCCAGTCACACCGATCGACCGCCCTCGCATACCGGTGCAGGCAGTCAGTAACGGCCATGGTCACCCGGACCCGTGATTCCTCGAACTGGTCGTCCTGCGGCATTGGTCACCCACTTCCTCGAGTCTGTCGATGCGGTGCTGCGTCATGGCCGCTGAACCAGGACGGATGACGACCGTGGGGCGGAGGATGTCCGCCCCACGGCCAGCTTCCGGTCCGATCAGCAGAGCGGCTGGTAGGTCGCCCACGGTCCCTTCGGCTTGTTGTCCGCGCCGAACTCGATCAGCGACAGGCCGCACAGGCCATCCGTACCGAGGTGCTTGGTGGCGGAGTAGGACAGGGTGAAGCTTGCCTGGCCGAACGAGGCCTGGTATCCGGTGATGCTCTGGATCGCCTCGTTGAGCTTCTTCGGGTCGTCCGCGCCGCCGGCCTTCTCGATCGCGAGCTTGACGATGTGCACGGTGTCCCAGGCTTGGGCATCGTAGGCCGTGATCTCGTAGTCGGCGCCGTTCTTGTCCTTCAGGAACTTGGTGAGCTCCTGGGTACGAGGGTTCTGGCTGTTGATGGAACCCATGAACACCAAACCGTTGAGGGCGCCCGGGTTGGCCAGCTTCCAGGAGTCCGGCTGGTTGCCGATCGACGCGAGGGAGAACCGCGGCTTCGCGGCCAACTGGCTGGCGAGCGTGTTCTGCGCGAGCACCTCGAACGCGCCACCGAGGCTCGTCACCATCACCGCGTCGACGTTCGCGTCCTTGATTCGGGCCACCTGCGCCGACAGGTCGGACGCCGCGGTGGCACCCTTCTCGGACGCTGCGATCTGCACACAGGGCATCGCGTCGAACAGCGCCTTGTCCACCGCGGCCATGGTCGGGGAGTCGTCGGTCAGCACGCCGATCTTCTTGATGTTGGCCTTCTCGAACGCTCCGCAGTACACCTTGGCCCAGTCGCCGGTCGCGTTGGCGAGCATGTAGATGAACTCGTTGTTCGGCGGGTCGACCAGCGTCTGGGTCACGCTGGTGGGGGCGATGGCAGGGATGCCGAGCTGGGCGAGGATCGGCTTGGCCTGCGCCGTTGCCGCACTACCCGTCTGCATCAGCACCAGCTTGGCGCCCTCGCCGACCAACTTCTGCACCACGGCCGGCGACCTGGTCGGGTCGCTCTCGTCGTTGCCCACCACGAGCTGCAGCGGACTACCGAGCACGCCGCCCTTGTCGTTGATGTCCTGAATGGCCAGCCGGATCGTCTTGCCGGAAATGTTGCTGTATGAAGCGCCCGGACCAGTGCTGTCCTGGTCCAAGCCGATGATGATGGGTTTACCGGTCGCCGTGCCGGTGTTCGGTGCGTCGGAGCCACTCTTGCTGCAGCCCGCCAACACCACCAACGCGGCGATCAGCGCTCCAGCAAGCGTCGCCGATCTCCTGAATGTGGCCACGTCTACCCCTTACCTCACCGGGACAAATGCATTGGGCTCAACCGTTACGTCGCTATCGCCACGTCGTTCCTGCGTGCGGTCGGGCGAGGAGTCCTCGAACCTAACAAGCGCTTGGTTGCCAAATATCTCTTCGGGCGCGCCCCGTGTCAAGGGGTTGCTTGGTCGCGAGCGGGTTACAGAACGATCAAGCCGGTAACCTTCGCGGTCAGCGGCCGCACCGGCGTCACGCCCTCGTAGCACCGGTGGAAGTCTCGCGGTGAGCCCCTGGTCAGCACCGCACCGCACGCTCCGGTCTGAAGCCGGTGCGCCGGACCCTCTTCGACGTAGAGCTGGACGGCGACCATGATGACGTCGGGCGGGAACCGTAGCCCGGCGAACGCCGACCTTGGTGGCAGGGACGGACGCCGACGGTTCGAGAGCTTCACCGTTCAAGCGCGACTGAAACCGCCGCGTGCCTCAGCCCCGCGGGACGGGAGTCGGGTTCAGGCCCCGTTCCCGGGCCAGCTGCTCGGTGTCCGCGATGATCTGGTCGAGTAGGCCTGCGGTACATCGATCTGGGTCATGTCCTACCGCAGGCCGAACAGCGGCTCGCCGGTCGGGTCACCGGGTGCCTGCGGTGCCGTGACGCCGACGGCCTCGATGGTCGTGCTGTCTTCCAGCGCCGTGCCGAGCCCGATGGTGGAGGCGACGGCGTCCACGCCGGGTCAGCGCTCAACCACCTCCGCGAGGAGCCTCAGCGCGGCCGACCTCGTAGAATGTAGGTAGCCGGGGTCGCATTCCGATCACGGGAGGTGCGCCGTAGTAGACCCGCACCAGCCCCAGAACGAACCCCCAAGGCCCGACGCGGGAGCGATCGCAGCCCGGCAAGCGGGAATATTGAACACCGCCGGGTGGCGGCTATTGGAGCGTACGCAAGCCCCGAAAGGGACTACAACAAGTTGCGGTTGGACCAGCCCTCCGGGAGCGGTCATGAAGCGGCGCAAAACCGACGTCCGGGCCCTGCCGGCCAAGTCCGCCGGGGCGCTCGACGAGCGCTTCCAGGCGGCGACGCCGCTGCGGCGCCTGCTCAACAAGGTATTCCCCGACCACTGGTCGTTCCTGCTGGGCGAGATCGCGCTCTACTCGTTCATCGTGCTGCTGCTCAGCGGCACCTTCCTCGGGCTGTTCTTCGACCCGTCGATGCGCGAGGTCGTCTACGACGGCAGCTACGCGCCACTGCGCGGTGTGGAGATGTCCCAGGCGTACAACAGCACGCTGCAGATCTCGTTCGACGTGCGCGGCGGCCTGTTCATGCGGCAGATGCACCACTGGGCCGCGCTGCTGTTCGTGGCCGCGATCGTGGTGCACATGTTCCGGGTCTTCTTCACCGGCGCGTTCCGCAAGCCCCGCGAGGCCAACTGGATCGTCGGCATGTTGCTGTTCTGGATGGCCTTCCTGGAGGGCTTCGCCGGTTACTCGCTGCCCGACGACGCGCTGTCCGGCACGGGCCTTCGCATCGCGAGCGCGATCATGCTGTCCATCCCGATCGTCGGCACCTGGGTGACCACCTCGCTGTTCGGGGGTGAGTTCCCGGGTGAGGTGATCCTCGGCCGGCTCTACATCGTGCATGTGCTCCTGGTCCCCGGCTTGCTGCTCGCGCTCATCAGCGTGCACATGGGCCTGCTGGTGAAGCAGAAGCACACGCAGTGGCCCGGCCCCGGCCGGACCAACAACAATGTGGTCGGCGTGCGCATGGTCCCCGGCTTCGCGGCCAAGGCCGGCGGCTTCTTCATGATCGTGTTCGCCGTGATGGCCGCGCTGGCCGGCTTCTTCCAGATCAACCCGATCTGGCTGTTCGGCCCGTACAAGGCCGCGGTGGTGTCGGCGGCGAGCCAGCCCGACTGGTACGTCATGTTCCTCGACGGCGCGGCCCGTCTCTTCCCGGCGTGGGAGATTCGGTTCCACTTGTTCGGTAACGGCTACACCCTCCCGCCGATCTTCTGGCCCACGGTTGTGCTGCCCGGTCTCCTGGCGATGTTGCCGATGTTGTATCCGTTCATCGAGCAGCGGTTCTCGAAGGACGAGGCTGTCCACAACCTGCTGCAGCGCCCGCGGGACAACCCGTCCCGCACCGCGCTCGGGGCCATGGCCATCGCCTTCTACATGGTCCTGCTGGTCTCCGGCGGCAACGACGTGGTGGCCGACAAGTTCAGCATCAGCCTCAACGCGATCGTCTGGGCGGGGCGTATCGGCATCCTGATCCTGCCGCCGCTGGCCTACTACCTGGCATACCGGATCGCGCTGGGCCTGCAGCAGCACGATCGCGAGGTGCTGGTCCACGGCATCGAGACCGGCATCATCCAGCGCCTGCCGGACGGCCGCTTCGTTGAGATCCACCAGCCGCTCCCGGTGGCCGGCGACGGGCGGGGCGCCGAGGAGGAGCACGGTCCGGAGTACGCCGGCTGGGTAGTGCCGAGGAAGATGAACCGCGTCGGCGCGCTCGCCCCGCCGGTGAGGGGCTTCTGGTTCCCGATCGAGAAGGCCGCCCCGCCGCCGAAGCCGGCCCGGCGTGAGCCCGAAGAGCGCGGGGAGATCACCACGGGCCGCAAGGTCAAGTAGCCGGGAGGGGTCTCACCTCTCGGTTCTCACAAGATCTGGGCGTAGCAGTGAACGGGGTCGACGCGCAGCTCGTCGCGCGGGTGTGTTCGGGTGACGCCACAGCAGGATGCCGGCAGTCACCCGTGCGTGATCCTCTCCCACCGGCTGGGTGGTGCGAGTGCCTGAGTGGTCTGCAGGGCAGTGGTTACGGCCGTGGCTGAGGCAGTGAGCTTGAGCGTGCCGACATGGGTCCCCGCTGCAATGTGGCGGCGCGGCATGGTGGTCAGGGTATCGATCTGGTAGGCCAAGCCGGGCCAGCCGAGCACGTCCACGTCGCCGGTTGCGGCAAGGGTTGTACTCCTGCCCATCGGTCCCCGGGCGGTCGCCACAACATCTCCGGCGCGCACGGCCCGGTACTTGTGCGGCAGGCCGCTGCTGGCTTGGATCAGGCGACGGGTGGCCTCGAAGGCGTCTGCCATGTTCGGGCCGGGTGCGAGTACGGCGCCGATGATCCTGAGCCGCTGCCCTTCTGCGGAGATCTCGGCCGCGAAGAGCAGGCAGCCGCCGGCCTCATCGGTGGAGCCGGTCTTGATGCCGACGATCCCGTCCTTACCAATCTGGGTGTTGACGTTACTGGCCGGCCCGACGACGGGGAGCGTGGCCTGCGGCATCGCCACAATCTGCGCCAACACCGGCACCTGCATTGCCGCCCGGCCCAGGGTGACCTGGTCGGCAGCGGTGCTGACGGTGGACGGTGCGAGCCCGGACGGGTCGGTATAGCGCGTGTCTGCCATCCCGAGGCCGGCTGCGGCCTGGTTCATTTTGGCCACGAACGCATCGCTGCTGCCGGCGTCCCACCGGGCGAGGATGTGGGCGATGTTGTTGGCCGAGGGCAAAAGCAGGGCCTGAAGGGCTTGCCGTTCGGTGAGCACCTCGCCGGCCACAACCTGGACCAGCGACTGGCCGGAGGCGAGCTGAGACGGATAAGCGGCGGCCTCCTCAGCCGAGACGGTCAGCGTGGGGCCGTTCTCGTCCAGGCGCAGGGGATGATCCCGCAGGACAACGTACGCGGTCATCACCTTGGCGACGCTAGCGATCGGCACGGGTCGGGAACCACCGGAGGAGCCCAGCCGGCCGAGCCCGTCAATCTCAACCGCTGCCTGCCCGGCCTCCGGCCACGGCAACACTGGCGGAACGCCTGGGATTGCGTATACCCGCGGCACAGTCTGCACGATCCGTGGCGCCGGCACCGGACTGACCAGCCTGAGCGTGACGAACCCGCCGGCGGCGAGCACCACGACCACCGCGGCCACAGACAGCCACAGCCCTCGACGACGAGCCTGCCGCGGTACAACCACCGGCTCCACACTGGTCTTGGTCAACTTGAACTCCCCACGGCCGATCGCCCCAAATTTCAAGCCGCGGTACGAACGCGGCGTTCCGCGCTACCCGATGCGACCGCCGGCTAACGTCTCAAAGTGCCATCGACTTTGTGGCCGTCGGGGAGCTGGCTCGCCACAGTCGAACGTCGTGCCACTGTCCCCATATCGGCATGCCGGAAGGCGATCCTCCGGGTGGCCAGCAGCCCTGGCTGCCGGCGCCTCACGCTCACCCTCACCGTGCGGTCCGAGCCTGCCGGCACCGCGCTCAACTGCTCCGTACGGGGGCGTGCAGCTCACCCCGCCGCGCCGGGCGGGCTGGTCCTGGAGGGCGACGTCCAGGCCGCCGGCTACGGCATCGTCGCTCTCCCAGATCGCTGTCACGTCGGGTGTCGCGTTATGCGAGTCCGGCAAGACAAAGCAACCCGGCGCCGACGAGACCGGCCTCGACCAGTCCGATAAAGACCCGGTCGCTGGACGGCCAGCCCATCGCCCTGTCCAGGAACTCGGCGGCATGATGTCGGCCGCTGCGCCGAACTCCCGCGGACGGGGCCGCACCGCCGGGCCTCCACGGCGCGTCTAACCTGCCAATGTGGTGACGTTGACCGAACTCCTGGCGCTCGACGACGGGGTGCTGCTCGACCGAGTGTGCGCGTTCACCGCCGACGAGCGGGCGACGCTGCACCGGCCGGCGCTGCACGCCTGGGAGCGTTACAGCTGGCGGGACGAACTCGACGGCCGCAAGGACCGGTACACGCCGGCGGAGGGCCGGCGGCTGGATCTGATCGTCTTCGCCGCCGCGCCGGCGGACCGGCTGTACTGGCCACCGGGCGATGACCAGCTGCGGGTCGCCCGATCCCGGGGCGGCCGGTTCGTGACCGCGCTCGCCCGGCACGTGCTGCACACGATGGCGACCGAGGACTTCGGCGCCCCTGACTTCAACGAGATCCGCCGGGCCGAACGCGACGGCCTCGTCACGCTGGACGCCGACGACGACTATGTGCTGGCGATGGTCAACCAGCTCGGTGGGCGGTTCAGCGCCGGTGGACGCCGCTCGGACCTGCTTCGGGCCGATCCGGACCTGCTGGCCCGGGCGTTCTGGCGGATCTTCGAGGTCGAGGGCAACCGGCAGGTGAGCCTCGCCAACGTTGACAAGTACAGTGGCGCGACCGTGCAGTCCTGGCACGACGCGGTCCTCGACCTGCTTTCCGACGCCACGATCGACCGCGCACGGGTGCTGGACGCGACGGTCGCCGCGCTCGGGCTCGGCTTCCCGCAGTACCGTGCCGGCTGGTACTCCCGCCTGCATGCCGCGCTGGCGCCGTCCGTCGACGAACGCGCCACCCGCCAGGCCGGCTACGCGGCCCTGTTGCGCAGTTCCGTGGGGCCCACCGTCACGCTCGCCGTCGACGCCCTCACGGGGGTGGAGAAGGCGGGCCGACTCGACCACGACGGCAACGCCGCGGCCCTCGCCGCCGGGCTTGCCGCCGCGGTCCTCGCACCGGCGAAGTCCACCGCGATGAAGGCGCTCGCCCTCGCAGCGCGGGCCGGTGCCGGGCAGTCGTCCGCGGTCGTCGCCGCCGCGCTCGGCCATCCGCACGCCGACGTCCAGGCCGCCGCCGCCGAGCAGTTGCGGGTGCGCGGCGAGCCCGGCCCGGTCCTGGCCGCGTTGCCGTCGCTGGCGCCCGCGGTCGCGACGGCGGCCCGCCGCTGGCTCGGCGACGACGCCCCACCCGTGGTCGCGGCACCGGTCCCCCGGCCGGACAGGACCGCACCGGTGCCAGTGCCCGATGCGGTGGCGCCGATCACCGACCCGGCGGAGCTGGCCGAAGCGTTCGCCGTCCTGCTGGCCGACCCGACCGACGCGGAACTGCTCGAACGCGCGCTCTGCGCGGCCGCCCGGCTCGGCCCCGATCCCGTCGAGTACGCCAGCCTTGCCCGGCGGGCGGCACGCCTGCTGCGCGACGGCCCGAGCTGGGAATCGGACCACCTGCTCGACGTCGTGGCCGGCGTGGTGCTCGCCGCGGCCCATACGCCGCCGGTGCGATGGCTGCCGCCGCTGGCACCCCAGCTGCAGCTGCTCGCCGGGCGGGCCGCCGCCGTGGAGTCTGCATTGCGCGCCGGGCGCCGGTACGCCCCGTGCGCGGAACCGACCCATGCCGGCGGCTGGATCGCGCCGGCCGTGCTCGTCCAGCGGCTGTCCACGGGCGCCCCGCCGGATCCGCTCGACGCGGTCGCCGCGCTGCTGCGGCTCGGACCCGCCGCGGCAAGCGCGGACCCGGCGATCCGGGCCGCCGCGGCCGCCGTACCCGGCGCCGTGGGTGCCGCCCTCCGGTACGCCCTCGGCGGACCGCCACCGGCGACACCCACCCATGCCGACCGTCCACTGTGGATTGCGGCGGCCCGGTCCCGTGCACCCCGGGGAGACGATCCATCTCTGATCGGCCTCGGGCCCGGCTACGACGCAGCCGGCGCCGGACGGGCACCCACGTGGCGGGTGTCGTTCGACCCGGAACGGCAGTACAGCCGGATCCGGGTCACCGCGCTCGGACCGGCCGCACCGCCGGCACCCACCGACCCGGCACTGCCGACCGTGACGCTCGGCGCCGTGAACCCCTCGTCGGACCGGCAGCCCGGCGCGCCGTGGCACCCGTGGCTGGCCTCGATCTGGCCCGGCAACATCGAACCACTCCTGGCCATCGCACTTCCGCACCAGCTCGCGTCCCTCGACGGCACCGTCGACGGCGGCGCCGGAGCCCACGCCTTGCGCCTGCTCAGCCAGACAGTCGTCGAGCTGCCGCCACTGAGCCCGTACACCGTCGCCGCGGGCCTGGCGAGCGCCAGGGTCAGCGACCGTGTTGCCGCGGTCGACGCCGCCGTGGACCTGCTGCCCCAGCGGATGAGCCCCGAGGCGCTCGCGTCCGCGATGACGACGCTGGCTGCGGTGGTACCCCTGAACCGGTGGGGCGCGTCGCTGGCCGACCTGGCCACCGCCGGGCGCGGCGCGCAGGTCCGGGCGGTCCTCACCACCCTGTTGCCGTCCCTGGACCGGACCACCCGAGGCCTGTACTCGCTGGTGGAACTGCTCCGCGACGAGCACCTGCGGGCCGGCACACCGGTCACCGCACCCGGCCTGCAGCAGTGGCTGGCCGCGGCCACCGGTACGTCGAGGACCGCCGCTGCCGCACGATCGCTACGCACCGCCGACCCGCTTGACCACTCGGACCCCACACGCGAGTGACGGACGCGCCCTCCTTGGACGGTCGGTGGTCCGCGCCGGCTTCCTGGACGCGGCGGCCGGCACCCCGACCCGCGCCTCCCGAACGCCTCATGCTCAGCTTCTCGCTCCAGCTGCCGGATCTGCGCTGAAAGCGCCCCGCACGGTCGTCATGCCCCCCACGACGGCGTCGGCCGTGTGCCGAGGCGTGCGCTACCTCACCTCGCGAAGCCACCCCGCATCGTGCCATCGGGCGGCGTGATCGGCCGCCGAAGGGGTACGGCTCGGCTACGCCCGCAGCGGGTCCGGCGCGGGAGATGTGCCGGCGTGCGACCCGCACGGTCAGCGCGGCGTGCGGGTGGGCGACACGAAAGGAACGCGTTTGGCTACCGGGTTCGAGCTGGACCGCTCCCGCGAGGCGGGCGGTCCGGCATCGCGGCGTGCGCCGCGTGGGATCGATGCCGGCAAACGTAGCGTGATGGGCGTCATGGTCGACGTCATCGACTACGACGCGGCGGTCGAGAAGGTGGTCGCGGCAGCCGTCGACAGGCGCCCGTTCATCCTCACCGCACTGGCCGTGCACGGCGTGATGACCGGGGTCTCGGACCGTGTGTTCGGCGCCCGGCTGAATGCCTTCGACGTGGTGGCGGCGGACGGCCAGCCGGTACGGTGGGCGCTCAACCTGCTGCACGCGGCGGGCCTGCGGGAATGGGTCAGCGGGCCGGAGCTGACGCTGCGAGTGCTGCGGCGGGCGGCCGCCGAGGCGTTGCCGGTCTATCTGTACGGCTCGACGGCGCAAACCGTCGAGCAGTTGGCGGCGTCGCTGACCGGGATGCTGCCGCAGTTGCGGATCGCCGGCGCCGAAGCGTCGAAGTTCCGTCCCGCCCGGCCCGGCGAGCCCGCGCAGATCGCCGATCGGATCAACCGCTCGGGGGCCCGCCTGGTCCTGGTCGGCCTCGGCTGCCCGCGGCAGGAGACCTTCGTCCATGCGATGCGGCCGCTGCTGGCCATGCCCCTGCTGGCCGTCGGGGCTGCGTTCGACTATCACGCCGGCAGGCTCGCTCCCGCGCCGCGACCGATGCAGCGGTACGGACTGGCCTGGCTGTGGCGGTTGATGTTCGAGCCGCGCCGGCTCTGGCGCCGCTACCTGCTCCTCGGACCCGGCTACCTGCTCCGGTTGTCCGCGCAGAAGATGCGGCTGTGGACGCCGGCCGCACCGGAACCGGCGTTCCGGCTGCCCGACCCGCCGCCGGTCTGATCGCGCCCGCCACCGCTGTCACCGATCAACCGAAAGGGAGAATTCGATGTGCGGGATCACCGGCATCGTGACCGCCGACGCGGGCACGGTCGACCCGGACCGGTTGCGTGTCATGTGCCGCGCCCTGACGCACCGCGGCCCCGACGAAGAGGGCTTCCACCTCGGCGACACGGTCGGCCTGGCCGTGCGGCGCCTGGCCGTCATCGACGTGGAGCACGGTCAGCAGCCGGTGCGGTCCGAGGACGGGACCGTGCACGCGGTGCTCAACGGAGAGATCTACAACTATCAGCGCCTACGCCGCGAGCTCGCCGCTCGGGGTCACCGGTTCGCTTCCGGCAGCGATGCCGAGGTCATTCCGCACCTGTACGAGGAGCACGGCTCGGACTTCGTGCGGCACCTGGAGGGCATGTTCGCCATCGCGTTGTACGACGAGGCCAGGCGTCGTCTGGTGGTGTGTCGCGACCGCGTCGGGGTGAAGCCGCTCTACTACGCGGAGCGCGACGGCGGTCTGGTCTTCGGCTCGGAGATGAAGGCGGTGCTGTGCGCCGTCTCCGACCGCTCGCCGGACCTGCAGGCGTTCAGCGCATACCTGTCGCTGATGTACGTGCCCGCGCCCCGAACCATGTACCGCAACATTCGCAAGCTGGAACCGGGCACGGCGCTGGTGTGGCAGGACGGCGCGTACACCGTTGAGCGCTACTGGGCCCTCGCCGACGTGGCGCCGCGCCGCGACCTGACGGCGGCCTCGGCCCGTCAGATGCTGCGCGACCTGGTTGTCGACAGCGTCCGCCAGCAGATGGTCGCCGACGTACCGCTCGGCTTCTTCCTCAGCGGTGGCATGGATTCCAGCACTGTCGTCGCCGCGGCCCGCCTGGCGGAGCCGGACGCCGTCCTGAAGACGTTCTCGGTGGGCTTCGCGGACCGGTCCTACGACGAACGCAGCGCGGCCGCCCTGGTCGCGCGGCGGTTCGGCACCAAGCACACCGCGCTGTTGGTCGAACCACGCGCACAGGATGTGGCGGATGGCATGCTGCCCTGCTTCGACGAGCCGTTCGCCGACCCGTCCATGGTGCCCACCTACTACCTGTGCGAACTCGCCCGGCGGCAGGTGACGGTGGCGTTGAGCGGGGACGGCGGGGACGAGCTCTTCGCCGGCTACCTGACGTACCAGGCGGACAAGCTCGCCCGCTACTACCGGCACCTGCCCCGGGCGCTGACGGTGCGGATCGCTCCCTCGCTGCTGCGGTTCCTGCCCCGCTCGAGTGCCCGGGCGAGCTTCGACTTCAAGGCGCGACGGTTCATCGAGAACGCGGTCGAGCACCCGGGTCGCAGTCATTACCTGTGGCGGGTGGTCTTCCGCGAGGCGCACAAGGCGCGGATCCTGCGGCCCGACGTGTTCGCCGGGATGACCGACACCTACGACACGCACGAGCCGCACGACCGGGCCGGCGCCGGCTTCGACCGGCTGACCCGGTTCCAGTACACGGATGCTCAGGTGTACCTCCCCGACGACGTGCTGACCAAGGTCGACCGGCTGAGCATGGCGCATTCGCTTGAGGTGCGGGTCCCGTTGCTCGCCACCTCGATGATCGAGTTCGCCTTCTCCCTGCCGGGCCGGCTGAAGTCCCCCGGTCTGCGGCCGAAGCTCCTGCTGCGCCGGACGATGGCCGATCTGCTGCCGCCGGAGATCATCGCGATGCGCAAGAAGGGCTTCAACGCCCCGCTCCCCAGGTGGCTGCGCGGTGTGTTCCGACCGTTGCTCCGCGAGTACCTGAGCCGGGATGTCCTGGAGCGGCAGGGCTACCTGCAGTTCGACGAGGTGAACGCGATCGTCGACCGGCACCTGAGCGGCACGGCCGAGCATGCCCGGGAGATCTGGATCCTGTTGCTTTTCACCATGTGGGCCGAGCAGGAGAAGGCGTACCTCTAGCGCCTGCCGTCACGAGTAGTACTGCTGAGGGTAAGAGACCGTGAACTATTGGGTGTTGCTCCTGTCGATCGTCCTGGCGTTGCTGCCGGCCGTCGTCCTCACGTCACTGATCTCCCGGGCAACGCGGGCCTGGATCTGCCGGATCGCCTTCCTCGTCTCGGTGGGGCTGATCCTGTCGCCGTGGCTCTGGGTGCGCCTGGGCTACGACGTCCCGGCGCGAGCCGCTCTGCTGATCGTGACCGGGGCGTTCGCGGGCGGGATCGTGCTCAGCGCCGCCACGGCCGGGATCGTGGAGGACAACGCGCCGCCCTCGTTGGGGGTCCAGCGCATGGTCCTCGCCTATCACGCCCCGAGCACGGTCCCTCGCCGCCGGGTGCCCCGGGGGAAGCGGCTGCTCGACATCGTCGGCGCGTCCGTCGGGCTCGCCCTCACGCTGCCGCTGTGGCCGATCATCGGGCTGCTCATCTGGTTCGAGGAGCCGGGCCCGGTCTTCTTCACCAAGAACTCCGTCGGCCTGGGTGGTGCCACGTTCCGGCAGTTCAAGTTCCGCAGCATGCGGTACGGCGCGGAGAGGCTCACCGGCCCCGTGGCGTCACCCGCGGGAGATCCGCGCACGCTACGGGTCGGCCAGCGGTTGCGCCGCTGGCACCTGGACGAGCTCCCGGAGCTGATCAACGTCCTGGGCGGCACGATGAGCCTGGTCGGCCCGCGCCCGCTGCGGACGATACTGGTGCTCTCCCACCTGAGGACCGTGCCCGGCTACGCCGAACGGCACACGGTCCGGCCGGGGATCGCGTGTCTCGCCCAGATCGAGAAGTTCCACATGCCACCGCAGGAACGGCTGGAGAAGGACCTCGCCTACATCCAGCACCAGAACGTGATGTTCGACCTGCGGCTGCTCGGCCGCGCGGTGCTGACCACGATTCGCGGCGAGCGCCGGTACCACAGCGACCCGCCGCTCGTGCCCTCCAACCGCACCACCGCTGATCCGGTCAACGGGTCCGGCGGCCCGTCCGAGCCGATCGAGCACGCGGGTCAGCTCCCCGGCGCGTGAGGCGCACCCGCGCTCAACCGATCAGGCCGGTCAGGCCGGTCGGTGCCGGTCCGTTCCGGTCCGTCTCCGCACCGGATCCCCGCGGTGGCGGTGGCCACCAGCCGGCCGATTTCGGTGAGGCGCAGGAGCCGCGCGGCGACGACGTACGCGATCCCGCCGGGCACGCCGGCCGCGGCGACGACGACGAGCGGCCCGGTCAGCGGAGCCAGGAGGTGCGCGACCGCGGTGGCGACACCGGCGGCGGCCGTGGCCGCGAGCAGCACCCGGGCGTGCGTGCTCACCAGCCTGCGACCGTCGATGCGGCCCAGCCGGTGGCGCAGGACCAGACCCGCGGTGATGAGGCCGGTGGTGTACGCCGCCCCGTAGGCGATCGGGATGCCCACGACGATGTCCGCGCGGGGCAGGAACGCACCGGCGGCCAGGCAGCCGGCCACGCCGACGGCGCTGACCCCACTGGCGATCAGCGCCGGCGTCCTGGTGTCCTGCATGGCGTAGAACCCGCGCAGCAGGATCGCGTACCCACTGAACGGCACCAGGGCCAGCCCGAACACCGCCATGACCGTCCCGAGCAGGCCCACGGTCGACGCGTCGCTGCGCCCGTGGGCGAACAGGAGCGCGGCGAGCTGCGGTCCGAGCGCCACCATGACCGCCGCGACCGGGGCGAGGGCAACGACGGCCAACCGGATGCCCAGCGACAGGTCGTCGGTGATCCGGCGGTGATCCAGGCGAGCCGCGTTGCGGCTCAACCGGGGCAGCATCACGGTCATCACCGACAGGGTGATCACCGCGAACGGCATCTGGAACAACGCGTACGCGTTCTGGTACGCGCTGATCCCACCCGGCCCGCCGATCGACGCCGATCTCGTGGCGACCGTGAACAGCACCTGGGCCGCGGCGACGGAGAACAGCATCCAGCCGCCGAGCCGGCCGATCCGGCGCATCCCGATGCCCCGGGGATCGAGCCGGGGCCGCAACGGAAAACCGCTGCGGGCCAGCGCCCACATCACCATGGCCATCTGGGCGAAGACTCCGGCGCTGGTGCCCAGGCTCAGCAGCAGCAGATGGGGCGTGGTCAACGCCGGCATGCTGGTCGCGCCGCCGACCACGAAGTACAACAACCCGACCGCGGTGACGACCAGGCTGTTGGCCAGCGGCGCCCACATCGGTGCGGCGAACCGGCCCCGGATGTTCAGCACGGCGCCCGCCGCGGCGCTCATGCCGTAGAACAGGATCTGCGGCAGGAAGAACCGGGTGAACACGACCGTCAGATGCCGTTGGTCCGCGGTGAAGCCGGGCGTGAACAGGTCCACCAGAACAGGGGCCAGCACCGTGGCGACCAGGGTGACCGCCCCCAGGCCGAAGCCGATCATCGACAACAGCCGCTGGGCGTAGACCACGCCACCGTCGGGCTCCGTCAGCGCCGCCCGGGTCAGCATCGGCACGATGACGCTCGCCATCGCACCCCCGACCACCAGGTCGTACACCACGTTCGGCAGCGCGTTCGCCAGGTTGTAGCTGTCCAGTAACCGGCTACCGAGTCCGAGCACGGCCGCCAGCACCAGGATCCTGACGAATCCAGCCGCCCGCGATGCCAGCGTCGCCACGGCCGCTCCCCGGCCCGCGCGTCCCAGGGACGATCCGGCTGTCCCGCCGACCTTCACCAGGCCGGCCGGTCAGCCACCGGCGACCAGTTGGGGATGCGCGGCGAGGAAGCTCCTGACCTGGTCGGTGCGTACGGCGGCGAGCAGGTTGACGGTGGTCTGGTCGAGGTCTTCGGCGGTGCCGTTGCCGGGCGACTGGTTGAACGTGCCCTCGTTCGACTTGATGGTGACCACGTCGTCGCCGCTCACGCCGCGCATCGCGAACGCCCAGTCGGCCAGGTCGATGCCGCCGCTGTCGATGGTGATCGCCTTGCCGGCGACCTCGAGGACCTTGTTGAACCGCATCGGGTTGGTGAGCACGTCCTTGCTGAGCATCCCCTTGAAGACGGCCTTGATGAACTGCTGCTGGTGGCGTTGCCGGTCGTAGTCGCCGTTGGGCAGGGTCTCGCGTTGCCGGACGTAGTCGAGGGCCTGCCACGGTGCGAGGTGCTGGTAGCCGACGTGGTAGGCCACCGGGGTCACGCCCGGAACCGGGTCCAGGCCCTGGCCGCCGTCGTCTCTGGTGTACTGCCGGAAGGGGACCTCGGTCCCGCCCTTGCTGTTGCGACCGATGCTCACGGACGTGGTCTCCTGATCCACGTACATGTCGACCCCGCCGAGCACGTTGACGACCTGTTGGAAGCCGGTGAAGTCGACGATCGCCGCGCCGTCGAACGTCACCCCGCACAGCTTCTTGATCGTCAGGGCGAGCAGCTCGACGGCATGGCTGCGGGCAGCCGGCCCGGTGAGGCCGTTGCCACCGAACGCGTACGCGGCGTTGACCTTGTCGTCGCCGCCCAGGTACTGCCTGGCCCCGTTGTCGTACGGCGGGATCTCGACCCAGGTGTCCCGAGGGATCGAGACCAGGTACGCGGCGTCATACGTCGCCGGGATGTGCAGGATGATGATCGAGTCGGAGCGTACGGGTTCGTGAGGGTCCTGGCCGGGGCGGGCGTCGACACCGATGAGCAGGATGTTCTTCGCCCCTGTGACTGACGCGTGGCCGGGCTGCTGGGCCTGGTTGCCGGTGTCGCCGAGCAGGTTCTGCTCGACGACGCCGCGCATCGCGTACGAGAACAGGGCCTCCTTCGCCACGAGCACCGCGCCGGCCAGCACTGCCAGGATCGTGCCGAGCACGATGCTCCACCGCGCCCACGACGGATCCTTGGGCCGTGCGCGCTGATCCCGGTCGGTCGTCACGGCTGCCCGGCCGCGCGCGGGGGCGGGCCGGTCGGTCGTCACGGTCGCCCGGCCGCGCGCGGGGGCGGGCCGGTCGTCGACCGAATCACCGGATCGGTGCGGTTCATCCGGAGAGGTCACCGGGCCGGCTCCTGTTCGCGAGGTACGTCGGACAGGAGAAACCTACGGATCAGGTGGACCGGCGGCCGCGGCGTCTTGCGACATCAACCCTGATTTCCACCCCCAACGAAACCGGTGCCCGGGTCCGCACGGCCGGTGTATCCCGTCTGTGCCCGGGTACGAACGGGCCGCTCGCAACACGTATCCGTCAACGAACGTCACTCACGGGGATCCCATGCCGGTACTTCCCGCCCTCCATGCGGCGCAGTAGCGTCGCGGGGCCCGCGCCGCGGTGGTGGCTCTACCTGCCGGCGTTCTTCCTGATCGCTGCGGGGTGGGCGGTCGCGCTGCCGGTCAACGGCACGTACGACGAGAAGGACCACATCGCCCGTGCGTACGCCGTGACCACCGGACAGCTCATCACCCACCGCACGGTCGTCGACCGGCGCGACGACCGCAAGCCCGCGTTCCTGGTGCCGGCGAGCCTGATGCCCAGCAACAGCAACGTCGACTGCGCCTGGGCGCCCCGCCCGGCGCGCTCGGCCGACTGCCAACACTGGACCACCGACCGGGCCCTCGTCCTGACCCCGAGCGGGGCGGCCAGGTACAGCCCGGTCTACTACCTGCTCGTCGGCGCGCCGCTGGTGCTCGCGCCCGACCGGACCGGCATCCTGCTCGCGCGGCTCATCTCGGCGCTGGCCGCGGCCGCGCTCCTGGCCGGCGCGGCCGGCGCCGCGCTGCGGCTCGGCAGCCGGGTGCTCGCGCTCGGTGTCGTGCTCACCGCGACGCCGATGGCGGCGAACCTGGCCGGCTCGGTCAACCCGAACGGCCTTGAGATCGCCGCGGGCGTCGCCGTCTGCTGCGCGCTGCTCGCCCTGCTGCGCGCGCCCGACGCACGGCTCGGCGACCGCGCCGTGCGCCGCCTGCTGGTGCTGGTCGGGGTCGGCTCGCTGGTGCTGCTCACCGTCCGCCAACTCGGGCCCGCGCTGCTGATGCTCATCGTGGCGGCGTGCCTGGCGCTGGCCCGCCCCGGCCGCATCGCCAAGCTGTGGCAGCGCCGCGAGACGCGCTGGATCGTTGCCGGCTCGTGGTCGCTCGGCCTGGCCGGTTCGCTCGGCTGGATGGCGTACTCCGGCGTGGCCGGCGTCGCTCCGGTCGCCCGCGACGCCCAGCACCTCGCCCCGTCGGAGCTCGCGCAGGTCCTGGTCACCCGGCGCATCCCGTTCTATCTCAAACAGGTCGTCGGCCAGTTCGACTACGGCGAGACCAAGCCGCCGCTGGTGGTCATCGCGGCGTGGTGCCTGCTGCTGGGCGCCGTGGTGGTGCCGAGCCTGATCCACGGCGGCCGCCGGCTCATCCTCGTCGCCGCCTCACTCGGCACCGCCTGCCTCGGTCTGCTCCTGGCCCTGGAACTGCACTATCTGCCGATCATCGGCTGGTTCGCGCAAGGCCGGTACGCGATGCCGGCAGCCGCCGGCGTGGTGCTGTGCGCCGCCTGCGCGCCGCAATTCGAGCGCCGCCTTGCCTCGCGGCACCGGCTACGCTCCTACTGCACCGTCCTGACCGGCGTGGCCGCAGTCCTGCACGTGTACCTGCTGGCGTTCGTGATGACGCGTTTCCAGTCCGGCCCGGGCGCGCACCTCGACCCGTTCGCAGGCGCCTGGCGGCCACCGTCCGGCGCGCTGCCGCCGTTACTGGCGGTGCTGGCCGGCGGCGCGATCCTCGCGGTGCTGGCCGCGGTGGTGGCCGGCGACAGTCCGCGTGGTCCCGTCCACGCACCACCGGATCAGCACGCGTTGCCGTCCATGCCGAACGTCCGGTGACACGCTGCCTCCGTCAGGCGCGGCGTCACGCCGGGATCGCGGAGTCGACCGGCGCATCGGCAGCATCCGACGGTCCCGCCGATGGGCGGCTGCGCAGGTGGATTCAACCGATGGTCGCAACACCTTGAGGTTGGAGGTGTCGATGGGTCGGCCGGCGGGATGGATGCAGGCGTTGACGGGCAGGTCGGCGATGAGGTCGCCGGGGGCGCCTGCGCTCCGGCGAGACAAGGGCATGCGCAAAGGTGGTGTTGTCCGGTTGCGGGTCGAGCCGGGTGCGGCGCACTTCGGCGCGGTGGCGATCCTGCCGGCCAGGCTCGACTGGCTCGCCAACTGGTCGTAGCACCGGCGCCGTTCAGAACGGGTGCGGGTCGATGACGCGGCGCAGGAGGCGGCCGCGGCGCAGCGCCTTCACCGCCGGGTGGCCCTGGCCGACCCGGCCGGCGAACGCGTCGATCGCAGCGTTCACCCGCTCCTGGTAAGCGTGGCCGTGCACCCGCAGGTCGATCAGGGCCAGGTTCGCCTCGCACCGAAGGGTGTGCGGGTGGTCCCGGCCGAGCACGTCGGCGAGGTCCTTCGCGGCGTCCGCCATCAGGGTCCGCGCCGTCTCGAAGTTGCTGTCGTCGGCCTCGACCACGGCTAGGTTGATCTGCGCGGCCAGTGAGTAGGGGTGCTTCGGGCCGAGGACCTCCCGCATCCCCTCCATCGCCGCACGGGCCAGCTCCCGGGCGGCCCGCAGGTGTCCCTGGGCGCGGCTCGCCGCGGCCAGGTTGTTCACGCAGACCAGCGTGTGCGGGTGGCGGGAGCCGAGCCGCTTCTCATACGCCTCACGGACCGCCCTGATCTCGGACCCCGCGTCGTCCAGCTCCATCTCCAGGCGGGTCACCGAGCGGCTCAGCCGGCAGGCGAGGGTCTCCGGGTGGTCCGGGCCGAGCTCGGCCTTCAGGTCGTTCCATGCCTGGTCCAGCAGCCGGCCGGCCTCCTCCGGGCGGCCCGCGCTGCGCAGCGAGATCGCCAGGTTGGCCCGGGCGTTGACCACGAAGCGGGAGTTGGCGCCCATGACCACGGCGTACGCGTCGCGGATCTCGGTGAGCAGGTTGATCGACTGTTCGAACTCGCCGGCCTCCCGCAGGTCCCGGCCGAGCGAGGTGCCGGACAGCAGCGTGCTGGGGTGGTTCTCCGGCAGCAGTTCCTTGCGGGCCTGATACACCTGCCCGTCCAGGCGCAGCGCCTCGCTCAGGTTGCCCATCAGCCGGTGCGAGACGGCGAGGTTGCTCAGCGCGTTCAGGGTCCGCGGGTGGTCGTCGTCGAAGCCGGCGCGCCACGCGTCGTAAGTCCGCTTGTCCTGCTCGAGGGCGTCGGCGTAGCGGCCGAGGCTGCGCAGGTCGGCGGCCAAGCTGCCGGCGGTCATCAGGGTGTTGAGGTGGTCGTCGCCCAGCAGCGCGCGCTGGTCGTCCAGCACCTGCCGGTCCAGTTCGAGGGCCTCCTTGAAGGCGCCCATGTCGCGCAGGATGTTCGCCTTGTTGAACCGCAGCTGCAGCAGCTGCAACTGCAGCGCCCGCAGCGCCTGGTCGTCGCCGTCGGTCGTGGCGGCCTCGTCGAGGGCCCAGGTCCACACCCGCTCGATCTGCTCGGCGATCTCCAGGCCGCGGGCCGGGTTGCCGCGCAGGAAGAAGTAGCGGACCCGGTCGATCAGCAGCTGGCGGACCGGGGTGCTGACGCAGCCCTCCGCGCCGGAGACCTCGATGTGCGGCCAGAGCATCCGGTACCGCGGCCAGTGCGCCGGGTCGTCGACCTCCATCGACACCTGGACGTCGGCGATCAGCAGCAGGTGCACCTCGTGCCGGGTCTTGGACAGGGTCTCCTCGGACATGCGGGAGCGCACCACGTACTGCAGCAGGCGGTGGATCTCGACGTGCCCGCCGCGGACCCGGTCGGCGCCCGGCGCGCCGAACTCGCCCTGGTTGTCCACCCGGACCAGGGCGAACCGTTTGATCTGCTGCACCAGGCGGTTCAGCATGAGCAGCATGGTGCTGGACGTGACCGTCGGGTCATCGCCGAGCAGCTTCGCGGCCATCTCGCGGCTGTAGATCAGGTCGAGAGAGATCTCCGGCGCCATCACGGAGCACAGCTCCATCATTCGGTACGCGGCCGGTTGTTGGCGTTGCAGCTGGTCCAGCGACAGCTTCCAGGCGGCCGCGATCCGGTCGAGATCGCTCTCGGAGCCGAGCAGCCCGAGGTTGCCCTTCTCGATCGCCTGCAGGTACTCCGCGACCGGTGAACCGGTCTCGTCGAGCCAGGCGGCGGCGGCGGCGATGGCGATCGGCAGGTTGCCCAGCAGCTCCGCGATGCGCGCGGCGTCCGCGTCGCGGAGGCCCGGCAGGCGGGAGCGCAGGTGCACGACGCTCTCCTGCTGGCTGAACACCTCGACGGGCACCAGCATGGCTCGGTCGCCCCAGACCGTCGTCTGGGAGATGACGACGACGTGCCCGCGGCCGGCCGGCAGCAGCCCCTCGATCTTGGCCGGGTCCTCGGCGTTGTCGAAGAACAAGAGCCAGCGGGGGTACGGCTCACCCCTGGTCAGCGCCTGTTTCACCGCCTGCGCGGCCTCGGTGGTGCCGCCGGGCAGTGGGATGCCCATCCGCAGGCCGAGTTGCTGCAGCTGCTCGTCGACCTCGACGGTGGTGGCGTCCGCGTCGATCCACCAGACGGCGTCGTACGCGTTGCGGTACCGGTTCGCGTACTCGATCGCCAGCTGGGTCTTGCCGATCCCGCCGAAGCCGTGCAGGCCGACCAGAACCGTCGACTCGCTGTCGCCGCGCAGCCGCTCGCGCAGCGTGTCCAGCTCGGCCTCCCGGCCGGTGAAGCGCCAGTTGCGGGTCGGTGCCTGCACCACGTCCGGCGGCTGGGCCGGGAACCGGGGCGCGCCGATGAGCAGGTCGGGGGTCGGCGGCGCGACGCCGACGAGCCGCAGGATCCGGTCCGCGGCGACGAGGGGGTCGAAGCCGCCGACGCGGGTGGTGTTGGCGGCGTCACCGGACCCGGCGGGCGGCTGGTTGCCCGCGACGTACACGATGAGCGGCGCCCGGCCGAGCGGGCCGTAGGCGTCCGGCCGGCCGGGGTCGCCGGCGCCGGCGGTGGCGCTGATGAACAGGTGCCGGGCGGCGTCCGCGGCGCCCTGCGGTGACCGGCCGGCGCCGGGGTCGTTCACCCGGATGCCCGACTCGCGCAGGATCCAGCCGATCCACTCGGCCCAGACGGCGCCGTTGCGGTCGTACCGCAGCGTCACCTCGGTGTCCACGAGCGCCACCGTCCGCACGAACCGGGCCCGCACCCGCGCCCGGTCCGCCTGGTTCATCGGCGGCAGGTGCGTCACCGACCCGCCGGTGATGTATCTGGTCATCGTCTCGTAGGCGGCCAGCATCGTCCCGGGCTGCTGGCGCTCGTCCTCGAACGTGGCCAGGGTCTCCTCGTAGGCGTAGAAGGCCCGGTACGGCACCTCGACCGTCGTCCAGTACGTGTCGCGGTCGGCCTCGCTGAGCACGTCCGGCAGGCCGGCGAACCGTTGCTTCGCCATGAGCTTGCCGGTCTCGGCCTTCTTCTGCTCGGCCGGGTCGATGCGCATCGGCACCGGCAGGACCCGGATGCGACGGGGCCTGGACTTGCGGCTGATGGACTGCGCGACGTTGGCCGCGCCCTCGATGCCCTGCTCGCTGAGGGTGAAGCAGGTGATCAGCATGTCGGGCAGGTGCACGGTGCAGATGTCCGCGACGTCGCTGAGCCCGGTGCGGCTGTCGATGAGCGTGTAGTCGTAGTTGGCTTTCATGTCCTCGCGCAGCGCGTCGAAGAACGAGCCGCCGTCGAGCTCCTCGTAGAAGTCGTCCCAGTTGAGACCGGAGATCGACCGGCTGTAGTGGTGGTTGTGCCGCCCGGCGGACAGGAAGTCGAGCATGCCGCCGTTGTCGAACTCCCACCTGATCGTGAACGCCTCCTGGCTGATCCGCGCGTAGGCGGCGTGGTCGAGCTCGTGCGGCGCGTCGGGGTCGTCGACCGCGGCCTCCCGGGCGGCCTGCTCATACCGGCGGATCAGGTCGATGACCCCGCCGGTGCCGGCCAGCATGCTGTCGGAGATGAACGGCCGGAAGAACCGGTGCAGCCCCGGTGACTCCAGGTCCCAGTCGACCACGAGCACCCGGTGCCCATGCGCGGCGAGGATCCAGGCGACGTTGGCCAGAGCCATGGTCCGGCCGGTGCCACCCTTGAACGAGTAGAAGGTGACCACCTGACCGTTGCGGCTTTCCGCCATCTCAGCGATTCCTCATTCGTCAGCGTCGCATTCATCGGCGTCAAGGATCCGGATGCGGGGCGCGAACGGCCGGACCCGCTGGTGCTGCCGTCGCGCCGCCTCGTGCCGCTGCACCGCCGCCGCGATCAGCTCGCGGCCGGCGGCCGCGTCGGGCGGCCGGACCACCACGGCCGGCGGCGGACGCCCGTCGGCGACGGCGACGATCCACTCGCCGAGGAACGCGAGCACCTGGCGGTAGACCTCCTCGGTCTGCTTGCGCCGGCTCAGCGCGAGGAGCCCGGATTCGACGTACTGCGCGATCGTGGGTGCCATCGACGCGGCCTGGGCCAGCTCGGCGGCGCCGCCGTCGCGGGCCGGCTCCCACACCACCGGCAGGATGCGCGGCTCGGCAGCCTCCTTCGCGGCGGCGGTGAACGCGTCGCGCTCGGCCAGGGCCTGCTCGTCGCTCAGGTAGCCCTTGGAGTACAGCGCCACGAAGACCCGGGCCCGCTCCAGGGCGCGGCGCACGGCGTCCTCGCGCTGCGCGGTGCTGCAGGAGCGCACCTCGCCGATCCGCCAGCCGAGCTGCGCCCGGGGCCGCTTGTCGATCTCGCGGACGAGGTCGTGGAACACGGCCGACACCCAGTAGTCCCGGTCCAGTGCGGAGTCGCCGGCATCGTGCCCGTGACTCAGGAAGAAATACACACCGTCCGCCTGCAACTGCGTCTGGGAATCGACCGTCATCACTTCATGGCCTGGCCATCCACATCACGCCCTTGCTGTCACCCGCGCGTTGCGTGGACATCACCATACGTTGGGTGATGGCCAGAAGCCAGCGCCGGAAAGGATCAACGGTGCCGAACCATCCAGTCGACGGCGAAGTCCACCGATCGACGTATCGACAAACCCGGGCTTCGGATTCATCGGGGCCAGCTGTCGACGGTCTGCGTCAGGTGCGCCACGAACTGCTCCCCCGCGGGGGTCAGCGCGCCGGAGCCGGCGAGGGCCGCGGCGGCGGTCGCGGACCCGCCACCGGCGACGGCGACGACCAGCGCCCGGGTCAGTGACACCTGCGTGTCGGCGAGGAATGCGACCGCGTCGGCGTCGGTGCGCCCCGAGCCGATCCGCTCGAACAGGCCGTCCGGCAGGTGCTCGTCGATGCGGCCGTCCTGCGCGAACCCAGCGGCTGGCACCGGCGGGGACGCGGCGTCGCGGTCGTTGAGACCGCTGCCTCGCCACCAGCTCACTCATCGGTGTCAAGGATCCGGATGCGGGGCGCGAACGGCCGGACCCGCTGGTGCTGCCGTCGCGCCGCCTCGTGCCGCTGCACCGCCATCGCGATCAGCTCGCGGCCGGCGGCCGCGTCGGGCGGCGCGGCGATCCGGGGCCGGGAGGACCCGCCGGTGTCCCCGAAGACCTGGAACCGCCGCCACAGCTCATCGGGGACCGGCGGCGCGGGCGTCCCGACGCGCACCCGCACGAACCAGTTCGGCAGCAGCGGCAGCACGGCCCGCAACTGCGCCGCCGCCGCGCCGGTCAGGGCCGCGTCCACCAGGAACACCCCGGGGCAGGCGGCGTACTGCTGCCGGTCCACGAACTCGGTCACGATGACGTCGTGCACGTCGCGGCCCACCAGGGCGGCAAGGTGCTCCGCGGCCGCCGCCAGCCGCTCGGAGTCCGACCCGGCGAACCGGGCGATCACGAAGCGGCCGGACTTGCGGGCCAGGTCGCCGATCCGGTTGTAGGACATGGTCAGGTCGAACAGCGCCGCCACGCGGCGCGGCGACTGCCGGGCGAGGACCTCCAGGCGCTTGGCGAGGACACTGGCCAGCAGCCGCTGCAGGCCGATCGCGATGTCCAGCCGGCCGGGCCGCCCGGCGACGCCGCGCGCCTCGTGCTCGGCCCGTTCCACAAGGTCGGTGTGGCAGCTGAACAGCGCCTCGGCGATCCGCCCGGCGCTCACCGCGTCCGTGGCGGCGAGCCGGGCCAGCAGGTCCAGGCTCCGCGACACCTGGGCGTCGTCGGGCAGCGCGAGGACCGAGCGCAGCAGCGCAGGGCCGCCGTCGTCCTGCTCCGCGAGAGTGGTGGCGACCAGGACCTCGCCCAGCCGGTCGGGGCGCAGCGGGTTGATCCGCGCGGAGCCGTCGTACAGCCCGCGCAGCCACTGCACGGTCCGCCGGCGCAGCCCCGCCGCGCCGGGCTCGGCGAACACCGGCAGCACCTCGAGGAGCGCCTCGCCCCGGCTGTCCCGGTCCGCCCCGGCGAGGGTGGCGAGGGCGACGGCGGTGCGCCGTTCCTGGTCCGTCAGCTCCGGCGGGGCGGCCAGGCTCCAGTAGCGCTCCTCGTGGTCCAGTGCCCGTTCGACCGGCATCCGGTCGGTGTCCGGCGCCCCGCCGGCGGGTCTGCCGGACAGCGCGTGGTCGAACGCCTCGAGGAGCACCTCCAGGGGCACCGCGTACCGGTCGGCGGTCAGATCGATCCTGGGGATCGCCAGCTGCGGCGGGTCGGGGAACCAGGCGGCCCGGAACGCCATCACGGCCGCCTCGTAGAGCCGCCGCCGCTGCCCGACCGGGATGCCGCCCACGTCGAGCGGATCCGGGGCGTCGTTGAGCACGTTGCGCAGCTGCACCCCGGCGGCCTTGCCGATCTCGCGCAGCACGTCGGTGTCGCCGGCCGTGGTGCGGCTCAGCAGCAGCACCCGCACCGGGGCCAGCTCCGACGCGCGGATCTGCAGCCGGCCGAGCAGCACCCGCAGGTCACCCGCGGCGAACGCCTCCACGTAGTCCAGCACGATCAGCCGGGGCAGCGGCACGTCGGCCACGTCGAAGCCGGTGTCGGCGGCGGCCGCCGGTCCGTCCCAGAACCCGGCCAGCCAGCCCCGACCCTTCATGATCTTGCACAGCTCGATCGCGAACCGGGTCTTGCCCGCGCCGCCCGGTCCGGTGAACCGCCAGACCTCCATGGCGCTGGCCTGCTCGCACCAGCGCTGCGCCTCCTCCAGCTCATGGCCGCGGAACAGGTACGGGACCACCCCCGCGTCGGCCAGCAGCATCTCCGCCGGCAGCGACCTGGGCTTGCGCTGGAACCTTGCCAGGGGCGGGGCGAGGGACGTCTCCGCGGCCGGCATCTGCAGCACCCGGTGCCATGACGCGCGGTCGGCCAGCACGGCCGCGACCCCCAGCCCACGGACCTCCCGGAGCTTCTCGGCGAGGTCCTGCGGCACTCCCGTCAGCTCGCCGAGCAGCGCGCCGACCGGCGTGGCGAGGCCGCCCAGGTCGGTGTCCACGTCCCGGGAGCTGACCACGACCCCCACGACCCCCCGCTGCACCGGGCACACCAGCGGCGCGCCGGACAGCCCGGGGGCCGCCTGGCCCGCCTTCAGCTGCAGGTACCGGTCGCTGGTCTCGCCCTCGAAGTCGAACGTCGCCGGGCCACCCGACGGCGTCACGCCCGGCACGCGGACCGGATACCCGTACGCGTGGCAGGTCTTCACCGGGTGCCGGTCGTCCAGCCACACGCACGGGTGCCGGCCGACCCACTCCTGCGTCGGGCGCAGCCGCACCAGCGCGACGTCCGGGAACGGCCACACCCCGGTGCCGTTGCCCGGCGCGGACCGCACCACGACCTCACCCTCGACGCCGTCGGTGCCGACGTCCTCGTCGCTCGGGGTCACCGACACGACCGGCAGCTCACCGCCCTCCACGAGGTCGTACACCACGTGCGCGGCGGTCATCACCCACCCGGGCGCCACGAAGAACCCGCTGCCCAGCAGCCGCCCGTGCGGGTGGTTGATCCGGACGGTGTGCCGCCGCAGTTGCCAGGATTCGACCGTGGTCTCGTTGGCCAGCCAGCTAAGCCCCGTCATGCCGCTCGGAGTTTTTCCAGACCAGCGTCACTTTCAGGCTCGCGTCCGCGCCGCCCTCGACGACCAGGCCGGTCAGCTTGCCGGCCCGGGCGGTCAACGACAGTCCGAACTCGACGGTCGCCTCGGCCGGCTTGACCACGTCCCACGCCTGGGCGAGCTCGCCGGCCACCGCCTCGATCGTGCGCCGGACACCGTCGAAGGAGAACGCGTCGTGGACCCCGACGGTGCGCGGGCCACCCCCCTCGGTCAGCTCGGCGTAGAACTCGACGTCGCCGATCCTGACCAGCTGTGCGGACCTGCGCCGCGGCTCACCGGGTTGCATCGCGCACCCTCTCGACTCACCACACTCGGCACCGCAGGGTCGCGGCACTCCCGATCAAGCGTGCCGAGCACCCCGGGCCGGCGCAACCCCCCGGACGGCGCAACCACATCGACCCCGGCGTGTGGTGGCTCAGGGCCGGTTCCCGGTCAGGTCGATGCGGACGCGTGGAAGGCTCGGCATCCGTCAGTGTCGGGGCATCAGGGCGTTGCGAGTTGCGGGAGATCGTGAACTCGATCTTCTATCAGAACCGGACGGGTTGTCAGTGGGCGTATCTGCCGCATGACCTGCCGCCGAACTCCGCGACGTACTACTACTTCGCGGTGTGGCGTGATGACGGCACCGACCAGGCGATCCATGATCTGCTGCGCTGTCAGGCGCGCGAGAAGGCCGGTCGCCGTGAGGATCCGTCCGCGGTGGTGCTGGACACCCAGTCGCCAGCGAGGTGGCCGCCATCGAGTCCGAACTCGCCGACCTGGCGACCACCCGCCAGACGCTGGTCAACGGGTCTGCGGCGACATTGCGTACGCCTCGGTTCAGTTGCCGGTAGGCGGCGTGCCGGTGGGCAACCGTCGGGACCGGCGGCGGATGAGCCACCACACCAGCACGGCGACCCCGATGGTGGGGACGCCGACCGTGAGCATGAACCATGCGGGCCACGGGCCGCGGTGTGCCCAGCCGGCGTCGCGCGCCGTCACCCCGGGCAGCAGGGCCGTCGCCAGTTGCAGGTCGAAAACCTGGCACGACTGGGTGCCGAACTCGCACGACGAGCCGGTGTCGAACCGGGACAGCACGCGGCGGGTGCCGGCGCGGAGGTCGGCCAGGGCGATCGTCAGGTGCCCCACCGCGTCGGCGTCCAGCACCAGGACCTGCTCCGGGGAGCTCCAGCCCAACAGTTGCACGGCGTCGAACGAGGGCGGCAGGGGGCGGCCCACACCAGGCGCCGGCACGAAGGTCAGGGTCTGCCGCTCGGTGAGGTACGTGTCGTGGCCGGTGTTGCCGTCGGCCTGGCCGCCGACGGGCATTGGCATGGTGGCGAAGGCGCCACCGTCCAGCGACCACCCGACGTTGCCCACGAGCTGCCGGTCGGCGGGAAGCTCGACTACCCCCGACGATGCGCCGGACGCGTCGAGCAGGTGCAGTTGCTTGCCGACCTGGACCGCGAGGCGGCGGCTGTCGGAGGCGAACGCCGCCGTCCATGCGGGGGTCGCGGTGGGCACCGGTGTGCTGCTGCCGGTGGTGAAGTCGAGGATCCGCAGCGTGCCGGTGCGGGCCACCTCGTGGTCGACGAAGTTGCCGGCGTTGTCGGTGTTCGCGGACACGGGTGCCGCGCTGTACGCCACGTACCGGCCGTCCGGCGACCACGCGAGGAGCCGCACCCCGACCGCCTGGCCGACGGGGACGGGCCGTTGCCGGCCGCTGGTCAGGTCCAGCAGCTGCAGGTCGGTGACGGCACCACGTTCGTCGCCGAACAGGACGCGGGTGCCGTCCGGGGACAGCAACGCGGCGGGCAGCTCACGGTCCTGCATCGCGGCGATGCGGCGGTACGTGTTCCCGTCGGCGCCGGCGACGAGCGGCTGGTGCATGTTGAACAGCTCGCCGTTGCCGTAGCCGTACAGGGCGATCGCCCGCCCGGCCGGGGATCGGGAGGCGTCGGCGGTGAGGACGGAGTACCCGGCGAAGCGGGACGGCAGGGTGGCCCGGGTGCTGGGTGTGGCCGGCTGTGACGGTGGCCGTACCAGCGGAACAGCGACGGCGACAAGGGCCAGGAGCACGGCCGCCCAGGTCGCGAGGGTCACCGCGCGGCGGCGGCGGGCGGAGCGGCGGGCCACGGTGAGGACGGTGTCGAGGTAGCCGGGTGGCGGTGGGGGTGCCTGCTCGTCGGGCAGGCTTGCGAACAGCTCTTTCATGGCAGGTCCGACCCTCCCGGCACGTAGTTGGGCAGCAGGCGGCGCAGGGCCGCGATCGCGTCGGAGGTCTGGCTCTTGACGGTGCCGGGCGAGCAGCCGAGGGCCGCGGCGGTCTGTGCCACGTCCAGGTCCTCCCAGTAGCGCAGCACCAGCACCGCCCGCTGGCCGCGGGTCAGCCTGGCCAGGGCGGCGAGCAGGTCGACGCGGTGCTCGAAAGCAACCGGTGGGGCGGGTGGCGGGGTCACCTCCGCGAAGGGGCTGACCCGGCGGCTCCAGGAGCGTTGCCGTTCGGACAGGTACGTGTGCACGAGCATGGTGCGCACGTAGGCGTCGAGCTCGTCGGCCGCCGACGCCCTGCGCCAGTGCCGGTAGAGCGCGACGAGACACTCCTGCACCAGGTCGTCCGCGCCCGACCAGTCGCCGCACAGCCGGTACGCCAACCGGCGCAGCGCCGGCAGACGTGTCTGCGCGTACTGGACGTACTCCCGTTCATCCCGCAACCCCGGCCTCCTTCACCCACTCTGAGTGGTGCGGGCCGCCAGTTGGTTGGGAACGAGTTTCCGGGAACTCAGTCGAACACGATGACCTGGCGGCCGACGACGCCGCCGCGGCCGAGGGACTCCAGGTTTTCGTTGATGTCCTCGAGGCTCACCTTGGTGATGTTATGCCTGATCTTCCCGGCCTCGGCGAGTGCCAGCACCTCGACGAGGTCGTTGTAGTTGGACCAGAACGATCCGTGGTAGGACAGCTCTGTTCCGACGAAGGGGAACAGACGGTGCTCGACGCGGTCGCTCATCAGCCCGACGGACACCAGCGCGCCTTCGGCGCCCAGCAGGTCGAACCCCAGTGAGACCGATGCCGTGGCGCCCGCGCAGTCCAGGATGGCGTCGACGGTGCGCCGGCCGGTGCGTTCGGCGAGCTCGTCCTGGATGGCCGCGACGGACCGGTCCCTGGTGTTGATCCCGTGGTGTGCGCCGTTCTCCACCGCGACGGCCAGCTTGCTGTCCGTTCGGCCGAGCGCGATCACCGTGGAGCCGCCCGCGAACAGCCTGGCGTACTGCACCGCATAGGCGCCCAGGCCACCGATGCCGGTGATGCCGACCGTGCGGCCCGGCCCGAGCTTGCCGGCGTCGCGGAGCTTCTTCAACCCGCGGTAGGGGGTCACGCCCGCGTCGGTCAGCGGCGCGAGCGTCTCCGGGGTGTCCGCACCGGCCCCGGCCACCGGGATCGCGGAGCGGTAGGGCACGGCGACGTACTCGGCGAATCCCCCGGGCGGGCCGAAGCCCACCCATCGTCCGTCGCCGCTGCACAACTGCTCGTTGCCCTCGCGGCACTGCCGGCAGGTGCCGTCACCCCAGCTCGGGTAGACCACGACCGGGTCGCCTTCGGAAAGGCGGGCCGCAGCCGGCACCGCGCTGCCCAGCCCCGCCACGCGACCGGCGATCTCGTGCCCGGGGATGTACGGAAACGGTACCGGGAACGGGTCCCTGAAGTAGCCGTCAACGAGCTGGTAGTCGCTTCGGCACATGCCCGCCGCGGCGACCTTCACCAGGATCCCGTCCGGGCTGATCTCGGGCACCGGAACCTCTTCGACCCGGAGCGGCTGCCGGTACCCGTACATCCGAGCGGCTCGCATCTGCATGATCTGCTCTCCCCAGCGGAGGATGCCGACGACTACACAGCGATCGGGGTTTCGGGCTCCATGTCGTAGGAGGCCTGAAGCTGCCTGGACCGGGTGCCCAAACCGTCCGTCGTCTTCCTGTCCCACGGCGCCTGCTGCAGGCGCTTGGTCTCGTCGATCATCTGCTTGGGTTCCAGGTTGCGATACGTGTCCACCTCGCCGGCGGCGACGGCGGTCATCGTGGCGTAGACCGGCTCGGGGTCGAACTGGGCGCGCGGAAAGGCGAGTTTCGCGTAGTCGAAGAGCCGCTCGGACGGGTCATCCTCCCAGCTCTGCCAGGTCTGGAACATTCGATCGTTGAAGCCGGTCAGGAACGGTCCGGGATTGACGGTGGCGACCTCGACACCGAACTCCTGCAGCTCCATCGCCATTGTCTCGGCGATGGCCTCGATCGCGTGCTTGGACGCCGCGTAGATACCCGTGAAGGGATTGACGTTGAGCCCCTCTCGCGAGGAGACCCACACGATACGTCCCTTGCCGCGCTTGACCATCTGCTTGGCGATGCCCTGGGTCAGCAGCAGCGGTCCGGTGACGTTGACCTCGAATTCCCGGCGGATGTTCGCTGCCGGGATGTCGAGCGTCGAGCCGCCCTCGCCGACGCCGGCGTTGTTCACCAGCACCTCGACGTCCCACGTCAACGCCTTCCGGCGGTCGCCTTCGTCAGTGACGTCGAGCTTCTCCACCTGCAGCCGCACGTCGCGTTGAGCTGCCTGCTGCTTCAGGGTCTGCACCTGGGCCCAGATCTCCACGGCGGCGATGACATCGAAGCCCTTCTCCGCCAGACGCATGGCCACCTCGTGTCCGAAACCAGTGCCGCATCCCGTGATAAGCACCCTGGTCACGTCAGTCTCCTCATCGATTGTCAGACGTCGACGGCTATGACCTCGAGCTGGTTGTTGTCGATGTCCCGGAACACGACCGTGGAGAAGGTGAACGGCTCCTTCATGCTCTGGATGCCGGAGTGCGCGATACCAAGGCTGTCGAGCCAGTCCGCCCAGGCCTGCAGGCCCTGACGACCGTCGACCTTCAGCGAGATGTGGTCCAGTCCGGTGCGGGTCTCGTCCATCTCCTCGCCCTGGTTGGCATTGTTGTGGTGCAGGCCGATCGTCAGTCCGGTTCGGGGCTCGACGACGAGTTCGGCGTATCCGCTCCACTCGCGCCCGTAATGCGCCAGCTTCCCTTCCACCACATCACCCTGAAAGACCTTCCTGTACCACTCGATGCTCTTGTCGAGGTCCCTGACGGTGAATGCGACATGATGCACGCCCTCGAATGACGGCGCGATTGTCCGGGTCATCGATACCTCCTCGGAGTTGCAGCCGAGCACCGTTCGAGACGCTACCCGCGACAACTGCCGACAAGCCGGGCCGGCGGAATCTCCTCCCGCCTCGAGCTGCCGAGAGGCCTTGACCACCCCTCGGGGTGGCAGCACCACGTCCCCCTCCCCCAGCTGCCGCTGGAGTGAGGGGGACGTCGTGGGTCACGCCGCGACCTCGCGAACCGCCAGGGCGATCGCCACCGCGTCCTTCTTGAGGATCGCGCCGTGGTTGCTCGCGACCTTCGCACTGATCTTGATGTTCGGGTTGCGCACGAGCACCTGGTCGAGGCTGGCCCGGATCCGCTCCTGCTCGTCGCCCTTGCTGCCGAACGACGTGCCCGACGCGACCACGTAGCGGGTCTGGACCTTGATCTGGTCCAGCACCGGGCCCAGCTCCCGCTCGCGGGACAGCTTGCCGAGCTCGATGTTGCTCTCGGCCTGCTCCGCCGCGCTCATCCGCGGCGCCAGGCCCGTCGCGCGCAGCGGCACGGTGAACCAGCTGATCCGCTTGAACAGCTTACGGATTCGCACCTCCATCGCGTCGTCGAGCCAGTCGTGCGGGAACGCGCCGTCGACCAGGACCGCACCGATGGCGCGCTGCGGGTTGCGGGCGGCCCAGTGCGCCCCGATGACCGCGCCGTAGGACCAGCCGACGACCAGCGCCCGGTCGACGTTCCTCGCCGCGAGCACGGCGTCGACGTCACGGACGGCGGCCTCGAACGAGTAGTCCGCGGAGCGCTTCGACCTGCGGCCCCGGGCCCGCTCGTCGTAGGTGATGTGCCGCCACTGCGGGCCCAGGTCGGCGATGACCCGGCCCCAGTAGCCCTGGGTGGCGAACTGGCCGTTGAGGTAGAGCACGGGGGTGCCGGTGCCGCCGGTGTCGGTGACGGCCAGGGCGGTGTCGTCGACGGTGACCATTCCGGTCCATTGCGCGGTCATGACTGCTCCTTTGGTTTTCGAGTGGGCTTGCGGGCTCAGAGGCTGCGGGCGGTGATGTCGCCCTGGCCGGTGGTGGCGCGGATGTCGAGCTCGGCGGTGCCGGTGTTCTTGAGGGCGTTGCTGACCCGGCCGTAGCCGGTGCCGGCGTCCAGCGCGGCCGACACCCCGGCCGCCGCGGCGACCGCGATGTCGCCGGACCGGGTCTGCAGCACGACCGTGCCGCGGACCGCCTCGGCGATCCGGATGCTGCCGCGGGCGGTGCTGATCTCCGCCGGCCCGCTGAGCCGGCCGACCACGACGTCGCCGTCGACCGCGGCGAGGCGGACGCTCGCCGCCTCGTCGATCTTGATCTGGCGGTACGCACCGTCGAAGGCGACGTCACCGAGCCGGCCGACACCCCGCAGCTCGGCGGCGGCGGACCTGGCCTCGACCCGCGAACCCACCGGCAGCTGGACGGTGACCTCCACCGATCCGGAGTGGCCGATGAGCTTGTTCCCGGCCTCGGCGGTGCGGACCCGCAGGACGCCGTCGGCGTAGTCGGCCGTGGTCATCCCGGCGGTGCGGACGTCGCGGTTCTTGGACGGGTCGGCCGGCCGGACCTCGACCACGGTGTCGGTGCGGTCGGCGGCGATGACCTGGATGCGCCCCGCGGGGATGTCCAGGACGGCGGCGATCGGGGCCGGGGTGTCGAAGTGCTGCATCATGCGCTCCTGGGTTCGTTCCGGGTGTTTCTGACGTTCGAAACGCTACGTTGCCTTTCCAGATCTCGCAACACAATCATTGCTTCACATCTGGATCATCCCAGCTCACGACACCTATTTCGTTGCAACGGGCTGGCGCCTAATGCAATGATCCGCTGCTGTTGCGTTGCATTGGCCTGCAAGGAACGCTACGCTGGGGGCACCACGAAGGGAGATCACCGTGCCGGGAGGCAGACTCACCCAGCAGGAACGCCAGAAGATCGCGCTGGGGCTGGCCGACAGCCTCGCCTACGCGGAGATCGCCAGAGGGCTCGACCGGCCCACCTCGACGATCACGCGCGAGGTGATGCGCAACGGCGGCCCCACCGCATACCGCGCCGACCTGGCCCACCGCGCCACTGAACACCGCGCCCACCGGCGCCGTCCCACCCAGCCCGCGGGCACCCCGGCCCCCGGCCGCGACGACGAGGCCGTGCGTGAGTACGAGGAGTCGTTCACCACCCTGTTCATGCAGCAGGGCCTGCCCAAGATGGGGGCCCGCGTCCTCGCCTGCCTCCTCGTCGCCGACGCGGGCAGCCTCACCGCGTCCGAACTCGTCCAGCACCTCCAGGTCAGCCCGGCATCGGTCTCCAAGGCCGTGGCGTTCCTCGAGGAGCAGGGCCTCGTCCGCCGCAGCCGCGACGAACGCCGCCGCGACCGCTACTCCGTCAACGACGACGTCTGGTATCAGTCGACGATCGCCAGCGCCCGGGGCATCGCCCAGGTCGCCGACATCGCCCGGCGCGGCGTCACCGTCCTCGGCCCCGGCAACCCGGCCGCCGTCCGCCTGGAGAACATCGCCCGCTTCAGCGACTTCATCAGCGAGAGCATCTTCCGCGCCGCCGAACAGGTCCGCGAGGTCCTCTCCACCAAGCCCGAGGTACACCCGTCGCCAAATCCGGCACCGCCGCAGACATAGCCATCGGCCGATGCGTCGGCGAGGATCGGGGCATGCGGTCGTATGACATCTTCACACCCGAGGCGATGGCCGAGCCGATGCCATTGCTGCACCGGATCCGGGCCGAGAGCCCGGTCAGCCAGGTCCCGCAGCTCGGCGCGTATCTGCTGACCCGGCACGCGGACATCGTCGCGGCGCTCAAGGACCGCCGGCTGGACACCGCCAACCTGGGCAAGGGCCTGGAGCGGCTGAGCGCGGCGGAGCAGGAGGAGCTGCTGCCGTTGCGCCGCTCGATCCAGCTGTGGATGGGGCACACCGACCCGGCCGACCATGTCCGTTTCCAGCAGCTGCTGAAGCGGTACTTCACGCCGGTCACCGTCGACGCCCTGCGCCCGCGGGTCCGCGAGATCACCCACGAGCTGCTCGACGCGGTGGCGCCGCACGGGCGCATGGACGTCGTCAAGGACCTGGCGTATCCGCTGCCGGCCAACGTCATCGCCGAGATCCTGGGCATGCCGACGGGCGACCGCCTGCAGCTGCAGGTCTGGTCCCGCGACATCCTCGCGGTCTTCCAGCTCGCGGACATGGACCGGCTGCGGCAGGCGCAGCGCAGCGTCCTGGAGATGCAGGACTACCTGCGCGTCCTGGTCGAGCAGCGGCGCCGGCAGCCCCGCGAGGACATCCTGAGCATGTTCGTCGCCGCGGAACGCGACGGCACCGTCACCGAGGACGAGATCGTCGCCAACTGCGTGCTGCTGCTGTTCGCCGGCCACGAGACCACCGCGGGCCTGATCGCCAACGGCCTGCGGCTGCTCTTCGACAACCCGGACCAGCTCGCGCTGCTCAGGTCGGACCCCACGCTCACCGCTCCGGCCGTCGAGGAGATGCTGCGCTGCGACGGCCCGGCCGGGGTGATCGTGCGGGTCAGCGGCGAGCCGGTCGAGGTGGCCGGGCACGCGTTCCCCGCCGGCGAGCAGTTCTACCTGGCCATGCTCGCCGGCAACCGGGATCCCGACGTGTTCGAGGAGCCGGACCGCTTCGACATCACGCGCAAGCCCAACCGCCACACCGCCTTCGGGATGGGCGCCTTCTACTGCCTGGGTGCGGCGCTGGCCCGGATGGAGGCCGACGAGTGCTTCCGGATCCTGCTGGACCGGTTCCCACACCTGCGGCCGGCGTACCAGCGCCCGGACCTGCACGTGGCCCCGCCGCTCGGCCACCGGCTGGTCACCCTCGACGTGGAGTTCTGACCTCTCGGTGCGTGGCTTTGGCATGATCTCGCTGTGGCCAGCTATGAAGTCGCGTTGGTGCTCCTCGTCGACCCATCGGGGGCAATCCTCATGCAGCATCGCGATGATCGGACCCCGGTCTCGCCGAATCAATGGAGCTTGCCCGGCGGCCATGTCGAGCCGGGTGAGACGCCGGAACAGGCGGCACACCGGGAGCTGCTCGAGGAGACAGGCCTCACGGTGGAAGACCTCCGACTGTTGTGGAGCGGCCCTCGTCCGTACGAGGCGGGCTTCCCGCACACGGTGACCATGCACGTCTTCCACGGCACGACCCACGCGGTACAGCGGGACGTGACTGTCGGCGAAGGACGGGCGATGGTGTTCATCCCGCAGGAAGACGTGCTCGACCGCGACCTGGCGGTGACAACCGCAGCGATCCTCCCCCTGCATCTGGGCCACTGATCCGCCTCGTGGCCGGTCACCGGCAGGACGGGTTCGCTGCGGGCGTAGCGGTCGAGGCTGCTGGACGCGGACCCGCTGCTCTACCGTTCGGTCATGTCCGACGCCCTGCTGGTGCATGACCTCGTTGAGCGGCTCACCGACTGGCTGGCCCGGCTGATGCCACCCGGCGCGCGCCGCGACGCGCTCATCGCCGTGCTCACCGAACGTTTTGATGCCGTGGACACCACGGTCACCGGCGCCGATTGCGTGGCGATCGAACAGTGTGCGTGGACGGTCTCCCGCCATCTCGCGCTCGCCTTCGAGCCCGGCGGCACCGCCCGGCCCGACACCGAGTCGCCGGGCTGGCCTGATCCCGACCCGGCCGTGGTCCGGGCCCGGGCCGCGTGCGTCTCGCAGGTGCGGCGGCTGGCGGACGGCACCTGCCTCATCAGCGTCGACGACCTCGACGCCGTCAGCCTCGCCCAGCCGTATCTCGACGCCGCGTTCGCCCTCGCCCACGGCTCCGCCCGGATCCTGCTCGACCTGCGCGCCAACGGGGGCGGCGACCCGGCGACGGTGGCGCACATCGCCGGCCGGCTGCTCGGCGATACACCGACGCAGCTGTCCGAGGTCGTCTACCCGGACCGGCGGCGCCAGTGGTGGACGCCCGCCCTGCCGTCCGGCACGAGCCTGCGGCAGCCGGTCGCCGTCATCGTCGGCCAGGGCACGTTCTCGTCCGGCGAAGCGCTCGCCTATCACCTGCAGGCACGGGGCAGGGTTGTCGTCGTGGGTGAGACCACGCCCGGTGCCGCCGATCACATCACGCCGATCCGGCTGGCGCCGACGGTCCTGGCGCACCTGCCCGAGGCCTACGTCATCGACAGCGTCACCGGCACCAACTGGGAGGGCGTCGGCGTCGTGCCCGACGTCGTCAGCCCGCCCGGCACGGTGATCGAGGCCGCGGTGGCGGCGCTGCACTGACGGCTGCCCGGTTCACGGCGCCTCGGCCGCGGCCAGGATCGTTCGCAGCACGTCCCGCGCCTGCGCGCGCAGCCACGCGTGGCCGGGGTCCGTGTCGTACCGCTGATGCCAGTTGCACACGATCGGCGGCGACGGCAGGCCCAGGGGTTCGGGCAGGGGTTCGGTGGTCAGCCCGAACGCCGCGATCAGCGGCCGGCACATGACGTCCTGCACGGTCAGCAGCGCGTCGCCGCGGCTGACGACGTGCAGGGCCGCCGCGGTGGTGCCGACCGCCGCCAGCACCCGGCGGCGCAGGCCGTGCGATGCGAGCATCTCGTCCACCGGGTCGCTCAACCGCCCGCGACGGGAGACGAGCAGGTGCGGTTGGGCCGCGTACGACTCCAGGTCCAGGCGCCCGACGCACGGGTGGTCTGCGCGCAGCGCCACGACGAGGCGGTCGTGACCGACGGTTTCGGTCCGGACCTCCGGCAGTTCCGGGGTGGTTGCGCCGATCTCCAGGTCCACCCGGCCGTGCCGGAGGTCATCGGTGTCCACCGCCGTCTCGGTGAGGAACCGCAGCCGTACACCCGGGGCCTGCGCGGCGATCGAAGCCAGCAGCAGGGGCGCGACCGCGGTGGTCAGCGCGTCGTGGCACTGCAGCGTGAAGGTGCGCTCCAACGCCGCCAGGTCCAGGTCGCGGCTCGGCGCCAGCACCGCGTTCGCCTGCCGGATCAGCCCGCTCACCTGCTCCCGGACCGCCAGGGCGTACGGGGTCGGGGTCATGAAACGGCCCGTCCGCACGAGGATGTCGTCGCCGGTCAGCCTGCGGATCCGGCCGAGCGAGCGGCTGACCGCGGGCGAGGACAGGTGGAGCCGCTCCGCCGCCCCCATCACGCTGCCCTCCGTCAGCAGGGCGTCCAGCGTGGTCAACAGGTTGAGATCCAGTTGCATGACGGTAAACCTTAGCTTCACAAGAGTGCATTGGACTTACCTGACGGCGCAACCAAGACTTGAGTCATGACCGACCTGCTCACCAGCACCACTGCGCTTGTCAGGGAGGCCGGCGCCCGCCTGCTCCGCCTCTCTTCGCCCGACAACCGCGCCGCGACCAGCGACGAACTGTTCGCCGGCCTGCGGCGCAACGACGCCACCGTCGCCGACTTCCTGCGGGCCGCCCTGCCCGCCGCCGCTTGGGAGGACGACGAACACGGGACCGGTCCGATGCCGGCCGGCGAACGCTGGGTCGTCGACCCCGTCGGCGGCAACCTCAACCTCGTGCACGGGATGACCGGCTGGAACATCGGCGTCACGCTGGTGCGCGACGGCCGGCCCGCCTTCGCGGTGCTCCACTCGCCGCTGACCGGCGAGCTGTTCACCGCCACGGCCGGCGGCGGCGCGTTCCGCAACGGCGCCCGGATGACGGTATCCGCGAAGACCGACCTGAGCGTCGCCCTGACCGGCACCGGTCAGGCCAGGCCCAGCCACTCGGCTCCGGTGGCGCACCGCATCGGCGCCTCGATCACCGCGATGCTGCAGCACGCGCTGTACGTGCGCCTTTCCGTCCCGGTGAGCCACGAGCTCGCCCAGGTCGCCGCGGGCCGCACTGACGTGCACTGGCAGTTCGAAAACGTGCGCTCCCACATCGGTCCGGTGCTCCTGGTCCGTGAGGCGGGCGGCATCGTCACCGACTTCGACGGCAGACCCTGGGACGTCACGAGCCCCGGCTACGTCGCCGCCGCGCCGGGTGTGCACGCCGCAGCCCTCAACGTCCTGCAAACCTCGCTCTGACGGGAATGCCCATGCGTATCGCAGTGCTCGGCGCCACCGGCGCCACCGGGAGACTCATGGTCACCGCCGCCCTCGCCCGGGGCCTGTCGGTGACGGCCGTTGCCCGCGACCCGGCACGCGTACCCACCCTGCCCGGACTCACCACGGTCGCCGGCGACGTGCGAGATCCGGCCTCGATCGCCGCCGCCGTCGCCGAATGCGACGTGCTGCTGTCCGGCCTCGGCGCCGTAAAGGGCTCCGCCCCCGGCACCCTTACCGCCGGCGCTCAGGCCGCCGTCGCCGCCGGTGTCGACCGGATCATCTGGCTCGGCGCCCTGGGAACCGGCCCGTCGGCGGCCCCTGCCGGGGCGCTCACGCGCACCATGCTGCGCCTCCTGATGCGCAGTGAACTCCCCGACAAGGTCGAAGCCGACGCAACGGTCATCGCCGCCGGCGGCACCGTGTTCCACGTCGGCCCGATGACCGGCGGCCAGGCCTCTCCGTCCCCGCGCACGATGACCCTGGCCTCGCTCCTTCACCGGCTGTTCCCCCGCGGCGTGACCCGGGCAACGGTTGCCGCGGCGATGGTCCAGGAGGCCGAACAGGCCCGGTTCCCCGGCCAGACCGTCACCGTGCTGGACTCCTGATCAGCGCTCGATCACCCGCATCTGCTCGTCGGTGTGGTGGCCGCCCTCGGCGACGGGCAGGGCGGTGAGCGTGGCGACCTGCTCCGGCGTGAGCGTGACGGCGTCGGCGGCGGCGTTCTCCTCCACGCGGTGCACCCGCTTGGTGCCGGGGATGGGGACGATGTCGTCGCCCTGGGCCAGCAGCCAGGCCAGGGCGACCTGGGCCGAGGTGACGCCGATCTGGTCGGCGATCGCCTGCACCTGCGCGGCGAGGCGCAGGTTGTGCTGGAGGTTCTCGCCGGTGAAGCGCGGGTTGTTCTTGCGGAAGTCGCTGTCGTCGAGGCGTTCCACATCGGCCTGGGTGCGCAGGGCGCCGGTGAGGAAGCCGCGGCCGAGCGGGGAGTACGCCACCAGGCCGATGCCCAGCTCACGCAGCACGGGCAGGAGCTGCTCCTGGTCCCGCGTCCACAGCGAGTACTCGGACTGCAGGGCGGTGACCGGGTGCACGGCGTGGGCCCGGCGGATCGTGTCGACCCAGGCCTCGGACAGGCCGACGGAGCGGATCTTGCCGGCCTGCACCAGGTCCGCGAGGGCGCCCATGGTGTCCTCGATGGGGGTGCTCGGGTCGACGCGGTGCTGGTAGTACAGGTCGATGCGGTCGGTGCCGAGGCGCCGCAGCGAGCCTTCGACGGCGGCCCGGATGTTGGCCGGGCTGCTGTCCAGGCCCGCCGGGACACGGCCGTCGTGGGAGACCAGGCCGAACTTGGTGGCCAGCACCACCTCGTCGCGGCGACCCCGCAGGGCCCGGCCGACGAGCTTCTCGTTGACGTACGGGCCGTAGATCTCCGCAGTGTCGATCAGCGTGACCCCGAGCTCGATCGCCCGGTGGATGGTGCGGATCGACTCGTCGTCGTCGCTGCCGGCGCCGCTGTAGCCGTGCGACATCCCCATCGCACCGAGTCCGATGCGGGAGACCTCGAGTTCGCCGAGTTTGGCGGTACGCATGCTGTGTCCTCCTGGTAGATCAGGCTTCTGGGATCGGCCGGCCGAAGGTCGCCATCGTGATGGCCTCCGGCGCGGGGCCGCCACGGGTGTCGGTGTCGAGGGCGTCGATCGCGGCCAGCTGCTCGCCGGTGAGGTCGAAGTCGAAGACGTCGAGGTTCTCCGCGATGCGCGCCGGTTTCGTCGACTTGGGAATCACCGAACGCCCCTGCTGCAGGTGCCAGCGCAGCATCACCTGCGCCGGGGTCTTGCCGGTGGCCGCGGCGATCTCGCCGATCACCGGGTCCTGCAGGGTGCTGGTGTGCGGGCTGTCGCGGTAGAAGGTGATGCCGCCGATCGGTGACCACGCCTGTGCGAGGATGCCGTGCCGCGCGCCGAACGCCTGCACCTGCCGCTGCGCGAAGTACGGGTGCACCTCGATCTGGTTCACCGCCGGCACGACCGTCGCCTTGTCCAGCAACGCCGTGAGGTGCTCGACCATGAAGTTGGAGACGCCGATGGCTCGTACCCTACCGCCGGCGAGCAACGTCTCCAGCGCCCGGTACGCCTCCAGGGTCCTGCCGAACTCCGACGGCAGCGCCTGGTGCAGGATGAGCAGGTCGATCTGGTCGACGCCGAGCTTGCCGGCGCTCTTGTCGAAGCCGTGCAGCGTCTCGTCATAACCGTAGTCACTGATCCAGATCTTCGTCTCGATGAAGACCTCGGCGCGGTCGACGCCGGACTTGGCGATCGCCTCGCCGACCTGCCGCTCGTTGTTGTACGCGGCGGCGGTGTCGATGTGCCGGTACCCTGCCGCCAGCGCGGCGTCGACCGCGGTCCGGGTCTCGTCCGGCGGCGTCTGAAACACGCCGAACCCGATGGCGGGCAGCTCGACGCCGTTGTTGAGCGTCAGGTGCGGGATGGCTCGCATGGTGGTGTTCCCTTCGTTGTCCCTTCTCGTTGTCCCTTCGAGCAAACACCTACCCACGTCCGGCAGGGAGACACCGCTGAAAGGGGTTCTGCCAGGGACCCCCTCCCGCCGGGTGAGCGGCTTAGCCTTGGGCACGTGGACAATCGCAGCGAGGTGCGCGCGTTCCTGAGCTCACGCCGGGCGAAGGTGACCCCGGAGCAGGCCGGAATCCCCGCGTATGGTGGCCGCCGGGTCGCCGGGCTGCGCCGGGGCGAGGTCGCCGCCTTGGCCGGGGTCAGCGTCGAGTACTACATCCGGCTGGAACGCGGCAACCTCGCCGGCGTCTCCGACAGCGTCCTGGACGGCGTCGCCCGCGCGCTGCAACTCAACGAGACCGAGACCGCGCACCTGCACCTCCTCGCCCGCGCCGCCGGCCCCCAGTCTGCCCGCACCCGCGCCCGCCGGGACAAGGCTCCCGAGATCCGGCCCACGATCCGCCGGGTGCTCGACTCCATGACCGGCGTCCCGGCGTTCCTGCGCAACCACCGCTTCGACATCCTGGCCGCGAACCCGCTGGGCATGGCCCTCTACGCGCCGATGTTCGCCACGGGCGCCGCCCTGCCGGTGAACTCGACGCGGTTCACCTTCCTCAACCCGCACGCGCAGGCGTTCTACCCGGAGTGGGCGCTGGTGGCCCGGGCCGCGGTCGCCGCGCTGCGCACCGCCGCCGCCCAGCATCCGGACGACCAGCACCTGGTGAACCTGATCGGTGAGCTGTCCATGCGCAGCGAACCCTTCCGCGGCCTGTGGGCCGCCCAGGACGTCTACGCGCACCGCTACGGCGTGAAGCGTCTCCGCCACCCGGCCGTCGGTGACCTGGAGTTGGACTTCGAGGCGTTCCAACTGCCCGGCGACGATCAGCTGGTGCTCCTGACGTACTCCGCCGAGCCGGGCTCCTCCTCCGGCGACGGCCTGCAACTGCTCGCCGCCTGGGCCGCGACCCGCGACGCCACGGTGCGGACCGCCGACTGACGACGGCCTGGCAGACCTGTATACATCTCCGCATGATCATTCGCTTCGGCCCGCTGGTCGCCGCCGTGCTGCTCCTCACGGCACCGGCGGCCTGCACGCGGCAGCCCGGGCCGGCGCAGACGGGCGTGCACGCGGTCGCGTCGCCGAGTCCGAGTGCCGATCCGTCCTGCAGCCACGAACCACGCGCCGCGTTCCCGCCGCTGCGCGACGGATTCGACGAGCGCCTCGCGACCGCGCCGACAATCACCGCGGGTGCCACCGAGCCGGACGAATTGGCCGTGATCGTCCTGATTCTGGGCCATTGCGCGGCCGTCACGCCGGGCCAGACGATCACCACGAACTATGTCATTGCCACCCTGCGTGACGGCAAGGTCATCGACTCGACGTGGTCGCGGAAGTCCACCGTTGACGTGGCTGTCGGGCTGGGCCAGCTCGGACGGACGATCCAGGTGATCGCGGGCCTGGACCGCGGGCTGGTCGGGGTCAAGGTCGGCAGCCGCGTCCAGCTCGACATCCCACCGAACATGACGTACGACCGAGAGGCGAACCCGCACGCGCCGGCCGGCGCGCTGCGCGTCATCGTCGACGTCCTCGACGCGCGCTGACGCCTTCCGCCGGCGCACCCGGTCCGGTCCGTTCGGGGTCGGCGCAATGGCTGACCGGCCATTGACAAGATCGGCCGCCGTCGCGGAAAGTCGCCCGGTGGTTTCACGGGGAAATAGGACGATAACATCGATTGCCACCGTGCTGGTCGGGGTGCTGCTCGGGGTGTCGGGCTGCGGCAAGCCCGTCGCCGGGACCGACGGCAACCTGCTCGACGACTGGCAACCGATGGCGGCGCCCAAGTTCGACGTGCCGAGCGTCGGGATGTGCCTGGACAGCCCGTCGAAGACGTCCTTCGACCCGGCGTTCGTGCGGGCCGCCCCGATCGAGTGCGAGCGCGCGCACACGCTCGAGGTCGTGCTGGTCGGCACCGTCGAGGGCAGCGACGGGCAGGAGCCCGGGCCGCCGGCGGCGGGCTCCGCGGGGTTCCAGGCGGCGTACACCGCCTGCAGCGCGGCGGTCAACGACTACGTCGGCGGCGATTGGCACAACGGCATGCTCGGCATCGACGTCCAGCTGCCGCTGCCCGGGCCGTGGCGGGGCGGTCTGCGCTCCTATGTCTGCTCGGTCTTCGCGCTGACCAATGTGTACAGCCGGATGTCGTTCAACTCCGGGTCACTGAAGGGTGCGCTGGCCGGGGACGCTCCGAAGGCGATCCAGTGCCTGGACGTCCGGGGCACCACGAAGTCCGACGGCTGGTGGGGCGACCTGAGCGAGCTGACCCCGGTCGGCTGCACGACGCCGCACGAGGCCGAGTTCGTCGGCACCATCCAGGTGAGCGGCAGCGGCACGTTCCCCGCCGACGACGTCCTGAGGAAGTGGACGATCGACCGGTGTTATCCGGTCGTCGCGAAGTTCATGGGCCTCACCCAGGCCCAGTTCGACGCCCGCGTGGACATCGGGCTCGTCTGGGAAGGCGTCAGCAAGTTCCAGTGGGACGCGGGCGACCGCTATGTGCGCTGCTTCGCCCTGTTCAACCCGGGCAAGAAGGCCCGCGCCTCGATCAAGGGCCTCGGAACGAAACCACTACCGGTCTGACCGAGCCGCGTGGAGCAATTCCCTCGAGCTGGACTTTTGGGTTTCGGCGCGGCCGTCGCCACGGGCCGGTTCGGCTCAGTCCGGTCTGGAACCGAGCACGACGGTGAGGCTCACGGTCGACCCGTCTCGCCATACCTTCAGCGCAAGTTGATCCCCAGGGTTGGCTGCCCTGATGATTCCGATCAATTCGGCGGCGTCGGTCAGGGCGTCGCCGGCCGCGTGCGTCGCGACATCGCCCGGGCGCAGCCCGTGCCGTTCTGCGGGGCCTCCTGCGGCGACAACACCGATCTGGACGCCGCGGGTGGCATCCAGCAGTTGCGCACCGAAGTACGGCGTGCCCGGTGTATGTCCGATCAGAACGGCCGTCCCGGTCATCACGCAACATCCAGCGTCGCCGCCCACGGCGGTCCTGATGTCAACGATCCCGTTCGCGCCGAGTTGCAGAGCCTGCTCCACCAGAGACTTGACCATTTTCGGCAGGTTGCCGCCGCCGATCGCGTTGAGTTTGGCATCCGCGAAGACGAGCCCTTTTACCTCGTACACCAGACCCGGCGGCTCGGCCAGGGTGGACATCAGCATGCGATTCCTCCAGTCACGTCAGCTTGCCTACGCCTGTCAATGGCATCTCCACGGTTGAACCCGCCAGCCTACTGTCACCAAGATCAGCCGTCCGTGCCTGCCGCCGGCCGCGCTGCGCGGGAAGCGAAAAGCCTTCGACTGGAGCGGCCGGCGTTGCCTACGGTGAGCCGATGGATGAGGTCGAGCAGACCAGCCGGATGCTCGGCGAGGCCGTGACGCTGCTGTATGAGAGCTTCGCCGGCTACCCGCTGCGGGAATGGACCGACCCGTGCCTGCACTGCCACACGGCCGACGAGGAACGGGCGCTGCATCGGGTGCCGCTGCGCGACCTGACCCCCGACGACCTCGAGCAGTACGTCGCGGACTCGCTGATGTTGTGGGGTGACCTCGACGACCTGAAGCACTTTCTCCCCCGGATCCTGGAGATTGCCGCAACGGAAGGCTTCGAGTTTCCGGATGTCGAGATCGTCTACGGACACCTTGCGTACGGCGCATTCACCACCTGGCCGGCCGCCGAGCAGGCAGCGGTGCGGGATCTGGCGATGGTGCACTGGCGGACCGCCCTCGCCGAAGGCGTGCACCTGGCTCACTTCGAGCCCGTCCTGACCGGGATCATGCTGATCGAGGACGATCTCAGCCCGTACCTCAGGCACTGGGAGCGCTCCGGCGACGCGACCACGCTCGCCAACCTCGCCGAATATGCCCGAGAGGTCGCCCGCATCCGGAGCGGGGAACGCGCGTGGAACGCGTTCCTCCAGGTCGGCAGACCCGGGGGTGTCTACGGTACCGTCAGGCCCGGCCCCGGCCAGGTAACCGACTGGCTGGCCCGGCCGGACCTCCTCGCAAGGCTCGCCGCACGCCGGGGCACGCTGCCCGATCCGCCGGCCGAGGCCGCACTCGAGGAGGCACTCAAAGCGGTCGGCGAGCTGAGCCCCTGAACCGGGCCAGCGGGCGGTTGCCGCGTCGACGCGGCCGGTCGGTAAATGCCTCGATCGTACGGTTGAGGACGGCTAGCGTTGGCGAGGTGACCGGGACATTGCTCTTCATCGTCGGGCCGCCGGCCGTGGGAAAGATGACCGTTGGCGAGCAGATCGCCGCCCGGACCAGCCTGCGGCTGTTCCACAACCACATGGCGATCGAGCCGGTGCTTCGGTTCTTCCCGTTCGGTAGTCCGCCGTTCGGGCGGCTGGTTGACGGGTTCCGTCGCGACCTGATCGAAGAGGTGGCGGCCAGCGATCTGCCCGGACTGATCTTCACCTTGGTCTGGGCGTTCGACCTTCCCGAGGACGAGGTGGCAGTGGACGGCTTCGCGGAGCCGTTCAGACGACGCGGCGGCCGGGTCCTCTTCCTTGAGCTCGAGGCCAGCCAGGAGGAACGGCTCCAGCGGAATCGCGGCGTGTCACGCCTGGCGGAGAAGCCGTCCAAGCGGGATGTCGCCTTCTCGGAGCGCAACCTGCTCGAACTGGATCAGCAGTACCGCCTCGGCTCGGGCGGCAGGTTCGACGACCGTACCGACTACCTGCGCATCGACAACACCAGGCGGAGTCCCGCCGACGTGGCCGACATGACCATCACACATTTCGGCATCGCTGCGCAGCCGGGCTCGCCGGGCTGCCAGACACAGGACTGAACGAAATGCCGCAGCTTCCTGTTCTGTCCACAAGGCGAGTCGGCCGGAAGTCCATCACGGCGCGACGCCCGGAGCTCGTCCACGACACCCCCCGCTCGGTCGCCCCGGAACCGACTGTTGGCTGCGACACCGGACGCCTTCATCGCACAGACTGTCGGGGCGGAAGTACGTCGACTGCGGTGGTATCGAAATGATTTGATGACGTCATGGCGGGGTGGTTGACAGTCGTCGGGACGCTCGGCGGTGTGCTCGTGACGGCGGCGGTCGGGCTCATCACCGCCATGCTCAGCCATCGCTGGCAGCAGGAACGCCTGCGCCTGGAGCAACGTTTCGCCTCCGAGCGGGAACTGCGAGCCACCCGCCGGGAAGTCTACGCACGGTATCTGGTGACGGCCCAGCGGCTGTTCGACACAGCGAATACCCTGCACCGGCAGCGCAGCGAAGCTCCGCTGGACCTGGCCGATGTGATCGCCCGGCCGCCGGCGGAGTTGCGCGGTCCGCTCACCGACAACGAGACCGTGCGGGTCGAGACCATGCTGCTCGCAACCGGTCCCGTCCGAGAGGTGCTCGACACCTATGACCGCGCGCTGTGGAACCTGTTGCCGCGCATGGCGTCCGGCACGGACCGGGCCGGACAACCGGAGTGCACGAAGTTGTACCACCAGCTCGTCCAAGCAATGCATGCCGAAATCCACGGCGACCGACCCGAACGTGCGCAGGATCAGGCATGAGGCGGATGACGACCGGGCGATCCAAAGAGCACTGATCCGCCACGATTCGCTCACTGGGTGCCATCGTCGGCGGGTGGGTCGGAGTGCGAAGCGGGTGCAACTGGACCTCGTGGATGTTGATGTCCATGGACACAGGCGCCCGCCGTGCCATGGTTTCGGCGCTGCTCCGGGACGCGTCTGCCGCAGAGCGCCGCTGAGCCTACAGTGTGCTCATGGTGATCATGGAAGTACACAACGACTCCGCCGGGTGGCTGGTGCTCTGGTTGGAGCCGTTGGGAGAGGACCGCTGGCTGAAACCGGACGAAACGTTCCACGTCCGCTCCGACCATGACGACGAGGCAGCCTTGACCGTCGACCGCTTCGAGGACGACGACCGGGCGGCCGGCATCGCGAACATCGCGGTTTGGGTGAACGAAAGAGACGCCCAAGTCACCGACAGCAGCGGCACCCGTCTTGAGTCCGGCCATCAGCGCCCAGAGGAAGTCGCCAGAAGGTGGAACGCACCGTCGCGGCAGATGCGCGGCAACACGGCGTCGGACCCGATTCCGGAGGGAGGCCCGAGACGGAGCTTCTATATTGACCGGGCGCGGCAACCCCAAGGCCACGACGCTCGATGACCGGCATTCCGCGTCGACCAGCTACGTCGACCAATCCGGCGTACGCGCTTCGTGGCGGCGGGCTGGCGCACCGAGAGCCCGGACCTGAGAGCGACGTCCCCGGCGGCGCGGCCCGCCGCCGGGGACGTGACACGGGCGGAACAGATCAGGTCGGCACGATCTGGTAGGTCGCGCCGGACTGTGTCGGGAAGGTGATGGTGCCGTTCGGGGTGGTGTGCGCGACCGTCCCACCGCCCACCCTGGTGACCGTGACCGTCCGGCCGCTGCCCCACGGGTTGAGCAGCGCGACCGGGCGCCCGGCCTGGCTGGTGATGTCGACGTAGGTGACCTGGCCGCCGCTGAGCTGGCTGGACACCAGGAACGCGCCCTTCTCGCGGAGGTTGACGAACTGGGCGTTGCGGGACGTGGGCCAGACGGGGAAGACCCGGATGACGCCGTTGTCGCTCTGCAGCAGCAGGTTGTCGACGGCCTCGACCGCGCCGGACTTCTCCAGGCCGTGGAACGGGTCCCTGATCCGCAGGTTCGGCCCGAGCTTCTGGGTGATCTGGTTCTTGAGCTGGTCGATGAGGCTCTGCGCCGGGTACCCGACGCGGGCCGCCTGGGTGAAGACCTTCGGGAAGCTGTTGTCCTGCCCCCAGGAGTTCATGGCGTTGAGCGTGTTGACGGCGATCTGCCGGTCGGTGGCGGATGAGCCCAGGCCGAGGCCGAAGCCGGGGTGGATGAACTCGAGGTTGACGGTGTTGTCGCCGGGGTGGATGGGCCGGGTGTCGGAGCCGCTGATCGTGCCGGCGTCGGCGAGGGCGTACACGGTCTGTCCGTTGGCGACGGTCGTCGGGGTGGGCGGCAGGTGCGACAGGATGTTCTGCCAGGTGCCGCGCAGCGACGCATCGGTGTTGAGGTCCAACGACGCGTCGACGAGCGTCGACAGGACATACCGCAGCAGGCCCAGGTCGGGGCTGGAATTGCGTCCCCAGAGGCCTTCGTGCGGACCGGACCACAGGTTGTAGCGTTGCGTCGCGGCGTCGTACTCGAGCCAGTTCTGGAAGAACGCCGCCACCTCCTTCAGCACCGGGTAGGCGGTGTTCTGCAGGAACGTCCGGTCACGGGTGTACTCGTAGTAGGCGATGTACTGGGTCGCGGTGAACAGCGAGTTGCCGACCTGCTGGTGATAGTTGTTGTCGGCGGTGGCGCCGTAGGGGGCGATGCCGACCGGGAACAGCAACCCGGACGGCATGCCGCCGGACGGGAAGCGCCGGCCGACGTAGTCGGGTTTGACGCGGTTCAGGTCCTGCTGCGCCCGCCGCCGCGCCTCCGGCAGGTAGGCGCCGATCAGGTCGAAGTAGGGCAGCGCCAGCTCCGGGCGGTTGGTGGAGTACACGCCGTAGAAGTTGGCCATGTAGTTGTAGTTGAGGTGCATGTCGCCGCTGAACTGCGGCGAGTCGCTGGTCGCCCAGATGCCGTAGAGGCCGGGTGACATCTTGCCCGCGCGGATCGAGGAACCCAGCAGGTAGAGCGCGCCGTAGTAGTACCGGTGCAGGGTGTCGTCGCCGACGTTGAGATAGGACTTCAACCAGTATTGCTTCCACCAGTCCAGATGGGTGGTGTACTGCGTGTCGAGCGCGGTGCTGCTCTGCGCGTTGACGAGACTCTGGGCATTGGCTGCGGTGCCGGTGGGATTCTGCCCGCCGCCCGCGACGGCGGTGACGAGTTGGACGGTCTGGCCGGGCGCGAGGTCGAACGTGAGGCGGGCGGTCGCGCCGGAGGACGACGCGGTGCCGGTGCCGCCGATCAGCCGGGTGGCGAGGGACGCCTCGGACACCCAGTTGCCGCCGGTCGGGGTGCGCCGGGTCGCCCACGTGGTCTGCCCGTTGACGCCGGCGGTGTTGGTGAAGCCGCTGCGCGCGTCGGCGGCGCCGGCGAACGTCTCGGCCTTCAGGGAGACCGTGCCGGTGCCGGTGGAGCGGATCTGGGTGACGACGAGGTTGTCGTTGGCGGCGGTCCAGGTCTTCATCGTGACCGGCTGGCCGCCGATGGTCATGGTGGTGTCGACGTCGCCCTTGAGGATGTTCTGTTCCTCGCGGAACGCGCCGGACGGCGGTGGCGTGGTCGGTCCGGATCCCGGGCCGTAGAGCTCGATCTGGCCGATGCGGGCCCGCGGGTTGGTCTGCGAGTCGGTGGTGGTGCCCTGGGTGGGTTCGGTGATGTTGAGCCGGACGTACCGCACGTTCTGCGCGGCGATCGTCCGGTCGGTGGTGGCGGCGGTGTTGTTCGTGACGGTGTCCACAGTGGACCAGGTGGAGCCGTTGCCGGACACCTGCAGGGTCCAGTTCTTCGTGGTGTTGGCGGTCTCCGCCGGTCGGGCCGCCGCGTCGTGCCGGACCAGGTACCGCGTGAACGATTTCGCGCTGCCCAGGTCGAGGGTCAGGATCTGCGGCTTGCCGACCTGCGACACCCAGCCCTCATACCCGGCGGCCCACTGGCCGTTGACGGCCCGCGACGGGCTGAAACCGCCCTCGGTGCTGGTTGCCGATGCGGCGGCGCCGAGCGCCACATTGGACACCGGCGCCGCGCCGTAGAGCTCGATCTGGCCGATCCGGGCCCGCGGGTTGGTCTGCGAGTCGGCGGTGGTGCCCTGGGTGGGCTCGGTGATGTTCAGCCGGACGTACCGCGCCGACTGCGCCGCCACGGTCCGGTCGGTGGTGGCGGCGGTGTTGTTCGTGACCGTGTCCACAGTGGACCAGGTGCTGCCGTCGCCGGACACCTGGAGGGTGAAGTTCTTCGTCACGTTCGCGGTCTCCGCCGGCCGGGCCGCCGCGTCGTGCCGGACCAGGTACCGCGTGAACGATTTCGCACTGCCCAGGTCGAGGGTCAGGATCTGCGGCTTGCCGACCTGCGACACCCAGCCCTCATACCCGGCGGCCCACTGGCCGTTGACGGCCCGCGACGCCGGGAAGTTGGCGTCGGCGCTGGAAGCGGTGGCGACCGCGCCGAGCGCCAGGTTCGCCGACGGCGTGCTGGTGGCCGGTGCGATGGTGACGCCGCCGAGGGCGACGAACGACGGGTTCGGGTTGCCGGCCCAGAAGTTGCCCTTGGACACGGAGAAGGTCTTGTACCCGGGGCCGCCGCCGGAGGTGACGCCGATGTCACCGTTGCCGAGCAGGGCCGTGTCCGGCATCGACCGGCTGACCGCCCCGGCATAGTCCTGGGTGGTCCAGACGCCCCGGATGGGGCCGATCAGGTTCTGCACGTCGGTCCACTGCTGGGCCGGGGTGGGGGTCGCGGCCCTGGCGTCCGGGGCCGCGACGACGACGATCGCGGCGACGCCGGCGGTCAGCAGGCCGACCGTGGCGGCGGTGACGGTGCTGCGCATCCTGGTCATGTGCATCGCTCCTTTCATCTGGCGGGATGACGGGTCATCCGGTGGGATGACTTGGTCAGGGCGAGGGTTGCTGGACGGGGACGTGCTGCGGCGCGCCCGGGTTGGGCGAGGGTTGCTGGACGAGGACGTGCTGCGGCGCGCCCGGGTTGGGCGAGGGTTGCTGGACGCGGACGTGGTGCAGCGTGCCGATGCCGAGGTCAGGTGCCACGGGCGAGCCGCCGGGCAGGCCGAAGAGCCCGACGAGGATCGCCTCGGTGGCGGCGGCGCCGGCGAGGCTGTCACGGTTGGCGACGCCCCGTTCGGCGACCCGGAACCGGCCGCCGCCGACCGATTCCATCGCCTGCCCCCACACCGCGCCGGACGTGCTGGCGTGGATGCGGGACAGCAGCGCGGCGGCGAGGTCGGGCCGGCCGAGGCGGCACAGCCCGTATGCGGTGGCGCCCGGCCACGCACCGAACGCCCCCGCCGCGCCGTGGTCGGGCCGGTCGGAGCGCGGCGCGATCGGGTCGTCCGGGGCGAGGGCCCGCATCCAGTCGCCGTCGAGGAGGTGCCCGGTCACGAACTCGACCATCTCCGCGCGCACCGGAGCGCTCAGGTCGTCGGCGAGCTCGGCGGCCACGAACACGAAGTCCAGGACGTGCCCGATGGTCTCGTTGCCTTCCGGGTGTGCGATGTTCCAGCGCCCGCCGCCGGCGTACTGCCGCAGGACCGCGGCCGCGAGCTCGTCGGCGTCGGCGTCGGCACGGGCCGCCTCGTCCGCTAGCGAGGGATCGAGGCGCCGCAGCAGCGCGGCCAGCCCGCGCAGCATCCCCGCGTAGCCGGCGTTGAACGACACCACCGCGTCGCGGTAGTTGGGCACGCATTCGAGCAGCTCCCACGCGTCCCGGCCGAAGTCGGCGAGGACACCGTCGCCGAAGGCGGCCCGGGGGCGCTGGGCGAGCGTCCGCAGGTGGTCCAGGACCGTCGACGTGCCCGCCTTCTCGGTGAGCAGGTCCAGGTCGCCGGTGACGGCGAGGTACGCCTGGACGGTCCGGAACAGCGCGTGGTCGTTGGCGGCGTAGTGGTTGCCGACGGGCAGCAGGTTGCGGGTGTCGAAGGAGTGGCACCGGTCGTAGGGCTGGCTGAGCGCCGCGAGGATCCAGGCCCGCGTGCCGACCGGCTCCAGCATGGCCGCCGTGTGTGCCCACTCCGACTGGTCCCAGAAGTACGTGGTGGTCGGTCCGAGCCGCGGCCCGCCGGTGAGGAACACCGGCCCGATCGGGCTGACCCCGGTGTTGCGCAGGTAGATGGCGAGGAGCACGCCGAGGTAGTAGGTGCGGGCCAGGCCGGCCGGCGCGCCCTCCAGCACCGGGAGGTGCCCGGAGAACGAAGGATTGCCGGGCGTGAAGGCGTCCGTCCACGTGGACCGCCACCGGTCGGCGATGGCGTCGAAGGCGCCCGCGAACCCGCGTGCCGCCAACACTGCCACGTCCACCGATCGCGACCGGTTCGACGCGATTGCCAGTACCACACCCACATCCACGGTGTCACCGGGCTCGACGGTGCACACCCATCTGGCGACCGCGCCGCCCCCGCGCACCTCCAACGCGTCCGGGGCGGTGGCGAACGCGTAGGTCGACACCGCGGGGCTGCTCCGGTCGGTGACAACCACGTGGTCGACGTCCACAGTGGAGGTCCAGCGTTGCGCGCCCCACCACGGCTCGGTCCAGGCCACCAGGGCGCCGTCGACGCTCAGGGAGGCGCCGTCGCCGGTGATCCGCACCTCGAGGCGGTGCCACTGCCCGGCGCGCAATGGCGACCCGGCCGTGACGAGTTCCCCGGCGATGCGCAGCCAGGGCCGGCCGCCGGTCAGCCCGAGCTGCACGGAGTCGGGGTGGTTGCCGTGGGTGAGCACGACGCCGGTCTGGTCGTCGGTGGCGGGCCGGAACTCGAGGCGCAGCACCGCTTCCGGTCCGAGCGCCACTGGCGCGAGCCGGTGCTCCGCGGCCGGGGAGGTCAGCTCGAACACGCCCGGTGCGCCGCTGATCCCCCGGACGGTGCCGAGCACGGACGGGGCGCGGGTGCGCCCGCTGTCCGATGTGGAGTGATCCGGCAGCTCCGTCTCCAGGAGCATCGGCGCGGTGTCCTCGTCGCGCTGGATGCCGGGGATGCGCGGGCTGCCGAGCCGGATCCACCGGGCGTCGGTGGCGAGCAGATGCACGTGGCGCGGCACCCACGCGAGGACCTCGACCCGGATCCGTTCGGTGGCGTAGTAGTCGTGATAGTGCCCGGCGCTCCACGGCGTGCCGTAGAGCCAGCCCCAGTCGACCGGGCTGTCGGCGATCGGCGCGTGGAGCTCCTGCTCGACGGTGACGGTGACGGGGTCAGCGGTGTGATTCAACAGCCGGGTCCGCCAGTACACGGCGTGCTGTTCGTAGCCGAGGCGGGTGTCGCTGGTGACGGCGACGCCGCTGGAGCGACCCTCCCGGGACACGCCCCACGGTGCCCAGCGCAGCCGGTCGGCCCGCACGACCCGGCCGTCGACGCGCAGGACGCCGGTGTGGTATCCCCCGCTGTAGGGCGGCATCGCGAGCCACGACAGCGACGTGAGGTCGTCGTTGACGTGCGCCTGACCCCACTGGTTGCGCAGCGACGGCAGGTGCGCGAGCTCGCCGCGGTCGAGCCAGTCGCCGGCGAAGTCGTCAATGTGTGGGGGCGTCACTTCGAGGCTCCTGACATCAGTCCGTGGATGAATTCGCGCTGACTGACCAGGTAGCCGACCACCGGGATTATCGCGGCGAGGAACATGATGCCGAACAACTGGCCGTAGTCGGTGGAGTAGGTGCCGACGGACAGGTAGACGCCGGTCGTGATGGTCTGGCCCTTGAGCGGGCCGAGGATGAACAGCGGGTTGAGGAAGTCGTTCCACACCCACAGGCCGAGGAAGATGGCCACGGTCGCGGTCGCCGGGCGCACCATCGGAAACACCACCTGCCACCACACGCGCAGGTCCCCGGCGCCGTCAACGCGGGCCGCCTCGATCACCTCGCGGGGCACGCCGCGCAGGAACCCGACGTAGACGAACACGGCGAAGGACAGGTAGCCGCCGCCGACGTTGGCGAGGATGAGGCCGGTGTACGTGTGCTGCAGCCCGACGGTTTGCAACAGCCCGACGATCGGCAGCAGCACCACCTGCGGCGGCACCATGAGCCCGAGCGCGAACATGGCCAGCAGCGCGGCCTTCACCCTGGGCGTGCGTTCGGAGATGTAGAAGGACAGCGCGCTCGACAGGGGCACCAGGATGAGCACCGACGCGGCGGTGACGACGACGGAGTTGATGAGACCGGCCTGCACCAGCAGGTCGGGGCGCTGCAGGGCACGGGTGAGGTTGCCGAGGGTGAACGGCGCCGGCGGGGCGGCCGGGTTGGCGAGGATCTGCCGCTGGTCCTTGAACGCGTTGACGAGCGCCAGGTAGATCGGCAGGCAGAACAGCAGCGTCGCCAGCCAGGCGAAGCCGGTGTGGAGCCGACGGATCACAGCCGGGCCTCCCGTTTGCGGAGCAGGAACGTGACGGTGTAGGCGATCCCGGCGGTGAGCGCGAGCAGCAGCATCGCGATCGCCGAGGAGTAGCCGAAGAGGTTCTGGGTGAACGCGACCTCGAGCAGGTAGTACGCGGTGGACTGGGTGGTGTTGGCCGGTCCGCCGCCGGTGAGCACGGCGATGACGTCGTAGAGCTTGAACGTCGTGATCAGGCACAGCACGACGTTGATGGTCATGCCGGGCGCGATCATCGGCAGTGTCACGGCGCGGAAGCGTTCCAGGGCGCCGGCGCCGTCGACCCGGGCCGCCTCGTAGAGCTCCGGCGGCACGGTGCGCAGCGCCGCGGAGTAGACGACGGTGGCAAACGCGATCGTCATCCAGCTGACCACGGCGCAGATCGACACGGTGGCCAGGTCGGTGCTGCCCAGCCACGCCACCGGCCGGGCATCCACCTGCGCGAGGGCCGCGTTCAGCAGGCCGTTCTGGGTGAGGATGCTGCGCCAGATGAACGCGACGATGACCCCGGACAGCACCTGCGGGATGAAGATGAGCGTGCGCATCACCCGGTAGTTGGCGGTGTTGCGGTTGAGCAGCAGCGCGAACGCCAGCCCGAACACGTTGGCCACGACGGTGACCGCGACGACGACCAGCAGCGTGAACCGCAGCGTCGCGAGCAGCCGCGGGTCGTCGAGCATGTCCAGGTAGTTGCTGAGGCCGACGAAGGTGCTGTCGGCCTTGAGCGGGTTGCGGTCGGTGAAGCTGAGGAACAGGCTGCGGCACAGCGGGTACACCAGGAACAGCGCGTAGAGCAGGACCGCGAGCCAGGCGATGGGCGCGAGGCCGCCGCGCCTGGTCACTTCTTCGCGGCCTTGTCCCACGCGGTGTCCAGCGCCGCGAGCTGTGCCTTGACGTCGTCGTTGGTGAACAGCTGCTGCGACAGCGCGTAGAACAGGTCGGCGACCCCGGGCGGCAGGGCGTCGTCGTTGTTGACCCAGCCGATGGAGCTGACCTTGGTGTTGTTCTCCTGCACGTACTTGTAGCAGTCGGTGAAGACCGGGGTGACGGTGGCGCCGAAGTCCTCCAGTTTGACCGTCTTGAGCATGGGGAATGCGCCGTCGGTCTCGATGAGGGTCTTGAGGTTGTTCGGCGACAGCGACCATGCCTTGGCGAACTCGGCGGCCTTGGCGGCGTTCGCGGACTTGGCGTTGACGCTGGTGGTGCCGCCGACGTTGAACGGCACGATCTGCTTGCCGTCGTCGGTGGGGAGCAGGAACCCGCCGAAGGACTTCGCCTGCGCGGCGGTGATCTGGCCGATGAACCAGCTGCCCATCAGGTACATGCCGGATTTGCCGTCGAGGAACTGCTTGTTGGCGTCGGCGTAGTTGACGCCGAGCGCGCCGTCGCCGAACGCGCCGGCCTTGACCAGGTTGCGCTGCTTGGTGACGGCGGCGACGACGTCCGGGTCGGTGAACTTCACCTTGCCCGCGTAGCGGTCCTTGATCCAGTTGGGGTTCTTCCCCAGCACGTCGGCGCTGACCAGGCCGACGAGCGGCATGCTGGCCGACCACGGTTCGGCGCCGGCGAGCTGAATCGGGGTGACCCCGGCGGCCTTGAGCTTGGCGGCGACGTCGGCGAACTGGGCCCACGTGGTCGGCACCGTCAGGTTGTGCTTGGCGAAGAGGTCTTTGTTGTAGAACACCATCGGCAGGATCTGCGAGTTGGTCGGCGGGATGTAGGTCTTGCCGTTGATGGCGTTGCCGTTCGGCTGCAGGAAGTTGGCGTCCAGCCAGGCCTGGTCGAACGGCTGCAGCAGGCCCGCGTCGAGGAAGTCCTTCGGGTTGATCGAGGCGAGGACGTCGGGGAACTGCCCGGAGGCCTGCAGCTGCTTGGCGTAGGCGTTGCGGTCGCTGGTCGGTGCGACGATCTTCTTCACCGTGACGCCGTCGAGCTGTTTCGTGGCGTCGGTGATCGAGTCGTCCCAGAACTTCGCGGTCAGTGCCGGCGTCTCGAAGGTCAGGAACGTCAGGGTTGTCCCGCCGCCGTTGCTGGACTCGCCGGGGGTGCACCCGGCGACGGCGAGTAAGGCGGCGGTGGAGATTGCGCTGAGCAGGACCGAGCGGCGGGTGCGGGGCACGGGGACCTCCTGGCGGACGGGGCGAGATAACGATGGACCCGGCGGATGGTGGCGCCGACCATACGACCGTGAAACATCCGATGTCAACAGGTGTGACGCTCGAAAATAACGTTATCCCGAACGAGAAACCTGAGGCTATGCTCTGGCCTCACATGCAGTCATGGGATGAATGCGCCCGCCGGTACGCTGACACTGCTGGGCCTGGGAGGAGTGGCATGACGCGCCGCAAGCGGCCGACCATGATCGACGTAGCCGAGCACGCGGGCGTCGCGCTGCGCACCGTGTCGCGGGTCGTCAACAACGACCCGACCGTCGGCACCGGGTTCGCCAACCGGGTGCAGGCCGCCATCACCGCGCTCGGCTACACCCCCGACGAGCGCGCCCGGCACCTGCGTGGCGGACGCAGCGGGCTCATCGGCGCGGCCGTGCGCAACCTGTCCGCCGGCCACCCGGTCCTCGGCGCTCTCGACGCCACCGCCTGCTCGCACGGTCTCACGGTCCTCGCCACCGCGACCGCCGACGAGGAGGACCGGGAGCGGGAGGTGGTGCTGTCGATGTGCGGCCGGCACCTCGACGGCATCGTCCTGGAACCGGTCGGCGACAACCACCAGTACCTGAGCCGGGAGATCGACGCCGGCACACCGATCGTAGCCTTCGACCGGCCCGCCGGCGGGATCACGGTCGACACGGTCATCTCCGACAACGCCGCCGGCATCGGCGCCGCGTTCCGGCACCTGCGCGGCCACGGGCACCACCGGGTCGCCTACATCGGCGACGAGGAGCGGATCTTCACCGGCCACGAACGGGCCGCCGCCTTCCGGGCCTGCATGGCGGCGAGCGGCGAACCGGTCGCCGGCCTGGTCCACCCCGGCGTCGTGGAGCCCGCCCGGATCGCCGCCGCGCTCGACGCCGCACTGCGCGGCCCCGACCCCGCGACCGCGCTCATCACCGGCAACGCGTCCACCACCCTGGAGGTGCTGCGCCACCTCGGCTCCGCCGCCGCGGACCTGGCCATCGTCGGCTTCGACGACTTCGCCGTCGCCGACCTGCTCCGGCCCGCGATCACCGTCGTCGCCCAGGACAGCGACACCATCGGGCGCACCGCCATCGACCTGCTGCGGCACCGCATGGCCGACCACACCCGGCCCGTGCAGACCGTCACCGTCGGCGTGGAGCTGATCGTGCGCGGCTCCGGCGAGCGGCCACCCACCCCGGAGGCCTGACGTGCTCATCGACATGGGCGGCACCCTGGTCGAGGTGTCGAAAGCCGTCGCGGCGGACTTCACCCCGTGGCACGAGGAACAGCTCGCCGCGATGACCTACGCCGACCGGTTGCTGCACTTCCCGGATCCTCGCTGGCGCTGCGCGTACCTCGGCAAAGGCGAGGAGAAGGCCGCCTTCCGCGTCTGCGACCACCGGCAGCGGGTCTTCGTCGTCGAGGTGATCGACGAGCGGACCTACCTCAACGGCCGGTTCGTCACCGGGACCTACTTCCTCGAGCGCCGCGTCGTGGGGCTGTCCGGCGTCGCCTTCGACCGCAGAGCGCTGATCGGGCTGCGATTCACCGGCCTGGTCAAGGTCCGCGAGTTCGTCGACGGCTACGAATGGGCCCGGTTCCAGTGGCGCCCCGACCGCCCCACCTGGCTCGACCACCCGATGACCGCGTTCCTGCGGCTCGTCTACGGCGGACGGTTCGACACCTACCGCCGCCGGTACCGCGACGTGCACGAACGCAACGTGCTGTTCGAGGTCCGCGGCCCGCGCCAGCCAGGCGTCCCCGTCCTGGCCAGGGACGCCGCCGGCCGGGTCCGCCTGGCCAGGGTCGGCCTGCAACCGATCGACCTGCGCTGAACCCTCGCCGCCCGCCCCTGCCGGCTCCGGAACGACCATGCGGCACGACCGAGCCTGTGCCGCACGCTCAGGACTCCTCGCCGAGATCCTTCCGGAACGCGGTCAGCAGCACCTGTTTGTAGCCATCCATGGTGGCGGCGTGATCCCGGAGCTGGTCGTCGGTGAGGGGCTGGCGCCCGATGAGCGCGAGCCATACCTCTCGGCCCAGCTGTTCGGCCCGTTCGGCGATGGGCCGGGTGTGCGGACTGCAGAACAGATCCAACGTCGTGCGGCTCTCCCCGAGCCGACGCCGCAGATCGCCGAGGTACTCCCGATAGGACTGGTCGGTTTCGTGGTCCTCGCGTACTGCGTGCCCGGCGGCGCCGAGCCTCCTGAACTGGTCGTAGATCAGCAGGAACTCGACAATGATCGAGCGCCGGTGTTCGAGGTTGCGGAAGTACGACGCTTCGTAGGCCTGCCGCCGCTCTCGCCGGCTGGTGGCGAACAAGGTCAAGGCCGAACTGCCGATCGCGGCGATGAGGGTGAATGCGCCGGTGACCAGCAGAGGCGCGAGGCTGGCGTCCAATGTCGACCTCCCGTGCGGGCGTGCCTTCACGCGCGATCCTCCCAGAGACCATCGCTCGGGTGGGCACGGAGGACGCGCTCGCCTGGCGGCGACTCGATGGCGCCGAACAGCGTCACCCGTAACTTCAGCATGCGGTCAGGCCGTCAGGACCCGCACCAGGGACCCGGCCCGCCAGGCCGCGATGTCCTCGACGACCTGCTCGTACATCGAGCGGTACCCGGCCTCGGTGACGTAACCCAGGTGCGGCAGCAGCACGGTGTTGGGCGCGCCGCGCAGCGGGTGGCGGGCGGGCAGCGGCTCGGTGTCGTAGACGTCCAGGCCGGCCCCGGCGATCGTGCCGGCCGCCAGCGCCGTGACCAGGGCCCGCTCGTCCACGATCGGGCCGCGCGAGGTGTTGACCAGGATCGCGGTCCGGCGCATGGCGCCCAGCTCGGCGGCGCCGATCATCCCGACGGTCCGGTCGCTGAGCTTCAGGTGGACGGTGAGGACGTCGCTGGTGGCGAGCAGCTCGGCCTTGGACACCCAGGTCGCGCCGACCTCGGCCGCCCGTTCCGGGGTCAGGTGCTCGCTCCACGCGACGACCCGCATGTCGAACGCCTGCCCGATCCGCGCCACCTGCGTGCCGAGCCGCCCCAGCCCGAGCACGCCGAGGGTGGTGCCGGCCAGGTCGGTGCCGACCGTGGTCTGCCAGCGGCCGTCGCGCAGCGCCCGGTCCTCGGTCACCACGTGCCGCCGGCAGGCCAGGATCAGCGCCCAGGTCAGCTCGGCGGTGTTCGAGCTTCTGGTCGACCCGGTCGCGGCCGTGCCGGCGACCGTGACGCCGTGGGCCGCGGCAGCCGCCAGGTCGATGGCCGCGTTGGCCATGCCCGTGGTCACCAGCAGGCGCAGCTCCGGCAGCCGCTCGAACGTCTCGGCGCGAAACGGCGTCCGCTCGCGCATCGCGACGACGACCTCCGCCCCGCGCAGCGCGGCCGCGAGCGCGTCCAGGCCGGTGATGTGCTCGTGCAGCACCTCGACCGTGTCGCCGCGCAGCGATTCGAACGGCCCGAACTTGCGAGCCACGCGCTGGTAGTCGTCCAGGACGACGATCTTCATGCGTTTCACGGTACGCGGCGAGGGAGGGTGCCAACCGCCCCACTGTGGCGCCGCGGATCAGGCAGACGGCATCCGCGGCCGGTTCACCGCGACGCCGATGCAGGTCGGCGGGGAGTCGCCGTTCGGGGCCGTCACCGGCTGCAAGGTCCTGGACCGCAGCGTCCCGCTGTGGGGTGACGTCGACGGCAGCATCTCGCTGCTGCTGACGACGGGTCGGGGACGGCGGCGATCCGGATCGACTACTCCAGGCTGTCGGCCGGGCGCCAGTATCGGGCCGAGGCGCTCGAACTCCCGGCCGGCGCCGCGCCAGGTCTGTCCGGTGCCCAGGAACGGCAGTTGCGACAGGACATCGCGGCGCGCGGCGGGGTGCGGACCACCGCCTGGGTCATGCACCACGGCGACGGCTGACGCAGCGAACGGTATCGCCGGTGGTTGTGACCCGGGACGCAACCCGCAGAGCTTCCTAGGCAGCTAGGTTGTGATGCGATAGGCTGAGGCCGTGTCCGAGTCGGTGTTCGTGACTGCCGCCCTGCTCATCGCAAAGCCGCGCCTCCAGACCTATCTGCGATCCCCGGTCGCACCGGCGAACGCCTGGTCGCCGCGAGAGTGGGCCGGGGTCTCCGAGTCGGACGAGCTGCCTGCCGCGATCGACGAGTGCGACAGCTGGCTCGACGGCGACTATGCCGACGTGTTCCTGGACCTGGCGGAAGACGACCTGACGTTCCAGTTCGACGAGGACACCGGATCGCTGGTCGTGGAGTTCTCGTCCCGCGCCGACTTCCGGCTACCGACCATGATCTGGGCGGTCACCCTCCTGCGCGGCGTCGCCGGGTGCATGGCCGACGGTGACCACGGTCTGGTGACGGTGACCAACGAGTGGAGCGACGACGACACCGTCCTGCTCCACCTGGCCCCGGACACCTCCACGTTCCTCGACCGCCGCCGCGACGCCCGGGCCTCCGCGGAGGCGAAGAGCCGGGAGCTCGACATCCGGGCCGCGGCCGGCGACACCGACGACGAACCCCGCGACGTCATCGACCGGTTGCTCAACGACTGAACGACGCATGCGAGACCATCCGCATCGTCCGGACGGCCCTGACCACCGGCCCGGCGGGCCGCCCGCCCCATGACCTGCCGCCGCTGACCTGCCGCCCCCTGACCTGCCGCCCCGGCTCCGGGCCGGCCTCGTCATGAGGGGCTATTGCACAAGGGCGGGAACATCCTCGGCGACCGGTGCGGGGGTCGCCGGGGCGGCCGGGCGGTGGCGGGTCGCGCCGGTCCTGGCGTGGGTGGTGTAGAGCGTGAGACCCACGAACGTGAGCCCGCCGACAAGGTTGCCGACGACGGTGGGGATCTCGTTCCAGATGAAGTGGTCCGCGATCGAGAAGTTGCGGCCGAGCATCAGGCCGGACGGGAAGAGGTACATGTTCACGATCGAGTGCTCGAAGCCCATGTAGAAGAAGACCAGCACGGCCCCCACATGCCGATGACGTTGGTGGAGATCATGGCGGCGACGACGTCGGTGGAGACCATCCAGGTGCACAGGACGCCGCGGATGAAGAGGGTCAGCATGCCGGTGGCGCCGTGGTCGGCGTAGCCGACGGTGCGGCTCTCCCCGATCTTGCTGATGGCCTTGCCGACCGCGTTCGGATCGACGCTGAAGGCGAACGTGAAGATCACGGCCATCATCACCGCGACGGTGAGCGCGCCGGCGAACACCAGGCCCCAGTTGCGCAGCACGCCGCGCGGGCGCACGCCAGGGCGCTTGTCGATCAGGGCCAGGGGCACCAGCGTGAGCACCCCGGTGAGCGGGTCGAACCCGAGCAGGTACAGCAGGCAGAAACCGACCGGGAACAGCAGCGCGCCGATGATGGGCTGGCCGGTCTGCACGGTGACGGTGACCGCGAAGGCGGCGGCCAGCGACAGGATGGCGCCGGCCATGTAGGCCCGGATCAGCGTGTCCCGGGTGGACATGAAGACCTTCGCCTCACCGGCGTGGATCATCTTCTTCATGACCACGGCGGCGCGCCGCGTCCCCGCCCGCGGGCCCGGCCTCGCAGGTTACCGTACGCGGGTGCCGATCTTGGAGATCTCCGACCTCATCATCCGCCACGACGTGGCGACGGGGGCGAGCCTGCCGGTGCGCCGCGACGAGGTGATCGCCGCGCTGCGCGCCGCCGGCGATCGGCGCGGCGCCCGGATCGTGGCGGGGCTGCCACACCGTGACGGTGTGCTCGAGGCGGCCGCGGTGGACCGGCTGCTGGTGCGCACGCACACCGAGCTGCAGCGGCTCAACGAGGAGCTCCGCATCGCCGAGCAGCTGGCGGAGCTGCTCGGTCCGCTGCTGGCCGCGGTGGCCCGCGGCGGTGAACGGCCGCGGGTCGTCGACGTCGGCTGCGGCATCGGATACGCCGTTCGCTGGCTCGCGGCCGCCGGTGTGCTCGGTGACGTCGACCTCAGCGGCGTCGACTTCAACCCGGCGCTGGTCGCGGAGGCGACCAGGCTCGCCGACGTCGAAGGGCTCGCGTGCCGGTTCGTGCGCGGCGACGCGTTCGCGCTGCCCGGCTCGGCCACGGTGTACATCTCCGTCGGCGTGCTGCACCACCTGCGCGGCGATGCCCTCGGCGCGTTCTTCCGGGCGCAGGCCGACGCCGGCGCGCAGGCGTACTGCCACTTCGACATCGCCGCGACCCGGCTGGCGCCGGTCGGCGCGTGGATGTTCCACCGGGCCCGGATGCGCGAGCCGCTGGGCCGCCACGACGGGGTCGTGTCGGCCCGCCGCGCGCACACCGACCATGACCTGATGACCGCGGCGCGGTCGGCGCCCGGTCTGGTGCCGCTGCTGCACCGGCCGACCCACCACAGCAACCCGTTCTGCGCGTCGGTCCGGCCGCTCCTGGGCGTGCGCCCGCAGGAGGTGTCGGCGCTGCGCGCCGCGCTCGGCCCCGCCGCGCGCCACCTGGTCACCGACAGCCGTCCCATGCGCCGGCCGTGGTGAGCGCTGCTGTCGCGGTGCCGGTGGTCCTGGCCTCGATCGCGCTGGTTGATGCCGCCCTCGCGGGGTTCCGCGCGGCGACCGGACGCAACGGCCTGATCCGCAAACGCGCCTACTACGTCGTCGCGATGCGGCGCGGGCTCGCCGGCGGCGCGGCCGTGCTCGGCTGCCTGGCCCTCGTCCTCGGCGCCGTCCTGGCCACCGCGCCCGACCCGGGCACCCGGTACACCGGCCTGACCCAGGCCGGCATCAGCATGCTGTGGGTCATCGGCCCCTTCGCGGCCGTCGTGGTGGCGTCGCTCGTCGGCTACGCGGTCCTGCCCCGGCGGCCGGCGACCTTCCTCATCCTGCTCGGCCTCGGCCCGCTGACCCTCATCCGGCCGTGGGTGACGGTGGCCGCCGGTCTCACCGCGGCCTGGACGGCGCTCGACTTGCCGACCGCGGTGTGTACCGTCGTGGCCGCGACGAGCGTGCTGGCCGTCGAACCGTGGGTGCACCGCCGCTGGTACGCCGAACCGGCCTGACCGCAACGACGTCGCGTCACGCGCCGCGGAACGTGTCCTGGACGTCGGCGGCGCACAGGAAGGCCAGGCCGATCAGGGCCGTCAGCCAGATCATCGCCCACCAGTGCAGCTCGCGTTCCGTCCGCCGCGCGACGCGGTGGACGACCACCGGCACGGTCACGCCGAACGCCACGGTGGACGCGTGGAACACGACCTGCGCCGTGGTGTCGTCCTCGGGGATGAACGTGACCAGGCCGACCACCCACAGGATCGGCGTCGTCATCCACACCAGCAGCGCGCCGTGCAGCGCCACGGTCAGCGGTGTGCGCCGCCACGACAACGGCAACGGTTCAGGTTCGACGGCCACGCGGGCAACGGTAGCGGTGGCCCACAAGACCAGATTCACAGCATCAGTGGCCAGCCGTAGCCGCGGGACTCGGCCCGGTCGTGGATCGCCCGGAGCCAGGGCCGGTCGAGCTCCGGCAGCCGGCGCAGGGTCGCGACGAACACGCCCCGGTCCAGCCAGAACCGCTCGGACGGCAGCAGCGGCGGCGGGTCGTCCCGGCGCTCGCCGGCGGGCAGCGGAACCGGGCCCCGCGCCGGCCGGTACGCCAGCGGCGCCCACACGTCCCACTCCAGCGGCACCGCGTTGCCCGCGCCCGGCAGCGTCCAGGCGGCGCCGGTCTGCGGGTGCCGCGGGACGAGTGCGACGTCCACGTCGCCGGGCGGCAGTCCCGGCCCGGCCAGCGTCACCGACCGAGCCGGCCCGGCCAGCGTCACCGGCCGAGGCGGTGGGCCGGCCGGCAGCATCGCGGCGAGCGCGGGCCCGATCAGGGCGTCGAGGGCACCGTCGGCGGTGACCGGCGCGCCGCCGGACACGGCAAGGACCCGGGCGAGCGCGGCGGCGAGCGCGGCCGACCACACCGGGCTCCAGGAGCCGTTCTGCTCCAGGAGGTCGACGCCGGCCCGCCGGGTCCGCAGCTCCTCCCAGGTGAGCTGCGGCCGGGCCGGGCCGGCGATGTGAAGGACCGCCGCCGGGTCCAGCCACACCGCCTGCCACCGCCCGCAGTCGTCGATGCGGGTCGCGACCACCCGGCCGCACCGCTCACAGACGAGGTTCGGGCCGCTCCCTCCGCCGACGCCGAGGCAGCCTTCGCCGGCCAGGTCCTGGCGGAACACGGTGCCGCGCAGGTCGCCGGGGGCGATCACCACCGGCGCGCCCGGGAACCGGAGCCAGGCCGGCGGGTCCGGGTCGACGGCGAAGGTGCCGGGCTCCATCAGCGGACCGATCAGGGTGTGACCGAGGTTCTGGTGCGCGTGGGCCGGCAGCGCGACCTCCGCCATCGGCACGGTCAGCTCGGCCCGGCAACCCTTGCACGCGAACATCGTGCCTGGATTCTTCCAGGCCGATGCCCGCGGCCGCCGACCCGGCGGTCAAGGTGAGATCCACCCGTGACCGCCGGACGGCGAGACCAGTCAGATCCAGCGGGGCGGTGATGCGGCGCTCTCGTGCCAGAGACGGTCGAGGGCGGTGATGACATACGTGTAGTGCTTGCCCGGTTCGGCGGTGGGGTCGGTGTACGTGGTGCCGCGCACCGTGGCCACGAGGTTGGACGCGTCGGCGAGGTCGCAGCCGCGTGGGATGGTCGCCGTGTCGAGGCGGTACACGCCGTAGGAGGTCACCTCGCCGAACGGGCCGGCGCCGCTGACCGTCGGGCGCCACCGGAGCTCGGCCCCCGCGTCGGTCCGCCGGGCGGTGGTGATCACCGGGAAGAGCAGCGGTTTGGCCGGGCCCGAAGCCGGCTGCCAGGCGGGTGGGAACGCCGGGCGGCTGTGGTGTTCGGCGGCGAGGATGGATTCCGACGAGAGGCGGTTCGCTCTGACCTGGACGGCGCTGAAGTGCACGTCGCCGAGGACCTGGGGGTACTGCCGGTTGAGCGTCAGGTGGTTGGACAGCTCGGCGGGGTCGAACCAGGCGGCCGGCTGGCCGGCGGTGGCGACCTTGTAGTCGGCCTGACCGATGTAGAGCTGCACGTCGGTGCCGGCGACCACGTCGGCCCACCACGGGACCAGTTTGGCGTAGTCGGCGACCGCGAGGCCGATGTTCCAATACACCTGCGGCACGATGTAGTCGATCCAACCTTCCTTCACCCATTTGCGGGTGTCGGCGAAGTTGGCGTCGTAGGACTGGGTGCCGTTGGTGTCGGAGCCGAGGGGGTCCGCGGCCTTGTTGCGCCAGATGCCGAACGGGCTGACGCCGAACTTGACCCACGGCTTGGCCGCGTGGATACGGCCGTCCAGCTCGCGGATGAGCCGGTCGATGTTGTCGCGCCGCCAGTCGCCCTTGGTCGCGAAGCCGCCGCCGTACTGCGCGAACGTGGCCTCGTCGCCGAAGTCCTGGCCGGCGGCCGGGTACGGGTAGAAGTAGTCGTCGAAGTGCACGCCGTCGATGTCGTACTTGGTGACGGCGTCCATGACGGCGTCCTGAACCCAGGCGCGGGCCTCGGGGATGCCGGGGTTGAGGTAGAGCCGGCCGCCGGCGTTGTTCACCGGGTAGGCGACGGCCCAGTCGGGGTGCAGCGCCAGCGGGTGGTTCGCCGGCAGCTTCGACAGGTCGGTGCCGGCGCCGCCCGGGGCGGGCATGCTCGCCCGGTATGGGTTGAACCAGGCGTGGAACTCCAGGTTCTGCGCGTGCGCCTGCGACACCAGGTACGCGAGGGGGTCCCAGCCGGGGTCCTGGCCGGCGACGCCGGTGAGGTACTGCGACCACGGCTCCAGCGGCGACGGCCAGAACGCGTCCGCGTGCGGGCGGACCTGCACGATGACGGCGTTGAAGTTGTACGACTTGGCCAGCGCCAGCCAGCCGTCGTACTCGGCCTTCAACTCGGCTTCGGACTTCCCGGGCGCGCTGGGCCAGTCGATGTTGACCACGCTGGCGATCCACATCGCCCGCATCTGGTGCTTCGGCGTGGCCGGATTCGACACGCAGGCGGCAGCCGGAGCCGCGGACGCCGAGGCCGGCGAAGCGGAGACAAAGACACCAGCCAGCAGTAATGCCAGCAGAAGACGAATTTTCACCAGTTGTCCGATCCGGGCACTCGCGGCAGCTGCTTCGAGCTGGGGGCGATGATGTACGCGACGCCGCCGCTACCGGAGGCCACGGTGCCGTTCGCACGGTACCGCTTCGTACGCAGCCACACCTGCTCGAACTCCGATCGCTTGTACACGTTGCGTACCGCATCGTTCGACGACGACGCGGGGTCGTTGATGATCACGTCGCCGGTGGCGGTGAAGCCGACCACGACGAACAGGTGCCCGGAGGTCGAGTAGTTCGCGTCGGTGAGCTCCGTGGCGAGGAACGACTGGGACGTCACGACCGGGATGCCGGCGGCGATGAACCGTTCGACCTCGTCCAGGGAGTGCAGCCGGGTCACGATGCCGGTGAGCCCGTAGCTCGCCGCGTAGGCGGTGTTGAACGGCCAGTTGCCGGCGCCCTGGTACGTGTAGTCGTAGGTGCTGCGAGCGGCGTGGTCGACCTGCGGGTCGGCGTAGGACGGGTCGACCCAGGCGAGGTCCGCCGGGCTCGGGTGGTGGCCCCAGTACTCGACGACCATCTCCGTCGACGTCGGCGAGCACCAGGCCTCCCCGCCGCCGTCGTACTCGGGGTACTGACCCTCGTGGATGTTCTGCGAGTAGCGCGGCACGGCCAGCTCGCGGCCCCAGGCGATGTGCCCGGCGCTCGGGGTGACGGTGAACCGGTCGGGGACGTTGGAGGCCATCGCGCCGACCTGGTAGACGCGGGGGGTGGCGCGGGAGCCGGGCTGACGGTAGAGGGTGACGCGCAGCCGGTAGGACTGCAGCAGCACCCCGGCCGAGGCGTCGTCGATGGAGAACGTGTCGGTCCAGATCGAGGACACGCCGTCGCTCTGATCATCGACGGTGGCGCGCCGGATGTCCTGGTCCCCGGAGGCCCAGCGGCCCATCACGTACCGCGGGGTCTGGCGGCCGTCGGTGTAGGTGCCCTCCAGCTCGACCTGCAGCCAGGTGCCGGCCGGGGTGTCGGCGTTCCAGGACGCGACGAGCTCGCTGGCGCCGAACCCGATCCGCCGCTGCGGCGAGGTCCAGGTGGCGTACTCCCAGTCGGCGGTCGTGCCGGTGTGCGGGTCGGTGAACGACGTGGTGCCGGCGGCCCGGCCGATGCTCAGGTACGACGTGCGGCCGGGCACCGCCCAGGTGCCCTCCGACTTCCCGCTGAGCCACTGCGGGAACGTCTGCCAGCGGTTGAACGTGATCTGCTCGTCATGCGTGACGGGATGCGCGGTCGCGGCGGTCGCGGGCGCGATGAACGCCATGGCTACAGCGAGCACGACGGCGGCTGCGGATCGTCTCATGACCCCTCCGGGGGCGCGATGAACGACGGCAGGATCTGCACGTCGTCGAGGTTCACGAACATGACGCGGTGCCCGAACTGGACCTGTGCGTACTTGTTCTGGCCGCGGATGACGGTCCAGTCACCGGGGCCGGAGCCGTCGAAGGTCACGGCCCGGTAATACTCGCCGGGCACGATGCCGCCGAGGGTGTACCGCTGACCGGCGCTGAACGTGTACTGCAGCGGGGTGATCGCCTGGTACGGCACGCCGGCCGGGTACGCGGACTGCTCCGGGTAGGCGCGCCCGTAGACGGGGATGCTCGCCTTGCCGGCCTTCGGGGTGACGACGAGGCCGGTCGACCACTTCGCCGCCGGACGGGACGGCGGGTTGAAGAACCAGCCCTTCTGGCCGAGGTACCAGATCGCGGTCCAGTCGCCCTGCCGGCCGGCGACGGCGTAGGTCTGCCCGGCCGCGGCGCGGGCACCGTGGTCGGAGATCTGCATCGTGGCCGGCTCACCGCCGGGGCGCAGGCCGATGTCGCTCAGCAGCGGCGCGTCCTGGGACGGCGCGGTGCGCAGCAGCACCGGCGAGGAGCCGTGCAGCGGGCACGGGTTGCTCGCGGCACCGGTGCAGCCGGTGTACTGCGGCTGGTTCGTCCCGTAGTCGGGGTCGATCGTGACCAGCCCGGTCTTGGACGTACCGAACGTGATGAACGGCGCGTGCAGCAGGTCGAAGTAGTGGCTCCAGTCCCAGTACGGGCCCGGATCCCAGTGCATGCCGCGCACGGTGGAGGGCACGGTGCCGGGGACGTTGTCGTGGCCGATGATGTGCTGCCTGTCCAGCGGGATCGCCAGCCGCGCGGCCAGGTACCGCACCAGTTTCGCCGAGGAGCGGTACATCGCCTCGGTGTACCAGGCGCCCTGCTGCGCGGCGAAGCCCTCGTGCTCCAGGCCGACGGACTTGGCGTTGACGTACCAGTTGCCGGCGTGCCAGGCCACGTCCTTGGTCTTCACGTGCTGGGCGACGTGCCCGTCGACGGAGCGCAGCGTGTAGTGCCAGCTGACGTACTCCGGGTCCTGGACCAGGTTGAGCGTGGTGTCGTAGGTGGCCTCGGTGTCGTGGATGACGATGTACTCGATGCGCTGCCGTTGCGGGCGCTCGCTGAGGTCGTGGTTGCCGTAGTCGCCGGCGCCGGGCCCGTACTGCTCGTAGGGTGCCGGGATCCACTCGCACGAGATGTCGACCGGGCATTCCAGGCCGTCGGGGCGGGCCGGCGGCCGGCGCAGGCCGAGCCGGTCCAGCCAGGCCCGGACCGGGCTGATGGCGGGCTGCGCGGCCAGGTTCAGCGGGTGCCCGTCGTCGGTGGTGCGGGCCATGCCGTCGCGCAGGGTCGCGTAGACCTCGTCGGCGAAGGCGGCCGCGGCGTCGGTGGTGTCGGCGCCGCTGTACTTCGCGACCGCGCCGTACCAGGCGGCCGGGTCGCTGCCGGCGCCGGCCGGGCCGCCGGCGTCGCGCTGATACCCGGCGAGCAGCGCCGCACCGCCGCGGATGTTGGCCGCGGGATCGGTGCGCAGGGTCTGCTCCGCCGTGCCGGTGAGCTCGGCGGCGCGCTGCAACGTCCGCAATGCCGGGCCGGTCGCGGTGGCGGCAGGCTGGACGGTCTTGGGGGCCCGGGAGTCGTCCCCGCGGGCGTCATTCTCGTGGTGGGCCGCCGCGGCGAGGGTGGCCGCGTCGGTCAGGTGCATCGGGCCGTAGCCGGCGCTGGTGCTCGGCGCGCCGCCGTTGGTGTCCCAGCGCGATTCCAGGTAGGACACGCCGAGCAGGACGCTCTGCGGCACGCCCCAGGCCGTGGACGCCGAGGCGTATTCGGCCTGGCGTGCGTCGGTTTCGGCGGCGGCTGCGGTGCCGGTGGGAAGGACGGCGGCACTCAGCGCGAGAAGCATCGCGGCGCCGAGCGTGGCAGTCGGGGTGAAGGGGCGGCGACGACGGCGCATCGAACCTCCTGACTACGGGTGGTTCGGCACAGCGTGCCGCACAGGAATCTTTGACGTCAATACCTTGCGGTCAGTTGCTCCAACATGTGGGTAACCTACAGCGACCGCCACCGCATTGACCTGTTTCATGCATGTTTCGACCGACTCTTCGCGCCGGTGACCGGGGTGCAGGATTTGCAGAGTCGTTACAAGCGCCGGATGACGGCGACGGGTTCGTAGATTACCTTCACCGTATCGTCGGCGTACGACGGTTACCTACAGTCGCTGCCGTCGATGCTGGGGAGGTGGGATGGCATGAGCGTGGTGCCGTTAGACGCGGAGCGGGTGGAGCAGGACGAGCCACCGGCCCGGGACGACGAGGCGATCGCCGCGCGGTCGCTCGGGCAGGCCGTCTGGCGCCGGCTGCGACGCGACCGCACCGCACTGGTCAGCGGCATCGTGTCGGCGCTGCTCATCGTGGTCGCGCTGGCCGCCCCGCTGATCGAGCTCGGCTACGGGATCGACCCGCAGGACTCGTTCAAGGACGACCTCGACCGCTACGGCATGCCCTACGGGGTGGCCGGCGGCGTCTCCGGCACGCACTGGTTCGGCATCGAGCCCGGCCTCGGCCGCGACCTGTTCATCCAGATGGTCTACGGGATGCGCACCTCACTGGGCATCGCGTTCGCGGCCGCGATCGTCACCACGACGCTCGGCGTGCTGACCGGCATCGTCTCCGGCTACCTCGGCGGCTGGGTCGACGGCATCATCAACTGGATCACCGACGTCGCCCTGGCCCTGCCGTTCCTCATCTTCACCCTCGCCCTGATCCGCCCCCTCGAGCTGGCCTTCTACGGCCCCCGCGAGGCGGTGCCGGGCTGGTTCCGGGTCATCGTGCTGATCGGGCTGTTCGCCGCGTTCGGCTGGACGGCCACCGCCCGGCTCGTCCGCGGGCAGGTGCTCTCGCTGCGCGAACGCGAGTTCATCGAGGCGGCCCGGGCCACCGGCGCGCGCACCTCGCGGATCCTGTTCAAGGAGCTGCTGCCGAACCTGTGGGCGCCGATCATCGTGGTGTTCTCGCTGTCGATCCCGGCCTACATCACCAGCGAGGCGGCACTGTCGTTCCTCGGCATCGGGATGCTGGAGCCGACCCCGGACTTCGGGCGCACGATCTTCCGCAGCCTCAACTACCTGCAGACCGACCCGGCGTACGTGTTCTTCCCCGGCGTCACGATCTTCGTGCTGGTCCTGGCCTTCAACCTGTTCGGCGACGCGGTCCGGGACGCGCTCGACCCGAAGTCGATGACGAGGTGACGCCGTGCTGAACTTCCTGATCCGGCGGATCCTGCTGGCGATCCTCACGCTGTTCGCGGTGAGCGTGCTGACGTTCCTGATGTTCTTCGCGCTGCCCCGCGACCCGGCGACGGCGATGTGCCCGAAGAACTGCGACGCGGCGCGCCTCGAGCGGGTCCGCGACGAGCTCGGGCTCAACGACCCGAAGTACCTGCAGTACCTGCACTACGTGCAGGGCATCTTCGCCGGCCGCGACCTGGGCGCCTCGCAGGGCGGGCACTGCGACGCGCCGTGCCTGGGCTACTCCTACGTCAACAGCGAACCGGTGACGGAGACCTTCGGCCGGGTCATCCCGGTGACGTTGAGCATCGTGGTCCCGGCCTCGATCCTGTGGCTGACGGTCGGCATCGGGCTGGGCATGCTGTCCGCCCTCCGGCTGGGCACCGTCTTCGACCGCCTGGCGATCGGCCTGTCGCTGACGGGGGCGTCGCTGCAGCTGTACTTCGTGGGCGGCGTGCTGCTGCTGACGTTCGTCTACACGTTGAAGGTCCTGCCGTACCCGCGGTACACCTCGATCCTGGACAACCCGTGGGACTGGGCGACGGCGCTGATCCTGCCGTGGTGCGCCCTCGCGGTGCTCTTCTCCGCCGTCTACGCCCGGCTGTCCCGCGCGCAGATGCTGGAGACGCTGTCCGAGGACTACGTGCGCACCGCCGAGGCCAAGGGGCTGCGGCGCCGCACGGTTGTGCGCCGGCACGCGCTGCGGGCCGCGATCACGCCGCTCGTGACGACCGCGGGTGTCGAGGTCGGCGCCGCGCTCGGCGGGACCGTCATCACCGAGACCACGTTCGGCCTGCGCGGCCTCGGCCGGACCGCGATCGACGCGGTCAAGGACGGGGACCTGCCGACGATCATGGGCACCGTCCTGATCGCGGCCGCCTTCATCGTCGCCGCCAACCTCGTCGTCGACGTGCTCTACACCATCATCGACCCGCGCGTCCGGCTGCGGTGAACCCCAGGGAGAACGACATGCCACGAAAACCTTTGACGGCGTTGATACTGCTGACGCTCGTCGCCGGTCTCGGCGCCTGCAGCGAAAACAAGCGCACCGACGACGACGCGAAGACCGAGAACCGGCAGGCCACCGGCTCGATCGCGACCGACCCGAAGGACTCGAAGGGCCCGGCCGCGGAGGTCCCCGGCGCGGCCAAGGGCGGGACCGTCACGGTCCTGCGGCAGAGCAAGATCTCGCACCTGGACCCGCAGCGGGTGTACTCGTTCGTCGGCCTGACCGCCTCGCAGCTGTACGCGCGGCGGCTCACCACGTACAAGGACGACGGCAAGGGCAAGGTGGTCCTCGTCGGCGACCTGGCCGAGACGCCCGGCACCGACGTCAACAAGGACTGCAAGACCTGGGAATTCAAGATCAAGGACGGGGTGAAGTTCGAGGACGGCAGCGCGATCACGTCGGCGGAGATCGCCTACGGCATCGCCCGCTCCTTCGACCTGGCCCTGACCGGCGGCCCCACCTACATCCAGGAGTGGCTGGCCGACTCGCCGCAGTTCGACACCAAGTTCAACTTCGCGGCGAACAAGACGTCCCTGCCGCCGGGGCTGAGCACCCCGGACCCCAAGACGCTGAAGTTCGTGTTCAACAAGCCGCACTGCGACTTGCCGTTCGCGGCGTCGCTGCCGGCCACCGCGCCGCTGCCGCCGGCCAAGGACACCGGCACCGACTACGACAAGCAGCCCCTGTCCTCCGGGCCCTACAAGCTCACCAAGAACGAGGCCGGCACCCGGCTCACGTTCGAGCGCAACACGTTCTGGGACCCGGCGACCGACGCGATGCGCCACCAGTACCCGGACGCGTACGTCTACGAGTTCGGCGCCAACCCGGTCACCCAGACCAACCGCATCATCGCCGACAGCGGCGCCGACGCGAGCGCCGTGTCGTTCAACGGCGTCGACTCCTCGCTGGTGTCCAAAGTGGTCAATGACCCGGCGTTGAAGGCGCGCACGCTGCAGGAGCCCACGCCCAGCGAGTACACCCTCACCATCAACAACAACAAGGTCACCGACCTGAAGATCCGCCAGGCGCTCAACTACGCCATCGACCGTGACGGCGTCGTCAAGACCCTCGGCGGCGACACGGTGGCCCGCGCCGTGACCACGCTCATGCCGCCGGCGACGATCGGCTGGAAGGACTACGAGGCCTACCCGGCCGGCAAGAGCGGCAACCCCGACAAGGCCAAGGAACTCCTCGGCGGCAAGACCCCGGAGCTGGTCCTCGGGTTCCAGGACGACTCGACCTACCAGGAGCTCAGCACCCACCTCAAGGGCAACCTGGAGAAGGCCGGCTTCAAGATCACACTGAAGCCGATCGCCGCGGACACGTTCCTCGACGAGACGAAGAAGAAGGACAACCCCTGGGACCTGTACATCGGGTCGTGGGGCGCGGACTGGCCCAGCGGCGCGTCGATCCTGCCGGTCCTCTACGACGGCCGGGCGATCAAGGACGGCGGCAGCAACAACGGCGCGTCCTACCTCAACGCCTCCGCGCTCAACGCCGAGTTCGACCGGGTCCTCGCACTGCCCGTCGGCGAGCAGGGCCCCGAGTGGGGCAAGCTCGACGAGAAGATCATGAAGGAGTACGCGCCGGTCGTGCCGCTGTACGTCGACGTGATGTTCACGATCCACGGCTCGAAGGTCGGCGGCATCTTCATCGACTCCATCTGGGGCAGCGTCGCGGTCACCAACGCCTACGTGAAGCAGTGACATTGTCGTTCCTCGAAGGGGCGCTCGACGGGACACCGGGCTTGGTCTCGGTGTCCCTCGGGCGCCTCGGCGCACCACCGGCGTACACCCGTTCGCCGGACGCGCCGCACTACGCCGCCAGCACGATGAAGGTCGCCGTGCTGGTCGCGCTGCACCGGGCGGCCGACGCCGGCCTCCTCGACCTGGACGCACCGGTGCCGGTGGTGAACGACTTCGCGTCGGTCGGCGGCTCCCGATACACCTGCGATCCCGGCTACGACAACGAAGACGAGGTGTGGCGGCGGCTCGGATCCTCCGCCCCGGCACGCTGGCTGGCCCGCCGGATGATCGTGCGGTCCAGCAACCTCGCGACCAACCTGCTCATCGGCCTGATCGGACTGCCCGCGGTCGCCGGGGCGTGGCGAGCGGCCGGCGCGACCGGCAGCGTCACCGCCCGCGGCATCGAGGACCCGGTCGACCTGGACAACACGGTCACCGCCGCCGACCTCGCCCGGCTACTGGGCGGCATCGCGACCGGCTCGGTCGCCGAACCCGCGTCGTGCACCGAGATGCTCGACGTGCTCGCCGCCCAGGAAGACCTCGCCATCGAGGTGCCCGGCGGGGCCCGGGTCGCGCAGAAGAGCGGCTGGGTCACCGGCGTGCGGCACGCCGCCGGCGTGGTCCTGCCCGCCGGCGAGCCGCCGTACGTGCTCGCGGTCTGCACCACCGGCGCCCCGGACGGTGTGATCGCCCGCCTGTCCCGACTCGCCTGGGACGCCCGCAAGGAGCTGCTGTGACCGTCCAGGAGGTGCTGGCGTGACCATCAAGGAGGTGCTGGCGTGACCATCAAGGAGGTGCTGGTGTGATCATCAAGGAGGTGCGCACGCACCGCGTGTCCGCGCCGTTCCACACGCCGTTCGTCACCGCGCTGCGCCGCGCCACGACCGCCGAGTCGCTGCTGGTCTCGATCACCGACGGCAACGATGCGGGGTACGGCGAGGCGCCACAGGTGTGGCAGGTGACCGGCGGCTCGGTCGCCGGCGCCGAGGCCTGCGTCCAGCAGATCCTCGGCCCGCTGCTGATCGGCCGCGACGCCGACGACGTGGCCGGCAACGGCCGGCTGGTGCAGCGCGCGGTGCAGCACAACGAAGGCGCGAAGGCCGCCGTCGACGTCGCCCTGCACGACCTCGCGGCCCGCCGGCTGGGCGTGCCGCTGGTGCGCTACCTCGGCGGCGTCGCCCTGTCCGTGCCGACCGACGTCACCCTCGCCGCCGACCGGCCCGAGGCCCTGGCCGCCGCCGCCCGCGCCCGCGTCGACGAGGGCTTCCGGGTCCTCAAGGTCAAGGTCGGCAGGCCCGGCGCCGGCGAGCGCGACGCCGCCGCGGCCGACATCGCCCGGGTCCGCGACATCCGCGCCGCCGTCGGCCCCGACGTGCTGCTGCGCCTCGACGCCAACCAGGGCTGGACCCCACGGCAGGCGGTCCGCGTCATCCGCGGCATCGAGGACGCCGGCCTCGACGTCGAGCTCGTCGAGCAGCCGGTCCCCCGGCACGACCTCGACGGGCTCGCCTGGGTCAGCGACCGCGTCGGCGTGCCGATCCTCGCCGACGAGGCCGTGTTCGGCGTCCGCGACCTCGTCGAGGTGATCCGCCGCCGCGCCGCCGACCTGGTCAACGTCAAGCTCGCCAAGTCCGGTGGCCTCGGTCCCGCCCGCACCCTCCTCGAGCTCGCCGCCGCGCACGACATGGGCACGCTGATCGGCTCGATGATGGAGACCCAGGTCGGCGTCGGCGCCGCGGCGAGCCTCGCCGCCGCCTACGGCACGAGCGCCGTGTCCGACCTCGACGCCGTGTGGTGGCTCGCGTCCTCGCCGGTCCGGGGCGGGCTGCGATACGAGCGCGACCACGTCCAGCTGCCGGACCGTCCCGGTCTCGGCGTCACCCTTGCTCTGGAGGACCTGTGAGACACGCGGCAGTCGGGGTCACGGTGGCGACGTTGTGGTCGTCCCCGGACCGGACCCGGCCCAGCGATGCGGCCGCCCTGCTGGACTCCCCCGACATCGGCGCGTGGATCGCGGCGATGACCCCCACCGAGCAGACCGGCAGCGGCGTCGTCACCCAGCTGTTGCTGGGGGATCCGGTACAGGTCGAGGAGTCCCGCCCGGACGGTTGGTCCCGGGTCGTCGCGACCGGCCAGCCCGCCCCGGAGCTCGACCCTCGCGGCTATCCGGGCTGGGTCCGCACCGCCCAGCTCACCGCTCCCGCCTCCGACGGCGCCGAGCCGCTGGTGGTCGACGCCACGACCACCGCCCTGCGCGACGCCCCGGGCGGGCGGGTCGTGCTGCCCGGCGTGGTGCTCGGCACCCGGCTGCCGCCGGTCGGCGCGGCGGCCGGGAGCTGGTTGCCCGTCGGCGTCGCCGGCCGCACGCTCTGGGCCGCCGCCGATGACCTGGCGCCGGTGCCGGACCGCCCGCCGACGGGCGACGAGGTCCTCGCGGTGGCCCGCCGGTTGCTCGGCGCGGTGTACGTGTGGGGCGGCCTGTCCACGCCCGGCATCGACTGCTCCGGCCTGGTCCACCTGGTGTGGCGCCGGCTCGGGGTGCGCCTGCCCCGCGACGCCCACGACCAGGCGGCCGCGACCACGCCCGTCGCCCCGGGCACCGAGCACCCCGGCGACCTGTACTTCTTCGCCCGCCCCGGGCGCCCGGTCCACCACGTCGGCATCGTCGTCACCCCCACCGACCGGGTGCTGCTGCACGCATCGGCCGAAGCGCACCAGGTCCTCGAGGAGCCGATGCCGCAGGACCGGGTCGAGACCCTCACCGGCATCCACCGCGTGGGGCAACCTGCGACGCGCTGACCCGCTAGCCTGAGGTCGCATCGATTGGCATCATCCGCCGACCGAAGGGCCCTGCATGCTCGTCGCGACGAAACCGTGGAACGTCGGTCTGTACGGCATCGGCATCCTCGCCATGGCCGCCGTCGTCGTGTTCATCGTCCTGCTCCTGCGCCGCCGGTAGCCGGTCACCACGAGAGGAGCCCGGCACGATGTTCGAGTTCAACGGCCTGCACCACACCCAGCTGGCGATCCCGCCGGGCGCCGAGGCCCAGATCCGGGCGTTCTACGGCGACGTCCTGGGGATGACGGAGCTGGAGAAGCCGCCGGTGCTCGCCGCCCGCGGTGGCTGCTGGTTCCGCGGCGGCGCCCTGGAGCTGCACTTCGGCGTCGAGCAGGACTTCGTCCCCGCCCGCAAGGCCCACCCCGGGCTGCTGGTCGCCGACCTGGACGCCCTGGCGGAGCGGCTGACCGACGCCGGCGTCGGCGTCGACTGGGACGACAACTTCCCGGGCCACCGCCGCTTCTACGCCTTCGACCCCCTGGGCAACCGCCTCGAGTTCCTTGAGCCGGAGGCGAAGCGCTGAGGCACGGCTTTGTGACGTGCTGGTGACGCCGCTCAGCGCAGCGTCGCCAGCACGCGGTCGACTGCCTGCGTGACGGCGTGCCGCGAGGCGTCGGTGTCGTCGAGGGTGTCGAAGCCGTGCTGCCCGGCCGGCACGTCGATGATGGTCAGGTCCGCCTCGGCGGTCCGTGCCGCGGCCACGAATTCCGCGACGGTGGCGGCGATGTCCGGGCGTTCCAGCCCCACCCGGGTGAGCACGATCGGCAGGGCGTTGGCCCGCATCGCACCGGCCACGCCGGTCGCGGCCGCCGCACCGACCGCCTCGACCGCGCCGACCGGCCGGAAGCTCGGCTCCAGCACGGAGCTGCCCAGCCATGGGTAGGTCAGCGCGACGCAGCGCAGCCACGACGGGGGATCACGCAGCCAGCCGGCGCACAGCGGCCCGCCGCCGGAGAAGCACCACAGTGCGATGCGGTCGCCGTCGACGCGCGGGTGCTCGCGGGCCCGCTCGACCGCTTCGTGGAGCAGTGCCGCGGACCGCGGGTAGTCGTCGAGGCTGTGCAGCGGATGGTCGACGGTCACGGCGACGACACCACGGCCGGCGAGCAGCGAGCCGTAACCGCGATAGACCGGCCAGTCCCGCGGCGTGGGCCGGCGCCCGGCCGGCACCGGTCCGCCGTGGACCAGCACCACCGCCGGCCGGCGTCCGGCGCCGGCGTCCGGGAGGTAGACGTCCTCCGTGTCGCCGCGCTCCGGCTCGACCGGGTCGACCGGGACCACGAGTGGTGCCAGGTAAGCGGGACGTTGCACGTCGGCCAGCGTACGCGGTGCCAACCTGAGCCACGTTGCGCCAAACTGAGCCAGATTGCTTGCGAGTGGCACCACTGCGTGCCATAGTTGTGCCATGGACCTGAACCCGTATGTGGCCTCGCTCGGACGTGAGCTGCTGACGGCCGCGGAGACCGGTGCGGACGGCGGCACCGCGTCCATCGAGCGGCTCACCGTCGCGATGGAGTCGGCGATCCGGCTCGCCATGCTCGAGGCGCTGTCGGCCGCCGCCGACGAGATCACCAGAGACCTCGTCCCCGGGTCGGTCCAGGTGCGCCTGCGCGGCCGCGACCCGGAGTTCGTCGTCACCGCGCCCCCGGCGCAGCAGCCGCGGGACGAGGACGCCGGCCGCGGCGCGGCACCGGCCGACGACGGCGCGAGCTACGACGACGGCGCCACGGCGCGCATCAACGTCCGGCTGCCGGAGCAGCTCAAGGCCGCGATCGAGGAGGCCGCCGGCAAGGAGGGCCGGTCGGTCAACGCGTGGCTGGCCCGGGCCGCCGTGGTCGCGCTGCGCACCTCGGACCGCGACCACGCCTCCGAACGCCGCGGCAAGCCCGGCGCGCAGCACCACACCGGCTGGGCCCGCTAAAAGCCTTCCAGAACCCAATGCAAGGGGACAACCATGCCTGTTTTCGCCACCCCGGAGCCGATCTCCGTCATCATCGACATCACCGTCGGCGAGCTGCGCCTCGTCGCCGGCGACCGCACCGACACCGTCGTCGAGGTGCGCCCGAGCGACGACACGGACGAGTCCGACGTGCAGGCCGCGCAGCAGACCCGGGTCGAATACGCCAACGGCACGCTGACCGTGCGCGGGCCGAAGTCGCGGATGTTCGACTTCTCGAAGAAGACCCGGTCGATCGCCGTGCTGGTGGAGCTGCCGACCGGCTCCTCGGTGCGCGGTGACGTGACCGTCGGCGACATCGACAGCACCGGCGCGCTCGGCGACTGCCGGTTCAAGTCGTCCGTCGGGCGGTTCCGGCTCGACCAGACCGGTCACCTGCACGCGGACACCGTCGGCCACGTCGCCGCCGGCACCGTCGCCGGCGATGCCGAGGTCGCCACCGGCAGCGGCGACGTGCGCATCGGCGAGATCCGCGGCGCCGCCGTCATCAAGAGCTCCAACGGGCCCATCGAGATCGGCACCGTCACGGGCCAGCTGCGGGCGCGCGCGGCCAACGGCACCATCACCGTCGACCGGGCCGACGCCGGGGTCGACGCGAAGACCTCCAACGGCGCGATCCGTGTCGGCCGGGTCGCCCGCGAGTCGGTCACCCTGGTCACCGCCTCCGGCGACCTCGCGGTCGGGGTCGCCAAGGGCACTGCCGCGTGGCTCGACCTGAAGACGGGACACGGGCGGGTCCGCAACGAGCTCACCGACATCGACCAGGGACCGGAGAAGTCCGAGGAGACCGTCGAGGTCCACGCGCACACCAGCTTCGGCGACATCAGCATCCGCCGCACCTGACCTCTCGAAGGGATACCCCCATGACCACGCCATCCCAGCCGGCGATCACGGCGACCGGCCTGCGCCGGTCCTTCGGCGACCACGTGGTGCTCGACGGCATCGACCTGGACGTCCCGCGCGGCACCGTGTTCTCGCTGCTCGGCGCGAACGGCGCGGGCAAGACCACCACGGTGAAGATCCTGTCCACGCTGATCCGGGCCGGCGGCGGCACCGCGACGGTCGCCGGCCACGACGTGAGCACCGCACCGGACGCGGTCCGCGCCGCGATCGGTGTCACCGGCCAGTTCTCCGCGGTCGACAACCTGCTCAACGGCCAGGAGAACCTGTTCCTGATGGCCGACCTGCACCACCTGGGCCGGGCCGGCCGGCGCCGGGCGGCCGACCTGCTCGACCAGTTCGACCTCGCCGAGGCGGCCCGCAAGCCGGTCTCCACCTACTCCGGCGGCATGCGCCGGCGGCTCGACCTCGCGATGACCCTGGTCGCGTCGCCCGAGGTCATCTTCCTGGACGAGCCGACGACCGGGCTGGACCCGCGCAGCCGCCGCGCCATGTGGCAGATCGTGCGGGACCTGGTCGCCGGCGGTGTCACCGTCTTCCTCACCACGCAGTACCTGGATGAGGCCGACGAGCTGGCCGACCGGATCGCGGTGCTGGACCACGGCCGGATCGTCGCCGAGGGCACCCCGGGCGAGCTCAAGCGCCGCATCCCCGGCGGCCACATCGAGCTGCGGTTCGCCGGGCCGGCCGACCTCGAGGCCGCCGAGCGGGCCATGGCCCAGACGCCGTCGCGTGGGGTCGCGGAGCCCCAGACGCCGTCGCGTGGGGTCGCGGAGCCCCAGGCGACCCGCGACACCGACACGCTCGCGCTGCGGGTCCCGCACGACGGCAGCCTCGGCGCGCTGAAGGCACTGATCGACCGGCTCGACGCGCACGCGGTCGCGGTCGACTCGCTGAGCGTGCACACCCCCGACCTCGACGACGTGTTCCTCGCCCTGACCGGCAACCCCCGACCCGAGGCCGCGGGCGGCAACCCGCGACCCGATGCCGAGACCGGCAACCCCCGACCCGAGAAGGTGGCCACGCCATGAGCACGGTGTCCTATGCGCTCGCCGACTCCGCGACGATGCTGCGCCGCCAGCTGATCCGCATGATGCGGTATCCGTCGCTCACGGTGATGCTGGTCGCGATGCCGATCGTCTTCCTGCTGCTGTTCGTCTACGTCTTCGGTGGCACGCTCGGCGCGGGGCTCGGCGGCGCTGGAGACGGCGCCGCCGGTGGGCGGGCGGAGTACATCAACTACGTGACCCCCGCGATCATCCTGATGACGATCACCTCCATCGTGCAGGGCACCATGATCTCGGTCGCGATGGACATGACCGAGGGCATCATCGACCGGTTCCGCACCATGGCGATAGCGCGCGTCTCCGTCCTCACCGGACACGTCCTCGGCAGCCTCATCCAGGCGGTGCTCGCCATCACCGCGGTCCTCGGCGTCGCGCTGCTCATCGGCTTCCGCCCGACGGCGAGCCCGGTCGAGTGGCTGGCCCTCGCCGGTGTGCTGGTGATGATGGCGTTCGCGTTCATCTGGCTGTCGGTCGCGCTCGGCCTGTCCAGCAAGTCCGTCGAGTCGTCGAGCAACGTCGGCCTGCCGCTGATCCTGCTGCCGTTCCTCGGCAGCGGGTTCGTCCCGACCGACTCGATGCCCACCGCCCTGCGCTGGTTCGCCGAGTACCAGCCGTTCACACCGCTCATCGAAACGATTCGCGGGCTGCTGATGGGCACCCCGATCGGGAACAATGCGGTCATCGCCATCGGCTGGTGCGCCGCCATCACGCTCGGCGGCTATCTCTGGGCCAAGAAGCTGTTCAATCGCGAGTCGACCCGATAACTCGAAACCACGATGCAGGGAGGCGTCAATGTTCGGCTGGTTGGGTAGGTTCGTCGTTCGCAGAGCCTGGTGGGTGATCGCCGGCTGGCTGGTCGCATCGGTCGCGATCATCGGGCTCTCGCCGTCGTTGAGTGACATCACGTCGGCGGAACAGAGCGACTTCCTTCCGTCCAAGTACGAGTCGATCCAGGCGATCAAGCTGTCCCAGACGGCATTCGCCAAGCAGGCCACCGCGAGCGCGCTGATCGTGGTCAAACGCTCCGACGGCGCCGCACTGTCCGATCAGGACAGTGCCGCGGTCACCACGCTGGCGGGCAAGCTCAAGGCCCGCAACATCAAGGCCACCGAGGGCTACGTCACCGGGCCGCAGGTGCTGGCGCCGGACAAGTCGATCCAGCTCATCAGCGTGGGCCTGCAGGCCCCGACCCCGGACGACCCGGCACTGCTCGAGGCGATCCGCAGCCTGCGCACCGCACTCACCGAGGACCTCAACGGCACCGGGCTCAGCGCCCGCGTCGGCGGCGACGTGGCGTCCTACGTCGACAACGAGGACACGTTCAACAGCGCCTTCGCGATCGTCGGCATCGCCACGTTCGTGCTCATCGTCGGCCTGATCCTGGTCATCTTCCGCAGCCCGATCGCCGCGCTGCTGCCGATCGTCGTGATCGGCGTCGTGATGGAGGTGACCACCAGCATCATCGCGGCCGTCGGCAAGGCCCTGGACTGGAACGTCGGGCAGGACCTGCAGACGATCCTGCTGATCGTCCTCTTCGGCATCGGCACCGACTACATCCTGTTCCTGCTGTTCCGGTACCGCGAACGGCTGCGCGCCGGCGACGACAAGCAGACCGCGATGATCGTGTCGGTGCAGCGGGTCGGCGAGGTCATCGCGTCGGCGGCCGGCGCGGTCGTGGTCGCCTTCCTGGTGCTGCTGCTCGCCTCCCTCGGGTTCTTCGGCTCGCTCGGCCCAGGCCTGGCGATCGCGGTCGGCGTCATGCTGATCACATCGCTGACGCTGATCCCGGCGCTCGTGTCGAAGCTCGGCCGGTTCGTGTTCTGGCCGTCCAAGGCGTGGCAGCACCCGCCGAAGGCGACGATCTCGCGCAAGCTGGGCACGCTGGTCGCGCGCCGGCCGGCGCTCGTCGCGGTGGTGTCCGGCCTGGTGCTGGTCGCCCTGGCCGGTGGCACGCTGATGTACAAGGCCGACTACGACTTCAGCTCCGGTTTCCCGCAGGACACCGAGTCGGCCCAGGCACAGGCGGACCTGGGCCGCGCGTTCGCGGCCGGTGCCGCGCAACCGACCGAGGTGTACCTGACCACCACCGACGGATCGCCGCTGAGCCAGCAGGCGATCACCGAGTTCTCGGCCGCGGCCAAGGGCGGGCCCGGCGTCGGCCAGGTGCGCGACGCGATCCCCAGCTCCAGGCCGGACGTCGTGCGCATCGACGTGCTGCTGAACATGAACCCCGTGTCGAACGAGGCGATCGAGCTCGTCCGCGTCGACCTGCGCGACTACCTGCACGCCCGGGCACCCGCCGGGACGAAGGCACTCGTCGGCGGCACGACGGCGGTGTTCGCCGACATCAACACCGCCAACAACCGCGACCTGTCGGTGATCCTGCCGGTGGCCGCCGCACTGATCGCGATCATCCTGGCCCTGCTGCTGCGCAGCCTCGTCGCGCCGATCTACCTGGTGGTCGCGGTGCTGCTGAACTTCGCCGCGACGCTCGGCGCCACGGTGTACGTGTTCCAGGGCATCCAGGGCAAGCCGGGCGTCACGTTCCAGCTGCCGATCATCCTGTACCTGTTCGTCGTCGCGATCGGCACCGACTACAACATCCTGATGATCGCGCGGCTGCGGGAGGAGGCCCGGGAGGGCAAGGAGCCACGCGAGGCGGCGGCGCTCGGCGTCGAGCACGGCGGCCCGACCGTGGCCGCGGCCGGCCTGATCCTCGCCGGCACATTCGGGGTGCTGATGCTGGCGCCCATCTCGTTCCTGCAGCAGATGGGCTTCGCGGTCGCGATCGGCATCGTGCTGTCGGCGTTCGTGATGTCGTTCTTCTTCGTGCCGGCGTTCACCGCGCTCATCGGGCACGCCGCCTGGTGGCCCGGCCACGGCGACCGGGCGCCGGCACCGCACCAGCCGGTCGGCGGCGCCGTCGACCTGGAGAAGGAGCCCGGCCCGGCCGTGCACCCGTAAATCCGGCCGGAACCCGACGGCCCGGTCGCGACGCGACCGGGCCGTCGGCACTCAGACGAACGCCGAACTGCAGGCGGTCAGGCAGCCCACCACCACCCACGCCAGCAGGAAGAACATCCCCAGCTCGCTGATCTCCGCCTCCGCCCTGCGCCCGTACGGGGACAGCAGCCAGACCAGCGGCGACCAGCTGACGATGGCCCCGTTCAACGCGAGCACGCCCCCGGCCACCATCCGGCCGGGGTACCGCTCGGTCAGGGTCCCCCCGGCGCTCCACACCTCCCGCACGGTCCCCGGACGGTGCAGGTCGCTCGACTTGAAGCGCTCGATCCCGGACGGCCGGTCCGCGCCGGTCGGGGTGTACTCACCGTCGCAGGACCGGCCGAGCTCGTTGCCTTCGTAGTCGTGCCCCACCCAGCAGTCGGCGACGACGACCGTTCCCGCCGGCGGCCCGGAGCCGAACGAGGCACGCACGTGCGGCATCCCGTACACCCAGAACAGGGCGCTCGACGCGACCGCCCACACCAGCCCCGCGAGCAGCACACTGAACCGCGATCCGACGGGCGTCTCCACACCAGCCATCATGGTCGATCAATGCAATCCTCGGGTGCGGTGACCCGGGTCGCGGTGCTGCCCACCGCGCCCGGATCCTGGACCTGCCGCGCGTGTCTACGCCGTGAGGACCCACAACGCTTCGGTCCCGTGCTGCGGGAAGCCGCGGGCGCTGTAATGGAACGACAGTTCGCCCGGCTCGGCGAACGCCGCGGTGCCCGGCTCGGCGAACGCCGCGGTGCCCGGCTCGACGAGCGTCGGGTCCATCGGCGCGGCGAGCCATGATGGCCCGGACCCACCGGAGACCCTGCGCGCCGAGGTCGTCCGGCACGCCGAGCAACGCCATGAACACCTGCATCGGGTACTCGGCGATGGCCGCACTGACCAGGTCCACCGGCCCGGGACCGGCCAGGTCACCGAAGGTCCGCTGGGCGATCGGCTCGACGATGCGGCCGTAGTGCGCGCTGGCGGCGGGGCCGAAGAACCGGTTGTGGATGCGCCGGCGGCGGGCGTGCTCCGCCCCGTCGAGGGCGATCGTCGAGTCACTCATCGGACACCACCGGCCGATGGCTTGACCCGCGAGTCCGTCGATACAGTGGCCGCCGTATGAATGCCTTCGTCGCCGTCATGGGTCCGCTGGTCGCGTTGATCGGCGTCTGGCTGGGTTCATGGTTGACGCTGCGCAACGAGCGGCAGAAGGCGCAGGCCGAGCAGCGGCACCGCGAACGCGAAGAGCTCCGGCGCGCCTATTCGCGCTATCTCACCGCGTGCCGCCAGTTCGTCGACTACCTCAAGCAGCCCGCGAACCCGGTTGATGTGATCCGGTCGCCGGACGGTCGGCTCGTCGTGCCGAAGCTGTCCGGCGACGGTGCCGCGCTGCGCCAGGCCGTCGAGGCCGCCTCCGCGGACCTGCTCATGGTGACCAGCTCGCCGGACGTCGCGGAGCAGGCCCGCGAGCTTCGCGTCGCCGTCCTCCGCTTCGCGATCGACCGGGCGAACAGCCCGGACGGCATCGTCCCGGACTTGAGCTTCCGCACCTTCCAGCCGTCGGAGCAGGCATTCCTCAACGCCGCCCGACGCGACCTGGGCATGGCGGCCATCGACGTCGCGCTGTGGTCGACGCCGCCGGAGCTGGCCCGCCAGCAGCGGGAGGAACACGCCCGCGGACGCGACAGCTGATCGACGCTCAGGAGCGCCCCGATCGACAGCGCCGTTACCGGGCAAGCGCCGGGATGCCGTGCTCGCCGAATACGGGGAGTTCGCCGCCAGGGCTTCGGCGAGGCGGGCCACGTCGTCAACAACGCCGGCGGGACAGGACCGGCCTGCCCCGCCCTTTCGGCAGAGGCTGCGCGCCTACCAGCCGACCGCGATGAGCATGTACTGCGGATTGTTCAACGCGACGAAACTGGACTGGTCGGCGGCATCGTCGTAGGGGAAGCCGTACGCCTTGTTCCCGACCGCGTGGTTGTGCCAGAACCGGGCGTAGTAGTTGGCCGGCGCGCTCTGGTAGAACCGGCCGACGTCGGCCCACTGTGCCTGCGGGAGCTGGGCGACGTGCCGGTTGAGGGCGCCACACAGGGCCGCGTTGGACGCCAGGGAGCCGGCGCAACCGAAGACGTCGCTCGTGGAGACGTTGTAGCCCAGCGATGACGTGTAGCTCTTGAAGTAGTTCTGGTACTGGCCGCCGGGCTGGAACGCGGCGGACCGGCTCGGGGCGATGATCCGCAACGGCGCCTGGGCGAGGTGCTTGAACTGCGCCGGCATCGCGGTGACGAACTCCTGGAACGTGGAGTCGCGGCCCTGCGCGAAGACGGCCTGGGTCTCGCCGACCGTCGCTTCCTGGCCGCCCTTGGTGTGCACGCGCAGGGCGAGCTTGAGGCCGAACCCGTCGACCCGGGTGGTGTTGACGCCGATCCACGCGGCCGTGGTGTTGAGCTCGATGAAGTCGGAGTACTGGCTGTCCGGCGCGCCGAGGTGGAAGTACATCCGCGCCGCGGCGATGACCGGGACGTCGACGAACTGCTGCTCGGCGATCGATCGGGTCTGGCCGTTGAACGTCCAGTAGACCTTGCTGTCCGGATACTGGCCGTTGGTGCGGTTGAGCACCTTGAACGTCATGACGCGATTCGACACCGGGATGCCCGTGGTCGGGCCCCAGAAGTCCGCCGCGGCGGATGCCGGCGCCGCGAGCAGCGTGCCGGCGACCGCGGCACAGGTGAGCGCGGCGGTGCGGGTCAGGAACGACATGATCAGCCCTACTTCCGGTAGACGGCGACGTAGTCGACCTTCATGGCGTGCCCGCCGGCCGTGGCGGCGTTCGGGCCACCGCCGAACGCACCCGGGAAGCCGCCGCCGATGGCGAGGTCGAGGATGATGAAGAACGGATGGTGCACCGCGTTCGCCCAGGTCGCGGCCGGCACCTGGGTCGCGGTGACGGTGAAGTAGTTGGTGCCGTCGCGGTACCAGCGGATCTGTTCCGGCTGGACCGAACGGTCGATCTGCACCGCGTAGGTGTGATAGCCGGTCTGGCAGCCGTTGCAGGCACGTTCGCCGCTGCCGATGCCGGTGGACTCGTTGCACGGGCCGCCGGGGTTCGTGCCGCAGTGGAACGTCCCGAAGACGGAGCTGCGGCCGTTGACGTCCTCCATGATGTCGACCTCGCCGGACGTCGGCCACGGGGTGCCGGTGCGCAGCGTGGAGCCGAGCATCCAGAACGCCGGCCAGTAACCCGCGCCGTTGGCCCTGGTCACGTCCGGCTGCCAGATCGCGGCCTTGACCAGCAGTACTCCCCCGGCGCCCGCGCCGAAGGTCGCCTTGGTCTCGATCCTCCCCGAGGTCCAGCCGCCGGCCGGGTCGTTGCCCGCGTGCCTCGCCTTGAGCACCAGGTGGCCGCTGCCGTCGCGGTACACGTTCTGCGTGCTGCTGGTCATGGTCTCGATCTCGCCGGTGCCGAAGCTGCTGCCCGGACCGCTGTCGTACTGCCAGGCGCCGGTGTCGACACCCGTGTCGGCCGGGCCGTCGAAGTCGGTGCTCCAGAGCTGGGTGAAGCCCGCGGGCGGGGCCGGGATCGCCGCGCTCGCAACGGATCCGGGCGCTGCGGCGCCCGTGGCTCCCGCAACCAGCAGACTGACGACTGCCGCGGCTCTGCTCAGCCGCCGATGTTGCATTGCCATAGTCCTCTCCCACCATGCTGAAGGCCGTCCCGCCTCGGCCGCCAACTGGGCAGGGAGTTTCCCCTACGATAGGGGCCACCCATCCGTCAACGTCAATGCCGCTAGGTAAGGATTCGGTACGGGAGGCCGCGGACATCCTGGCCGGCGGCTACGGCAGCGCTTTGTGATCGTCGCCGGGCAGCAGCACCACCTTGCCGGTGGCCCGGTTGTCCTCCATGTGCCGGTGGGCCGCGACGATGTGGTCCAGGCCGAAGACCGCGTCGATGTTCGGCCGGTACACGCCGGCCTCGACGTTGCGGACGATCCGCTGGAGCACGGCCGCACCCGCGGCGCCCTTGAGGTCGTCGCTGTGGAAGGCGGTCAGCCGGGTCCCTGAGGGGATCATCGCGATCGGCTCGAAATCCGGGACCTGCCATCCGCTGAGGGAACCGGCCACGCAGACCGTCCCGCCCCGGCGGACCAGGCGCAGCGAGTCGACGACCGTCCTCGCGCCGACGAGCTCCAGGACGTGGCTCGGGCCGTCGGGCCACGGCGTGCGCAGCGACCCGGACCCGTCCAGGAGGACATGGTCGGCACCGGCCGCGGCCAGCGCGGCGGCCTTCTCCGGCCGCCGGGTCGTCGCCGCGATCTCGACGCCATGCGCATGCGCGATCGACGCGGCGGCCAGGCCCACCGACGACGTGCCGCCGCGGATGAGCAACCGATCCCCTGACTGGAGGCCCAGGGCGTCCAACGCGCCCTGGGCGGTCAGGTACGTCTCCGGCAGCGCCGCCAGCACCTCCCAGGGCAACGTGGTGGTCACGGGCATGAGCAGCGCGTCCGGCAGCAGCGCGTACTCGGCGTAACCGCCGTCGAAGGCCCGGCCCATCTCCCCCATCACCGCCGCGACGGTCGTGCCGGCCGGCAGCGCGGTGCCGGCCGGGTCGGCGATGACGCCGACGCACTCGATCCCCAGCACCCGCGGGAAGCTGACGCCCGGTGAGTGCCCTTGCCGGGTGCGCAGCTCCGACCGGTTGAGGCCGGCGGCCATCACCCGCACCAGGCTCCAGCCTTCCCGCACCGCGGGCATCGCCAGTTCACGGATTTCCAGGACCTCGGGGCCGCCGGCCCGGACGCAGACGGCCGCTCGCATCGTCGTTCGCATGTCCTGAACTGTCGCCGCCGGGGCTGGTGGCCGCCTACCGATAGAATGCCGAGTCATGCCCGTAGCCCGCCAATCCCGGATCTGGCCGTCCGGGGGCGCGCACCTGTGGCCGTCCGGCTCGACCAGCCCGACGCACTCCCATCCACGCGGGCATCTGGTGTACGCGGCGAGCGGCGTCCTGACCGTCCACACCGAGGACGGCACCTGGGTCGTCCCGGCCAACCGGGTCGCCTGGGTCCCCGCCTCGTCCATGCACCACCACCGCGCACACGGCGACACCGACATGCGGATCGTGTTCCTGCCGGTGGCACTGGCCCGGCGCGCGCCCGCCCGCCCGGCGGTGTTCCTCGCCTCCGGACTTGCCCGCGAGGTCCTGCTGGCGCTGACCGGCTCGCGGCGCTTCGACCCGGGCGCCC
>NZ_BONQ01000049.1 GCF_016862795.1 Dactylosporangium siamense | reverse complement strand
TTCGACCCGGGCGCCCGCGCCCGCCTGCACCGGGTGCTGGTCGATGAGCTGCGGGAGGCGCACGAGCAGCCCACGCACCTGCCCGAGCCACGCGACGACCGGCTGCGGGCCGTCGCTCGCATCCTGGGCGCCGACCCCGCCGACGCCAGTTCGCTGGCGGTGCTCGGGCGCCGGGTCGGCGCCGGCGCCCGCACACTCAGCCGGCTCTTCCACGACGAGCTGGGCATGACCTTCTACGAGTGGCGCACCCAGCTGCGCGTCTGCCACGCGCTCGTCCTGCTCGCCGAGGGCCACGACACGACGCGCGTGGCTCACGCCTGCGGATGGGCGAACCCGAGCGGCTTCATCGCCGCCTTCACCGCGGTCGTCGGCACCACCCCCGGCCGGCACCGCGCCGGCACCGCGGGTCCGCCGCCCTGAGGTGCCTACGGGCCGGCCGGCACGGTGGTGGCGAGCTCGAAACGGTCGGCCAGCCACGGTTCGATGAACGCCGACGCGGCCGCGTACGCGGTGGGCTCGCCGGGTCGGTCCGGTTCCTCATCCGCACGTCCGCGCGCTGCTTCGTGCCCGAGCTGATGATGACCTCCGCCGGCCCGGGCGTCCTGCACTCACAGATCGACTGGGACCACGCCTCGACCTCATCCGATCAGGCCGGACCGGCTACCCGGATCCGCGCGACCGCGCACCCACGAGGGCGCCCGCGCCGAGCAGTGCCGCCGCGGCGCACAGCGACAGCAGCAACGGCCCCGGCGGTGGGACGTACCCCGGATCCACGGCCGGCAGGTACCGACCGACGGCGAACCACGCGACAACCGCCGCGGCCGATCCCACGACCAACGCGACCGCCACCAGCGCCAGCGCCGCCGCCCGCTCCACGCGGCGCGTCATCCGTGCCGGAGCGCCCTGCCGCCGCAGTGCGGTCAGGTCGGCCCGGTCCCCGCCGGCCACGGTCACCAGGAGCGCGGCCGCACCCAGCACCGCGGCGGCGACCCCGGCCAACAGCGAGAACCGCATGCCCAGGGCGCCGCCGGTCCGGCTCAGCAATGCCCGCTCACCGGACAGGGTGCGCTCACCGGTGACGGTCAGACCGGCGGCCGTGAGCGCGTCCACCACGGCCGGCGGCGCGTCGGAAGCGAGCCAGACCTCGGCGCCCTGGGTGCTGCCGGAGTCCCCGGCGAGGCGGTCGGCGTACTCGAGGTCGATCAGCACACCGTTGCGGCCCAGCCTGGGCAGGTTGCGCGCGGTCGCGACCGCGGTCGCCGGGATCGGGGTGTCGTCGAAGGCGTCGAGGAGGCCGTCCGGGGGCAGCGGCCCGGTCGGCAGCACCGGAATCCGGTCGGGGACGCCGGCCGGGCGCAGCAGGCCCGCGTCCCGGCGGGCGCCGGCGTGCAGCTCGAACCGGACGCCGTCGCCGGCCGCGGTGACCGTCGCGTCCGGGGGCGTGCGCCAATCGCGGGTCAGCGGTCCGTGCAGGGTCAGGGTGACCGTCGGGCCCGACGATCCGGTCAGGTCGACCTCGAGGCCGGCGAGGCGGCAGCCCGCGGTGCAGGGGGCGGGCCCGGAGTACATGTGGCGGCCGGGCGCCAGCTCGCCGAGGCGCACCTCGACGCCGGCCGCGCCGTCCAGCGGGGCCAGGTGCGCGACCAGGTCCGGGGTCAGACCGTCCAGCCGGGAGGCCGTGATGTCGAACGCCACCGTGTCGCCCCGCACCGCGACGGCGGGCGCGGCCGGGATCGGGTGCAGTGCGCGGGCCAGGTCCGGCAGTGCGTCGTCGGCGTACGACGGATGCCACACGGCCACCGCCGGCAGGCGGGTGGCGTCCACCGCGAGCAGGTCCTTGAACGGTACGACCGCCATGGCGTAGCGGCCCTGCGGGTCCGCGGCGCGGGTGATCGCGAGCAGTCGCTGGCGGGTGGTCGGCGCGATGCTCAGCACCCGGCTCGCGCCGATCGCGGTGTCCGCCCGCGCCTGCTGGGAGCCGACCGCGACGGTGACGCCGGTCGTCGCGAAGCCCAGCAGCGCCACTGCGGCCACCAGCACGGTCAACACCCGGCGGCCGGCCGGCTGGCGCGCCAGGCGCAGCGCTGCGAGGGCCGGCACCAGGCGACCGCGGCGCAACGCGGACGCGCCGGCCCGGGCCGCGAGCAAGGGCATGGCCCGCGCCGCCAGCACGGCCACCGCGAGCATCAGCAGGGCCGGGGCCAGCGGCGCCACACCGTACACGCTGTCGCCGGAGGCGTGGAAGTGCGTGACGGCCACGACGGCGAGGAGCCCGACCAGCACGTCGAAGGTCGCCGAGCGCCACCGGGCGGCGCGCCGGTCGACCCGCCGTAGCAGGTCGCTCAGCGGCGCCGACACCGCGCGGATGGCGACGATCGCGCTGGCGAGCACCGCCGCGACGGTGAGGCCGGCGCCGTACCCGAGCGCCGTGAGTGCCCCGGCGCCGGCGATCAGGCTGCCGGTCAGTCCTCCGGCGAGTCCACCGGCGAGGACCGGGATGACGGGCTCGGCGCTCGCCAGCCACCAGCGGGCGGCCCGGTGGGTGCCGCGCAGTGCCACGACGCCGTGCTCGAAGCGGCTCGCGCGGGCGCCGGTCGCGGCGGCGAGGACGAGCACCGCGCAGCCGAGCAACGCCACGGGGATCGCCGCGAACGGCACCGGCTCCCGGGCCGCGGCACGGTCCGCGTCGATCCGGTCGAGCAGGTCACCGAGGCCGATCGACGCCTTGCCGTCCGTGCCGGCGGCGTCGACCTGCGCCAGCCAGGCGCGCAACCGGGACAGCGTGGTGAGGCTGATCGCGCCGGGCTGCGGGTATGCGTCGAAGACCTGCAGCTCCGACGGCCGGGAGAAGCCGTCGAGCGTGCGGCGATCCACGTAGACGGGGGCGATGGCCGGGGCGTCGGAGCCCCGACCCCAGTACGGCGAGGAGATCGGCCGCACGATCCCCACGACGGTCAGGAAGCCGGGTGGGCCGGCCAGCACGAACTGGCTCGTGCTCGAGTTGTACGCCGACGCGGTCAGCGACATCGGATCGCCGAGGCGCACCTCCAGCCGGCGGGCCGTGTCCTCGGTGAGCACGGCGTCGCCCAGGCTCATCAGGCACCGGCCGGAGACGACCTGCACGTGCTCGCAGACGTCCTGCCGGTAGGTCACCTGCCGGGTCCCGTCGAGGAAGACCGCCGGCCGTTGCGCCGGCTGCGCCACGAAGGACGCCGAGAAGACCTGCGTGTAGCCGGGCGGGTCGAGGAGCCGGGCGCCCTGGCGTTCGAAGCTCTGGTCCATGGCTCCGGTGGTGTCGGGTTCCACGGTCGCGGCGACGAGCATGGCGCGCTCGTCGGCGCGGGCCAGCGCTACCTTGTCCGCGACGATGCCGGCCTCGACCCGGGCCAGGTACACCGGCGCCAGCGCGACCCCGCCGGTGGCGAGCGCGGCGAGCACGAACAGCGCGGCCGCCTGGCGACGGCGGGCCCACAACACCGCGAGCGTGAGCGCGATCATCGACGTCCGCCGATCCGGCCGGAGCCCAGCGCCGCCGCACCGAGGCAGACGGTGGCGACGGCGACCGCGACGAGGAGCGCGGGTGCCGAGGCCGCCGGCTCGTCCACGACCCAGCCGTCGGTGAACGGCCGGACCGGCGAGCGCAGCAGCCACCGGGCCAGCGCCGCGGCGACGGACCCGATCGCCAGCGCCAGCGCCACGGGTGCGAGCGCGGACCAGCGGTCCGCGGCCCGCACCACCCGTGCGGGCACCCCCTGGGTGCGCAGGGCCGCGACCTCGGCCAGCCGCTCACGCCGCTGCACGGCCGCGACGACCGTCAGCGCGCTGCCGGCCAGCAGCAGCGCGAGGGCCGCGGCCAGCAGATGGAAGCGCAGCGCGGCGGCCGGGCCCAGGCGCGCCTGCCGCTGCTCGGCGGCTGCGACGGAGTCGCTGCCGATGACGACGAGTCCGGCCGCGGCGAGCCGGTCCTCGAGGCCCGGCGGCGCTGCGGTGCCGAGCCACACCTGGTCGATGTCGCCCGGGCGGGGTGGTTCGGTGCGCCCGGCGGTGAGCCGGTTGCTGTACTCCAGGTCGACCAGCACCACCCCGCCGGCCCTGGCCGGCAGCCGGGTCTCGATGACCGGCCGGACCGGCACCGGCACGCCGGCCAGGGTCAGGTCGCTGATGCCGCTCTGGTCCGGGGCGCGGATCGCCTGTGCGGTGGCGACGACCGGCAGGGGCAGCGGGGCGTCGACGGCGTAGATGCGCCGGTCGGCCGGGCCGTCGCCGGCGGGTGCGACAAGTGCCAGCCGCATCCGGCCGTCGGCGCGCAACCGCTGCACGCCCGGGTCGACGTCACCGGTCGCGGTCCGCCATCGGGCCGGGTCGGCGAACGCGGCGCCGTCCACGACGATCCGGCCGTCGACGCGCAGCTCCACCAGGTCCAGGGCGGCGCCCGGGACACCGTCGAGCTCCAGCGCCACCAGCCGGCAGCCGGTCCCGCAGGCGGGTGCGTCGGCGCGGTACTCCCCCGCGCCGCTGATGGTGCCGAAGTCAGCGCGTGCCGTCGCACCGGTGTCCGCGACGCTCAGCAGGAGCCGCAGCGCCACGGTGCCGTCGCCGGCCGCCCGTAGCGTGAGGGCCGCGCCGGTCACGTCGGTCGGGGGCAGCGCCGCCGGGCGCAGGCGGTCGGCGGCGGCGCCGGGATCGACGGCGGCGACGGCCCGCAGCCGGGGCGAGTCGACGGCGAGAATCCGTGGACCGGGGCCGGTGGTGCCGGACGCGACGACGGCCATGGCGTGGCGGCCCTGCGGGTCGGCGGAGCGGACGGCGGCCAGCAGGCGCGCCCGCGGCACCGGCGCGACGGTCAGCACCCGGTCGGCGCCGATCTCCGCCTGGGCGCGGTGCAGGCGGGCCGCGTCGGCGCGGGTCCAGTCCTGCGCGGTGACCCCGCACACGCAGACCGCGGCGGCGAGCACCGGCACGATCCGGTACGCCGACGTCCGCCGCGCCAGGAACAGCGCGGTGAGCCCGCCGGTGAGCCTGCCACGGACCAGCGCCGCGCGTCCCGCGGCAACGACCGGCGGGAGCAGCAGCCGGGTCAGCAGCACCGCACCGGCGACCGCGAACAGGACAGGTGCCAGCAGCTCCAGCCCGAACCCGTCGACGGGCGCCTCACCGGTGACCGCGGACTGGTAGGCGGCCGCGACTGCCAGGGCGAAGACGGTCAACTCCAGGGCGGCGCCGGCGAGCGCGGCCCGGCGCGGCGGCGCGAACTGCAGCAGCTGCTGCAGCGGCGCCCGGGTGAGCCGCCAGTCGGCCGCGACGATGAGCAGCAGCGCGCCGGCGCCGACCAGTGCCGCCGCCGCTGCCGGGCCGGGCCCGTCGCCGGTGCCGGGTCCGCTTCCGGTGTCCGGCAGTAGGAGCGTGAGGAGGACGCCCGCGGCGACGGCGCCTGCGAGGGCGGGCACCGCGCTCTGCCCGGACGTGGCGACGATGACCCGGCGGCGCCGTGCCCCGCGCAGTGCGACCCGGGCGGCGTCACCGCGCCGGGCCTCGGCCGCGTACCAGGCGCTGACCGCGATGGCGATCCACCCGATCGCGGCGAGTTGGACGGCCGCCAAGACGATGCCGTGCGTCACGGCGTAGCGTTCGCCCGCCACGGCCTGCGACAGCGCGTCCGCGCCGGAGGTCACCTCGAGAGCGCCGCCCTTGCCGAGCCGGGCGACGGCGGCGGCCACCGCACCGGTGTCGCCGCCGGTGAACTGGGCCGCGGGGAGCAGCAGGTCGTAGGTCGCGGTCGCCGGGACCCCTGCCGACGCCACCGTGTCGAGCGTCGCGAACGCCGCGTCGCCCTGCTGCCCGGTCCACCACCAGCCGAGCGGGTCCCGCGGATCGAACGTGGCGACGACCAGCAGCGGGGTCGGTTCGCTGCTCTTGCCGTTGTCGTGCCGGATGCGGGTGCCGACGGCCACACCGAGCCGGAGGGCCAGGGTCGTGGGCAGCGCGACCTCGCCCGGCCCGGCCGGGCATGCGCCGGTGAGTTCGAGGTTGGCGCAGGCGTCGTCCCGGTAACGCAGTTCGGCCTCGGTGCGGCCGGCGCCGCCGGGCGGTTCGAGGACGCCCTGGAGCCGTACCCCCGCCACGGCCCGCTCCGCCGGCAGCCCCGCGGTCGACTCGGTCGTGGCGCGGAACCGGGTCATTGCCTGGGCGGGGTCGGCGCCGAGAGCGACGCTGCCGCGGACACTCAGGGTGCGCCGGGCCGGCGGTTCACCGCCGATGCGGGCCTGGGAGGCGGCCGCGGCGTCCCGGGTGGCGATCCAACCGGCCGCGCCGAGCCCGGCCCCGGTGATGGCGACCAGGATCGCCATGACCACGGCGGAGGCCCGGCGGGTTCGGATCGCACCCCAGATGATCGCCAGCACGCCGACACCCTAGCGGGATCGGGCCCTGTCGTGGGAACGCTCCCAAGCAGTGGATCGCCGCAGCGGTCAGAGCGTGGGGTTCTCGGCGATCAGGCGGATCGTGAAACCGTCTGCATCGCGCCACAGCGACACGTAGGCGCACAGCTGGTGGGCCATCCACAGGCCGAGGCCGCCCGGTCCGCCGGCGGGCATCAGCCCGGCCGCCGGGTCGGCCGGCCCGGGGCCGCCGTCGGTGACGGCGACGACGATCCGGGACGGCTCCGCCCAGGCGCGCACCCGCACCGGCGGGCGGCCGTGGATCATCGCGTTGGTGACCGCCTCACTGACGCTGAGCAGGAGCCCGTTGAGCTCGTCCTCGCCGAGCGCCGCCACCCGCTGCAGGTCCGCGACCGCGGCCCGGGCGTGGGCGGGCAGCGGGTCGGACAGCTCGCATCCGGGCGGGCGGGCCTCGACCGGGTCCGGCACCGTCGCGACCGCCGTCGCGAGGAAGTCCCGCGGCGCGTGGTACGTGGCGCTGCGCTGCCGCTGCCCGTCGGCGGTCACGACGTGCGTATGCGTGCGCCGGACGTCGTCGAGGACCTCGAGCGGTGCGGTGCGGGTGTCGTACGGGCACAAACCGTACATCGGGAACTCGGCGTAGACCTCGTTGGCGGCGGCCTCGTAGCGGGCCCACCACTCCCACGGCACCCCGACACCGGGATGCGGCACGTCGCCGGTGATGCGGATCTGCGTCGCGCCGCCGGCGACGTAGCCGGCCAACATCTCCCGGTGCCGCCGGATCGCCGCGGCCGGGCGCCGGTAGTGGGCGCCGCCGTCGATGAACACGACGTCGCTGCCGGCCCCCAGCGCGGTGCGGATCAGCTGCTGGCGGTGCCCGCCGAAGATGGAGACGGTCGGCTCGCCGGCCGCCACGCCGCCCTGGAGGAACGGCAGCACCACCGCGAGGAACTCCTCGTCGGACGCGTAGAAGGCGGCCTCGTGGAAGATCCCCTCGTGACCGACGGCCGGTCCTGTTCTCATGACGCCACCACTCGCAGATTGTCCAGTTGCAGCACTCCGGCCAGCAGCGACACGGGACCGTGCCGGCCCACCAGCAGCTCAATGGTGGCACCACGGTCGCGGACGTGCCCGGCGAGCAGGGCCAGGCCCCGGTGGTCGATGAAGGCCAGCTCGCGCGCGTCGACGGTGACGGTGCCCCCGACGGGGGTGAGGTCGGCACGGGCCAGGGCGGTCCGCAGCTGCTCGTGACCGGCCAGATCGATCTCCCCCGCCAGCGCCGCCGCGGCGGTCGTGGTCCGCGGGTCGGCGGCGAACAGCCGCAGCGCCGTCGAGGACGGCCGCGCCAGCGGGTGCATGCCGGCCAGCTCGGCCACGGCGTCCCCGCCCAGCTCACCGCGGTGGTAGCCGCACATCGCCGACATCGGATGCCGGGCCATGTAGCCGTCGACCAGGAACTCGTATCGGGCGAACGCGGCGCGCGCCTGCGCGGTGCGGACCAGCGGCGTCGCGTTCGCGGCGACCCGCAGGCCGGCGAAGCCGTCGGCGATCGCCTGCTCGGTCATCGCCGCATAGGCGCGGACCTGGGCGTCCGGGTCGACGGGCCCCGCGCCGCCATAGGCCGCGAGGTCCCACACCTGCGCGGCGCCGGCCGCCCGGGCCGCGGCGAAGCCGTCGACGCCGTCCAGGTCGCCGGGGCGGGCACCGTCGGCGACGAACACGACCCGGTGACCGCCTTCCAGCCCGTCGGCCAGGAACCTCGCCACGACGGGCAGATAGTCCTCGGGCCCGTCGAACACCCAGCAGACGTGGTCGTGGCGGCCGAGGCCATCGACCGCGTCGACGAACCCGGTGCGACGCATCGTGCAACGGTACACGCCTACTCGGCGACGGTGATCCGCACGATCACCCGTGGCCTGCGGCGGCCCGCGACGAGGCGTTCGACCAGCATCATCACGCGGTGCTCCAGGCCGTACTTGCGGCGGACGAGCGCCGCCATCCGGTCCGCCTCGGCGGGGTCGGTGACGATCTGCCCGATCCCCTCGACCGGCCGGTCCCCCTCGCGGACCTTGCCGGTGCGCCCGCACGGCACCAGCAGCACCCGCGGGTCGCGGCGCAGGCGCCTGACCTTCCAGCTCTCCGCGGGAGTGGTGACGACGAGCGCGGCGCCGTCCGGCGTGATCCACACCGGTGTGGCGACCGCGGCGCCGTTCTTCTTGAACGTGGTCAGCGAGACGAACCGCTGGGCGCCGAGCGCCGCAGCGGCCGTCATATGCGTATGGGTCATGATCGGGTCGTACCCAGGCCGCGGCGGTCGATGCACATCACCGCATGGCGGGCACGCTCGCCGGCTCCTCCACCGGCGGCAACGTCGACTCCTTCAGGCCGACCCTCCGGTGCAGGCGGCGCAGCGGCGCCGGTGCCCACCAGTTCCAGCGGCCGAGCAGGGTCATCGTGGCCGGCACGAGCAGGCAGCGCACCACGGTCGCGTCGATGAGGACCGCGGTGGCCAGGCCGAGGCCGATCTGTTCGATGCTGCCCATCCTCGCCGCGGCGAAGCAGCCGAACACGATGACCATGAGCAGCGCGGCGGAGGTGATGACCCGGCCGGTGTGCTGCAGGCCGCGCCGGACGGCGGTGTTCGTGTCGTCGCCGGCGTCGACGTACTCCTTGACCCGGCCGAGCAGGAACACCTCGTAGTCCATGGACAGCGCGAACGCGAACGCGAAGAGGATCACCACCACGAACGGGTCCAGGCCGCCGACGGTGAGGGTGCCGAGCACCCCGGCCAGCCAGCCGTGCTCGAACACGGCGACCATGACGCCGAGCGTCGCGCCGAGGGACACGACGTTGGCCAGGATCGCCTTCACCGGCACCACCACCGAGCCGGTCATCGCGAACAGCAGCACGAGCATCGCGGTCAGGGTGATCCCCAGGGCGAGGGGCAGGTCGTCGATGATGAGGTCGACCAGGTCGACCAGGACCGCCGCGTCACCGGTCACCCAGGACTGCACACCGTCGGGACGGTCGGACCGCAGCCGGCGCACGAGGTCCTGGGCCGCGTCGTCCTGCGCGCCGCCGCGCAGCCGCAGCTCGACGGCGGCGAGGCCGGACCCGGCGGGCTTCGCCGGCTGCACCGCGGCGACGGCCGGGTCGCCGGCCCAGCGGGCGGCGTACGCGTCGAGGTCCGCCGGGCCGGTCCGCGCGATGAGCGTGACCGACGGCGCGAACGACCGACCGAAGCGGGTCTTGAGCTCGCCGGCGACCTGGATCGACTCGATGTCGCTCGGGATGCCGTCCTGGCCGGGCAGTTTCACCGTCGCGGACAGCAGCGGCAGGCCGGCGGCCAGCAGCAGCGCCGCGGTGAGCACGGCGACCAGCACCGCGCGGCGCTGCACGAGCGCGGCGAGGGCGGCGAAGAACCCGCTGCCGGCCTCGTCCCGGCCGGCGCCGCGGGACGGTTTGAGGCGCTTGCGGGCCATGCCGATGAGCGCGGCGGTGAACGTCAGCGACACCAGCATCGCGACCAGGGCGATCGACACTCCCGCCGCGCCGAGCGCGGTGAGCTGGCGGACCGAGAACGCGAGGAGGCCGGCGAGCGCGGCGGCGACGGTGAGCGCGCTGAACAGGATGGTGCGCCCCGCGGTCGCCCAGGCCCGGCCGATCGCGACGTCAGGCCCGAAACCGGCGGCGAGCTCCTCGCGGTAGCGGGCCACGAGCAGCAGCCCGTAGTCGACGGACAGGCCCAGGCCGAGCAGCGAGGCGACCGTCAAGGCGTTGGCGTCGACGTCGGTGAAGGTGGTGAACACGTACAGGACGGGGAAGGCGGCGGCGACGGACACGACCGCGGCCAGGACCGGCAGGCCGGCCGCGATCAGACCGCCGAACACGAAGACGAGCACGAGGAGGGTGAGCGGCAACGACAGCAGCTCGGCGCGGTTGCGGTCGGCGGCGAGGGTCGCCCCCGAGTCGCGGCTGATCGTGGCGGACCCGCCGACGCGGACGTCGGCACCGGCCGGCAGCTCGGCGTCGAGCCGGTCGAACTCGGTCTCGACCCGGTCGACGGCGGCGTTGCGGACCGGCTTGTCGACCTTCTCCAGGGTGGCCACGACGAGCAACGCGCGGCCGTCGGCCGACACCGCCGTCGCCTCGACCTGCCGGACGTGCTGGACGCCGCGGAGGCGGGCCGTGGCCGCGTCGACGGCGGTGCGCACGTCGGCCGCGGCCGGGTCGACGTGGTCCACCAGGGCGACCACCTGACCGGATGAGTCCTCGGCGGTGCTGATCAGGTCGTACGCCTCGATCGACTCGACCTTCTTGCGCACGCTGTTGCCTTCGGAGATCGCGTCGAGCAGGGGCCCGGCGGCCATGACCCCTCCGGCGACCACGACCAGCCAGACGCCCAGCACCCACCAGCGGCGCCGGAAACACCAGCCGCCCAGCCGCGCCATGAACCCCTCAGCCATCCGCCCGGTCCTCCGTAACCCCGCCCGATCCGAAGCACCCAACGTGCCAGACGCCGCGGAGGGTTGCACGGGCGGGTTCACGGGTGTTGGCCGCGCCAACGACTGGTAGGTTCTGCCCATGCCTGCGTCGAGCCGCGCTCCCGCCCGCGTCAAGGACCGTCCGACGTGGCTCGTCAGCCGGCTCTTCGCCCGGTCGTCGGGCCTGCTCGCGGACGGGTTCGAGGCACACGGCGGTGGGCTGCGCAGCTATCACTACCGCCTGCTGGCCGCGCTCGAGGAGTGGGGGCCGGCCAGCCAGGCCGACCTCGGTCGCGCGACCGGGATCGATCGCAGCGACGTCACCGCGGTGCTGTCCGAGCTCGAGTCGCGCCGGCTCGTCGGCCGGTCCGCCGACCCGGGGCACGGTCGCCGCAACATCGTCACCATCACCGCGGCCGGGGCGGAGCAGCTCCGGGAGCTCGACGCCGTCGTCGACGGTGTTCAGGAGCGGCTGCTGAGCCCGCTGACCGCCGCGCAGCGGCGGCAGTTCGTCGCCCTCATGTCGAAGCTCCTCGCCGACGGGTCCGCGCCGCCGACGGGTTGACCGGTTCATTCGCCGTGGGTCGCCACCGCCCGGACGGCCGGGAGCCGCGTCGGCGCCATGCCGGTCACGGCTTCGGGTATGGCGCCCACCACGAACGCGTGGACGGCCGGCCCGACGGACACGGTGACGAATGACGCCCGGTCCGGAACCTCGGCGGGGAGTGCGACGGCGTGCTCCCCCGCGCCGAGGAGGGTGTCGGCCACGCGGGTCGAGGCGCTCTTCGGCTCGGGTGGCGTGAACGAGGTCAGCCACCAGGCCTCGACGACCACCCGGGCCGGTTCCCGCAGGGTGAGCCGCACCGTTCGCGTCGCCGGGTCGTAGGCCGCGTCGCCGCCGGTGCCGGCTCTCGACGTGACGCCCTCGACCTGGGCGGCGATGAGCCCGGCGATCCCGGCGAGTCCCTGCACGAACCTGACGTGGTCGTTGACCCCGGCGATCGCGTCCCTCAGGTGCTGCTTGGCGTGCGGCGGGACCATGCCACCGAAGACGACGACATCGACCGCGGCGGTGTCGTAGTCGGTCAGCACCGTGTCGAACTGGTTCGTCGCGTCCGCGCGGAAGCCCTTCCCGCGCAGGATCGCGACCGCGTCGAGGATCACGGTCGGGCTTCGGCCGATGATCAAGATGTGTGCTTCGCCCACGAGACGGCCTCCAAATTTCCAAACATTGTTGGTACGACCAACATATCAAGTGTTGGCAGTACCAACAATGTTCGGGCATTTTTCACCTCAGGAGGCCGGACGGGGTCGCAGTCCGTCGCAGGCGATCTCGATCATGCGCCGCTGGGCGGTGCCGTCGTCGGGCCGGGCGATGCAGCCGGCGATGAGGGCCTTGACGTCGGCGGCGTCGGCGTCGCCGCGCACCGCACCGGCGCGCTGCGCCCGGCTGAGCAGGCCCGCCATGGCCGCGCCGAAGTCGTGGATCGCCGTCGAGGCCGCGGCCTGCAGGTCGAAGCCTGCGCCGGTGAGGGCGTCACCGACGGCGTGGTCGGCGGCGCTCTGCCGCACCAGCAGCGCGAAGAAGGTGAAGAAGGCCGTGGCCGGGTCTTCGCGGGCGGTGATCTCCTCCGCGCTGCGGACGAGGTGCTCGATCCGGTGCAGCGCGACCGCCCGGAAGAGCGCCTCCTTGGTGGGGTAGTGCCGGGTGACCGTGCCGGTGCTGACCCCCGCCCGGCGGGCGATCTCGCGGATCGAGACCGCCGCACCGTGCTCCGCGAAGGCGGCGAAGGCCTCTTCGAGCACCCGCGCCTGATTGCGCCTGCCGTCGGCGCGCTGCGGGCGGCCCGGCGCGTCGGCGTGCAGGGCGTCCGGGGTCCGGTCCGATGGTGCCATCGCTGCGATCGTATCCGGACCGCTTCGGCGACCCGGTCCACGTCTCAGCCCCGCAGGGGACGGGCGCCGCTGACGTCGTAGCGCACGACCTCCACGGCGCGCACCTCCGGCATCGGCGCCGGCGCGCTCCCGGCCAGGTGGGTGCCGAGGTGCGCCTCGGACTCCCACCGCTCGTAGATGTTGACCCGGTCGGGTTCGATCGGGTCGGCCGCCACCACGTAGTCCAGGCATCCGGGTGCGGTCCGGGCCCGGCGCACGGCGGGCGCCAGGCTCTCCAGGAGTGCGTCGCGGTGGTCGGGGTCGACGTAGCCGGTTCCGGCGACGATCAGCATGACTGGCCTCCAGGGTTGACGTCTCGATACCTCCGGGGCACTGTATCAGCTAAACGGCACACGCGTGCCGGATAAGTTGATCAAGGAGGTTCCCGTGCGTCTGGCTGTTCTCGGCGCAACCGGCCGCGCCGGCCGCGTCGTCGTCGACCGGGCCCTGCAACGAGGCCACGAGGTCAGCGCGCTCGCCCGCGACCCGGCCCGCATCCACCCACGGCCCGGGCTGCATGTGGTCGGCGGCGACGTGCGCGACCCGGCGGCGGTGGCCAGGGCGCTCGACGGCGCCGGCGCGGTCGTCAGCACCCTCGGCCGGCCGCGGCGAGGCCCGGACATCTGCACCGACGGCATCCGCACGGTGCTGTCCACCATGGCCGGCGGCGGCCCGCGCCGGCTCGTCGTCCTGAGCAACTACGGGGTCGCGGACAGCCGGCACCGCACCGCGTACGTCGCCGTGTCATGGCTGCTCGCGCGGGCCGTGCTCCGCGACAAGGAGCGGATGGAGGCGCTCCTGCGCGACAGCGGCACCGACTGGACCGTCGTCCGCGCCCCCGTGCTCACCGACGGGCCCCGCACCGGCCGCTGCCGCGCCGGGACCGACCTGCGGCTCTCCTTCACCGCCAGGATCTCCCGCGCCGACCTCGCGGAGTTCATGCTCACCGAACTCCACGACACCGCCTACGTCCGCCGGTCGGTGGCGGTGACGTCGCCGGCCGGGTGACGGGGTTCAGTTCAGTGCCGGGGCCGGCCCGCCGGCACTGATCACGGCGGCGGAGTCGCGGGCTCGGGCGGCCAGGTCCTGCCGTCCCTCGCCGAGACCGGGGTCCTGCTCGGCACGATGGGCGACCGGCCGTCGACAGCACGATGCCGGCGGACAGGCCGGCGTACCGGTCCGGATCGACCAGCCGCGCGACCGCGGCGGGGTCGAGGTGCGCCGCGACGCGTGGGTCGGCGGCGAGCACCTCGTCGAAGCGCCGGCCGGTGTCCGCCGCCGCCCGCGCCGCCCCGGCGACGATCGCGTGCTGATCGAACGACCCGCCCCCTCGATCACCACCCGGCCGGGCGCGTCATTCGTTGGGGTACACGAGCCCGATCTGGCGGCGGATCTCATCCATCGTCCGCATGATCGACAGGGTTTCGCTCAGCGGCAGCAGCGGTGACTCGGTGGCACCCGCCGCCAGCAGGTCCGCGAAGTGCGTCGCCTGGTAGACGAGGCCCTCGTGGCCGGCGACGGTGCCCGGCGCGCTCTGCTGCGTGTCGCCGGTCAGGTCCGTGAAGCGCACCGACTGCGGCTGGTAGAAGGGGCCCGCGAGCTCGATGCGGGCCGCGGTGCCGGAGACGCTGGCCGTGGTCGGCGTCGCCGAGGTCTGGGTGGTGGAGATGATCCCGTGCGCGCGGCCGGTCCGCAGCACCGCGGACACCTGGGCGTCGACGCCGGTGTCGGTCATGGTGCCGGTCGCCTGGATCTCCTCGGGTGCGCCGAGGACGAAGGACGTGAACGAGATCGGGTAGATGCCGAGGTCCAGCAGGGCACCGCCGGCGAGGGCCGGGTTGAGCAGCCGGTGCGTCGGGGCCAGGTCGAAGTGCTGGCCGTGGTCGCCGATCACCGTCTGCACGTCGCCGAGCGCGCCGTCGGCGAGCAGCTGGCGCACGATGTCGTAGTGCGGCAGGAAGCGGCTCCACATGGCCTCCATCAGCAGCAGCCCCGAGGTGCGGGCCAGCTCGATGAGCTCCGACGCCTGCGCGGCGTTCTGCGTGAAGGCCTTCTCGACCAGGACCGGCTTGCCGGCGGACAGCGCCAGGCGGGTCTGCTCGTAGTGGTGGCTGTGCGGCGACGCGACGTAGACCGCGTCGATGTCACCGTCGGCGACGAGCTGCTCGTAGGAGCCGTAGGCGCGGGCGACCCCGTGCCGCGCGGCGAACTCCTGGGCGCGCTCCGCGGAGCTGGAGCCGACCGCGACCACCTTGGACTTCGAGTGGCGGTGGACGGCGGCGGCGAACTGGCCCGCGATCCATCCGGGCGCGATGATGCCCCACTTGATCGGCGGGGCGTCCTGCGGGTCGGCGGTGCGCGCGTTGGGCAGAGTGCTCACGTTCGTCCTTCGAGTTGGCTCGGGTACTCCCAGCGAAAACTACACCGCGTCGCCGGCCGCTACGATCATGGCCATAGCGCGTCAGATGTCGTCGATGCCGCCCGGCCCGAACACCGTGCGGACGTGGCTGCTGCACCGTCGGTACGCCGTGCCGACGGCGATGATCGACGCGGCGACCGGGTGCCGGCTCTCCGGGGACTGGCAGGGTGCCTGCGCCGCCGCGCACGTGACGCCGGACATCGACCTGCGCGCCGTCGAGCGGGAGCACGGCGCGCAGGTCGCCGCCATGATCGAGGACGACCTGCGGCACCTGGCGCCGGACCTGCTGCGCTGGCACGAACCACTCGACCGGCACTACTCCTGGTCCGCCAGCAGCGAACCGGTGCCGATGACCCGGCTCGCCGGCGGCGCCGGCCTCCACCTCGTCCAGGGCGCCAGGCAAGGGCACCGGCGGCCGTTCCGCCTCCGCGTCGGCGTCTCCCGCGGCGCGCCGCTGATCGACCGGCACCTGTGGGACGTCCGTCAGGCGCCGCTGCTGCACACCCTGTGCGGACCGGAGCCGGTCGGCACCGACGCGGTCTGCCCGCACACGACCGGCCGGCAACGCGAGGCCGCCGCGGCCGCGGGGATCGACGCGACGGCCCTGGCAGAGCCGACGTCGCAGTACAGCCTGGCCGGCTATCCGCTGGTCTGGTCGCGACTGGTGCCCGCCGCCCTCGCCCTGCTGGCACGCCACCGCAGCGACGCCGGGATGGTCGACCTCGGTGAGGGCTGGCTCGACCTCCGGGCCCGTCCGACCGTCATCGCCACGCCGGAGCTGCGGGACCGGCCGCCGAACGTGCCGCTGCTGCAGCTCTCGGACTGGCAGGAGCCGCTCGACGCCGAGCTCGTGCGTCACGGCCTCCTCGACCCGGACGCGCTGCACCCGCTCGTCCACGCCGGCCTCCTGCCCGGCCGGACCCAGACCAGGCGGCCGTGGGTCCCGCCCGTGCCCGCCGTCGTGACGATCGACTGCGGCGGGCGGACCCACCGGCTGGCCGCCCGCGACGGGCGCTGGCACCCGCTGGACCATGAGCCGGGGCACGTGGCGCGCGAGACGGTGCTGGCCGCGCTGGGCGGTCCCATCGACGGCTGCGCCGACGCGCTGCTGCACTGGCAGGCCGGCGGCCAGGGCCTCCGGATGCTGCCCCCGCCGGTGCAGCACCTGCACGACGAGCTCTGGATGCGGGTCCACCACGGCGACACCGACGGCGTCCTGCGGCTGCTCGACGCGGGACTCCCGCCGGCCGTCGAGCGCAACGGCGCCACGCTCATGCACGCGCTGCGCTCGCTCGACCATGCGCGGGTGCTGCCCCGGCTGCTCGCGCTCGGCCTGGACGTCAACGCGCGGACGCGATCCGGCGCGACGCCCCTGCACACCGCGCTGGCCCACCCCGAGGCCGGCACCGACCTCATCGCGGCGCTGCTGCGCGCCGGCGCCGACCCGCGGGCGACGAACGACCAGGGCGAACGCCCCGCCGAACTCTCCCGGAACCCGTCAACGATCGCCCTGCTGGACGGCTGAGCGCCGGCTCGCCCAGACCGGGCTGTCCACATAGTGGTTGTCGTAACGGTCCTGGGTCTCCCCGACCTGCTGCCAGGTGGCCTCGCCCCGGTGCACCTGGTCGAGCAGCCGGTAGTAGTCGAACCGCGGCTTGCCCGGCGTGATCACGACGAGGAAGTCGGCGTCGCGGCCGTCGGCGGGAGCGAACGCGTGCGGGGTGTTCGGCGGCACGAACAGCGTGTCACCCCGGTGCAGGGTGTGCAGCTCGTCACCGACGAGCAGCTCGAGCGCGCCGTCGAGGACGAAGAACAGCTCGCCGGAGCGGGTGTGCAGGTGCGGCGGCGCGCCGTCGGTGCCGTGCTTGAGCAGCGTCCGGTTGGCGGTGAGGGCGCCGCCGGTGTGCTCGGGGTCCAGCAGCAGCGTGATGACGCTCGCCGGGTCGCTGTCGAGAACCTCGGCCTTGTCCGCGCGGACCAGTGTGATGGCGTTCGTTGTCATTCCTGGATACTAGATGTCCAGGATCTACGGCCGCTACCGATCATGGCCCACGTCACAGGTTCTGGACATGTAAAGTCCAGGATTATGCGGATGAGCCAGGGCGTCGAATGGGCCCTCCACACCTGCCTGAACCTGACCTGGGTGGACGCTCCGGCACCGGCCGGGGTGCTCGCGGCGTTCTACGAGCTGCCTCCGGCGTACCTGAACAAGCAGCTCCAGGCCCTGGTCCGGGCCGGGATCCTGACGTCGGTCCCGGGGCCGCGCGGCGGCTTCCAGCTGGCCCGACCCCCGGAGACGATCTCGCTGCTGGACATCGTGACCGCGATCGAGGGACCCGAGGAGCTGCTGCGCTGCGACCAGATCCTCACCAAGGGCCCCGGCTCCCACGCCGGCGTCGACTACCGGCAGTCCTGCGCGTTCGCCCAGGCGATGCGGGTGGCCGACCTGGCCTGGCGGCGCGAACTGACCGCCAAGACCGTGGCCGACGTCCGCGCCGACGTCGTCCGCCTGCACCCCTCGTCCCCGGCAGACACCCGTTCCAGGATCGACGCATTGCGCTAGATCCTTGTTGCTGCGGCCCGTAGCCTCGGCCCGTGGACGACCGTGAGCCGTACCTGCGATATCAGGAAGACCGGACCGTGCTGCGGGCAATCGGTGTCGACTTGGATCGCCAGGTCGGCCGGGTCAGCGTGCGGTTGACCCGATCTCTGGCGGAGTCGGCGGTCGCCGCCTGGGACCGCGACGAAACGGACGAGGTCGGCGAAGAGAGCCGCGAAGAGTGCGAACTGCGTGGCGATGCCGCCGATCTGGCCCTGATCGGCCTGGCAATCAGCGAGCGCGGCAAGTGGGACGGCGACCAGGTCGTCGTCGACCTGGATGTCGCCCAGGTCGCGGCGGCGTTGCGGGCCGCCTGGTAGGTCAGCGCGCCCGGCCCGCCGGGGTGTCACCGTTCCCGGATCACCGCCTCGGGCGGCGGCCATCGCTGTCGAGAGCTTCGGCGAGCTCGGCGTGCAGCTGGCTGCGGGTGCGCACCAGAATCCGCCCGAGCATGTTCTTGCCGTTCCCGGTCCTGCCCCGACCCCAGTAGTGATCGGTGGTGGTGTCCTCGACGATCTCTTCGTCACCGGTGGACAGCAGAATGTCACGGATATCGGCATGCGCGCGGAACTTGGTTACCACCGCACGGCGCATCACGTCGTCCTTGACCCGTTCCCAGTCCCTCCGCAGAGGTTTGGATGAGTCACGGCCCAGCTCCGCCGCCCGCAGCGGTGTGCGAGCACGCCGGATGAGATCCGCGTGACGAGTGCCCTTGAATTTCTGCGCCTGGAAGTAGTGCTCCGAGGCTGGCCACCAGACCCCGTCGAGGTCGAACCCGTGATCGGAGAAGTTCGAGAAGCATCCGTAAGGGACTTCGTCGGCGCCGTAGAAGTAGATCGTCATGAGAACCTCGCGGGTGTACCAGTGGCTCCGGGCAACCGTGGATCCGTCGGGTTGTGGGACTACAGCTGAATGCTCCGCCAGGAGAAGCGCTTCTCCCAGTTGCCGTTGCCGTCCCGGAACTCGCGCATCGCCTGTGCGACCGCCCGCCGGTCCGGGGTGACCGCCCGCCGGTGCCGGTCCGGGGATCCGTCGCGGTGCTCGACGGCGTACTGCCCCGGCGGGGCGGCCGCCTGGTCGCCGTAGCCGACCTGGAAGTACGTCCCCTCGTCGGCCGTGTGCAGGATCGCGAACCAGCGCTCGCGGGACAACGTGAGGACCGTCCGCTCGATCGTCTCGTCGTCGGGATCGTCGATCCGGGTCCCGTCGGAGCGCTGGAGCGACGGACCGGTATGCGGTGCCGCCGCGGCGTGCTGGTGCACCCTGTCGTTCTGGGGGTCGTAGCAGACGAAGCCGCGCGCCACCGCCAGGCCGGGGACGAACGCGACGGCCACGGACGCGGAGCGCCAGGGCATCGTCATGACCGCGTGATCCGGTCCGATACTGGGCGTCGCCGACCACACCTCGCCGTCGACCGCGAGGCCCGCCTGCTCCAGGTGCGCGGCAACGTCCGCGACGAGGGCGGCGACCTCGACCCCGGGGACGAGGTCGTCCCCCGGCGCGTCGCAGAGATCGTGGTAGCGGGCGGTGGCCTCCTCCACTGACACTGGCGTGTCGCCGGCCTTCCACACTCCAAGATCGAAACTCATGTCGAGATGGTACGCACGTCCGCGGCCACCTTGCCGATCACGCGAGGTGGCTGACCCGGCCGCCGGTGCTGGCGTGCTGCTCGTAGGCGCTCTCGGCGTGGATGACGAGGTCGAGGCCGCCGCGCTCGTGCTCCGGGCTGACCCGGAAGCCGACCGTGCGGTCGATGACCTTCGCGACCACCCAGGTGACGGCGAACGCGTACACCGCGACCACCAGCACCGCCAGGGCCTGCCGGCCAAGCAGGTCCAGGCCGCCGCCGAAGACCAGGCCGCGGTCACCGCCGGTGACCGTGGCGGTGGCGAGGACGCCGATGAGCACCATGCCGATGAGGCCGCCGACGCCGTGGACGCCGACGACGTCGAGGGAGTCGTCGTAGCCCAGCTTGTACTTGAGGCCGACGGCGTAGCAGCAGACCACGCCGGCGACGGCGCCGATGGCGAGGGCGCCGAGGGGGTTGACGGCGCCGCAGGAAGGGGTGATCCCGACCAGGCCGGCGACGGCTCCGGAGGCGGCGCCGAGGGTGGTCGGGTGGCCGTCGCGCCAGCGTTCGACGATGAGCCAGCCGCCGACCGCGGCGGCGCCGGCCACCTGGGTGTTGAAGAACGCGGTCGAGGCGACCCCGCCGGTGGTCAGCGCCGAGCCGGCGTTGAAGCCGAACCAGCCGAACCACAGCAGGCCGGCGCCGAGGATGACCAGCGGCAGGCTGTGCGGCCGCATCGCCTCGGTGCGGAAGCCGAGCCGGGGCCCGAGCACCAGGGCGAGGGCAAGGGCCGACGCACCGGAGTTGACCTCGACCACGGTGCCGCCGGCGAGGTCGAGGATGCGCAGGTGGGTGGCGATCCATCCGCCGCCGAAGACCCAGTGCGCGATCGGGACGTACACCACCAACACCCAGATCGCCACGAAACCGATCCAGGCGCCGAACTTCGCGCGGTCGGCGATCGCCCCACTGAGCAGGGCGGCGGTGATGATGGCGAACATCAGCTGGAAGCCCGCGAACGCCATGGTGGGCACGGAGCCGGTCAGGTCACGGGGGCCGATGCCGGCCATCCCGGCGTGTTCGAGGGAACCGATCAGGCCGCCGGCGCTGTCCTCGCCGAACGCCAGGGAGTACCCGGCGACGACCCACACGACGGTGACCACCGCGAGGCAGGCGAAGGACATCATGAGCATGTTGAGCGCGCTCTTGATGCGCACCATGCCGCCGTAGAAGAGCGCCAGGCCCGGCACCATCAGCAGCACCAGCGCCGCACTCACCAGCAGCCAGGCGGTGTCGCCCGCGCTGAACCCCTCCGGCATCCCGGACCCCTCCCCTTCGCGATGTGGTCCGTGATCGCCGTTGATCGCGTGGCATGCAGCGTCGCGGCCGCGCGTTTCAGCCGGTGAACGTGCTTGTTTCCAGCGTGTTTCCGGGGTCACATTCCCGCTACGACTGATGGAGCGCGCGGCGGTGCTCGGCGTGGACGGCGAGCGCGTCGGCCAGTGCGGCCTCGTGGGCGGCCGGGTACCGCTCGGCCAGCGACCGCCAGATGGGCAGCGCCTCCTCGTCGAGGGCCACCGCCTCTTCCGAGCGGTCGAGGGCGTGCAGCGCCTCGGCCGTGTACCGCAGCGACCAGGCCAGCTCCTCGCTGTCGGGTGGCCCCGTCCGGCGTTGCAGCGCCAGCGCCTCCTCGGCCGCGGCCAGCGCCTCGCCGGCCCGTGCGAAGCGGCGCAGCAGCAGCACCGACTTCTTGCGCAGGGCGGCGGCCAGTTCGGTCGGCGTCGCGCCACGGGCCGCGGACGTGGCGCGGACGGCGGTGGCGAGCGCCTCGTCGGACGCGCCGACGTCGGACAGCCGCTCGGCGAGGATGACCAGCGCCCGGCTGTAGGCGGCCGGCCGGTGACCGGCCGCCTGGTGCAGCTCGACCGCCTCCCGGGCGACGGCGAGGGCCTCGTCGTCCCGGTCGAAGTGGGCCAGGCTGACGGCCAGGTTGGTCAGCGCGTGGCCAAGTCCGTCGGCGCGCCGGCCGGGGTCGTTGCGGTCCGCCGAGCGCAGCAGCTCGACCGCCTGCTCGTCGACGGCCAGGGCGTCCTCGCGGCGGCCGATCCGGTCCAGTTGCAGCGCGAAGTTGCTGGTCGCGATCCCCAGCGCGGTGCGGTACGTGCCGGGGTGCAGCTCGTCCAGCTCCTCGAAGATGTCCACGGCCTCGTCTGCGGCGCTCAGGGCCTCCTCGCGGTGGCCCAGGTCGCCCAGCCGGAGCGCCAGGACGTCGAGCGCATGGGCCAGCTTCGGCCGGTAGGCGGCCGGCTCGGCGACCGCCATCCGGCGCGCCAGGGCGACCTGCACGAGCTCCGAGCGGGCATCGGTCGCCTCGGGGCGCGCCGGCGCTCTGTCCGGTTCCGCTTGCGGCTCCGGTTCCGTTCGAGGCTTCGGCACGTGCACCGTCGTCGGCTTCGGTGCGTGCACCGGCGTCGGCTTCGGTGCGTGCATCGGCGCCGGCTCGGTGGGCGCCACGACCGTGAGCCACTCGGAGGAGCGGGGGCGGTACCCATGCCGCCGGAGCAGGCCGTGGACGATCGCCGCCGTGTGGGCCGCGCCGTACACGACCGCCACGTCGATCCGCTCGGCCGAACGCTCCCGATGGATCTCCGACAGCGCGGCCAGCAGGCGCTCGTCGCGGGTGCCGCCGAACACGCCGTCGAGCTCTTCGGTCAGCTCGTGGTCGGCGGCGTCGGCCGACAGGTCGTCCAGCTCGATCTCGCGGCCGAGCAACCTCCGGCGGCCACCGAAGAACTGCAGCACCGCCACCACCGGCATGACCAGCCACACGAGCAGCCGGGTCCGCAACGGCAGCCGCCGCCAGTCCTGGCCGAACTCGCCCGCGGTCACGTCCGGATTGATCACCGGTACGCCCAGCTCGGTGTACGGGATGCCGTCCTCCACCAGACCGGACCGCTGGTTGGCCGGCATGAACCGGTAGGTGGCCGTGAGGGCCCAGCTGAGCACCGAACGGCCGCTGACACCCTCGACCACGAGCAGGTCACAGCGGCGGAGCCGCTCGCTCACCGCGGCGTAGAACTCCGGGCTGGCCACGTGGAACATGGGGAACACGACGAACTGCAGTCCATGACCCGGCCGGCGCAGCCGCAGCACGGCCGAGCGGGTGCCGATGACGCTGTGCTCAACGATCTGCACGACGCCAGTGTGACCCTTCGATGCGCTCCGCGTCGCCCCGCCGACGGCGCTGTTTCAGCCCGAATGCTGCCGGCGGGCCAGATACAGCACCGTCTCCACCGTGAGCGTGACGTGCTCCCCGGCCGTGTCGAGGATCGCCTGGAACAGGTTCGCGCGGGTCTGCTCGCCGAGCATCCGGCAGGCCGACTTGGTCGAGTGGTAGGCCACGTAGTCCGCTGTGGACAGTGTGCGCTCCCGTTGGTACAGCCGCTCGGACAGCGCACCGAACTGCGGCAGCGTCCGCAGGTCCGTGCCCGGCCACGACGTCGCGAGCTCGGCCTCCAGCGTCGGTTCGGGGTCGATCTCGACCGCGGTGTCGATGTCGGGCGCGTGGGTGTGGTGCGCCGCCACGATCGCGGCCCGCACGTCCGGGTCGGCCGGCCGGCCACCGTTCCAGAACAGGGCCAGGGTCCCGCCCGGCGCGAGGGCCGCGGCGGCTCGCTGCCACCGCACGGCCGGGTCGGTCCAGTGCCACGCCTGCGCGCTCAGCAGCAGGCCGAAGGGCTGCGGCGGCACGAAGTCCTCGAACGCGCCGACCTCCACGGTCACCTCCGGGTGGCCGGCCACCCGCCGGGCCAGCACCCGGGCCATCGCCTCGTCCGGCTCGAGCGCCGTGACGGCGACGCCCCGCTCCGCGAACGCCACGGTGGCCTTGCCGGTGCCCGCCCCGACCTCCAGCGCCGCGGCACCGTCGAGCCCCGCATACGCCAGGACGTCATCGATCAACGCCGGCGGATAGTCGGGCCGGAACCGCTCGTAGTCGTCGGCCACCTCACCGAACACCCGCGCCCGAACCCGCTCCCCCGCCATGCGCCCCACCCTAGTGCCGTGAGTCGTTCCTGCGGGTGCGGTAGCGGGCGTCCACCGACGGGTGTCCACCGGCCGGTCAGATCACACCCCGTGACAACGGGCGTCCGGGCACACCGCGGCACACCGGTGACGCCACCGGCGATCCCAGTGTTGACCTTGAAGGGTGCCGGTTTCCTACGCTTTGCCGCTCCCGCCCACCGAAGCGAAGGTCACCGTCTGTGCCAACATCCCTGCGTCCAAGCCGGTCCCGCCGGCTCTGGTACGCCTTCATCGTCGTCGCGCTCACCGTCGTCGCGGGCGGGGTGACCGGCACCGCCCTGGCGGCGGCGACCCCACCGGCCCTCACCGGCCCGGGCAACCAGACGAGTGCGGCAGGCACAGCGGTCAGCCTGAGCGTCGCCCGTACGGGCGGGACCAGCCCCTTCACGTGGACCGCCACGGGCCTGCCCGCCGGGCTGACGATCAACGCGACGACGGGAGCGGTGTCCGGCACCCCGACCACGGTCGGCGCGACCACCACCAAGATCACCGTGACGGACGCGGCCAAGGCGACGACCAACGTGTCCTTCACGTGGACCGTCGTGATCGGCGTCTCCAACCCCGGCCCGCAGGCCGCCACCGTCGGCGTCGCGGTCAACCTGGCGATGGCGCGCACCGGCGGCACCAGCCCGTTCACCTGGTCGGCGACCGGCCTGCCCGCCGGGCTCGCCATCGCCGCGAGCACCGGCCTGGTGACCGGCAAGCCGACGGCGGCCGGCACCGCCACGAGCACGGTCAAGGTGACCGACTCGGCCGGCCGGACCGGCACCGCCACGGTCGCCTGGACCGTGACCACACCGCCGGCCGTCACCAACCCCGGCAACCGGACCATCACCATCGGCATCCCGGCGTCGCTGACGGTCGCCGCCACGGGTGGCACCGCCCCGTACACGTGGGCCGCGACCGGTCTCCCCGCCGGCCTGACCATGAACGCCACGACGGGCGTGGTGTCCGGCAGCCCGACCGCCGCCGGCTCGTCGACCTCGACCGTCACCGTCACCGACGCCGCCGCCCGCACCGCCACCGCGTCGTTCACGTGGAGCAGCGGCCCGGCACCCGTCGTGGCCAACCCCGGCAACCGGACCCTCACCGTCGGGACCGCGGCGTCGCTGACCGTGACCGCTTCCGGCGGCACCGCCCCGTACACGTGGGCCGCGACCGGCCTGCCCGCCGGCGTGACCATCGCCGCGTCGACCGGCGTGGTGTCCGGCACCCCCACCACCGCCGGCGCCTACGCGCCCGTGGTGACCGCCACCGACGCCGCCGGGCGGACCGGCACCGTCACCTTCTCCGCGGCCGCCGGCACGCCCGTCGCCGTCACCAACCCGGGCGCGCAGGCCGCCACCGTCGGCGCCGCCACGTCGCTGACCGTCGCCGCGACCGGCGGCACCGCGTCCTACACCTGGGCCGCGACCGGCCTGCCCGCCGGCCTCACCATCAACGCCACGACGGGCCTCGTGTCCGGCACCCCGACCGCCGCCGGCACCGTCACCGCGACCGTCACCGCCACCGACGCGGCGGGCCGCACCGGCACCGCCTCCGTGGCGTGGACCACCGCGACCGCGGTGACCCTGGCCAACCCAGGCCCGCGGACCGCGACCGTCGGCACCGCGTACACCCTCCAGCTCAGCGCTGCGGGTGGCGCCGGCGCCTACACGTTCACCGCGACAGGGCTGCCCGCCGGGCTCACCATCGCCGCGGCGACCGGCCTGATCTCCGGCACCCCGACCGCCACCGCCACCTCGACGGTGACCATCACGGTCACCGACGCCGGCCGGCGCACCGCCGGCACCACCTTCACCGTCGCCGCCGGCGTCGCGCCCACCGTGACCAGCCCCGGCGACCGCACCACCACCATCGGCGTCGCCACCTCCGTCACCGCCTCCGCGGCCGGCGGGGTCACGCCCTACACCTGGTCGGCGACCGGCCTGCCCGCGGGGCTGACCGTCGACGGCAGCACCGGCGCGATCACCGGCACGCCCACCGCGACCGGCGTCGCCTCCGTCACGCTCGCCGCGACCGACGCGGCCGGGCGCACCGGCCGCGTCACCTTCACGCTGACCGTCGGGCTCGCCGTCGCCAACCCCGGCACGCGGGCCGGCACCACCGGCGTGGCCACCCAGCTGACCCTGTCCGGCACCGGCGGCACCCTGCCCTACACCTGGACCGCGACCGGCCTGCCGGCCGGCCTGTCCATCGCCAACGGCGCGATCACCGGCACGCCGACGACCGCGGCGACCTCGACCGTCAAGGTCACCGCGACCGACGCCGCTGGGCTCACCGGCAGCGCCACCTTCACCTGGACCGTCGCCGCGCCCGTCACGGTCACCAACCCGGGTGCCCAGGCCGGCACCGTCGGCGTCGCCGCGTCGCTGACCGCCGCCGGCGCCGGTGGCGTCAAGCCCTACCTGTGGACGGCGGCCGGCCTGCCGGCCGGTCTCGCGATCAACGCCACGACAGGCGCCGTCACGGGCACGCCGACCACCGCCGGGACCGTCACCGTCACGGTCACCGCGACCGACGCCGGCGGCCGCACCGGCAGCGCCACATTCGGCTGGACCGTCGGCGCGGCCCCGATCGTCGCCGACCCCGGCGCGCAGGCCGGCACCGTCGGCGTGCAGAGCTCCGTCGCGTTCACCGCGACCAGCGGCGCCGCCCCCTACACGTGGACCGCGACCGGCCTGCCCACCGGCCTGTCGATCAACGCCACCACCGGGGTGGTCAGCGGCAAGCCGACCAAGGCGGCTTCGACGTCCGCGAAGATCACCGCGACCGACGCCGCGAAGCGGACCGGCAGCGTCACCGTCGCGTGGACCGTCACCACCCCGGTCGTCATCGACAACGTCTGGGGCACCATCTCCGTGACCGGCTCCGAGCCGAGCAGCGTTGCCCTGACCGCCACCGGCGGCGCCGGCGGCTACCGCTGGGCGGCGACCGGGCTGCCGGCCGGCCTCACGCTCAACGCCTCCACCGGGGTCGTCGAGGGCATGATCGCGGAGCCTTCGAGCGAGGACACCGCGTACTACCCGGGCGTGACCGTCACGGCCACCGATGCCGCGGGGCGCGTCGGCACGACGCAGTACCAGGTGTCGGTGTCGCGCCGGGTGATGGTCCGCCCGAAACTGAGCACGCAGATGGTCAGCGCCTACGCGACCCTGGGCACCGGCGAGACCCTGCAGGTCATCGACCAGACCGCGGGTGACCGGCTGGTCGGCAGCTGCACCGTCGCCTCCGTCGCCGCCACCGGCAGCTGCACGCCGCAGGTGAGCTACAAGGCGCAGGGCACGCACACGTTCGTCGCCCGGGTCGTCCGCGCCGACGGCTCGGTCCGCGCCGCCAGCCTCCCGCAGGACGGCACCTTCACGGCGTTCTCCCCCACCAAGCCGCTCACCGTCACGCATTTCCTCTCGTACGCCGACGCCGGCGCGGCGCAGTCGGTCGACATCACCGCCATAGTGGAGGGCGCCGGCGACCTGGTGTCGTCGCCGTACTACCTGGAAATCGAGGACTACACGAGCCACACCGTGGTGGCCTCGTGCGCCGCCGGCTGGATGTGCCGGGCCACGGTCCCCGCCGCCCTCGCCGGCCACGACTTCTGGGCGGTCCTGACCACCTACGACGTGTATCCGACCGGCGGCCGGACCTGGGACTGGCCGAAGTCCTACATCGGGAAGATCGACTTCGGCCCGGCCGTGGTGACCCTCGATCCTTACACGTACGGTGACGGCTTCTGGGGCTTCAACGTGTGGTCCAACCGCTACGACCGCACCGTGACCATGCCGGGCCGCTACGGCGGCGGCGGGTTCGTCGTCACTGACGCCACCACTGGTGTGGCGGTCGGCATCGGTACCGCCGCCGGCACCGTCTGCGGCAGCACCTACGACACGTCGGCCCGGGTGATCTACGACAACCTCGGCCCCAGCGACGAGCCGAACTCGCCCTACTGGCAGATCAAGTCGGTGCTCAAGGCGCCGGTCTGGTACTGCAACTGGACCGTCAAGGGCGACCGTCTCGACCCGACACACGAGTTCGTCGCGTCCGCCAACAACAACGCCCAGAACCGCTGCTTCAGCGTCCTCGACTGCGGCACACCGATCTACTCCTCGCCGGCCTGGTCGCTCGCCACCGGCGCCGAGTGGCTCGACACCCACGGCTACTGGCGCGGCGGCCTCAACCCCGTCATTCCGCCGCGGACCGTCGACCCGGCGGACATCCCCGCCTACGGCACCAGCGCCTCCGACGTCTCGTTGTGGTGGCAGGGCCTGAACACGATCCAGCAGAGCCCCCTGCCCTTCACCTACCCGGAGCGCATCGGCGAGCTCGACGGCATCCCCGTCGTCATCCGTGACGCCGCCAACCAGATCGTCATGGACCGGGAGCGGACCCGGCTCGTCGCCCGCGCCGCCCAGCTCGACGCCGACTACCAGCACATCCAGCAGATGCGCGAGCAGAACCGGCTGATGGAGCTGTTCCCGCAGGCGACCAGCGTCAGCGACGCCGTGAACAAGGCAGAGGCGGAGCAGCTGCGGCTGGCAGGCGACTCCGAGGCGGTCCTCAAGCAGATCGACGGCATCGACGCCGTCAAGCAGCGCCTCGCCGACCACACCGTCCCCGCCTACCTGGTGTCGTTCTCGGTGACGCGCGGCAACGGGCGAGCGGTGGTCGCGATCAACAACCCCGACACCGCCGAGAACGTCGTCACCTACGTCCCCGGCACCTACGCGGCGTTCGGCGGCGGCTTCAAGGGTGACATCGAGCGCTCCGACAAGATGGTCGCGGACGCGCTGGCGATCGCTCCGGGCAAGCGGACGTCGTCGATCAGCTGGCTCGGCTACGACGCCCCGCAGAGCATCCTCCCGGGTGCCGCGCAAGAGCAGTGGGCGGTCGCCGGGGCCCCGGACCTGCGCCGCTTCCAGGCGGGACTGAGGGCGACCCACCAGGGTGCCCTGCACTCCACCCTCATCGGTCACAGCTACGGCACGGTCGTCATCGGCTACGCGGCGCGTGAGACCGCGGGCGTCGACGCCGACGACATCGTGCTCGTCGCAAGCCCCGGCGTCGGCGTGAACTACGCGGAGGACCTGCACGGCCCGGCCTACGGTCACGTGTGGGCGTGCACCTACGGCTTCGACCTGATCCGCGCGGTCCCGAACGGTCCCTTCGGCGTCAGCCCGACCGACTGGGTGTTCGGTGCGAAGCAGTTCGGGCTGGACTTCGACCCGACGCTGAACCACACGAACTACTGGGACGGCGACTACAGCAGCAACTCGGTGCGGCAGAGCATGGCGGCCATCAACACCGGCCTGTACGGGTCGGTTCGATGACCCCGGTCGTCGGGCCGGCGGCCACGCCGCCGGCCCGCGGCCAGACCCTCGGCGCGGTCCTCGGCGCGCTGCCGCACGTGCTGCTGATGGCGTTCCTGATCCTGCAGCTCATCGTCAACGGCGACCCGGAGGCCCGGTCGTTCATGGTGCTGCTGGTGATCCCGGAGCTGGCGATCGTGCCGGTCGGGGTGTTCGTCGGCGGGGTGTGCATGACCCAGCCGTACGCGCGGGCGTTCGGACGGGGCGCGCTGTCCAGCACGCTCATCGGCGCGACCGGGTTCGTCCTGATCTGCCTGGTGACCACGTCCGTCTGACTGGTCCTCGCCCCGGTGCCCGCGGACGTGCCGGGGCGGCTGCTCGTCAATTGACGACTCACGACACGAGACCACCGGGGGTCAGGCGGCCCTGCGTCGTGGATGCACCGGCTCCCGGACCGCGCGAAATTCGCTTGACCCGGCCAAGGGTCAACCCTGCACTGTGGCCGGGCACCGCCAGTCATGGTGCCCGAATCCCACGGGAGGCAGCAGCAATGGACATCCGTCCCACGACCGACCAGGACCTCGACGCCTTCGTCAACACATTCCACACCGCGCTCGGGATCCACCCGGACACGCCGAACGAGGATGGCGGCGGTGTCTGGTGGTCGGCGTTCGAGATGGACCGCGGGCTGCTGGCCGTGACCGCGGACGGGCGGCCCGTCGGGACCGCCGCCGCGTACTCGTTCGAACTCACCCTGCCCGGCGAGGTCCTCGCCCCGGCCGCTGGAATCACCGCCGTCGGCGTCCTGCCCTCGCACCGACGCCAGGGCGTGCTCACCGCGATGATGCGGCACCAGCTCACCGAGCTGCGGGCACGCGGGGAGTTCCTCGCCGTCCTGCTGGCCTCCGAGGCCACGATCTACCGCAGGTTCGGCTACGGACCGGCGACCTACACGGGACGGATCACGGTGGCCCGCCACCAGGGTGCCCTCGCCGCACCGCGGGCGGACGTCCTGGATGCCGGCTCCAACAGCGGCCCGGTCGAGGTGATGCGGCGCGCCGAGTGCGGCGAGATCCTTGAGGAGGTCTACGACCGGTACCGCCGCGCACAGCCTGGCGCGCTGTCCCGGCCGCACCGCTGGTGGGCCCTCGGCGCGGGACAACCCCCGATCGCTCAGGCGCCGCGCTACGTCGCCGTCCACCGCGACGCCGGCGGCGTCCCGGACGGATACGCCAGCTACTCGCTCAGCGACGGCACGTTGACGGTCGACGAGACCATCGCCACCGACGACGCCGTCTCCACCGCCCTGATCGGATTCCTGCTCGGCCACGACCTCGTCACGCAGGTCGCGTTCAAGCACTTCCCGCCCGGGCACCCGCTGCGCTGGCAGCTGGCGGACTTCCGGGCCGCCCAGGTGAGCAGCGACTCCGACTGGCTCTGGGTGCGGCTGCTGGACGTGCCGCAGGCGTTGACCGCACGCGGCTGGTGCACGGACGGCGAACTCGTCCTCGACGTCGACGACCCGTTCCTCGGCGAGCACCACCGCTACCTGCTGACCGTCCGGGACGGCAAGGCCGGCTGCGTCCCTACGGATCGGGACCCCGACCTCTCCCTGGACGTGAGCGACCTCGGCTCGATCTACCTCGGCGGCACCGCGCCCAGCACGCTCGTCCGTGCCGGCCACATCCGCGCCCACCGCCCGGACGCGGCCACCCGTGCCGACATCCTCTTCCACGCCGAACGGCACCCGCACTGCCTGCACTGGTTCTGACCCCGACGCCTGCCCCCACCCACGGCGACGCCGTCCCGACGTCGTTCAGGCCCGCGTCGGTCAGCGCAGGATCGTCCGGGACCAGTCCGCCAGGAGCGTGACCAGGCCCTGGAGTCGTTGCAGGGCGGACGTCGCGGAGGCGTCGCGGCCGTACTGCGGGTGCCCGAACGTGCCGTCGCGGACCACGCGGGCGAGCGCGAGCGGCGCGAACCAGCTGTACTTCGCCGCGCCGCAGGCGGCGATCGCCCGGCGGACCTGGTCCGGTGGCCCGTTCCACCCGCCGTCGTGCAGGCCGGCGAGGTACCCCTCGGTGACGGCGGCGGCGATGTCCGGCAGGAGCGCGGCGTCCATCAGCCCGTCGGCGACGCTGTCCACGATGAGGTTGGCGACGTCCTCGCCGATGCCGCCCTCGCCGGTGAACGACCAGTCCAGCAACACCGTGGTCGCGCCGTCCTCGATCAGGTTGGTGGGCCACACGTCCAGATGGCAGAGCGTCCGCGGGGCCTCCCGCGCGGCGGCGAGGACGGTGAGCCGCTCTGCCCGCAGCCGCCGGAGCTGGTCCCGCACGGCGGCCGGCCAGACCGCGGCGACGGGGTGGTCCCAGTGCTCGTCGCCGTCGGTCCAGGCCCTGCGACCCGGTCCTTCGGCGAGGTACTGCGACAGCCAGCGACGTGAGAGCCACGGCAGGTCCGGCACCCCGTCGACCCACCGTGCCTGCGCCACGCCCAGCTGCCGGGCGAACCGCGCCAGCCGGGCCACCGGCCAGGACATGCCGGGGGCGCCCCGGGCGTCGGCCAGCCACAGCTCGACCGCGCCGTCGGGACGGTGCGCGACGTCCAGCAACTCGGGCGCGGCGATGCCGGCGTCGGCGTAGACCCGTGCCGCGAAACCGGTCGTGTACGCCGACACCTCCCGGTGCCAGAAGTTCCAGTGCGTGGGTTCGTCGCTGGTCTGCCACGCGGGCGAGCCGGCCGGTGCGGCCGCGGGCGGCCGGGCGACCTTGAGGATCGCGCTGCCGCCGGGGCCGCGGACCCGCCAGATCCCGCCCGTCGCGGCGTTGCCTTCGTTGTGGGTCAGGGCCTCCGCGGCCTCGATGCGACCGCCGAGCCGGGCGGGCAGGGTCTGGTGCGGCAGGTCCACGGTGCCTCGCTCGCCTCGTGACGGGTACGGCCAGGTCAACGTAGCCGAGCCGGGCCGCCGAAAAGATCCACGTCAGGGAGGACGACGCCGGTACCGGCCGAGTCGTAGGATGGGGGTGAGCACGCTGAACGTCAATCCGTCGGGCATGATGACCGCTTGTGGGTAACCGGGCCAATTACGCCATCATCGAGCGGGGCACGACGGTGCTGGGCTGGTCGCGGTGGGGCGCCACGTCCGTCGTGGCGGACCTGCTCGCCGGCCCCGAAGCGGCGACCGCGGCGCTACGGCCGCAGGAACGACCCGAAGCAGCGCCGCCGGACACAGCCGAGGCGCTGCGATGGACGGGTGTCACACCCGTCGACGGGCTCATGACCGACGGCAGCTGTCAGGGTGCCGCCCTGATCGACCACGACCGGCGGGTGCTGCTCGCCTTCGACGAACCCGACGACTACACCACGTTCGTCGACGGGCTGGCCGGGCTGGTCGACGCATGGCCGGGCTGGCACGTGCGGTGGGCGTTCGACGGGGTGCTCGACGTCGCGGCGTATCTCGGCCTGGACCGCGACCCGCTGCGGGACACGCGGTTTCCGGACCGGCAACGGCTCGCGGACCTGCCGGTCCCGTTCGACGGCCCGGACGAGGTCCGCCCGGACCGGCCCGACGACTGGTACCAGGGCGTGCTGAGCATCCGGCGCCCCGATGACTCGCTGGACCTGTACCTGGCCGCCGACGACCAGACCTCGATCGCCTACACCACCGCCGCGAAGGTCGAAGCCATGGCACCCGGCTTCGCCGGCCTCGAGCGGTCCGAACTGCCCCGCTGGGGCCTGCATCTGGACCAGGCCGCCCGCTCCGGCGCGCTGTGGTGCATCGACCGGCTCTGCGGCGCGCTCATCGACACCGCGCCGGCGTGGCCCGGCTGGAGCTGGACGTTGTGGGGCGCCGACGTGCGCAGGCACCTGGACGCGTGCGCGGGCGCGCTGCGGGTGCCCCCGCTGCCGGGCCGCCTGCGCGGTCTGACGACCGTCGGCCTGTGACCCAGCCGCTCCGGGCGGCGTCATGGGGCCACGGCGGGGCGGGTGTCGTAGGCGGCGCGGGCGGTGAGCACCTCGACGAGATTGTCCTGGGCCCAGTCGCGGATCGAGCTCAGCAGATCGGCCGCCCGGCGGCCGAGGGGGGTCAGCGCGTAGTCGACCCGGGGCGGGACCACCGCGAGGTCACCGTCAACGCCGCCGACCCCGGCAACGTCGCCACCGGCTTCGGGCGCAACGGCGGCGCGTTCCGGTTCTTCCAGGGACCGGCCCGGTTCCTGCTGGCCAGCCCCGAACGCGGCGCCCGCACCGCCGTCAGGCTCGCCGGCGACCCCGCCCTGGACACCGCGACCGGCGGCTACTACGCGAAGGGCCGGCCGGCGCGCTCCTCGGCCACGTCCCGCGACCCGCGGTACGGCGACCAGGTGCTGGCGATGACGGCGCGCCTGCTCATCCGATCGGGCATCGATCTGGGTCTGCCTGACGAGAGCACCTGAGCCGGGCATGCAACAGGACGCCGGACCCGGGGCGTCGAGCCAGGTATGAAGGCGATACTGCGGTGATCGAATTCGACGAGTACGTGCGGCTGCGCGGCGACCGGCTGGTCCGGCTGGCGCGGCTGCTGGTGCGCGACCGGCACCTGGCCGAGGACCTGGTGCAGGAGGTGCTCGGCCGCGCCTACGTGCGGTGGGACCGGGTCAGCCGCGCCGACGACATCGACGTGTACGTGCGGCGGATGCTCGTGAACCGGCACATCTCGTGGCGGCGCCGGCGCTCCTCCACCGAGGTCGCGATCGACCCGTCGGCCACGCACCTGGACCGGGCCGGGCTCGGCGACATCGGCACCGAGACGGCCGAGCGCGACGCCGCCTGGCAGCTCATCGCCGAACTGGCACCGAAGCAGCGCGCGACGCTCGTGCTGCGGTACTACGAGGACCTCGACGACGCCACGATCGCGCAGATCCTGCAGTGCTCCCAGGTCACGGTGCGCTCGCAGGCGATGCGGGCGCTGGCGACCCTGCGCCGCCGGCTGGCCGAGGTGCCGGCCCTCAGGAAGGACGCCACGCGATGAACGACATCGACCAGGTCTTCACCACCGCCCTCCAGGAGCGCGCCGGCGGCGACGTGCGCGTCGAGGCCCTGCTCGACGGCGCCCGCCGGCGCGGGATCCGGCACCGCCGCAACCGCCGCCTGGCCACCGGCGCCGGGGCGGCCCTGGCCGTCGCGGCCGTGCTCGCCGCGACCACGCTGCTCCCCCGCGGCGCCCCCACCCCGGCACCCGGCGGCTCGGCGCCGCCGTCCTCCGCCGACCCCTCGCCGGCCGCGTCGTCGATCGTGGAGAAGCCGCGCCCGCCGGCGGCGTCCCTGGCGCCGCTGACCGCGGGCGGCGGGGTCGGCGAGGGCCGCCAGATCCACCTCGACACGGTCGACCCGGCGCCGTTCACCCTGGCCTGGACCTCGAGCAACGGCCTGGAGACGATCCAGGCGAGCCGCGGCAAGACCTCGAAGTTCGGCTACAGCACGTACCTGGCGGTGGTCACCCAGACCGCGGAGCGCCTGGACCAGGAGACGGCGCACATGTTCGCCAACGAACCGCAGACCGAGCCGTTGCGGATCAACGGCGGCGCCACCGGGACACTGCGCTGGAGCCAGGAGATGGCCACGTTGCGCTGGCAGCCGTTGCCGGGCGTCTGGGCCATGGCCTGGGTGATGTTCCACGATAGCGTGCCCGACCCGCTGCCGGTGATCACCGCGGACGACGCCCGCGGCGCGATGCTCGAGGTGTCCAGCGCCATCCGCTACGACCGGGTGCTGCGCTGCACGGCGCAGTTCCGCCTCACCTGGGCCCCGCCCGGCACGAAGACGTCAACCTGCTCGCTGCAGTGGACCGGGACCACGGGCTCGGCCAGCTTCGGGTTCACCGTCCCGGGCCGCGGCACCTTCTCCGTCTCCGACACGGACGCGGCCGACTGGCAGCCGAACACCACATACGCCGGCAAGCAGGTGCAGTCCGACCGGGACGGCTCGCGGATCGTGGTCGACGGGCACGGGTACCTCATCGAACCCGGCGACTCGGGCCTGACCAAGGACCAGCAGCTGCACGTGCTCACCGGCATCCAGCCCAGCGCCGCGACGGACGACCCGGTCCGCTGAGGCCCGGAATGCGCATGACGGGTCCGGGCGGGATGCCTACCCTGACCCCCGGCGGTGTCGGCAGGACGGGCGGGAGCGGCAGATGGACGTCATCTGGGACATGGAGACCAGCGATCCGGACGACTTCATCACGCTGCTGCTCCTGCTCGGCCACCCGCGGGTGAACCTGGTCGGCGTCACCGTCACACCGGGGACGCCGGACCAGGTCGGGGTGGTCAGGCGGGCCCTGGACTGGTTCGGCCGGTCGATCCCGGTCGGTGCGTTCAACCTCGGGCACGTGGTCCGGGACCCGGGGCAGGGCGGGCACGGGCGGCGCGGGGCCTGCGTCTCGTCGTGGCACTACGCGGCCTTCGGTGACATGCCGCCGTCGACGGACGCCGTGCCGGGGCCCGAACTGCTCCGCGACCTGTGCGGCCCGTCGACCACCCTCGTCACCGGGGGGCCGCTGAAGAACCTCGGCGGCGCGCTGAAGTTGCCGGGGTTCCAGCTCGGTGAGGTCGTCGTGCAGGGCGGCTTCGCCGGTGCGGGCGTGGTGCCGCTCGAACGGCAGCTGGAGAAGTTCCGTGGCCTGGTGACCTGCCCGTCGTACAACCTCAACGGTGACAGCAGGTCGGCGCTCGCGGTGATCGCGGCGGAGACGATCGCCCGCAAGCGGTTCGTGTCGAAGAACGTCTGCCACGGCGTCGTCTACGACCGTGCCCTGCACGCCGAAGTCGCCGCCGTGCGCGACCGCGCCACCTCGCTCCGCCTGATCTGGCAGGGCATGGACAGATACCTGGACAACCACGCCCGGCGTCCCGCACCGCCGCGGAACACCGCGATCACGGCTGCCGAGGTACGGCTCGCCGGGGACGACGGCACGCTCGCCCTCACCGCGCGCGACGACGCGATCGCCGGTGCCGCGGCCCGTGGCCTCGACCTCGTCGCGGTCACCGCCGACGCGGTGCCGGTGTGCCGGGCGATGCCACCGGCCGTGGCACATCGCGAGTCGGCGGACCCGCAGGGCAAGATGCTGCACGACCCGCTCGCGGCCTGCTGCGCGATCGACCCGACGATCGCGCAATGGGCGGAGGTCGACCTGTACCGCGAACGCGGGGCCTGGGGCTCCCGGCTCGCGCCCGGCTCCGGCGTCCTCATCACCGTCGGCCACGACCACGCGAAGTTCGTCGCCACCCTGCTGGAGTCCTGACCACACCGCGTTTCAGCGTGGTTTCAGCCCTTCCGGCGACGGTGGGCGGGTCGGCCGAGCCCGTCGGCCGGCGTGAGCAGGAGGTAGCAACCATGAAGCCAGAACGCGGGTACTGCCGGCGGATCTTCGCGGTGATCGTCGCCGCGGGGGCGATGCTCGCCGCCTCGGCCGCCACGGCGTCGGCCGCACCGGGCGCCGCAGCCACCACCACGCGAGCCGCGCTCGCGGCGCCGCGGCTGGTGATCCTGGCCCAGGACGGCGGGGCACGGCTGTTGGACGCGCACGAGATCGCGTCGCAGGACTACAACGTGGTCACCCGGCCGTACCAGTCGGATTCCACGCAGAAGTGGTGGCTGACCGACCAGGGCGGCGGCGTGTACACGTTGCAGCAGGCCAGCAGCGGCCGGTACCTCGACGCGCACGAGATCGCCGGCCTCGACTTCCGGGTCGTGACCCGGCCGAGGCAGACGTTCGACGCCACGCAGCTGTGGCGGCTGCAGGACTACGGCGGCGCGTTCTACACGGTCCAGCAGGTCAGCAGCGGCCGATACCTGGACGCGTACCTGTCCAGCGCGCAGGACTTCCGGGCGGTCACCCGGCCGTTCAACGGCGCCAACTCGCAGGTGTGGCGGATCGTGGGCGCCTGACCGAAATCAGCCCCGGGGGTGTCAGGTCGCCGACCAGGCACCCCCGGAGCCGCCGGATACCCTTGCCAGTCGTCGGACGGGTGGGGGACGTATGCAGGTCAGGCTCCTCGGGCCGATCGACGTGACGCTCGGTGGGGCGCCGCGGGAGGTGCCGGGCCTGCGCCGCAAGGCGGTGCTCGCGACCCTGGCCATCGGCCGGGGCGAGGTCGTCAGCACCGACCGGCTGATCGACACCGTCTGGGGCGAGGACCCGCCGGCGACGGCCGTGAACACGTTGCAGCGGCACGTGTCGTACCTGCGGCAGGTGCTGGGTGGCCGCGACACGATCGTGGCCCGCCCGCCCGGGTACCTCCTCGCACTGGACGACGACGCGACCGACGTCGCGGTCGCCGAGCGCCTGATCCGGCAAGGGACCGGCGCGGCCGAGCAGGCCGAGCGGGTGCGGTGCCTGCGTGCCGCGCTCGCGTTGTGGCGCGGCCGGCCGCTCGCCGACGTCGCCGGTCTGACCGGACTGGACCTGGAGGCTGAGCGCCTCGAGGCGCTGCGGCTGCACGCGCAGTCGGCGCTCGTCGAGAGCCGGTTGCAGCTCGGCGAGCACGCACAGCTCGTGCCGGAGCTGGAGCGGCTCACCCGCGACCACCCGCTCGACGAGGGGTTGCACGCCCACCTGATGACCGCGCTGCACCGGTCGGGGCGGCCCGCCGACGCCCTCGCCACGTATCAGCGGCTGCGCCAGGCGCTCGCCGACGAACTGGGCCTCGACCCCGGGCCGGGCATCCGCGACCTGGAGGCCGCCGTCCTGCGCGGCGACGCGGCCCTGGATCCGGCCGCCCCGCCGGCCGCCACCGTCTCGGCGCCGGCGCAGCTGCCGCTGGCGGTGCGCGGCTTCGCCGGCCACGCCGGCAGCGTGGCCCAGCTGGATGCCCTTGCACAGGGAGCGGCGCGCAGCACGGTCGTGTGCGCCGTGTCCGGTCCGCCCGGCGTCGGCAAGACCAGCCTCGCCGTGCACTGGGCGCACCGCGTCGCCGACCGGTTCCCCGACGGTCAGCTGTACGTCAACCTGCGCGGCTTCGACCATCGCGGCGCGGTCATGGACCCGGCGGAGGCGCTGCGCGGCTTCCTGCGCGCGTTCCGGCCGGATGAGCAGCTCCCGGCCGCGCTGGACGAGCGGGCCACCCGGTTCCGCAGCGTCCTGGCCGGCAAACGGGTGCTGATCATCCTCGACAACGCCCGCGACGCGGACCAGGTCCGCCCGTTGCTGCCCGGCACGCCCGGCTGCCTGGTGCTGGTCACCAGCCGCAACCAGCTCACGCCGCTGGTCGCGGCCGAGGGCGCCCACCCGCTCGCCCTGGACCTGCTGAGCGCCGGTGAGGCCCGGGAGCTGCTCACCCATCGGCTCGGCGCGGCCCGTACCACCGCCGAACCCGACGCGGTCATGGACATCGTGGAACGCTGCGCGCGGCTGCCCCTGGCCCTGGCCATCGCCGCCGCGCACGCCTCGACCAGGCCCGGCACGTCGCTCGCGACGCAGGCGGCGCAGCTGCGCGACACCGCCGGCGGCCTGAACGCCCTGGACGGCGGCGACCCGATCACCGACGTCCGCGCGGTGTTCTCCTGGTCGTATCTGGCCCTGACCGACGCCGCCGCGCGCCTGTTCCGCCTGCTGGGTCTGCATCCCGGGCCGGACCTGGGCGCTCCCGCCGCGGCCAGCCTGGCCGGGGTCCCGGTGCCGCGGGCGCGGGCGCTGCTGCACGAACTGGTCGAGGCGAACCTTCTCACCGAGCACACGCCCGGCCGGTACGGCTTCCACGACCTGCTGCGCAGCTACGCCGCCGAGCAGGCCGGCCTGGCACCGGAGCGCGCCGACGCGGTCCGGCGGGTGTTCGACCACTACCTGCACGCCGCGCACGGTGCGGTGCTGCGGCTGGACTCCGGCCGGGCGCCGGCCGACCTGACCCGCCCGGCGGCCGGTGTGACCGTCGAGCGGGTCCGTGACGGTGACGCCGCGATGGCCTGGTTCACCGCCGAGGACGCCGTGCTCCTCGCCGCGGTGCGCAGCGGCGCCGACGAGGGGCTCGACGACCACGTGTGGAAGCTCGCGTGGACGCTGACCACGTATCTCGAGTGGCTGGGCCGCTGGGACGACCTCATCGACACGCAGGCCGTTGCCCTGCGGGCGCTGCTGCGGGTCGGTGACCTGGCCGGCCGCGCCCACGTGCACCGCGACCTGGGCCGCACCCTGGCCCGCGTCGGCCGCTTCGAGGACGCGGCCGGCCACCTGGACCGGGCCCTTGAGCTCTACCGCGGGCTCGGCGACGCCGTCGGGCAGGCCCGCACCCACCACAACATCGGCTGGATGCTGCAGGCCCAGCAGCGGCACGCCGACGCGCTGACCCACAGCGAGCAGGCGTTGCACCTGTTCGAGACGGCGGGCGACATCCTGTGGCAGGCCCGGACCTCGAACGCGGCGGGCTGGTTGCACGCCCAGCTCGGCAACCACCGGCGCACCCTGGACCTGTGCGGGCGGGCGCTGCAACTGCTGCAGCAGCTCGGCGACCGGCACGGCGAGGCCGGCACGTGGGACAGCCTGGCCGTCGCGCACGACCACCTCGGCGACCACGCGCAGGCGACCCGCTGCTACGAGAAGGCGATCGCGCTGTTCGAGCAGCTCGGCGACCGCCCCACCGCCGCCGACATCCTCGTCAACGCCGGCGACCGGCACCACACCGCCGGCGACGACACCGCGGCCGGCGACAGCTGGCGCCGGGCCCTGCGCCACTTCGAGGCCCTCGGCGACGCCCGGTCCGGCGAGGTGCGGCGCAAGCTCGACACCATCCGCAGCACGGCGCGGGGGCGCCGCATCGTTGGCGGATGATCCGGCCGCGCGGCAGAATTGCGTGGTGCTCCGCTTCGATGTGTGGACCCGCGCCGCCGGCCGCGTGGTCGTCGCCCTCCAGGGGCAACTGGACGACGCCGGCATCGACGTGTTCCATCAGGCGTTCGCCGCCGCCCTCACGGTCTACCCGAGCGACCTCGTCTTCGACCTGACCGAGGTGACGTCCGCCGACGCGGCGGCGATCGCCGTGCTCGTCACCGCCTGCCGGATCGCGCAGCGGATCGGCTGCCGCATCGCGCTCAGCAACCCCGAGCGCGGCATCGCGGAGCGCCTGCGCAGGCGCGGCATCGCCGCCGACCTGATCAGCGGGCAACCACCAGCAGACGGTCCGGGGACCGCCGGCCCACGCCGGGGCTGATGCGCACGTCGCGCAGGCCGCACGCGCGCAGGACGTCACGGAGTTCCGGCTCGGTCCAGGGCCGCATGGCGAAGCTGTAGTGCGACTCCTGTCTCCGAAAGCCGGGCCGGACCAGATCGTAGGTCTCCTCGACCGCCAGCCGCCCGTCGCTCCAGGTCGTGCGGGCGACGAACGTCAGCCGGCCGCCCTCGTCGAAGTGGACCTCGCGGGACCGGGCGACGCCGTCGGCGCGCAGCCGGGATGCCTCCGCCTCGCGAACGTCGAGGAACAGCACGCCGCCCGGGGCGAGGCAGCCGGCCAGTGCCCGCACCGCGGCATGACGCTCGGCATCGTCGAGCATGTCGTTGAGCACGCCGCGGCAGGTCACCGCGTCGTAGGCGGTCGGCATCCGCAGGAGGCACAGGTCCGCCAGCTGCACCCGCGAGCCCGGGCACCGGGCGGCGGCCTGGTCCAGCAGGTGGGCGGACGCGTCCACCAGGTCGACGCGGTGCCCCTTCGCGATGAGACCGGCGGCCTGCCGGCCGGTGCCGCAGCCGGCGTCCAGGATCGTGGCCGGCGACCGCCCCGAGCTGGTCAGCTCGTCGTGCACCGTGTCCACCCAGGGCTCCACGGGGTCGGTGACCAGCAGGTCGTAGGCGTCGCCGTGCAGCGAGTAGAACGGCCGTTTCGAGCTCGTCCGTGCCGACGCCGAAGCCATCGCACCACGGTATCGCAGCGACACCACCCGGCGGCTCAGACGGGCGGGTGCTGGACCCAGCGTGCCGCCGGACGAGGGCGATGGTCGCGTTACGGTGTCCACGGACCTGTCGGACACAGAACTGCCGAGGGAGCAGCCGATGCGTGGTGTTGGCCGGTTGAGCGGCGTCGCTCTCGAGTGCCCGGACCCGGCGGCGCTCGCGGACTTCTACAGCCGGCTCACCGGCTGGCCGATCGTGTGCGCCGACCCCGACTGGCATTCCGTCGGGGAGAGTGAGGACACCGGCCTGCACCTGTCCTTCCAGCGCGCGCCCGGCCACCGGCCACCGGCCTGGCCGGATCCGGCCTCCTCGATGCAGTTCCACCTGCATCTGCGGGTCGACGACCTCGCCGCCGCCGAGGAGGCCGTGCTCGCCCTCGGCGCGACGAAGCCCTCACACCAGCCGCATCCCGACACGTCCAGGGTCTTCGCCGATCCCGCCGGGCACCTGTTCTGCCTCTGCCCGGCCCCGCCGCACTGAGCCCCGCACAGCCGGCCGTCGGCCAGGCACGGCGGCCACCAGGTTGACGGTCATCGCGGTCTGTCCGGCCGCCACCCGCCTGGTCCTCCCGGCGGTGGCGGCCCTCTGCGTGACCGGCCCGCAGCCGCCGTTGCTCGAACGGCGTCTGCGGGCCGGACCGGCATTACTGCGGCAGGGTGAACTTCTGTGCGCCGCTGCCGTTGCAGTCCCAGATCTGCATCTGGATGCCCGGCGTCGTCGACCCGTTCGGGTCGTCGAGGCACTTGTTGGACGCCGGGTTGTAGTACGTGTTGTCGGCGCGGTGGATGAAGACCTGGGCGCCGGTGCTGTTGCAGTCCCAGATCTGGATCTTCGCGCCGTTGGCGGTCGAGCCGCCCGAGACGTCCAGGCACTTGCCGAACGCGCGCAGCGTGCTGCCCGCCTCGACGTAGGTCCACTGCTGCGCGCCGGTGCCGTTGCAGCCCCAGAGCTGGACCGGGGTACCGCTGGCGCTGTTGGAGGAACGGACGTCCAGGCACAGCCCGCCGGGGCCCTTGACGGCCTTGCCGCTGGTCGGGGGCGGCGTGGTGCCGCCGCCACCACCGCCACCGGCCGTGTACGCGGCGACGTAGTCGACCATCATCGCCGCGCCGGACACGGTGGAGGCGAAGGGGCCGCCGCCGAACGCGGCCGGGAAGCCACCGCCGATCGCCACGTTGAGGATGATGAAGAAGCCGTGGTGGGTCGCGTTGTTCCAGGTGGTCGCGTCGACCTGGTTGGCGTTGATGGTGAAGAAGTTGTTGCCGTCCAGGTACCAGCGGATCTGCTCCGGCGAGGTGCTGCGGTCCTGCTCGATGGCGTAGGTGTGGTAGCCGCCGTTGCAGCCGCCGCAGGGGCGCTCGCCGCTGCCGATGCCGGTGGTCTCGTTGCACGGGCCGCCGGGGTTGGTGCCGCAGTGCAGTGCGCCGAACACCGACGGGCGGCCGTTGATGTTCTCCAGGATGTCGATTTCACCGATGCCGGGCCAGCCGGTCGCGCCGGTGCCGCGGGCCGCCGCGCCCAGCATCCAGAACGCGGGCCAGTAGCCGGCGCCGTTGGAGGTGTTGACATTGGGCTGGGCGATGCGCGCCTCGACCCGCAGCTTGCCGCCCGCCGGCGCGGCGATGTTAGTGCGCTGCGTTTCGATGCGGCCGCTGGTCCAGTTGCCCGCCCCGTCGCGGAGCGGCCTGATGGCAAGGTTGCCGCCGCCGTCGAGGTACACGTTCTGGGTGCTGTTGGTCATGTTCTCGATCTCGCCGGTGCCCCAGTTGCCCGCGCCGCCGGGGTACCCGTGGCCGAGGTCGTAGAGCCAGTTGCCGGTGTTGACGCCGGTGTTGGCGGAACCGTTGAAGTCGTCGGCGAAGACCTGCGTCCAGCCGGACGGGGTGGGCGGCACCGACGCGCCGGCGTCGGGCAGCGCGGCGATCGACGCGCCCAGCAAGGCGACCGCGGCGCCGGCCAGGAGTGCGAGCCGCCGTGTGCGACTGTGTTTGATCTGTGCAGTTTCCACGAGGATGACCCTTCGTTGAAGGGAAGGTGGCCTGGGGGTGGCCGATGGCGGACAGCGAATGCTCGCGCCCCACGTTGGCGGACGTGAGAGCGCTCTCAGCATCGTTGCCCACTGGAAAGATTCTTGTCAATAAGCAAGTTGCCTGTTGATTTCTGTGCGCGGCGCGGACACGGAACATCGCCCCGGCGCAAGCGTCCGGGGCGATGCGGGGTCCGCTCAGAAGCGACCGTTCAGCAGGCGCCGTTGCAGGCCAGGACCTTGAGCCGGTCCAGCGCCCCGTTCCACTGGTTGGAGTCGCCGGCGAACGGGCCGGTGCTGGAGTACTGCCAGAACGACCAGGTCGGTGCGCCCGCCGGCAGCGTGCCGGGGGTGCTGCTGTAGCGGGCCAGCCACAACGGCGAGTTGGCCCAGAAGCCGCTGTAGTTGCCGGTGCAGGTGACCCACCAGTCGGTGGTCGTGTAGATGGTGGCCCAGCGACCGGTGCGGGTGTGGTACTGGTTCAGGAACGCCCGGATCCAGCTCACCATGCCCGACTGGGACAGGCCGTAGCAGGTCGCGCCGTACGGGTTGTACTCGATGTCCAGGGCGCCGGGCAGCGTCTTGCCGTCCTTGGACCAGCCGCCGCCGTGGCCGACGAAGTAGTCGGCCTGGGCCGCGCCACCGCCCCCGTTCGGGATGGCGAAGTGGTAGGCGCCGCGGATCATGCCGACGTTGTACGAGCCGTTGTACTGCTGAGCGAAGTAGGGGTTGGTGTAGTACGTGCCCTCGGTGGCCTTGATGTACGCGAACCGGGAGCCGGCGTTCCACTGCGCCGTCCAGTTGACGTTGCCCTGGTAACCGGAGACGTCCTGGCCGTAGGTCACGGTGGCAGCCGAGGCCGGGCTGCCGATCAGGGCGGTGGCGACCAGGGCGGCCGCCATGGACAGGGCTGCCAGTGCGCCGAGCCGTCGCTTGGACACGGTGCCTCCTTCAAGCCGGGGTTGGCAGATAGCTTCGCCGATTAGCTCACGGCCGTCGGAAACTTTCAATAGGCAGGCGTCGAACTCTGCGAGAAATCTACAGTGACTCGGATCGATAGACATGCACCCTTGAGCAGGTGTAGCGTGCCCGGCTGCAAGAAGTTTACGAACTTCGATGATCGGCGTGAATCAGCAACGGGAGGCGCCCATGTCCCGAATCACCCGCCGCGGCGTCCTGCGCGGCGCCGTCCTGCTCGGCGGCGCCGCCACGCTGCTGGGCCCGGCCGACCCGGCGTTCGCGGCGGTCGAGCAGCCCACCATCGCCAACTGCGGCACCTGGGGCGCCCGGCCGCCGTCCGGCCCGCTGACCATCGACCAGTACCGGCCGAACAAGATCATCGTGCATCACACCGCGATGGCCAACTCCACCGACTACTCGCAGGCGCACGCGTTTCAGAACTCACGCGACATCCAGGACCTGCACATGGACACCAACGGCTGGCTCGACAGCGGTCAGCACTTCACCAACAGCCGCGGCGGCTGGCTCACCGAGGGCCGCAACGGCAGCCTGTACGCGCTCCTGCACGGCCAGACCATGGTCCAGGGCTCACACTGCAAGGGCCAGAACGACCAGGCCATCGGCATCGAGAACGAGGGCACCTACCTGACGGTGCAGCCCCCGGCCGCCCTGTGGAACAGTCTCGTCGCGTTCTGTGCGTTCACCTGCCGGCAGTACGCCATCCCCGCCACCGAGATCTACGGCCACAAGGACTTCAACGTCACCGAGTGTCCCGGCCTGCTGCACGACCGGCTGCCGGAACTGCGCGCCGCCGTGGCGGCTGCGATGTCTGTCGCTGCGAGCGCAGGTGCTGGAACGTCGCGGCCATGAACAGCCACGTCGAGGTCAGCACGACGTAGAGCAGCACGGTCCCGAACGGCAGCATCAGGCACGCCGCGGTGACCAGCAGCGCCACGGCGGCCACGATGCTCAGGCGGGCCCAGCCGCGGTCACCGGCGACCGCGTGCACCCTGCCGAGCAGGACCAGCAGCGCCAGCCAGGACACCATCGACAGGCCGAACCCGACGCCGTGCAGGTTGCCGTGCGTGCTCACGGTCTCCGGCAGACCGGCCGGCGCGCCGGCGGGGAAACCGTTGGACGGGTCGAGCGTGAAGACGCCGGCGACGATCTGCCCGAGCCCGTCGATGGCCAGCAGGGTCGCGGTGGCGGTGCCGAGACGGCCGCCGACCACCTGCCGGAGACCGGTCGCGGCGACGATGTTCAGCAGCCCCATGACGACGAAGTTGGTCTGCTGGATCGGGCCGGTGTCGCCGATGCTGAGGTAGCTGAAGGCGTGCCTGGTCAGGTCGAAGCCGGGGTTGAACGGCAGCTGGAGGTAACTGACCGCGAGGAACAGGACCGGGGAGACGATCCCCGCGAGCAGTCGTGCGGAGACGGTGGGCATCTGAGCACCTTTCAGGAGAGAGTGGGACGGCCGGCGAACCCGCGGATCGCCTGTTCCAGGGCCGGCATCGCGACGTTGTGCCCCTGCCCGGGCAGGGTGGCCCGCCGCGCGGCGGGCAGTCGACCGGCGAGCTCGTCGGCCGCCAGGCCGGTGGCTTTCGGGCTCTTGCCGCCGTCGAGGACGAGGACGGGCGCCTCGATCCGCGCCCAGGGATCGCGGTCCAGCGGCCGGCCCTCGATGGTGTCGCCCATGACGGCGATGTCGGCCGGCAGCGTGTGGGCCACCGCGGTGAGGTGCTTCCAGAACGGCGCGAGCCGCATCAGGGCCACGACGGGTGCGGGCGCACCCATGCCCCTGGTCATGAACCAGCGCACGGCGGCCGACCGCCGGTCCGCGGCGACCAGGCGGTCCAGGTGCTGCGCGAAGCCGGCCGGTGGGACGGTGCCGGCGTCGCTGACGACGAACGGCGGCTGGTAGACGACGACGCCGCGTGCGGGCACCCCCGCGGCGACCGAGCGCAGTGCGAGGACACCGCCGGAGGACATGCCGAAGATCAGCGGGTCCGCTCCGGCGAGCCCGGTCACCGCGTCGAGGTCGCCGATCTCCGCCGCGACCGAGTCGGCACCGGAGGCGGGCGGCCCGGTGCCGCTGTCGCCTCGGCCGCGCCGGTCGTAGCCGTGGACGGTGAACGTGTCGGCGAGCCGGTCGGCCAGGTCGACGAAGCCCTTCCACCGGCGGTAGCTGAATGCCCCGCCGACCAGGACGAGCGGCGGCCCGGAGCCGATGACGTCGACGGCGATCGTCGTGCCGTCCGATGATCTGACCAGTGTGGTGGTGGCGCGCATGGATGTCCCCTACTGCCGCGTGGTCGTGGCTGGTGTGTAGATCTGGTACGTCACGCCGCTGTCGAACGTCTCCTGCGACTGCAGGGACAGCCCGACCGGGGCGGCGCCGGCCTCGAAGAGGTGCTTGCCAGTGCCGACGACGATCGGGTGGACCAGCAGGTGCAGCGCGTCGACGAGGCCGGCCTGCAGCAGGTGGCGGGTCAGGGTGCCACTGCCGTTGACGGCGATGGTGCCGCCCTCGGTGCGCTTCAGCGCGGCGACCCGGGCGGCGACGTCGCCGGACAGCACGCTGGAAGGGCCCCAGCCGGGGTCGGCGAGGGTGTCGCTGGCGACGTACTTGTGGGTGCCGTTGATGAAGTCGGCCAGCGGGTAGCCCCGCTGGGTGGGCCAGAACGCCTTCCACTCCTCGAAGGTGCGCCGGCCCATCAGCAACGCGTCGACGCCCTCGGTGGCGTGGCTGACCACCCGGGCCACGTCGTCGGTGGCGTACGGGAAGTGCCACTGCTGCGGGGCGTCGACGACGCCGTCGACGGAGATGAAGAAGCTGGCGATGATGCTGCGGTCTGTGTTCGTCACACCAACTACGTCGATCGGGCCGCGCGGGTTTCGACATCGCCGGCGCCCGGGTGTTTCCCGCCACGCGCGTCGAAAACCGGCCTCCTCGAACGACGTGCCTTGTGAGGACGTCGTGGCAAGACGCATGGAGGAGACGTACGGATGCGATTTCTGATCATGAGCAAGTCGAACGACCACTTCGAGGCCGGTGGCCTGCCCGGCCCCGCGCTGATGCGGCGGATGGGCGAGTTCCTGCGGGAGGCCTCGGCGGCCGGGGTGCTGCTGCAGGCCGACGGGCTGCTGCCCAGTTCCTACGGCGCCCGGATCTCGGCCCACGACGGCCGGATCAGCGTGACCGACGGGCCGTTCGCCGAGGCCAAGGAGATCGTGGGTGGGTTCGCGTTCATCGACGCGCGCAGCCTCGCGGAGGCCAGGGAATGGGGGCGCCGGTTCGCCGTCGCCCACGACGGCGAGTGCGAGGTCGAGGTCCGGCAGGTGACCGGCCCCGGCGGGCCCGGAGACGCGACAGGAGGCCCGCGCTGAGCCAGCCGACGCCCGTCGACCACGCGATGGTCGAGAGCCAGTGGCGCATCGAGTTCCCCCGGCTGGTCGCGGCCGCGCACGCCATCCTGCGCGACCCGGGCGCGGCCGAGCAGGTGGCGCAGGACGCGTTCGTGGCGGCCCTGGAGCAGTGGCCGGCCGGGGGCGTCCCGGACCGGCCCGGGGCCTGGCTGATGACGGTGACCCGCCGCATCGCGGTCAGCCAGCTCCGGCGCGACCTCGACCTGGGAGCGAAGTACGAGCGCGTCGCCGAGCGGGCGGCGGCGAGAGAGGACATCGCGGTGGAGGACCTCGCGGACGGCCACATCGACGACGACATCCTGCGGCTGGTCTTCGTGTGCTGCCATCCGTCGCTGGGCCGCGACGCACGCGTCGCGTTGACGCTGCGGCTGCTCGGCGGGCTGACCACGCCGGAGATCGCCCGCGCCCAACTCGTGCCGCCGGCCACGGCCGGCCAGCGGGTCGCCCGGGCCAAGCGGACCATCAGGGACGCCGGGCTCGCCTTCGAGAACCCGACCGGCGCCGAGCGGGTCGATCGGCTGCCCGCGGTCCTGGAGGTCATCTACCTGATCTTCAACGAGGGCTACGCCGGCACCTCCGGCACCGGCTGGACCCGGCCCGACCTGGCCGGTGAGGCGTTGCGGCTCGGCCGCATGCTGGTGCACCTGCTGCCGACGGCCGCCGAGGCGCACGGCCTGCTCGCGCTGATGGAACTCAGCGCCTCCCGGTTCCGCGCCCGCGACGGCGCGGACGGCCCGGTCCTGCTGGAGGATCAGGACCGGATGCGGTGGGACCGGCTGCTGATCCGTCGTGGCCTCGACGCGCTCGCCACCGCGGTCCGCTTCGGCGGCGGCCCGTACACGCATCAGGCCGCCATCGCCGCCTGCCACGCCCGGGCCCGCACCGCCGAGGCCACCGACTGGCCGCGGATCGCCCGGCTGTACGACGCCTACCTGCGCCGCCACCCGGGTCCGGTGGCCCAGCTGAACCGCGGCATCGCCCACTGGAAGGCCTACGGCAGCGCCGCGGCGCGCGAGATCATCGTGCCGCTGCTGTCCGATCCGCGGCTGGCGAACTACCCGTACCTGCCCGCGGCGCTGGCCGAGATCGAAACCGCCGACGGCAACACCGGCGCGGCCATCACCCTGCTGCGCCGGGCGATCGCGATGACCGACAACGGGGCCGACAAGGCGATCGTGACCAGGAAACTGCAGGCGCTCGTCCGGACCTCCGGCGGCGCGAGGGAAGAGGATCGACACCGATGACCGACCGCACCCGAATCGCCGGCGCCCTGCTCGCCGCGATCCTCACGCCGGACGCGCTCCGCGAGGACCCCTCACCGATCCGGCACTGCATCAATCACCTGCCGCGGGGCCTGCTCAACTGCGCCACTCCGGCGGAGTAGTCCACGACACGCGGCACGGGGCCGGGCCCGACGCGGACCCGGCCCCCGTGCTGTGCGGCGGACGTCACGGGATGAGCAGCCACCGGCCGTCGGAGCCCGGCGCCGCCATGGCGGCGGCGTAGAGCTCGGCGGCCTGCGTCAAGGGCCTCGTGGCGGCGATCCGGATCGGCGCGTGGCCCTTCGCGGCGAGACCGAGCAGGTCGGCCAGCGCCGCGCCGTCGGGCCGGGTCAGGACCGTGGCGACCGTGACACCACGCTCGGCGGCCACGTCCCGACCCGGCTTCACGCCGACGAACCTGCCCCCGTCACGCACCGCCGCGAGCGCGGCCTGCTGCAACGCACCGGCGTCCACGACCGCGTCGTAGGCCGCCGACGGCACCTCGGCGACCACCGAGGACGCCCCGGCGGCCAGCGCGACGGCCTCGGTGCCGGGCCGCACGAGCGCGTCGACCTCCCAGCCGTCCCGCACGCCGAGGGCGACGGCCCAGCTGCCGACGCCGCCGGCGCCGCCGGTCACCAGCAGCCGGCCGCGCCCCTCCCCCAGCAGGTCCAGCGCCTGGCGGGCGGCGAGGGCGCTCAGGGTGACCGCCGCGGCCGCCTCCAGCGTGAGGGGCTCGGGCACCGGCGCGAGGCTGGCCGCCGGGACGACGACCTCGCTCGCGTGGGCCCGCGAGCGGGCAGTGACGTCGCCGTGCAGGCCGGCGACGCGGTCGCCCACCACCACTCCGGCAACGTCGGCGCCGATTTCGGTGACCGTGCCGCTGAAGTCGAAGCCCAGGCCGACCACGTCCGGCAGGCCCAGCATGGCGTTGTCGGCGGCGGCAGCGGCGTCGTACAGGGTGAACCCGGCGGCGGCCACGGCGACCCGGACCTCGTCGGGGCCGAGGTCGCGGGGGTCGAGCTGCTCGACGCGCGGGGTCGGGTCGCCGGCACGGGAGATCAGGGCTTGCATTGGCGTCTCTCCTTCAGGAACTTGTTGGTAACCCCACTGTCGGTGACATACTCTCCATTGGGAAGTAGGCACTTTGGAGTGCAGTGGGCACCTGGAGGTTCGTTGTGGCAGCGTCGGAACCAGTCCCGGCGGAGGCGTGCTACGACGCCTTCCAGCAGGGTTGCCCCAGCCGCCGGCTGATCGAGACCATCGGCGACAAGTGGGTGAGCCTGGTCGTCGTGGCGCTCGGGCTGCGCGGCCCGCTGCGCTACTCCGAGCTCTCCGCCCAGATCGTGGGCGTCAGCCAGAAGATGCTCACCCAGACGCTGCGCGGGCTGGAGCGGGACGGCCTGATCACCAGGACGGTCACGCCGACCATGCCGGTCCGCGTCGACTACGAGCTGACGCCGCTGGGCAGCTCGCTACTGGGGGTCCTGGCCCACGTCAAGGACTGGGCCGAGCGGCACATGGGTGACATCGAGGCCGCCCGGTCCCGCCACGACGCGATGGCCGGGGTGTAGCGGGCCGCCACCGCCCGATCGGCGGCACCCACAGCAGCCCGGACCGCCACCGCCCGAACGACCGCACCCACAGCATTCCGGGCCGCCACCGCCCGAACGGCCGCACCCGCGGCAGCCGGTCGCTACCGCCCGATCGGCGGCACCCGCAGCAGCCGGCCGATCGGCAGCACCGTGGTGAGCAGCGCGAGCAGCGCCGTGCCCCCGATGACGGCGGCCCAACCCAGCGGCGGCACGTAGGGCACCGGCTCGCCGGTCACCGAGCGCACCACCATGGTCAGGGTCGCCAGCGCGATCGACGCGCCCAGCAGCACCGCGACCCCGAGCAGCCCGGCCTGCTCGGCGTGGACCATCCGCCTGGCCTGGCCGCGGGTGACGCCCACGAGCCGCAGCACGGCCAGCTCCCGGCGCCGCGCGAGGGCCGCGACGACCATCGTGTTGGCGGCGGCGAGCGCGGCGTAGCCGACCATCACGCCGACGAGCAGCTTGTTCAGCCAGGCGCTGACCGCCAGGTCGGCGGCGAGCCGGCGGGTCAGGTCACCGGTCGCCGCGACGGTGCTGCCGGGGTGTCGGGCCGCGAGCGCCGTCAGGTCCGCGGATCCGGAGGTGCGGATGAGCACCTCGTCGTCGAGGTTCCGCTCGGTGTGGCCGGCGACCGTCTCCCGCGCGAGGGTGATGTCGCCGAAGCCGAGGCCCCGCTCGTAGATGGCGACGAGGGTCAGCGTGACGGGCGTGCCGTCGCCGAGCCAGAACGCGACGCGGTCGCCGACGTCCCACCCGTGTGTGGACGCCCGGATCGACGACATGGCCACGGTGCCGTCCCGCAGACCCGCCAGGCTCCCCGAACGCACCCGGAGGTCCATTGTGGACTCGATCCCGGCCGCGTCGACCGCCTGCGCGCCGACCGTTTCCGCGCCGTCCAGGAACGCGACGACGACCGACGTCCGGCGGACCGCAGTGGCCCCGAGGACCCCCGGAGTCCCGCGTGCCTCATCGACGGCGCTTGCCGGCAGGCCCGCCGGCGAGACCAGTGCGTGCTGGGCGAGCAGGCCGTCGCGGCGCTGCGACAGGGTCTGCCGCTCCAGGTTGTCCTGCAGGAACCAGACCGAGCCGCCGAGGCCGATCGACAGCACCAGCGCGGTGAGCACGGCGGCCATGCCGCGCGCGTTGGCCCTGAGGTTGGCGGTCGCCAGGAAGCCGCTGGTCCCCCACACGGTGCGCAGCACCGGCGCGAGCGCCCCTGCCGCGGCCCGGTTGATCCAGGGTGCGAGCAGGCCGACGGCGAGCACGAACAGGTACAGCATGCCGATCGCACCGGCCAGGGCCGCCTGCCCGGCGGCGCCGAGCGTGACCGCGCTCGACGACACCGCACCGGCCAGGGCGGCCAGGCCGCAGATCAGCCGCACCTTGCCGCTGCGCGGTGGCTCGACCGCGACCTCGCCGAGCGCCTCGACGGGACGGATCGCGGTGACCCGGCGGGCGGCGATCAGCGCCGAGAGGACGGCGACGAGCGTGGTGGCGCCGGCGGCCGCGGCGGCGGCGATCGGGCCGTGGGAGATGGGGAATCCGGCGGGCACGAAGCCACGGCCGACCATCTCGTCGTGCACCCATCGGGTGGCGAGGACGCCGGCCGGGCCGCCGATCGCCACCGCGACCAGCCCGACGACCGCCGCCTCCGCCATGATCATCCGGCGGACCTGGCCGGGAGTCGCCGCGACGGCCCGCAGCAGCGCGAGGTCGCGGCGCCGGTGCCGCACCGACAGCCCGACGGTGGCGGCGACGACGAACCCGATCAGCAGGACCACGTATCCGCCGAAGCCACCGCCGGCCTGGATGAGGAGCTCCTGCGCGGCGAGCCCGGCGGACTCCTCGGCCAGCCCGCGGTCGGCGCCGGCGTGGACGCCCGCGTCGGCGGTGACGCCCGCGTCGGCGGTGAGGCCGCGGACCGCCGCCACCAGGGCGGCCCGGTCCGTGCCGGGCGCTGCGATGATCCCGATGACAGCGACCCGGCCGGGGTGCGCCGACAGCGTCGCGGCGTGCGCGTCGGTGAAGAACACCGCGGCCGCCGGCCCGTCGACCACGCCGCTGACCCGGTAGGTCCGCGCGGTTCCGCCGGCGAGCAGCTCGATCTCCTGCCCCGGCGCCAGCCCGAGCCGTCCGTCGACGGCGACCTGGTCGTCGCCGGTGGGTGGGTTCCCGTTCTGGATGTGGTACGGCGTGAGCACGGCGCTGCCCCACCCGTGCCCGGTGACCGTGGTGGTGCCCGACGGCAGCACGACGGGCACCGGGTCGTCGGCGGCGACCGTCGCGACGCCGGGCAGCCCGCGGAGGCGGTCGACCAGGCCGGCCGGGACGGTGCCGCCCTCGGGCAGCCGGATCTTCGAGCGGACGATCTCGCCGTCGAGGTCCTTGGCGCTGACGGTCATCTCGCGGTGCGCGACCACGATGTCGGCGGCGGCGTAGCGGACCGGCTCCGGCCGGTAGCGCAGCCCCGACTCGACGAGGGTGCCCATCGCCATCAGGATCATGACCCCGGCGGCGAGGGCGACGAGGGTGGCGGTCGCCGAGCCGGGCCGGTGCCGCAGCATCCGCAGCGCGAGCCCGGTCATGCCGGCACCACCCGGTGGCGGCCGAGCGACGCCAGCTGCTCGGCGATGCGATCCACGCCGGGCTGCGGCAGGTCCCGCACGATCCGGCCGTCGGCGAGGACCAGGACCCGGTCGGCATACGATGCGGCCACCGGGTCGTGCGTCACCATGACGACGGTCTGGCCGTGCTCGTCGACCACCGCCCGCAGCAGGCTCAGCACGTCCGCCGCGGTCACGGTGTCCAGGGCGCCGGTCGGCTCGTCGCAGAAGATCACGTCGGGCCGGGTGGCGAGGGCCCGGGCGACGGCGACCCGCTGCTGCTGCCCGCCGGACAGGGCGGACGGCCGGTGGTGCAGCCGGTCCCGCAGCCCGACCCGGTCGATGACGTGGTCCAGCCAGGCGTGGTCGGGTCGCACGCCCGACAGCCGCGACGGCAGCCCGATGTTCTCCGTGACGGTGAGCGCGTCGACCAGGTTGAACGCCTGGAAGACGAAGCCGATCCGGTCCCGGCGCAGCCTCGTCAGCCTGGTCTCCGACAGCCCGGACAGCTCGGTGGCGCCGATCCACACCCGCCCGGACGTGGGCCGGTCCAGGCCGGCCGCGGTCTGCAGCAGCGTGCTCTTGCCGGAGCCGGACGGCCCCATCACCGCCGTGAACGTGCCGCGGTGAAACACCACGTCGACGCCCGCGAGCGCGGCGACGGCCCCCGGTCCGGTGCCGTAGGTGCGGGTGAGCCGTTCGGCGCGGACCACCGGGTCGCCGGTGGGTCCGATGTGGACGGACATATGGTGCCTCTCCGGGTCGCTCAGCAGGACGGGTACCCGGATGACGCTAGGGCGGTGCCGGCCGGCGGACGATCCAGCGCACTGGCGAACCGTGGTACAGCAGGCTGTACCACCGCTGTAAGTTTCCCGGCCCGGCCCAGGCCGGCGGCGGTGCGGACGCGGCGCCGTTGCCCCGCGAGGACGGGTGATCGTAGCGTCGCCCGTCAATGCTCGGGCATCAACGGCGTGGGGAGAACAGCACATGGGTGGATATCAGGACGGTCGGCTGCGGGCCCGATGGCGACGGCCGGTGATCATGCTCGTCACCGCGGCCGCGGGCGTCGCCACCGCCGTGCTCGCCGCCGCGGCACCGGCCGCCGCCGCCCCGACGGTCACGAGCGTCGCCGCGGGATACGGACAGACCTGCGCGGTCCGCACCGACGCGACCCTGTGGTGCTGGGGCAGCAACTGGAGCGGCGAGGTCGGCGACGGCACCAACGACACCCGGACCACCCCGGTCCGGGTCGGCACCGCCGCCAACTGGGCCGGCATCGAGGCCGGCAGCAACTTCGCGTGCGCGACCAGGACCGACGGGACGCTGTGGTGCTGGGGCGGCAACCGCAGGGGCCAGCTCGGCGACGGCACCACCACCAACCGCAACACCCCCGTGCAGGTCGGCACCGCGACCACCTGGGCCGCCGTCAGCGCCGGCGACGCACACACCTGCGGCGTGCGCACCGACGGCACGCTGTGGTGCTGGGGCTTCAACCGGCTCGGGCAGCTCGGCCTCGGCACCGCCGACTGGACCGTGACCACACCGACGCGGGTCGGCACGGCGAGCAACTGGGCGAACGTCACCGCCGGCTTCGCACACACCTGCGCGGCACGCACCGACGGCACCCTCTGGTGCTGGGGTGACAGCTCCAGCGGGCAGATCGGGACGGGCACTCTGGCGTACTCGACGACCCCGGCGCAGGTCGGCACCGCGACCACGTGGCGCGGCGCGGCGGCCGGGCTGGTGCACACCTGCGCGACCCGCACCGACGGGACCCTGTGGTGCTGGGGCAACAACGGCTACGGGCAGCTCGGCGCCGGCACCACCCTGCAGACCACACCTCAGCAGGTCGGCAGCGGCACCACCTGGAGCGCGGTCAACACCGGCTACGACACGTCGTGCGCGTCCCGCACGGACGGCAGCCTGTGGTGCTGGGGCAACAACATGGCCGGTGGGCTCGGTGACGGCACCACGACCAGCCGGTCCGCACCTACCCGCGTCGGCACCGCGACCACCTGGACGACCGGCCTCGTCACCGGCTACCACACCTGCGGGGTGCGCACCGACGCGACGCTGTGGTGCTGGGGCAACAACGGCAACTCGCAGCTGGGCGACGGCACGACCACCAACCGGTCGGCCCCGGCGCAGGTGAGCCTGCCGGGCTGACCCTCCCCTGGGCCTGCCCGCCCCACGGCGGGCAGGCTCAGCCGCGGCGGGAGTCGTCCAGGTAGCGCAGCACCGCCGTCACCCGCCGGTCGGCGCGGTCGTCCGGGGCGAGGTCCAGCTTGGCGAAAATGCTCCGGATGTGCTTGTGCACCGCCCCTTCGGTGACGAACAGCCGCTCCGCGATCGCGGTGTTGCCGAGGCCCTCCGCCATCAGGGCGAGCACGTCGCGTTCGCGCGGGCTGAGCCGGCTCAGCGTGCTGTCGGGGCGGCTGCGGGCCAGCAGCTGACCGACGACCTCCGGGTCGATGGCCGTGCCGCCGCCGGCGACGCGGTGCAGCGCGCCGAGGAACTCCTCGACCCGCCCGACCCTCTCCTTCAGCAGGTAGCCGAGCCGGTCCGCGCCGCCCGCGAGCAGGTCGGTGGCGAACGCCTGCTCGACGTACGCCGACAGCACCAGCACCGCGAGGCCGGGCTGGCGGCGGCGGGCCTCGACGGCGGCCACGATGCCCTCGTCGGTGTGCGTGGGCGGCATCCGGACGTCGACGATCGCGACGTCGGGCCGGTGGGTGTCCACCGCGGACAGGAACGCGGCCGGCGAGTCGGTGGCGGCGACCACGTCGAGCTGCTCGGCCCGCAGCAGCAGCGCCAGGCCCTCGCGCAGCAGGGCGTCGTCCTCGGCGATCACGATCCGCACGGCAGCTCCACGAGTATCTTCGTCGGCCCACCGGGTGGGCTGGTCAGGGTGAACCGGCCGTCGTGCGCCTCGACCCGCCGGCGGATGCCGCCGATGCCGGAGCCGCGGCCCTCGTCCGCGCCGCCGCGGCCGTCGTCGACCACCGTCACGTGCAGCCGGTCGGCGTCGCGCAGGGCGGTGACGGCGACGTTGGCGGCGCCGCTGTGCCGCGAGACGTTGGTGAGCGCCTCGGCCACCACGAAGTACGCCGTCGCCTCGACCGACGCCGCGCACCGGCCCGGCACGTCGACCCGCACGAGGCACGGCACACCGCAGCCGGCGGCCAGGCCCACGAGGGCCCCGGCGAGCCCGCGGTCGTCGAGCACCGGCGGCAGGATCGCGCGGACCACGGCGCGCAGTTCGGCGAGGGCAAGCTCGGCGGCGTCGTGCGCGCGGTCCAGGATCTCCTCCGCGACGGCCGGATCGCGGCCGATGGCCCGCCGGGCGGCGCCGAGCAGCACGGTGACCGCGACGAGCCGGTTCTGCGCGCCGTCGTGCAGGGACCGTTCGATGCGCCGCAGCTCGACCGCGTGGGCGTCCAGCGCCGCCGCGCGGGTGGCGGTCAGCTCGGCGATCCGCAGCGACATGTCGGCGTCTCGCGGCGGCGCCAGCAGCCGCCGGCCCGGCACCGCCTGCAGCCGGGCCATCCTCGGGACCAGCGCGACGGCCAGGGAGAGCCAGCCGACGCCGAGGAGCGCGACCGCGAGCGCGTCGAGCAGCCCGTCGACCGGCCAGAAGACCAGGCCGGGGCGCTCGCCCGGCGGCAGCGCCCAGAAGTACAGCGGGAACAGCAGATACTGCACCGAGTCGAGTGGCAGCGCCATCCCGAAGAGGCCCAACGCGAAGCCGGCCGTGCCGTGCGCGGCCACGAACGCGACGTCGCGCCGCACCCATGGGTCACGCAGGGCGTCCCGCAGGCCGGCCGGGACCGGTGGCGGCATGGGCAGGTCCGAGCCCCACCGCGACAGCCTGGCCCGCTCGCGGTCGGCAGCGGACCGCACCACCTGCAACGCCGAGGGCACCAGGAGCAGGCCGACGCCGGCCAGACTGGCAACGGCCACGACGAGCAGCAGCAGGAGCGCCGCCAGGGCCAGGATCGCCGTGCCGAGGCCGCCGACGAGGTGTTCGAGGGCGTCGACGGTCGCGCGCACGCGATCCCGGAGATACCGCCCCCGCTCCGGCATGTCCGCACCCCCTCCGGCAGCGACAATAGGCGACCGCCGGGTCCGGCGAAGTACAGCCTGCTGTACTTCGGTGGACGCGCTGGCTGGATCGCCCGCCGGCGCGTGGCTGCATAGCGTTGCGGTCATGACTGATTCCGAGACCACCGGCAACCGTCGTGGCGTGCTGCGCCCCGTGCTCTGGCTGGTGCTGATCGTCAGTGCCGCCGCCAACGCGACCGCGTCGACCGCCGGAGCGCACCCGGTCGTGGGTGTCGGCTTCGGCCTGATCACCCTGGCCAGCGCGACCGCGCTCGTCGTGCACCACTACCGTCAGCGCAGCCGATGACTTCCTGGAAGAATTCTCCGGCGATGCTGTCGGATCGGGGCGACGCCGTTCGTAGACAGGTCGAGCGGCCGCCCGCGAGGGGCGTCCCGGAGCACAGGAGTTGGTTCAGATGCAGTACCTGGTTTCCGTGATCTTCGACTCCGACGGCCGCGCCACCCCGGAGGAGGCGGCAGCGATCGACGTGTTCAACGACCGGGTGCAGGCCGACGGTCACTGGGTCTTCGCCGGCGGTCTCGCATCGCCCGCGACGGCCACCGTGATCGACAACCGGGACGGGGCGAGCGTGTTCACCGACGGGCCGTTCGTGGAGACGAAGGAGTACGTCGCCGGCTTCTGGGTCTTCGAGGCGCCCGACCTCGACGTGGCGCTCAGACTCGCCGCCGACGGCTCGAAGGCCTGCAACCGGAAGGTCGAGGTCCGGCCGTTCCTCGCCCCGCCGGAGTGACCGACGCCCAGGCAGCCGTCACCCGCGCCCACCACGAGGAGTGGGCCCGGGTGGTCGCCACGCTGACCAGGCGCTTCGGCGACCTCGACGTGGCCGAGGAGGCGACGGCCGAGGCGTTCGCGACCGCCGTCGAGCGGTGGCCGGTCGACGGCGTGCCCCCCAACCCCGGCGGCTGGCTCACCACCACCGCCAACCGCGAGGCGATCGACCGCATCCGGCGCGAGAACAAGCGCGACGACAAGCAGAAGGCGGCTTGGATGTTGCACGACGACGACCCGCCCGAGCCCACCGGCGCCATCGACGACGAGCGGCTCCGGCTGATCTTCACCTGTTGCCATCCGGCGCTCGCGATGGAGACCCGGGTCGCGTTGACGCTGCGCATGGTCGGCGGCCTGACCGTGCCCGAGATCTCGCGGGCCTTCCTGGTGCAGGAGAGCGCCATGGGGCAGCGGATCACCCGCGCCAAGGCCAAGATCAAGGCGGCGCGCATCCCGTATCGGGTGCCGGCCGCCGAGGACCTCGCGGAACGCGTCTCCGGCGTGCTCGCCGTGCTCTTCCTCGTCTTCAACGAGGGCTACCTGGCCACCGGCCCCGACACCCCGCCCGTGCGTCACGACCTGACCGCCGAGGCGATCCGCCTCACCCGCCTGATCCGGGCCCTCCTGCCGCGCGACGGCGAGGTGACCGGGCTGCTGGCCCTGATGCTGCTCACCGAGGCCCGCCGCAGCGCCCGGGTGTCGGCGACCGGCGAGCTCGTCGCCCTCGACGAGCAGGACCGCGGCGCCTGGGACATGACGCTGATCGCCGAGGGCCACCGGCTGGTGCGCGAGCGCCTGACGGTCGTCGCCACCACCGGCGTCGCTCCGGGCCGCTACCAGATCCTCGCGGCGATCAACGCCGTGCACACCTCCGCCCGCGACATCCGCGACACCGACTGGTCGCAGGTCGTCGCCCTCTACGACCAGCTCCTGCGGGTGGACTCCTCGCCGATCGTCGCCCTCAACCGGGCCGTCGCGGTCGCCGAGCTGGACGGCCCGGAGGTGGCCCTGGCCGCCGTCGACCGGCTCGACGGCGCCCTGGACGGCTACCACGCCTACCACGCGACCCGCGCCCTGCTGCTGCGCCGGCTGGGCCGCAGCCGGCCGGCCCGCGCGGCGTACCACCGGGCCATCGAGCTGGCCGGCAACACCGCCGAGATCGCCTACCTGACCCGCCGCCGCGACCAGTTGGGGTGACGCGTTCAAGGCACCGGAGCCGGCTCATCGTCGTCCAGCCGAACGCCGCCGGCGAGGTCAACCGCGCGCCGCCGGGCACCCAGGGTGACGAGCAGCGACGCCGACGTCAGCGCCACGCCGAACCAGACGGCGGCGTTGACGCCCAGCGCATCCGCGAACAGGCCGCCGAAGAGCGCGCCGAGGGCGATCGAGGTGTTGTACCCCAGCGTGTTGATCGACATCGCCGCCTCGAAGGTGTCCGGGGCCGCCGCGAGCATGAGGTTGACCTGGCACAGGTTCGCGGCGCCGAACGACACGCCCCACAGCAGCACGCCGGCGACCAGGCCCGTGCGGGTGTGGCCGATCGCCAGGAGCAGCAGCATCGAGGCGGCCAGGCCGGCGACCGCCAGCGCGAAGCTCGCACGCGGGTTGCGGGCGACCGTGTGGCCCGCGACGAAGTTGCCGGCGGCGCCGCCGATGCCGTAGGCCACGAGCAGCGCGCTGATGAAGGCCGGTGTCACGGCCGCGTGCTGCTCGGCGAACGGGCGGATGAAGGTGTACGCCGCGAAGTGCCCGAGCACGTAGAGCGTCACCGCGTACACCGCCCGGCGCAGCGCCGGGTTGCGCAGCGGCAGGGCGAAGACCTCGCGGACCGCAACGGCGTTGTCCGACGGCAGCGACGGGATGACCACGGCCACGGCCACGCACACGACGGCGCTCAGGGCGCTCCAGATGAGGAAGGTGCCGCGCCAGTTCGTGAGGTCCTCGAGCAGCGCGCCCAGCGGGATGCCGGCCACGGCGGCGATCGAGATGCCGGACAGCGCGATCGCGGCGGCGCGGCCGGCGTGGCGGGACGGGACGAGCCGGATCGCCATGCTGACGCCGATGGCCCAGAAGACGCCGTTGGCGAAGCCCATCACGAGGCGGGTCGCGAGCACCGGGACGAAGCCCGGTGCGGCGGCGGTCACCAGGTTTCCAACCGCGAGGACGGCGAGCAGCGCGGTCAGCAGCAGCCGGCGGTTGACCCGGCGGGTCCACGCGACGATGAACGGCACGCCGAGGCCGGCCGAGATGCCGTAGAGCGTGACCATCAGCCCGGCGACGCCGACGGAGACCGACAGGCTGCGACTCATCGGGGTCAGCAGCCCGACGGGCATCAGCTCGGTGGTGACGAACATGAACAGGCTGGCGGTGATGACCGCGACGCCGAGCCACGGCCTTTCCTTGATCGGCATGCGTTCAGTCTCACGGCGGCCGATTCATGAGTCCAATGCATGTTTGTCAGCCTTGCGATCGTGATTCACGATGGATGCATGGAGCTCCAGCAGATGCGGTACGTCCTCGCCGTCGCCGAGACCGGCAGCTTCACGCGGGCGGCCGAGCGCTGCCTGGTCGTGCAGTCGGCGCTGAGCCACCAGATCGCGCGGCTGGAGCGGGAGCTCGGGACGAAGCTGTTCGAGCGCACCAGCCGGCGCGTGCGCCTGACCCCGGCCGGGTCCGCGTTCCTGCCCGAGGCGCGGCAGTGCGTGAACGCCGCCGAGCGGGCCGCGGCCGGGGTCGCCGCGGCGCTGGGCGAGGTGCGGGGCCGGCTCGCCGTCGGGCTCATCTCGACCGTGGCCGCGGTCGACATCCCGGGCGCGCTGCGGGAGTTCCGGCGGCGGTATCCCGCCGTGCGGATCAGCCTGCGTGTGCACGCCAGCGACGAGCTGGTCGAGCTGGTCCGTGACGGTGCGATCGAGGTCGCGTTCCTCGGGCTGCCGACGGACGCCCGGCCCGTCGGCGTCGAGTCCCGCGAGCTTGCCCGCGACCGGCTCGTGGCCGTCGTCGCACGCGACCACCCGTTGGCCGCTGAGCCGGCCGTCGACCTGCGCCGGCTGGCGGATGAGGTGTTCGTCGACCTGCCGGCCCGCACGGCCGGGCGCGCCCAGACGGATCAGGCGTTCGCGGCCGCCGGTCTGACCCGAGACGTGGCGTTCGAGGTCACCACGGCGTACCTCATCGCCCGCCTCGTCGAGCAGGACCTCGGCGTCGCCATGCTGCCGGCCACCTGGGCGCCGCAACTGCCCGGCGTCACGATCGTGGAGGTCACCGACGCCCCCGAGCGGATCGAGCACGTCATCTGGAGCCGCGCCGGTAGCACCCCGGCCGCCACAGCCTTCCTCGATCTGTTGCCTTGAGGCGACGCCCGTCTGAGTAGGGCCCGCACATTCCAGCGAGCCGGCCGCCCCACGGCGCAGGTCATCGCGCCGTGGGGCGGCACCTCATGCCCGGACGACCAGGAAGGTGAAGTCCTCGCGGGCCTTGGCGTCGATGGGCAGGGGCAGGCGGATGCGCCCGGAGTCGACCATGTCCCGCACGGCGGGACGGCTCAGGCCGAACCCGGCGGTGAGCAGCTTCTCGACCCGGATGGGTGCCGGAAGCTCGAACCTGATGATGACCTCGAGTGGCGCGGCATCCTCGCGCTGGACGTCGTAGAACGGGACGTCGGTGTCCAGCTGCCAGGTGCCGGTCCAGTCGAGCTGGTAGGTGGCCCTGTGGGCGAGCGTCGCGTCCATGGTCAGCTGTCGCACCATGGCCGGATCGTTGTTCTCGAACATCAGGAGCCGCTCGTGGTCCAGCGCCCGCACGTTGATGCGCTCGTGGACGGGGATCTTCGACGTGCGGCCGCACCGGTCGCAGCAGATCAGCAGCCACACGTCGAGCAGCTTGTGGTTCGCGTTGACCCGGAACTTGCCGGTGGGACGGTGCCTCGTGCAACTGCATGACACGCAGGCCTTGACGATGGTGGGCAGTCCGAGCTCACTGACCACCCACAGCGCTTTGCGGTCGATGCCGGGTCCGCGGCCGTGGGCCGGCACGCGGAAATGGCGGGAACTGTTCATGGCTTCGCCGATTCCAAAGGTCTAGGCAGGAGGCGCGCCGGGGGTGCCTCCCGGATCCAGTGGTGGGCAGCCGGCGTCTCGGTGGGGAGCACGCCGGCTGGCGCGACGTCGCAGATCACGTCGCGTGAAGGAAGCCCGCACCGGTCACGCGGTGCGGGCTTCGAGTGGCACGGCGGACGGAGACGGGGAGGTGACTCGACCCGTCTTCATCGCGCACGTGCGCCACTGATCACTGACCCATGCGCGCCAGCATGGTCAACCCGTGGGCCGCCGCGCAACGGATTTTCCGCGTGCCCCCGCCGCCGGGGGTGGGGAAATGCGCTGTCGGTTGTCGGGAGAAAGGTGGTACGAAGCCGCGGTGGAAACGACGCTGGAGTTCGCTGACCTGTTGCGGCTGATGGACGAACGATCGACCGCCTTCCGGGCGGCGGTCGCCGCGGCACCCAGCCTCGACACGCGGGTGCCGACCTGCCCCGAGTGGACGGTGTTCGACCTGGTGCAGCACCTGGGCAACGGCAAACGCCGCTGGGCCGCCACCGTCCTGGCGGGTCCGGCCTCCGACGTCGCCGTTGCGGCCGCGGCGGCGCCCCGGGAGCGGGAGGCCCTGCTGGCCTGGTTCGCCGCCTCGACGGGTGAGCTGCTGGACGCGCTGCGGGAGGTCGGCCCGGATCGGGGCTGCGCGACGTGGTGGGCAGCGTCGGAGTCGCCGGAGACCGCCGGGGCCGTCGCCCGGCACCGGCTGCAGGAGGTCGCGGTCCACACGTACGACGCCCAGCTCACCCTCGGCGCACCGCAGCCACTGCCGGACGATGTGGCCCTCGACGGTGTCGACGAGTTCCTGGCCACCTGCGTCGCGACGACGGCCGCGTGGCCGCACCAGCCCGCGATCATCGACTACCACGCCACCGAGGGCCGTTCCTGGCGGCTCTGGCTCTCCGCCGACGGCGCCCGGACCGCCCGCCTCCCCACACCCGTCACCGGCGCCGACCCGGAGGCGGCCTCTGTCTCCGCCCGAGGCACGGCCAACGAGCTGGTCCTGTTCTGCTACGGCCGCATTGCGATGGACTCGCTGCAGGTCGACGGCGACCGGCGCGTCCTCGACCAGCTGATCGCCTGGGAGCCGGAGGAATAGGACGCGACGACGGACCAGTCGGGTCAGCGCGTTTCACGGCGCCGGAAGTGGTAAGAGACGCCACGTTCCGGCAGCTTCGGCGAAGAGGTCCCCTGTGTTCGACGGATTCGAAGCGTTCGACATCGGTACGGCGGGTGCGTCGGTGCACGGTCGCGTGGGCGGCGAGGGGCCGCCGGTGCTGCTGCTGCACGGCATACCGGAGACCCACCGCATGTGGCACCGGGTGGCGCCCCGCCTCGCCGATCACCACACCGTCGTGGTCACCGATCTGCGCGGGTACGGCGACAGCGGCAAGCCGCCCAGCACCGCCGACCACGAGCCGTACAGCATGCGCGCGATCGGCGCCGACCAGCTCGAGGTCATGCGGCGGTTGGGCTACGACACGTTCAGCGTCGTCGGCCATGACCGCGGCGCCCGCTGCGCCTACCGGCTCGCGCTCGATCACCCCGAGGCGGTCACCCGGCTCGGGGTGATTGACGTGGTCCCGGTCGGCGACGCGTATGACCGCGCTGACAAGGACTTCAGCCTGGCCTACTGGCAGTGGTCGTTCCTCGCCGCGCCGGAGCCCGTGCCGGAGCAGTTCATCGGCGCCGCGCCGGCGACCCTGGTCGACTTCATGCTCGACACCTGGGCCGAGGTGAAGGACGCCTTCCCGGCCGAGGTCCGCGCCGAGTACGTCGCGAAGTTCAGCGACCCCGAAACGGTGCACGCCATCTGCGAGGAGTTCCGCGCCGCCGCGACCCTGGACTACGAGCAGGACGAGGCCGATCGCGGCCACCGCAGGATCGAGTGCCCGGTGCTGTTCCTGTGGAGCGAGCACGGCGCGGTCGCGAAACTCTACGACGACCCGCTCGCGATGTGGCGGGCGTGGGCCGGCGACGTCCGCGGCGGCCCGGTGCCGGTCGGCCACTTCATCCCGGAAGAGGCCCCCGAGGAGACCACCCGCCAGCTCGTGGACTTCCTCCGATGACCGCTGTCGCCTACCGCACCGCGGATGTGGCCGGCCTGACGGTGTTCTACCGGGAGGCCGGCCCGGCCGACGCACCCACGCTGGTGCTCCTGCACGGCTTCCCGTCTTCGAGCCACATGTTCCGCGACCTGATCCCGCTGCTCGCCGACCGCTTCCACATCATCGCGCCGGACCTGCCGGGCTTCGGCCGGTCGGACATGCCGTCCCGCGACGACTTCGACTACACGTTCGAGCGCATCACGGACGTCATCGACGGCCTGACCGCGCCGCTGCGCCGTTTCGCGCTCTACGTGTTCGACTACGGCGCGCCGGTCGGGTTCCGGCTCGCCGCCCGGCATCCCGAGCGCGTCACCGCGATCGTCTCCCAGAACGGCAACGCCTACGAGGAGGGGCTGAGCGACGCCTGGAACCCGATCCGGGCCTACTGGCAGGACCCGTCGGCGGCCAACCGGGCGGCGGTCCGGACCATGGTGGAGCCGCGCACGACGGTCTGGCAGTACACCACCGGCGTCCCCGACGAGTCCCGGGTCGGCCCGGACGGCTACAGCCTGGACAACTACTACCTCGGGCGCGACGGCGCCGCCGACATCCAGCTCGACCTGCTCCTCGACTACGCGAGCAACGTGGCGATGTATCCGACGTTCCAGGAGTACTTCCGCACCAGCCGGCCGCCGCTGCTGGCGGTGTGGGGCAGGAACGACCCGTTCTTCCTGCCGGCCGGGGCCGAGGCCTTCAAGCGCGACCTCCCCGACGCCTGCGTCGGGTTCCTCGACACCGGCCACTTCGCCCTCGAGACCAACGCCGAGGAGGTCGCCACGGCGATCCGTGCGTTCCTCGCCTGAGCCACCGCGAGGCCGTCACCTGGGCGAACCCGGCCCCCGAGCCGCCCGGCGGTGCCATGATGATCAGATGCGTGGCACCTACATCGGGCGCGACCGGATGCTCATCGACCTGGTCTACGGCGGCATGCTCGTCGTCCCCGCCGACGACTACAGCCTCATGCCCGCGCTCACCACGTGGGGAGCGATCGAGCCGCCACTGACGAAGTTCTTCGCCAGCAGCGTGAAGCCGGGGCACACGATCGTCGACATCGGCGCCAACGTCGGCTACTTCACCGTCCTGGCCGCGAAGCTGATCGGCACCGAGGGCCGGATCATCGCGTTCGAGGCCAACCCGACGACGTGCGAGCTACTCAAGGACAACCTGTCCCTGAACTGGCTGACCGACCACGACATCACCGTGCGCACCGAGGCCGCGTACTCGGAGAACACGTCGGTCAAGTTCTACGCCTCCGCGAAGTTCGTCGGCGACTCCTCCATCCAGGAACGCCCGACGCATGCGCACCGCCTCGACGACGTCACCACGATCGAGGTGCCGGCGGTGAAGCTCGACGACGCGCTGAAGGACGTCCCGGTCATCGACCTGCTGAAGATCGACATCGAGGGCGGCGAGTATCACGCGTTCACCGGCATGATGCAGCTCATCCGCGAGGACCGGATCCGGCGCATCGTCTTCGAGTGGAACGCCATCATGCTGGGCGCGGACACGGAGCGCTTCGCCGCCGTGCTGCGCACGATCCGCGACGAGTGCGGCGGCACCTTCCACGCGCTGAACCAGGAGGGCCAGCCGTCCCCGATCTCGATCGACGAGCTGGAGAAGATCCCGTTCTACCCGTTCGCGGTCATCGAGCTCTGATTCCCTATCGGGGATCTGATCGGTTTCGGAGCTGCGGTTCACCGAGTTCCACCGACACTGTCGCCGACCATCGCAATACGCCGGTGGGCAGTTCTCGTCATTCGGCTCGCAATCAGACAGCCGCTGTATCGTGCCCCAAAGAACAGGGCTGAATGGAGTGAATCTCCATCCAGCCCTGTTCTTTGCCCACCTTTCCGTTCACGTCAATACACATTGCTCCTATTGGAACGAGATGTGGTCGATGGTGATGGTGGAGTTGCCGCCGAACCAGAAGCCCATCGTCAGCTGCGACGGCGAGCTGCGGCTGATCCCGTTGGCGGTCAACGGGATCCGGACGTCCTGATAGGACGTCGTGATGACGGGGTGGGCGCCGCCGTCGAGGGTGAGGTCGCCGAACACCTTCGTGGTCCCGCCGAGCCCGAGGTTGAAGTGCGCCTGCTCTCCCCCGGCCGCGCCCTTGACCCGGATCACCAGGTAGGTGCGGTTGCTGAGGTCGACGCCGACGTCGGAGCCGAACCAGCCGCAGTTGTTGTACCGCAGGCTCAGCGCCCCGCCGGACACGACGCCGGAGCCGCCGCCGTCGAGGAAGCAGTTGCCGCCGGTCCACTTGCCCAGGTCGTTCTGCGCCGCCGACGGGTACGCCGGGGTGCCGTCGAAGTCGTCCAGGGTCAGGCCGGCCGGGCCCGCGGCGGTGGTGACGGCGACCGCGTTGCTCGCCGGTGAACGGTTCCCGGCCGCATCCCGGGCCTTGACCGTGTAGCTGTACCCGGTCGAAGCCGTCAGACCCGTGTCGACGAACGAGGTTCCGGTCGGCGAACCGACCAATGTGGACCCACGGAACACCTCATAGCCGGTGACGCCGACGTTGTCGGAAGCGCCCGACCACGACAGCGACACGCTGGTGTCGGTCTTCGCCGGTGACGTGAGCGTGGGTGCCGTCGGTGTCGTGCAGTCGCCGGAGCATCCGCTGGTCGTTGCCGGCACCACCGCCGAGGGTCCCGACACGTTGCCGGCCGCGTCCACCGCCCGCACCGTGTACTGGTAGGTCTGGCCCGGTGACCGGCCGGTGTCGGTGTACGACGTGCCGGTCGCGGTGCCGATCTGCGTGCCGTCGCGGAGCACCTGGTAGCCGGTGACGCCGACGTTGTCCGTGGACGCCGACCAGGACAGCGCCACGCTGGTGTTGGTCACCCCGGTCACCGCCAGCCCGGACGGCGCCGACGGGGCCACGCAGTCACCGGTGCAGGTGCCGCCGGTCACCAGCGGGCCGAGGTTGACCCAGCCGTCGGCGCCCTGGTTGGCGTTGGCGAAGGACAGCGGCAGCCGTGGCCGCCACTGGTCGATGATCCAGTCGGTGAGGCGGCTGGCGGCGGGGCGCGCCCGCAGCACGTCGGGTGTGACCGCCTCCAGTGGGTTGCGGACCTTCAGGACCAGGCTGTACGACCCGGCCGGCACGCCCGCGGTGCTCAGCGTCGCCGAGAAGTTGACCGGCCGGCCGAAGTCGAGCGGGTCGGTGCCGACGCCCCAGTCCGGGAACGGCCGGATCTTCAGCGGCTGCACCTGGCGCAGATCCCAGCTGGTGTCCCAGGTCTTGACGACGGCGCCGGTGGCGTCGCGCAGCCCGATGACGGTCGTCCACGGGTAGTAGAACGGCGCGACGCCGGTGTTCTGCATGGTGACGCCGACCTTGAACGTGCCGGCCGCGGTGGCGTTGAAGTTCGCCTGCGGGATGTGCAGGTTGTAGCCCATCTTGCGGACACCCGCGGCGACCTTCGGGTCGCTTGTGCTGTAGCCACCGGCCCCGGTCTGGTTGATCATCCAGGTGATGTGGGTGAGCTCGGTCGCGGCGAGGACGTCGTCGACCTGCCCGGAGCCGCCGGGCCAGTCGGTGTAGAGGCTGCCCTGGATCTCGGGCCGGGCCTCGCCGCCGATGGACTGGGTGGTCCAGCGGTTCTCGGTGCCGGTGTTGAGCTGCAGCTGCAGGAACGCGTCGTCCCAGCCGTTCATCGACATCGGCAGGGTCATGCCCTTCAGCTGCCCGCCGCGCCATTCCTTGTAGGGCCAGGAGTCGTCGTGGAAGCCGATGTTCGCCGTCTCGGTCCCGGCCAGGGGGTACCGGACCTCGAGCTGGATGTTGGCGAACGCCGCGTCGAACGCGCCGATGATGGTGCGGATCGTGGCGTCGGTCGGCATCAGGTCCGGGTAGCCGTCGGCGGCGTCCCGGTCGTAGGGCCAGGTGTGCCACTCGCCCCACAGGCCGACGAGGCCCAGGGACATGAACCCGATGCGCGGGTCGGCGGTGCCGCCGGGGCCGGCCCGGTCGTAGCGGTTGGCGAACGCGGTGATGAAGCTGGTGATCGCGGCGATGACGTCCGGGTCGTCGTAGTCGGGGCTGACGGTGCCCCAGAACCCGTTGGTACGCAACGCCATCTTGCCGTTCAGGCAGGGCGGGATGCCGTTGCCGGGGTGGGTGCCGCTGCCGCCTGGGTATTCCAGGTAGAACCGGAACGCCACCTGGCGCCCCCACACGGCGGCCTCGTCGAGGGCCTTCTCGAACACGCTCCAGTCGAACACGGCGCAGCTGGCCGGGTCCTTCATGACCTCGTTGAGGGCGAAGTAGCTCCAGACCAGGCCGCCGGGGTACTTCGTGGACAGGTTGTCACCGGGGAACAGGTACGGCGCGAAGCCCTTCAGCGGCTGCCCGAGCGGGGCGTCGGCGTAGGCGTAGGTGTGCGTGGCGAGGCTGGTGTCCGGGCCCGGGCCGGCGGCGGGCCGCGATGGTGGGCCCGCCGGTGCCGCGGTCGCGGATCCGGTGGGCACCAGCGCCAGGAGCAGGACCACGGCGGCGGCGAAGCGCAGGGATCGCATCATCAGACACCGCCCAGCGTGAGCCAGCCGGTGCCGGTGTTCTGCGCGGTGTTGGCGAACCGCAGCGGGATGCCGTTGCGCAGCGGGTTGTCCACGCGCATGACGATCGAGTAGTGGCCGGGGCGCAGGCCGCGGGTGTCGATGCGGGCGGACAGCGTGGTGGGGTCCTGGCCGGGCTGGATGCCGGTGAGGCTCCAATCGGTGTGCCAGCGCCGCACGATCCGGCCGTGGCTGTCGACGGCGGCGAGCTCGGTGCCCCAGCCGGCGTAGAACGGTGCGACGCCCCGGTTCGCGACGCGGACGGAGACCCGGTCACGGCCCAGCGCGGCCTCGGTGACGGTCAGCTCGTAGCCCAGCGACCTGGCGGCGGCGACGGCCCGCTGGTACTTGTCGCCGGTGAACCCGGTGCCGGTGAACGCGGCGTGGTTGATCAGCCAGGTCGCGTGGGTCTGCGTCACTGACTCGGCGTAGTCCTCGTGCTGGGTGCAGCTGACCGGCTCGTCCCACAGGCAGGACTGGATCTCCGGCCGCAGCTCGCCGCCGATCGGTTGGGTGCGCCACTTGTCGGTGACGCCCTCGTCGATGAGCCGCTGGACGAAGTGCCACGACGTCGGCGGCAGCGTCTCGAACGCGAACGAGTCGTCGTGGTAGCCGACGTTCAGTGGCTTGTTCTGCTGGCTGGGGTACCGCGCCAGCAGGAACGTCCGGTCGAACGCCGCCTCGTACCGGGCCAGGATGCGGCTGAGCACGTCGGTGCCCGGCATCCAGTTCTCGGGCTGGGTCCAGCCGTCGTAGGGCCAGGTGTGCCACTCGCCCCAGAAGCCGATGAGGCCGAGCGTGATGTACCCGATCCGCGGGTCGCCGTCGTAGCGCCGGCCGAGGGCGGTGATGAAGTTCTCCAGGGCGTCGACCAGGCGCGGGTCGTCGTAGTCGGGCGAGACGCTGACGCCGTTGTTGCCGAAGTCGGGGTACGGGCGGGTGAGGAGCCCGGCGTCGAGCAGGTACTGCGGGATGCCGGTGGGCTTGCCGGGATAGTCGAGGTAGAACCGGAAGACGGCCTGGTGACCGCGCCCGGCGATGGCGTTGAGCTGGGCGTCGAAGGCGTCCCAGCGGAACTGCCGCGGCCCGGTCATGACGTCGCGCAGCGGCAGGTAGAACCACTCCATGCTGTGCGGGAACGTCTGGTAGTCGCCGGCGAACGGCAGGAAGCCCTTGAGCGGGTTGTCGGCGGGCGCGGCCGTGTAGGCGAGGGGCTTCCACTGCGGTTGGGCGGGGTGGGCGGCGGCGGGGGTGCCGGCGGCGGTGAGGGATAAGGCGGTGAGCAGGGCGACGGTGAGGCGCAGGGCTCGTCTCATGGGGGTTCCTCGTGCTCGGAAAGGGGTGCCGGGACGCGTTCGGGCGCGACGCGTCGGTCACCCTCTCGGCTTCTGGCGGCAAGCTTTACGCAGAGGTGTTGACGAACTTACGAAGGACTACATCATTATTCGAAGACGAGCCAGCTGGCAAGAGCCAACTCGGCGGATCGGCCGCCACCGATCCGCCGGCGGCCCTCGGCGCCGCGCGGACTCGTGGCGCACGGGTCGTCGCGTGACATCGATGTCTGAACGGCTCCACCAGCGCGGTGCTGATGGTTGACAGGCGCCGGAAGCCGCGGTCTATATTGGCGGGAATCCATCGACCCCTTCAGGTGCGGCGGCCTGAGTGGCGGTGAAAACGTTTGCAGGATTTCTCACCAGGGGCCCATCCAGCGCAGCGCCCGCATCGGCACTGCGGTCCGCGGTGTGCCCGAAACGGCCTCCGAGAAGGAGACAACGCGTGTCCAGTACGTCATTGCGCCGGTGGCTCGCCGTCCTGGCCGCCGCCTGCCTCGCAGGCATCGTGGCGCCCACCCTCCCCGCCGCGGCGGCCGGCGTCTTCAACGTCCGCGACTACGGTGCCGCCGGCAATGGCTCGGCCAACGACACCCCCGCCATCAACCGGGCCATCGCCGCCGCCAACGCCGCCGGCGGCGGCACCGTCCGGCTCACCGCCGGCACCTACCGGTCCGCCAACTCGATCCACCTGCTCAGCAACGTCACCCTGCAGCTCGACAGCGGATCCACCATCCTCGGCGCGGCCGGCACCGGCTACGACCCGGCCGAGCCAAACCCGAACGACGCGTACCAGGACTTCGGCCACAGCCACTTCCACAACGCGATGATCTGGGGCGACCGGCTCAGCAACATCGGGATCACCGGCGCCGGCACGATCGACGGCGGCGGCTTCCTGAAGATCCACGAGAACGACCTGCCAGATCCCGGGGAGGCGGACAAGATCCTGGCCCTGACCCGGTGTACGAACCTCCGGCTCGACGGCATCACCCTGCGCCGCGGCGGGCACTTCGCCGCGCTCGTCAACGGCTGCGACGGCGTGCAGTCCGCCGGCCTGCGCATCGACACCGCGAGCGACCGTGACGGCTGGAACGTCATCAACACCCGTAACGTGGTCATCACCGACGTCGCCATCGCCGCCCAGGACGACGCGCTCGCGTTCAAGAGTGACTGGGCCCTCGGCCAGCGGTTCCAGCAGGGCCACGTGCGGGTGACCGGTGCGCGGCTGTCCGCCGTGTGCTGCAACGCCCTGAACTTCGGCTCGGAGACCTGCAGCGACTTCAGCGACTACGTCTTCGACACCGTCACCATCACCGGCGCCAACAAGGCCGGCCTGGGCATGGTGTCGATGGACGGCGCGAACATCTCCGACGTGCACTACCGCAACATCACCATCAGCGGCGTCGCCGCACCCATCTTCCAGAAGATCGGCACCCGGAAACGCTGCGGCGACAACCCCGGCGTCGGCAGCATCCACGACATCACCTACGAGAACGTCACCGCCACCGGCAAGGGCCCGCAGACCCCGACGCTGTGGGGCGCCGACGCCACCCACCGCATCAGCGGCGTCACCTTCACCGACGTCGACGTGTTCGTGCCCGGCGGCAGCGCCAACCTCGGCACCGCCGTGCCCACCAACGACCCGAACGCCTTCAACCCGGCCAGCATCGGCACCCGTCCCGCGTTCGGCTGGTACCTGCACAATGCCGACGGCATCCACTTCACCGGCGGCTCGGCGCACTTCACCGCCAATGACAACCGGCCGGCCGTCATCGCCGACGCGGGCAGCTCGGTCACCTTCGACCGCTTCGTCACCGAACGCGGCAGCGGATCGCCCTACGACACCAGGTTCCAGAGCATCGCCGGGTACTGCGTCAGCAACGGCACCAACACCACCGGCGGGGCGACGCGGGTCAGCCAGACCGGCTCGACCCAGAACTGCGCCGCGCCGCTCACCATCACCGGCGTGACCGTCGCTGGCTGGTCGGTGCAGCCGGAGCTGCGCACCGGCGTCACCCAGTACGGCGACCGGACCTACACCTTCGCGTCCGTGCCGGCCGGTCTCGCCGGCGCCCAGTGGATCCGCACCACCAACGACTCCCGAACCGCCGCGACGGACCCGCTGGTGCGGTTCACCGTCAACCGGGCGGTGACCGTGTCCGTGGCCGTCGACACCCGCCGCGGCCGCCTGCCGTGGATGGGCTCCTCCTGGACCGACACCGGTACCCAGATCACCAACACGGAGAGCCCCAGCCGCAGCTTCGCGGTGTACTCCAGCGCCTTCCCGGCCGGGCAGATCGCGCTCGGGCCGAACGCCGAACCTGCGAAGGGCAGCAGCATGTACACGGTGGTCGTGCGGTGACCTGCCGGGGCCGAAGGCTCAACTCGGCCCCGGCCCGGCCGATGATCCCGGTGTCAGGTCCGGCCGGTGTGGGTGGAGGCGGCATGAGCGCAGGTGCGACCGGGCGACGCTGGCTGGCCGTGGGCCGTTCGGACAGCCCGGACACCCGGACCGCCGCGGCAACGGCCACCCGGTCCGCCATGACCGGCCCGGAGCCGAAACTCGTCATCGTGTTCAGCGCCATCACGCACGACCCGGCCGCGGTGCTGGACGGGGTGCGTCAGGTCGCCGCGGGCGTGCCGGTGGTCGGCTGCACCACCCACGGCGAGATCGGCCCCGGTGGCCCGACGGACGGCACCGTCATGGTCGCGGCCCTCGGTGGTCCCGGCATCACCGTGACGACGGCCGTCGCCGAAGCGGTCGCCGGGCGGCAGCGCGAGGCCGGCGCCGAGGTCGCCCGGTGCGCCGAACCCCTCGCCGACCAGCCGCACCGGGTGCTGATGCTGCTCACCGACGGGTTCGTCCGGGACCAGGAGTCGATCCTGCGCGGCGTGTACAGCGTGCTGGGAGCCGGCGTACCACTGTTCGGCGGCGCGTCCGCCGACGGCTGGCGGATGACGGGCTCGCACCTCTTCGCCGGCGACCGGGTGCTCAGCGACGCCGTCGTCGCCGTCGCCATCGCCTCGGAGGCACCGTTGGCGGTCGGGGTGCGGCACGGGTACCGCAAAGTCGGCGATGCCATGATCGTGACCTCGAGTGGTGGCGGCCGGATCCAGACGCTCGACGACCGGCCCGCGCTGGACGCGTACCTGGACCGGCTCGGCGCGCCGCGCGAGGCGTACACCGACGTCGAGGCCTTCCGGGACTTCGCCCTGCTGCACCCGCTCGGCGTGCAGCGGCGCAGCGGGGTCGAGGCGCGCAACCTCAGCACCGAGATCGACCTGGAGGGCCGCACGCTGGGTGGTGGCTCCGCGATCGACCACGGCGCGCTGACCTGGCCGATGATCGGCGACGAGACGTCGATCCTGGAGGCGACCGACGGGGCGTGCGAGGCCGCGATCTCCGGGCTGGGCGGCCCGGAGCCGGTCGGCCTGCTGACCTTCAGCTGCGCCGCGATCCGGGCGACGCTCGGCGACGACGGCATCCGGCGCGAGGGCGAACGGCTGGAGAAGTGGGCCGGCGGGGTGCCGTTCGCCGGCTTCTACACCTACGGCGAGATCGCCCGGACCCGGGGCATCGACGGTTTCCACAACCAGACACTGGCTGTGCTCGCGGTGGCCTGACATGGCCCTGCCGGTCGCGGAGTCGCTGCACGTCCAGCAGCTGCTGGAGCTGCTGGCCGTGGTCACCTCGCTGCCGGACGAGGAGTCGGCCGTGCAGGGCGCTGCCGAGCGTGCGGCGCAGGCCCTCGAGGCCGAGGTCGGCGCGGTCCTGTTCGGCGACCGGGTGGGCGCCGCGATCGGTTTCCCGGCCGGCACGGTTCCGGTCGCGGACCTGCGCGCGGTCGCCGACGGCGGGCGCGACTGGCTGGACGTGCCCGGGCTCGACCGGTGCCGCGCCTTCGCCGCCGGTTGGGGCGGCACGCACCCGGGTCACCTGATCATCGCCCGGTGGGACGAGGCCCCGTTCGCCGCCGAGGAGCGCGGCCTCATCCGCGGGATGGCCCGGCTGCTGGAACTGACCCTGACCACGCTGCGGACCCTGCGGGCGGAGCAGGCGATGCGGGAACGCAGCGAGCTGCAGGCCGTGGAGAACGCCCGGCTGGCCGAGTCGCTCCGCGAACAGCAGCGGCTCCTGATCCACGTGTCGGACATCCAGCGGGCCATCTCCAGGCGCGACCCGCTGCAGCAGATCCTGGAGACCATCACCGTCGCCGCCGCGGACCTGTTCGGCGACGACGTCGTCGGCCTCTGGGTCCGCGACCGCGACGACCCGGACCGGGCCCGGCTGCTGTCGGCGGTCGGTCTGCCCACCGCGCACCTGCCCGCGATGCCGCTCGATGCCACCGGCGCGGTCGGTGAGGCGATGCGGCAGGGCGACGTCGTGCTCGTCGCCGGCTACGGCCACGCCTCACCGGCCATCCGGGACCTGACAGGCGACCGGCTGTGCGCGTCGATGGCGGCGCCCGTGCACGAGAACGGCGCGGTCGTCGGCGGGCTGCTCGTGGCCTCGTACGAACCCCTGCGCTCCTACACGCTCCACGACCAGCAGAAGCTCGGCGCGTTCGCGCAGAACGTCAGCCTCGCGCTCACCGACGCCCACACCCTCGACAAGGTGAACCGTGCGGCGCGCGACACGCTGACCGGGCTGGCCGGCCGGGGCCCGTTCCTGGAGCAGCTGACCGAGCACCTCGCCGCCGGCCGCCCGGCGGCGCTGCTGTTCATCGACCTCGACCGGTTCAAGCCGATCAACGACACGTTCGGCCACGCCGCCGGGGACCACCTCCTGGTGACCACGGCCGCGCGCATCCGCGCCGAGCTGCGCGACGCCGACCTGGCCGGCCGCCTCGGCGGCGACGAGTTCGCCGTCATGCTGCGCGGCGTCACGAAACTCGACGAGGCGATCGGGGTCGCCCAGCGGATGGTCCGCCGGATCGGCCGCCCGGTCGACCTCACCGGCCACACCGGCCACACCGTCACCGTCGACGCCAGCATCGGCATCGCGCTGTCGTCGGACGCCCGGGACGCGACCGAGCTGATGCACCACGCCGACGTCACCATGTACGACGCGAAACGCCGCGGCCGCGGCGGGTATCAGGTCTTCTCCCGCCAGCTCCTCGACGCGACGGACGCCCGCCTGTTCAAGCCGTTCGAGGCGTGACCCGGGAAGCCGCGCCCCCACCGCGGGACACACCGGCGAGCTGGTCCAGTTTCGACCGGACCAGCTCCGTCTGCGCGGACGACCCGAGGCGGCCCAGGATGCCCAGCGCCGACCGCCACACGCGGCCGGCGGCAACGGTGTCGCCCGCGCCGTGGTGCACGTCGCCGAGCCTGATCATCGAAGCGGCCTCCTCGCCCGGGTCGCCGACCCCGACGTACAGGTCGACCGCCTGCTGGTAGTACCGGGCGGCCTGCGGGTGGTCGTGCAGGCCGTGCCGGATCGCGCCGAGGCGGTCCAGGCAGGCCGCCTCGCCGTGCCGGTCCCCGAGCGCACGGAACAGCCGCAGCGCCTGCTCGCAGTGCGCCTCGCCGACCTGGGGCTCGCCGAGGCAGGCGTGCGCGAACCCGATCTCGTTGAGCGCCTTGGCCAGTCCGAGCCGGTTGCCGGCGGCCCGGTACAGCTCCTCGGCCCGCAGGCAGTGCTTCAGCAGTTTGTCGTGCTGGCCGCCGCACTGGTAGGAGTAGCCGATTCCGCGTTCGACGTGCGCCTGGCCGACGAGGTCGCCGAGGTCCTCGTAGCCGTCCAGGGCGCAGGTGAAGTGGGCGCGGGCCTCCTCCTGACGGTCCGCGCCGGTCAGGGCGTGGCCGAGGTCGCGGTGCGAGTCGGCCAGCACCGCCGGGTCCGCCAGGCGCTTCGCCGCGGCGAGCGCGGTCCTGCGGTCGGCGACCTGATCGTGCGTGTGCCCCTGGCGGCGCTGGAAGGTGTCCAGCGTCCACGCCAGCTGCCACGTGTGCAGATCGGATCCGGCTGCGGCGAGACGGGCCAGCAGCGCTTGCAGCACCCGGTACTCGGCGGTGAACCAGGACAGGGCCCGGACCTGGTCGGCGAGCGGTTCGGGGGTCGCGCCCGGCTCCGGCGCGGCGAGGGTGACCGGGTCACGGCCCGGCGCCAGCAGCAGCGCGGCCCGGTGCGCGGTGTGCAGGTAGTGGTCCCTGAGCCGGGCCGCGGCGGCGCTGCGGTCCGCGTCGGGTTCGACGATGTGGAGGAGCTCGGTGGCGTACGAGCGCAGCAGGTCGTGCAGCGCGAACCGGCCCGGCGTGTGCTCGGCGACCAGTCCGGCGCGGACCAGTTCGCCGAGCAGCGGCCGCACCCGGCCGGCACCGGCGAGACTTGCCGCGGCGGCAGCTGGGATGTCGGTGCCGGGGTGCACGCCGAGCAGCCGGAACAGCCTGGCCGCGGCGGCGGTGAGCGCGTGGTACGACCAGGAGAACACCGCCCGGACGTCGCTGTCCGGGTCGCCGGTGCTGAGCACGTCGAGCCGGCCGCTCTCATCGCGCAGTTCGGCGGCCAGGTCGCGCATCGGCGGGTGCGGGTGGGTCGCGGCGCGGGCGGCGACGATCGCCAGGGCGAGCGGCAGCCCGTCGCACCGGTTGATGATCTCGTCCACGCTGTCGGGATCGGCGGCGATCCGCGCGGTGCCGAGCCGGCGGGTCAACAGCTGCCGGGCCTCGGCCGGGGTGAACCCACCGAGGGTGATCGGGGTGGCGCCGTCGGAGGCGATGAGGCCGGCGAGCCGGTCGCGGCTGGTGACCATGACGAGGCAGGTGCCGGCGCCGGGCAGCAGGGGCCGCACCTGGGCGGTGTCGCGGGCGTTGTCGAGCAGGACCAGCATCCGCCGGCCGGCCAGTTCACTGCGGAGCAGGCCGGCGCGGGCGTCCAGGCCGGCCGGGATGCGGTGCGGCTGGACGCCGAGCGACTCCAGGAGCCGGGCCGCCGCCTCGGCCGGGTCCATCACCTGCCCGGCCGGGGAGAAGCCGCGCAGGTTGAGGTACAGCTGGCCGTCGGGGTACCGGTCGGCGACCTGGTGCGCCCAGTGCACCGCGAGGGTGGTCTTGCCGACGCCGGCCATCCCACTGATCGCGCAGATGACGACCGTCGACGAGGACGCGTCGCCGGCCAGGAGCGACAGCGCCGCGGCGAGCTCCGACCGGCGGCCGGTGAACGAGGACGGATCCAGCGGCAGCTGGGCGACCGGCCGTTCGGTGGGGGCGGGACGGGTGGCGGTGCGCTCGGTGGCCGGTTGCAGGACCCGGTCCCGGGCGGCGGCGAGCTCCGCCCCGGGGTCGATCCCGAGGTCGTCACGCAGGCTCGCCCGGACCTTGTCGAACCGGTGCAGCGCCGCGGCCTGCTGACCGGTCGCGGCGAGCAGCAGTATGACCCGGGCCTGCAACGCTTCGTCCAGCGGAGCCCGGTCGGCGGCCAGCTCGACGGCCCGCAGGACCGCACCCGGCGCACCGGCGGCGAGGGCGGCGTCGGCGGCGTCGCGGGCGGCGGCCTCGTATTCGCGGTCCAGGGCGGCGAACTCGGGCCGGCCCCGGATCTCCAGCGGGACGGTGCCGGCCGCGGGTCCCTGCCACAGGTCCAGGGCCTGCTCGAAGAGCGGCACGGCGCCGCCGGTCCGGGCCTGGCCCAGCAGCGCCCGGAACGTGAGCAGGTCGACGGTGCCGGCGTCGACGTCGAGCCGGTAGCCGCCGCCGGACCGGACCAGCCAGCGTCCCGGGTCGCGGCTGGTCAGCCCGGGTTCGAGGGCCCGGCGGAGCAGCCCGATGCTGCGGTGCACCGCGTTGACGGCCGACACCGGCGGGTCCTCGCCCCACAGCCCGTCGACGATCTCGGCCAAACCGACCGGTTGGCCGGCCTTTGCCAGGAGCAGGGCCAGCACGGACCGCTGCTGGGGGGCGCCGAGGTCGACCTCGACGCCCGACCGCCAGACCCGGACCGGCCCCAGGACCGTGAACCACATGTTGGCCATGAACCGCACCGTATGGATCCGGTGACCGCCGTCGCGAGCGTCATGTGACGGTACCTACGCCGACGCTCCCACCTGCTGGGACGGCCGGGCCGAGGTCAGAAGGTCCGGCGGAAGCCAATGTCGTCCTTGATGAGGCTGCGCGGGGACACCGGCAGCCACTCGGGGTCGGCGGGGTCGAGCCGGACGAACTCGATGCCGTTGTGGTGCACCGTTCGCAGGAACTCCTTGAGGAACTCGACGGTGAGCTGCTCGCCGCCGCAGCGGCGGTAGCCGAACCCGAAGGGCGCGTAGCCGGCCGTGTCGCACAGCGGGTGTTCCGTGCCGTCGACCACGCTGTAGACGGCACCGAAGGCACCGTTGGTCACCTCGGCCTGGCGGCCGTCGTTGAGTTTCAACGGGGCGGGCGGGAACGGGCAGCGGGCCAGGCCGGCCTGCCGCGCCCGGGACTCGTCGTCGGTCGTCGTCGGCGCCGTGAGGTAGCGGTCCGGGTCGAACTGCTCCGGGTTGCGCCACTGGCGACGGTCGTGGTTCGCCGGCGGGTGCGGGGTGACGACGCTGTGGTCGCGCGACGCCACGCCGACCGCCGTCTCCACGGTCGACAGGCTGCCCGCGTTCGGTGAGATCGTGCGGAACAGCTCCATCACGAACCGGTCCAGCGGCGGGAAGGCGGCCCCGTCGGGGTCCATGCGCATCGTCCGGGCGAACCAGGACCGCACGGCGGGATCGCCGTAGGCGGCGTCCAGCGCGGCCATGGTCTGGTAGACCATGTTGCCCCACTGGCTGAAGGCCAGGAAGTTGTGGAAGCACTCGAAGACGATGTCCTTGCGGCGGAAGTGCTCGCCGCCGCCACCGTTCTTCAGCCAGTAGTGGACGAACGTCTCCTCCGGCGCGGCGACGGTGCCGTCGATCACCGCCTGCACCCGCTCGTCGATCCACTCCGTGAGCCGGGGGCGCAGCGCGCGCACGCGCATGAAGTGCTCGTGGACGATGTCCGAGGTCGGGTACCAGTGACCGAGCACCGTGGTGAAGCTGGTGCCGAGCTCCCGCACCTCGGCCGGGATGTCCTCACCCGTGACCCCGAGGTGCAGGTCCCAGTAGAGGTCGAAGTAGGCCGCGTAGTACTGCCGCATCAGCGGCCGGCCGGCGTTGGCCGGGTCGAGGAGCCGGGCGATGAAGCGCCGGACCTTGCCGGCGTACCTGGTCGCGTAGAGGTCGGGCGTGGTCGCCGAGTGGTAGATCTTCTTGCGCTCGTTGTCCGGCCCGCGTTGCTCGTACCCCTGGATGAAGACGGCGACGCCCTCCTCCTCGGGGTCCGGCGCCCACCCGTCGTACAACATTCCCCAGAAGTGCGGCGGCGCGGCGTTCTCCTTGCTCAGCGCCAGGTCGATCATCGGCAGCGCCGGGCGTTCCCCGATGGTCTGCTCGCTCAGCAGATACGGCACGACGGCGTGTTCGACGTACTCGGGATCGAATGCCGGCGGCAGCAGCTTCGCCAGCTCCTTCGGCAAGATCATGCCTTCCAGGCAAGCCGCCGCGGTCCGGCCCGGCATGACCCGGCCGGGAGGACCCGGCGATGAAAGTTTCGGCGCTCCTCCTGCGGGTTCCCGCCACCATCTTGCCGAAAAGGTTTTCGGCCCGCACCGTGGCGAACGCAATCGGAGTCCATTGATGAAAGGGGATGCGATGCGGAACCGCGGTCTCATGCTCGCCACCGCCACGATCGTTCTCGTCGCGGGCGGCGCGGCCGAGCTCAGCACGTCGGCCGGCGCCGCCGTGGCCGGCTGCCGGGTGACCTACACGATCAGCTCGCAATGGCAGGGCGGGTTCGGCGCCAACGTGGCGATCACCAACCTCGGCGACCCGGTCAACGGCTGGACGCTCACGTGGACCTTCGCCACCAGCCAGAGTGTCACCCAGGCCTGGAACGCGACGGTGACACAGAACGGCGCCGCCGTCTCGGCCGTGAACGTCGGATACAACGGCGTCCTTGGCACCGGCGCGAGCACCTCGTTCGGCTTCAACGGCGCCTGGAGCGGCTCGAACCCGGTGCCCGCCACCTTCCGGCTCAACAATGTGGTCTGCACCGGCACCGCCGGCCCGACCATGAGCGCCTCCCCCACCAGATCCGCGTCGCCGAGCGCCTCCAGCACACCTGGCAATCCCGGCACTCCGGGCACGAAGACGGTGCGGGTGTTCTGGCTCAAGCCGACCAACGTCGCGTTCGACCAGCGCTACCCCGACGGCATCGCGACCGTGATGCGCGAGGCACAGCGCTACTACCGCCAGGAACTCGGCAGGACGTTCGCGCTCAACGCCACCGTCGTGGAGACGGTCAACGGCGAGCACGACACGTCGTGGTACATCAACACCAACTGCGACCCGAACGGCGACCGCTACTGGTGCGTGGTCGCCAACATGCAGGCGGAGCTGCGGCGCCGGTTCGGCCTCGCCAACCCCGACAGCCGCTGGCTCGTCGTCGGCGAGATCAGCGCCGAGGACCCCGGCAAGTCCGGCGGCGGCGCCAGCCCCGGCTGGGTCCTGCTCTCCGGCCACGACGCCGACGGCGGCGCCGGGCTCAACGGCCCGATGAACCGCTGGTACGGCGGCATGGTCCACGAGCTCGGCCACGGCTTCGGCCTGCCGGACTCGACGTCCACGGACGGCACGCCGATGTCCGCGTCGTTCTACAGCTACCCGAACACACACTTCAGCCAGGCCCAGAAGAACGCCATCCTCGCCGGCCCGTACGGCAGCTTCCTGAGCTGACTGTCCCCCGTGCGAGCTACCCGCGAATGTCCACCGTGCGGTGACGATCCGCGGCCGTCGAATCCATACCGTTCGAAGCAGTCGCGGCGACCGGCCGCGGGAACGTACGGAGGACAATCATGCGACTGCTGAAGCAGCTCGCGGCCGTCGCGGCGGTCGCCCTCGCCGGCAGCCTGAGCGTCGGCGCCGCCGATTGGAACGTGCCGCTCACCCTGCTGCTCGGGTTGGCGACCGCGGCGCTGGCGTTGCTGGTGTACGCCTGGGTGGTCCGGCGCACCGAGCACCGCGCACCGGTCGAGGTCGCCGTCCGGGGCGCCGGGCCCGCGCTCGGTCGTGGGGTGCTGATCGGGACCGGGATGTTCGCGGCGGTCATCGCGAGCATCGCCCTGTTCGGCGGGTACCGGGTGACCGGCTGGGGTTCGGCGGCCGGCGCGGTGGCCCTGGTCGGGTTCATGGCCGCCGGCGCCGTCACGGAGGAGCTGCTCTTCCGCGGCGTCCTCTTCCGGATCGTCGAGGAACGCGCCGGCACGTGGGGCGCGCTGCTGCTGACCGCCGCGCTGTTCGGCCTGGCGCACCTGCCCAACCCGAACGCCACGCTGTGGAGCTCGCTCGCCGTCGCGGTGGAGGCCGGCGCGCTGCTCGCCGCCGTGTACGCCGCCACCCGCAACCTGTGGGTGCCGATCGGGGTGCACTTCGGCTGGAACTTCGCCGCCGGCGGCGTGTTCGGCACCGACGTGTCCGGCAGGACCGGACCGGACGGGCTCCTCGACGGCGTGACGTCCGGCTCGACCGCGCTCAGCGGCGGCGGGTTCGGGCCGGAGGGCAGCGTGTTCGCGCTGCTGGCCGGCGTGACCCTGACCGCCGGGTTCATGTGGCTGGCCCGGCGCCGGGGCAACGTCGTGCCCCGGCGCAAGCGGGCCACCGCCGACCCGGCCGCTACGCTCGCCCCGTGAGCGAGCTGCGACGCGTCCCGGACCTGTGGCGGCGACTCGACGTCACGGTCCGGGACCTTCCGCCGGCCCTGCTGCTCGCCGTCGCGTCGCTGGTGCCCGCGCTCCACAACCGCGGGACCCAGCTCGGCGACCTGCCGGGCCGCCCGATGGACGCGCTCGCCGTCGTGGTGATCGCGCTGGAGTGCCTGCCGCTGGCCGTGCGCCGACGGTGGCCGGCGGCGTGTCTCGCCCTGGTGTCGATCGGGTTCGCCGTCGACCAGCTCCGCGGCTACCACCTGGTCGCCGGCGCGGCGCTGCCCATCGCGGTGCTGAGCGCGGCGGCGCACCTGGAGCGGTTCCGGCGCACCGCCCTGGTCGTGGCCTCCGTGGCGTACGTGCCCCTCGCGGTCGCGCTCGACCGGCGCGGGTCCACCGAAGGGGTCCTCGGCTTCGTCACGTTCTACCTGGCGCTGACCCTCGCCGGGGGTATCGGGGCGTGGCTGCGCACGACCCGGGCGAGCGAGGCGCAGCGCCGCCGGCACGTCGCCGAGGCCACCCGCGCCGCGGAACGGACCCGGATCGCCGGCGAGCTGCACGACATCGTGACGCACCACGTGACGGCGATGGTGGTGCAGGCGGAGGCGGCGCGGTACCTGACCGGCGACCCCGAACGGCTCGACCAGTCCCTGACCGCCATCACCGACACCGGACGGCGGGCGATCACCGACCTGCGACAGCTGCTGGACCTGCTCAACCCCGACCACGGCACCGAACCGCGCACCCCGCCCGTCGGCGAGGTCCACGCGCTCGTGGCGCAGGCCCGGCAGGCGGGGCAGCCGGTGGAGTTCACCGAGGACGGCAGCCCCGCGGCGCTGACCGGTGGTGCGGAGGTCGCGGCGTACCGCGTCGTGCAGGAGGCGCTGACGAACGCCCTCAAACACGCGCACGGCCACCGGACCACGGTGCGCGTCCACCACGGGAACGCCGAAACCACGGTGGCGGTCGACACCGAAGGGCCGGGCCGGCACCCCGTGACACCCGGCGGGAGCGGCCGGGGCCTGGTCGGGCTGCGCGAGCGGGTCGGCGTCCTCGGCGGCGAGTTCAGCGCCGGCCGGCGGGACGACGGCGGCTTCGCGGTGCGGGCCCGGATCCCCACCGGGAGCCAGTCGTGACCGCGCCGCTGCGCGTGCTCGTCTGCGACGACCAGGCGCTGATCCGGGCCGGCTTCACGACCATCATCGACGCCCAGCCCGACCTCGAGGTGGTCGGCGAGTGCGGGGACGGCCGCGCCGCGGTCGACCTCGCCGGCCGGCTGCACCCCGACGTGGTCGTGATGGACGTGCGCATGCCGGTCCTCGACGGCATCGAGGCGACCCGCCTGCTCGCCGGCGCGGGCGTGGACCGGCCCGTCAAGGTGCTCGTGGTGACGACCTTCAACCTGGACGAGTACGTGTACGAGGCGCTGCGCGCCGGCGCGAGCGGCTTCCTGCTCAAAGACGCCCCGCCGGCGCTACTGCTGGACGGCATCCGCACCGTCGCGGCCGGCGCCGCCCTGCTGTCGCCGGAGGTGACCCGGCAGCTCGTGGGCCGGTACGCGGCGCGGATCCGTCCCCCGCAGGACCGGCGCGACGCCGCGCTGACCCCGCGGGAGCTGGAGGTGCTGCGCCTCATCGCCGACGGCCGGTCCAACCAGGAGATCGCCGCGGCACTGGTGATCAGCCAGGAGACCGTCAAGACCTACGTGTCGCGCATCCTCACCAAGCTCGACCTGCGCGACCGCGTGCAGGCCGTGGTGTACGCATACCGCACCGGCCTGGTCAGCTGACCCGGTGCGTGAGCGCGGCCTGCTCGACCCGCTCCCGGTAGGCGGCCCACCACTTCGGGTCGGTCTCGGGCAGGTTGGAGTTGCCGTCGTACAGGCCGGCGAAGCCGTCGATCGACTCCCGGACGATGTCCGCCTGGCCGGCGTGCCGGTGGGTCTCGGCGATCACGTGGATCAGGATGCGGTGCAGTGTCACGTTGCGGGTCTCCGGCCGCCACCACGGCACCACGCCGGGCGCGTCGAGGTCGAGCGCGTCGATGGTGGCGTCGGAGTGCGCCCAGATCCGCTTGTACAGCTCGACGTGGTGCTCGCGGGTCTCCTCCGCGGTGGCCCACATGTCGGCGTTGGTCTCGGCGCTGTCGGCGAGGTAGGAGATGGGCTCCGGGAACTGCCGGCCGAACACCATGCCGAGATACTCCGACTCGACGGCGGCGGTGTGTTTGACCAGCCCGAGCAGGTTGGTCGCGGTCGGGGTGAGCGGTCGGCGGATGTCGTACTCGCCGAGCCCGTCGAGCTTCCAGAGCAGCGCGTCGCGCCCCTCTTGCAGGTAACGCTTCAGATGGTCCTTCACCGGGTAAATCCTCTACCAGCCGGGGTGGCGTCGCCAGTCGATTCCGGACACCGGCCGCGTACGCTGGCCGTCCGCACCACGAGCGCACGAGAAGGGGCCTCATGACGGATCCGGCGGAGCAGGACCTGCGGGCGTTGTTCGGGCAGTCCACCGCGGTCTTCGCCGTGCTCACGGGGCCGGCGCACGTGGTGGAGTCCGCGAGCCCGGCGTTCCTCGCCACCGTCGGCGGCGACGAGGTGCGCACCGGGGTGGCGCTCGCGGACCTGGTGCCCGGACCCGCCGGTCAGGCTCTCATCGCCCGGCTGGACGAGGTCTACGGCACCGGTGAGCCGTACACCGGCCGGGACGTGCCCGGCGCCGGCCCGCAGGCACGGGAGGCGTTCTTCGACTTCACCTATGAGCCGCGCCGGGACGCCGCCGGCGCGGTGACCGGGATCCTGGTGATCGGCGTGGAGACCACCCAGGTCAAGCATGCCCAGCGGCTGACGGCGGAGCACCGCGCCCTGCTGGAGCAGATCGCCCGGCAGGCGCCGCTGGCCGACGTGCTCGACGGGATGGCCCGCCGCATCGAGGATCTCGCGCCGCGGGAGGTGCTCGTCTCCGTGCTGCTCGCCGACGCCGACGGCCGGCACCTGCGCCACGGCGCCGCGCCCAGCCTGCCCGACTTCTACAACGAGGCCATCGACGGGATCGCCACCGGCGAGGGCGTCGGCTCCTGCGGCACGGCGGCGCACCGGCGGGAGCCGGTCATCGTCACCGACATCGCCACCGACCCGTTCTGGGCCGACTTCCGGGACCTGGCCGGGCGGGCCGGGCTGGCCGCCTGCTGGTCCACGCCGATCCTGGCCCGCGACGGCGCCCTGCTGGGCACCTTCGCCATGTATCACCGCGTGCCGCGCGTCCCGCAGGACACCGACCTGGCCCTCACCCGGGTCTTCGCCGGCACCGCGGCCCTGGCCATCGAACGCCACCACACCGAACAGGCGCAGCACGCCGCCGAGGCCCGCGCCAGGGCGGCCCACGACGAGCTGGCCAAGGCGGTGCAGGCCGAACGGGAGCTGCGCGCCGAGGCCGAGGAGCGCGCCGCCGCCGCGGCGGAGCTCAACGCCCAGATGCGCGCCGCCGCGGCCGCGCAGGCCCCGAGGCCGCACCCCGAGCAGTGCCAGCTCGGCGGCGGCGCCGGGTGCGCCGCCCCCGCCGAGATCAAGCTGGCCGACTCGTGGGGCGACGCGGCGTGGGGCTGCGCCGGCCACGTCGAGGAGGCCCTGATCAACGTGCGTTCGGTGTTCATCGCCAACGAGGAGCTCGGCGGACTGGCCGCCTACGTCGCGCGCTGAGCCGGGTCAGGCGCCGTAGGCGTTGACCTCGTCGATGCTCCACCACCACGGCGAGTTCCCGGTCAGCACCAGCCGGAGGTACCGGGCCGTGGTCGCGCCGAACGAGATGTCGATGACGGGCCCTGCGGGCGAGCCGGACGCCACCGGCGAGCCCCAGTTGCTGCCGTCGGTGGACACGTACAGCTGATAACCACGCGCGTAGTCCCCCGCGTCGTTGCTCGCGTCCGCGACCACCCGGTTCACCGTGTGCGTGGTA
>NZ_BONQ01000048.1 GCF_016862795.1 Dactylosporangium siamense | reverse complement strand
TTCAACGCACCGCCCGACGGGGTGCCCGAGCCGGACCAGGTGAAGGTGGCGACGGCGTGGGCCGGCAGGTAGTACGAGACGTGCTGGCCGGCCCAGTTGAAGCCGACCGTGCGACCGGCACCGCCGTTGTACGCGACGAGGGCCTTGCCACCGTCAGGGTTGCGGAAGGCGACGGTCTTGACGTTGTTGTCGCCGAAGTCGTCGGAGGCGACGCGGACCGCGCCGGGGCGGACGAACTTGCTGAGGTGGCCGACCAGGTAGTAGTCGATGCTGCGGGTGACGGCGCCGGTGGTGTCGTCGATGTAGACGAGCGCGCCGCAGTTGGAGCAGGAGCCGGGGCCGTAGGACGGGTTGGAGGCGATCGTCCACTGCAGGTAGGTGCGCGACCAGTTCCGCATGATGTCGATGTACTGGCCCATGTTGGGCAGGTAGCTGTTCCAGTCGCGGTTGCCGGTGCTGGGTGACGCCTCGGTGAAGTAGATGCCCTTGTCCGGGTACTGGTCGTGGATCTGGGACTGCACCCCGACCCAGCCGGCGTACTTGTGCCAGGCGGAGCCGGCGACGTACTGCGCGGCGGCCGGGTCGTTCAGGATCGTCTGCACGTATTCCGGGTGGTCCCAGTTGTGGTCGAACACCAGGATCCTGGTGTCCAGGCCACGGTTGGCGAAGGTCGGGCCGAGGTTGTTCTTGATGAGGTCGCGTTCCTGGGTCGCGGACAGGTTGTTGCCGAAGTTGGCGTAGCTCTGCAGCGGCTCGTTCTGCGGGGTGATGCCCCAGACCGGGATGCCCTGCGCCGCGTAGGCCTGCAGGTAGTCGGCGACGTAGTCGCTGAAGTTCTGGTGGTAGGCGGGGTTCAGCGCGTCGCCGCTGAGCATCCACGACGGCACGCACCACACGGAGCTCATCACGCTCAGCGCCGGGTTGAGCTGCTGGGCCTGGTGGATGAGGTCGATGGTCCCGTCGTTCTGGTCGGTGCTGAGGGAGAACGGCTGGCAGTCGGTGCCGGGGGCGTTCTGGTCGGAGCCGCCGATCGGCTGGCGCAGCAGGCTCATGCCGATGCCGGTCGACGGGTTGAACAGGTCGTTCATCAGGGCGTCGCGGGCGGACGGGCTGAGCTTGTTGCGCAGTTCCCAGACGGTGGATCCGGTGAACGAGGCACCGATGCCGTCGATGGGCTGGAACGTGGTGCCGTCGTCGACGCTGACGACGGTGGCGTCGCCGGCACCGCCTGAGGTGAAGGTCAGGTCCGGCTGCTGGGTGAGCTTGTTGGCCTGGTCGGTGGTGGTCAGCCAGACGTGGACGGTCTCGCCGGCGGCGAGGGCCGGCGGGGCGGCGGCGACGGTGAGGGTGGTGGCGGAGAGCACGGCCAGCAGGGTCAGGGCCGTGGTGCGGGCATGGGGCATCGATCCTCCGGGGGTGTGGCGGGTTCCGAGAGGGAGCGGTGAAGGGCCGAACTATTGGGCGGTGACCTCGGCGGCGGTGGCGAGGGCAGCGCGGGCGCCGACGGCGCGGGTGGCGAGCGCTCCCGCGACGACGGCGAACCGGACGGCGGTGTCGAGGTCGCGTCCGGTGTCCAGGGCCCAGGCGAGGGCGCCGCAGAAGGCGTCGCCGGCACCGGTGGTGTCGACCGCCTGGACGGGGTGGGCGGGGATGGTCCGCACGTCGCCGGGCCGGTGGATCCGGCAGCCGGCGGCGCCGAGGGTGACGACGACCGCGCCGACACCGGCGGCGATGAGGTCGTCGGGCGCGCCGAGCGCCGCGAGCTCGTGCTCGTTGGGCACGAGCACGTCGACGTCGGCCAGCAACGAGGCGGGCAGCGCCCGCGCGGGTGCGGGGTTGAGCACCACGGTCCAGCCGGCTTCACGAGCCGCGCGGGCCGCCTCGGTCACCGCCGGCAGCGGCACCTCGAGGCTGGCGAGCAGGACGCCGGGTGGCCCGGTGAAGGATCCGGTGTCTTCCGGCGACAGCAGCGCGTTGGCGCCGGGGACGACGGTGATGGCGTTCTCGCCGCTGGGGTCGAGCATGACGACGGCGAGCCCGGTCGGCTCCGCCGTGGTCCGCACCAGGGACAGGTCGACGCCCGGCAGCGTGGACGGGTCGAAGTCGGGCCCGACCGCGGCGATCAGCCGGCAGGCGCCGCCGAGGTGGGCGACGGCGGCGGCCTGGTTGCCGCCCTTGCCGCCGGGGCCGGTGCCGGACCCGGTCGCGATCACGGTCTGCCCCGGCGGGGCGATGAGCGGGGTGTGCACGACGAGGTCGATGTTCACCGACCCGACCACCACGACGGTCATGAGCCCGTCCCGCCGCTGGAGGCCCGCACGACCAGGGCCGTGTCGATACTGACGTGCCGGGCGGGGCCGCCGTAGCCGCGGCCGAGCCGGTCGATGAGGAGCCGGGCGCAGGAGCGGCCCTGCTCGTCGAGGAAGCTCTCGACGCTGGTGAGGGTGGGCACGACCATGGTGCCGGCCTCGATGTTGTCGTAGCCGGTGAACGCGAGGTCCTCGGGGACGCGCAGGCCGCGCTCGCGGGCCATGGCCATGCCGCCGATGGCGATGAGGTCGTTGGCGCAGACGACGGCGCGGATCGGCAGATCCTTGGCGAGGAGCTGGGCGAGGGCCTCGCGGCCGCCCTCCCAGCTGTACGGGACGCGGGCGACGAGCCGCTCGTCGACCGGCAGCCCGGCCGCGGCCATGGCCCGGCGGAACCCGGATTCGCGCAGGTCGGCGGGGCCGTCGCCGGGCAGGCCGCCGACGAACGCGAGGGGGCCGCCGAAGCGTTCGATGAGGTGCCGGGTGGTGATCTCCAGGCCGGCGCGCTGGTCGCTGCGCACGCAGTCGTAGGGGCCGTCGACCTCGGCGTTGAGGCCGCCGTTGACGAACGGGATGCTCGCGCCGGTGAGCACGGCGGCGTCGGTGGAGGTGATGTCGAAGCCGAAGAGGATGACGCCGTCGACCCGCCGGTCGGTGATGACCTGCAGGACGTCGGCCTTGACGACCGGGTCGTCGTCGGTGTCGTAGATGGAGATCTGGTAGCCCAGCGGGCGCAGCTCCTCGGTGATGCCGCGGGCCACGAACGGGTAGACGACGTGCGCGATGTTGGGCACGACCAGCGCCGCGGTGTGGGTGCGCTGGCTGCGCATCGACCGGGCGATCTCGTTGGGCCGGAAGCCGAGCAGGTCGATGGAGCGGCGCACCTTCTGCTGGGTGGCCGTCGACACCGGGCGGCGGCCGCTCAGCACGTGCGAGACCGTTGTCACGCTGACGCCGGCGTGTGCGGCGACGTCGCCGATGGTCGCGCGTCGGGTGTCCTCGGTGTCCACTCCGCGATCATCCTCCTTTCGTGGTGTGCAAGACGATTTGCAGATACTGACCGTTAGCACGCCCGACGTCAAGTGAGTGCTGATGTGGCAAAACGTGGCACGCAGATTTCTGCGGAGGGACCATTGACACGACGAACGTGTTGCGTCATGGTTTCGGCACGCAAATCGGTTTGCAAAGAGAGGACCGTTCGTGACACCCCCACCCTCACGTCTCCGACACACCCTCCGGGGCGTCCTCGCGTTCAGTGCCTGTGCCGTGCTCGCCGCGTCCGCGCTCACCGCCTGCGGTAGCGACGACGAAGGCGCCGGCGGCGGCAACGTCGAGCTCACCCTGCAGGTCTGGGGCGACACCAAGTACGCCGAGGACCAGTTCAAGGTCTACCAGGAGCAGTACCCCGATCAGTCCAAAGGCCAGACCATGAAGGTCTTATCGGCCGGCAAGACCGACACGGACTCGATCAACAAGTTCCGCCTCGAGCTGTCGTCCGGCAAGGACATCCCCGACATCCTGCAGCTCAACTACAGCTGGGTGCCGGAGTTCGCCGAGGCGGGCGTCCTCTCCGACGTCAAGACCCTGGCGGATCCGTTCCTGCCCAACGTCAGCCAGGCCGCGCAGCGGCTCATGCAGTACGACGGCAAGTACGTCGCCTTCCCCTACGAGGTGAAGTCCAAGCTCTGGTACTACCGCAAGGACCTGTTCCAGCAGGCCGGCATCGACATCACGCAGGTCAAGACCCAGGCCGACTTCGTCGCGGCCGGGCAGAAGCTCAAGGCCAAGTTCCCGAAGAGCAACGTGTGGAACCTCGGCACCAACCCGGCCACCTACGACTGGCAGATGATCGCCGCCGGCAACGGCGCGAAGTACGCCACCAAGTCGCCGTGCGCGTTCGTGGTCGGCACCGACCCGGGCACGGCGCAGGCGTTCAAGGCCATCAAGGACCTGCGCAACTCCGGGGTCGTCGAGACGAAGATCGACGACTGGACGCCGGAGTGGCAGACGGCCCTCGCCGACGGCACGATCGCCTCCACGCTCAACGCCAGCTGGTTCCCCGCGTTCCTCACCCAGTACGCGCCGGACCTGAAGGGCAAGTGGGGCGTCACGACGTGGCCGGAGATCGGCGGCGCCGTCGGCGGCAGCGAGTCGGCCGGCTCGGTCTTCGTCATCCCGGCGAAGTCCAAGCACAAGAAGGAGGCGGCGGAGTTCCTCGGCCGCACGCTGATGGACGCCAAGGGCACCAAGGCGTTCGCGAAGATCGGCGGCTACGTGCCCAACGTCATCGCCCTGCAGGACGACCCGGAGCTCACCAACCACCCCTACTTCGGCACCGAGCTGAGCACCGCGTTCAAGGCCGCCGACAAGGACTACAAGGTCTTCGCCTTCGACCCGGCCGCCAACAAGGAGCAGGTCGCCCTGTCCAACGCCATGACGAAGTACCTGACCTCCAACGACGCGGAACCGACCACCTACCTCAAGGCCGCCCAGGACGAGCTGACCGCGCAGGTCGGCTGCCCCTTCAAGAGCTGACGGAACCCATGACGCTGCACCACCAGACGGGGGGTCCTGCGCGGGCCAGGGCCCCCAAGTGGCTGGACCGACTCGCGCCGTACGGCTTCATCGCACCGTTCGTGGTGTCCTTCGCGCTGTTCTTCGCGATCCCGTCCATCGTCTCGATCGGTCTCAGCTTCACCCGCTACAGCGGCTACGGCCCGGTCGAATGGGTGGGCCTGCGCAACTACCGGTCGCTGCTGGACTCGCCGAACTTCCACCAGTCGGTGCTCAACACCCTGTTCTACTGGCTGGTGCCGCTGGTGCCGATGCTCGGCGGGGCGTTCCTGCTGGCCATGGTGGTGCGGTCCAAGCTCACCCGCTGGGGCCGGATCTACAAGCCGCTGCTGTTCATCCCGCAGGTCATGGCGCCGGTCGCGGCCGGCCTGGTGTGGCGGGTCATCCTCAGCGGCAACGGCGTCGTCAACAGCGTGTTCGGCCTCGACGTCAACTGGCTCGGCGACCCCGACGCGATGAAGTGGGGCGTCGTGCTGCTGCTCGTCTGGCGCGGCCTCGGCTGGTACTTCGTGGTCTTCCTCGCCGGGCTCACCAGCATCCCGAACGACCTGCTCGAGGCGGCCGAGATGGACGGCACCACCGCCTGGCAGCGGGTCCGGCACGTCGTGCTGCCGCTGATGCGCCCGATCGTGCTGTTCGCGCTCGTCATCGACACGATCGCCTCGCTGCAGCTGTTCACCGAGCCGAACCTGCTCGTCGGCGGCGCCGGCTCGACGACCGGGGCGCCGCCGTCCGCGGCGCCGGTGATGAACCAGATCATCACGAACATCTCCGGCGGGCAGTTCGGGCTCGCGGCCGCCGTCGGCTGGCTCATGTTCATCGCGATCGCCGTCTTCTCGGTCGTGCAGTTCCGGTTGTTCCGAGAGGAGCGGTGATGCGCAAGTCCTCGTGGGTCGGCGCGCGCGGCGTGGTCAACCTGTTCCTCATCGCGATGGCGTTCCTGGCGCTCTACCCCTTCCTCGTCATGCTCTTCGGTGGCCTCAAGTCCTCCCGGGAGCTGACCACCAACCCGGGAGGCATCCCGACCGACCCGACGCTGGACAACTTCCACACCATCTTCAGCGGCGACGCCGGCGCCGTGCTGTGGCGGTCCCTCGCCAACAGCTTCATCGTCACGATCCCGTTCACCGCGCTGACCGTGCTGTTCTGCGCGATGGCCGGCTACGCGTTCGCCAGGTACAAGTTCCGCGGCCGCAACGTGCTGTTCGGGCTGCTCGTCATGTCGATGCTGGTGCCGACCGAGGTCAACATCCCGACCCTCTACGTCATGTTCTCCAAGGTCGACTGGCTGAACACGTATCAGGTGCAGATCCTGCCCGGCACCGCGAGCGTGCTGGGGATGTTCATGGCCCGGCAGTACATGGCCGGCATGCCCGGCGAGGTCCTCGACGCGGCGCGCCTGGACGGCGCCGGGCACTGGAAGACGTTCTGGCGGGTCGCCGCGCCGATGTCGGCGCCGGTCCTCGGGGCGATCGCGGTGCTGACGTTCGTGGCGAAGTGGAGCGACTACCTCTGGCCGGTGATCATGGTCAGCGACCCCGACTACCAGCCGATCATGGTCACGCTGCCGTCGCTGTCCACCTCGCAGGACGGCTTCATCACCCGCTACGAGCTCCTCCTCGCCGGCTGCTTCGTCATCACCCTGCCGCTGCTCGCGATCTTCCTCCGGTTCCAGGAGAAGCTCATGAGCGGCACGACCGCCGGCGCCGTCCGCGGCTGAAACCCCTGAACCTGAAGGAAACCCCTCTCGTGCCCAACGATCCACTGTTCTGGGCGCTGCACACCCTGCGCAGCTCCTATGTCATCCACCTCGGCGGCGAGGACGTGCCGCTGCTGGCCCACTGGGGCCGGTCCGTCTCCGACGACACCGCGGCCGAGCTGGTGGCGGCCGCGGTCCAGGGCGGGCACCGGCGCGGCTGGGAGAGCGTCCTGGACGGCCGGGAGGAGTACCCGTCCGGCAGTGGGCTGCGGTTCGTCGAACCGGCCCTGGCCGTCGGCGGGACCGTCCGGTGGCAGTTCACCGCGGCCGAGCACACCGGCGGTGCCCTGGACCTGCGCTTCACCGAGCTCACCACGCCGCTACGGCTGACGCTGCACTACCGGTGGTCCGCCACGCACGACGTGATCGAGCGGTGGGCGAGCATCGCCAACGACGGCGCCGAGCCGGTGACCCTGCACCGGGCCGGCAGCGCCGCCTGGTGCCTGCCGGCCCGGCCCGGCTACCGGCTGTCCACGGTGCACGGCCGGTGGGCCGCGGAGACCCGGCTGCAACAGGCGCCGATCCCCGCCGGGCAGACCGTCATCGGCAGCCGGCACACCACGACGGGCCCGTTCCACAACCCGTGGTTCGCCATCGACGACGGTGCCGCCACCGAGACCGCCGGCGAGGTGTGGACCGCCGCCCTCGCCTGGTCCGGGACCTGGCAAGCGACCGTGCAGCACCTGGCGAACGGCCGGGTCACCGCGACCGTCGACGCCGGCCCCGCCGTCCTGGGCCCCGGCGAGGAGCACGTGACCCCGAAGACGCTCGGCACCTGGACCGATCAGGGGTTCGGCGCGGCCAGCCGCGGCTGGCACACGTTCGTCCGCGACACCGTCCTGCCGACCGACGAGACCCGGCCGGTGCTGTACAACTCGTGGGAGGCGACCGGGTTCGACGTCGACGAGGCCAACCAGATCGGCCTGGCCGAGCGGGCCGCGGCGCTGGGCTGCGAGCTGTTCGTCATGGACGACGGCTGGTTCGGCAAGCGGATCAGCGACCACGCCGGGCTCGGTGACTGGACCCCGAACCCCGACCGGTTCCCCGCCGGCCTCGACCCGCTGATCCACCGGGTGCACGAGCTCGGCATGCGGTTCGGGATCTGGGTCGAGCCGGAGATGGTCAACCCGGACAGCGACCTGTACCGCGCCCACCCGGACTGGGTCTACCACACCCCCGGCTACCCGCGGCACGAGCTGCGCCAGCAGCTGGTGCTGAACCTGGGCCGGCCCGAGGTGGCCACGTGGCTGCACGGCTGGATGGACGCGCTGCTCGCCGCGCACGACATCGCGTTCGTGAAGTGGGACATGAACCGGCCCGTGACCGACCCCGGCGCCGACCCGCAGTGGGCGCGCCGGCACGCCACGGCGCTCTACGACATCTTCGACCGGCTGCGCCGCGACCACCCGCACGTGCGGTTCGAGTCGTGCGCCTCCGGCGGCGGGCGCGTCGACCTCGGCATCCTCGCCCGCACCGACCAGGTCTGGCCCAGCGACAACACCGACGCCTCCGACCGGCTGCACATCCAGGAAGGGTTCAGCCAGCTCTACCCGGCGCGGACCATGACCGCCTGGGTCACCGACGCCCCGAACTTCCTCACCGGCCGGCAGCTGCCGCTGCGGTTCCGGTTCCACGTCGCCATGGCCGGGGTCCTCGCCGTCGGCGGCGACCTGAACGCGTGGACCGACGCCGAGCGGGATGAAGCGGCGACGCTGATCGCGCAGTACAAGCGGATCCGCCACGTCGTGCAGCACGGCGACCTGCACCGGCTGCGCTCGCCCCGCACGAGCACCGCGCCCGCCCTGGCCTACGCCACGGCCGACGAGGTCGTGGTGTTCCAATGGCTGGACGGGCACCGGTTCGGCGAGCCGGCGCTGCCCGTGGCGCTGCCGTTCCTCCCTCCGGACGGGACCTGGACCGACACCGACCGCGGCACCATCCACAGTGGATCGTTCCTCGCCGTGCACGGCGTCGACCACGGCCTGCGGCGCGACCACGACAGCGCCGTCACCCACCTGCGGCGGACCGCGTGAAGCTGCTCGAGCACATCCGCGCGACGCCGAACCGGGGCGCGGCGCACATCTTCCTCGGCAGTCCCCTGTCCGACGGCTGCGACAAGACCGTCGCCGAGCCCGGCGGCACCTTCTCCCCCGGCGTGTGGACGTGCGGCATCTCGATCTGGGTGGAGGTCGACGGGCAGCGCTACACCCCGGACCTGCTCGACCCGGACGACATCGCCTGCGTGTTCACCGCACCGGTCCTGCACTCGACCTGGCCGGCCGGGCCGGTGCGGGTCAGCACCGCGCTGGGCACCCTGTCCGGGCCCGGCGCCGAAGGCACCGACTTCCTCGCCATCGAGCTGTCCGCGCCCGCCGCCGTCCACCTGGTGGTCCGCGGCGAGGGGCCGGCCGGCGGCACCCTCACCGCCGTCAGCTGGGACGGGCGGCACCTGCACCTGGACGGCGGGCGGCGGGTCCGGCCGGCGGCACCACCGGACGGCGTCACCATCGACGGTGACGTCGCCGTGCTCACCTGGTCCTCGACCGCCGACGCCGGTGCGGTCGTCGAACACGCGTTCACCGACCGGCCGCTCGGGGACCTCGAGCCGCTGCGCCGCGCGCACGCCACCACGACCGTGCACGACGGCCTGGCCACGGCCCGGGAGCGCTGGTCCGGCGAGCTGCCGGCGCGGGTGTTCGCGCCGGACCCGGCCGTCGCGCACGCCTGGCAGGCCAGCGCGCACCACCTGCTCGCCCAGGCCGAGTGCGGGGTGCCGCGGATCGGCGCGGTCGACTACCCGGTGCTGTGGATGCGCGACACCGTCATCGCCGTGCACGCCCTGGACCTCATCGGCCGGGCCGACCTGGCCCGGACCGCCTGCGAGCACCTGGCCCCGGTCGTGTTCTCCGGCGGGTTCGGCGCCGAGTCCGACGGGCCCGGGCAGGGCATCTGGGTGCTGGTGGAGCACGCCGTGCGCACCGCCGACCTGGCCTGGCTGCGCCGCCAGTACCCGCACATCCTCGAGCGGATCGGCTGGCTGGACCGGATGCGGACCGCCACCGGCCCGATCCGGGCCCTCGCCCACAACCGGATGCCGCGCTATCTCGGCAGCCCGGCGCTCAACGTGGTCTGCCTCCCGGCCACGGACGGCCTCATCCGCGGCCGGATGGACTGGCACCGGCCGGACTTCTACCTCAACTGCTGGGCGGTCGCCGGATACCGGCGGGCCGCGCAGGCCGCGGCGCTGCTCGGCGAGCACCGCGACGCGGGCCTGTGGCGCACCACCGCGGACCGGCTCGACGAGGCGATCGCCGAGCACCTGCTGCCCGCGTACGGCAACGAACGGGACCCGATCGTCACGCCGTACCCGACCGGGGCCCTGGCCGGGCACGGGGACCGGCTGCGCAAGGCGTTCGAGGAGTGGTTCCGGGCGCACCGCCTCGACCACGACGGCGGCCGCCGCCCGGAGCGGCTCTGGACCTACTTCGAGGCCGCCCAGGCGCACAACGCGCTGCGGCTCGGCCTCGTCGAGGAGGCGTGGGCGTCGCTCGGGCCGATGCTGCGCGACGGCGGGACCTGGCAGCTCGGCGCCCACGACGAGGGCGAACCCGGCGGCAACGAGTCGCTGCCGTTCACCGGCCGCCAGGGGGCCGGCTGGCTCAGCGCCGAGCACGGCCGCGCCGGGAACATGCCGCACGTGTGGACCGCGGCCGAGCTGCTCGGCGCGTTGCGGACCGTGTTCGTCGACGACGACGGCGACGTGCTGGTCCTCGGCGCCGGTGTGCCCGAGTCGTGGCGCCGGCCCGGCGCCCGGTTCGGCGCCACCGACCTGCCCACCCGCTGGGGCCCGATCACCTTCACCGTCACCGCCGACCAGCACGGCCAGTGGACCGCCGACGTGCGCACCGGACCGTTGTGGCGGCTCGCCACCCATCTGCAGGGGAGATAAATCGTGTTCGCTCCATATTCCGTGCTGCACCAGCAACTGCGCGGCATGCTGCAGGACAAGACCGAGCAGGGCCACGACGTGGACGGCATCGCCGCCCGGCTCGACGCGCTGCCCGACGACTACCAGGCGATCGCCGACATGGCCGCCGTCATCGACGCGACCCCGATCCGCGCCGACTGGCAGTACGTCGAGCCGAGCGACCTCGAGGCGATCCGCGCCGAACGCACCGGTGGCGTCCTCGCCCCCGTGCACGTGGCGGACGCGGCGGCGCGCGCCGAGGCCGGGTTCTACGGCTCGGTCGCCGGCTGCATCCTCGGCAAACCCGTCGAGATCATGCCGACCCTCGCGGAGCTGCGCGCGTCGCTGGAGAAGATCGGCGAGTGGCCGCTGCGGGACTACATCCCGCAGCGGTTGCTGACCGACGGCGGGCTGCGGGAGTTCCACGTCGACTGGCCCGAATGCGTCCGCGAGAACATCCGCTGGGTGGCCGCCGACGACGACATCAACTACACCCTGCTGGGCATGCTGGCCCTGGAGCGGCACGGCGCCGGCTTCACCAAGGCCGACCTGCGCCGGCTCTGGCTGGACAACATCCCGCTCGGCTTCACGTGGGGACCGGAGCGCACCTTCCTCACCAAGCAGGGCCTGGCGATGGGCATCGAGGACAACCCCGTCCAGGACCTCGACGCGCTCCCGGCGACGCGGAACCCGTGGGAGGAGCTGTGCGGCGCGATGATCCGCGCCGACGCCTACGGCTACGCCTGCCCCGGCCGCCCGGACCTGGCCAGCGAGCTGGCGTGGCGGGACGCGTCGCTGACCCACCGCGCCAACGGCATCTACGGCGCCATGTTCTCCGCCGCCGCGATCGCCGCCGCCTACACCGCCACGTCGCCGCTGGAGATCTTCGAAGTGGCGCTCGGATACGTGCCGCGCCGCAGCCGCTTCCACACCATCGTCGCCGACTCCCTCATCCAGGTCGCCGAGGCGAGTGACTGGCTGGACGGGTACCACCGCATCCACGGCCGCTACGGCCAATACGGGCACTGCCGGATCTTCCAGGAGTCCGGCACCCTCATCAACACGCTGCGCTTCGCCACCGACGTCGGCGACGGCATCTGCAAGCAGGTCATGCAGGGCAACGACACCGACAGCTACGGCGCCACCGGCGGCTCGATCCTCGGCGTGTACTTCGGCCCGGGTCACCTCGAGTCCCGCTGGATCGAACCGTTCCAGGACACCCTGCACACCCGCCTCGCCGGCTACTACGAGCTGTCGCTGTCCGCGACCGCCCGCCGGATCGCGGCGCTGCCCGGACGGGTCATGGGCACGTGAACGTCGAGAGCACCGAACTGTTCGCCGGCACCGAGGACGACCCGCTGCAGATCGTCCGGGTCACCGGCGCGCCGCCGGGCGAGGTCACGGTCCGGGGCCCGGGCGTCGCGACCGCCTTCACCAGGGGCGACGAGGTCGCCGTGCGGACCTCCCACCCGGCCGGCGCGCGGGTGCCCCTCGAGGTGCTGGTGAACGGCGCGCCGACCGGCGGCACCGGCGAGCTCGTCGTCGCCGAACCCGGCTGGACCGTGCACATGATCCCGCACTTCCACTACGACCCCGTGTGGTGGAACACCCAGGCGGCGTACACCAGCGAATGGGACCGCACCGACGAGCCGGGATCCCCTCGGTTGGACTTCCAGCGCGCCGGGTTCGACCTGGTCCGCGCCCACCTCGCCGCGGCCGAGCACGACCCCGACTACCGGTTCGTCCTCGCCGAGGTCGACTACCTGAAACCCTACTGGGACACGTTCCCCGAGGACCGGGCCACGATCCGCGACCTGCTGCGCCGCGACCGGCTGGAGATCGTCGGCGGCACCTGGAACGAGCCCAACGGCAACCTCACCAGCGCCGAGCTCACCGCCCGCAACGTCGTCTACGGCACCGGTTTCCAGCGCGACATCATGGGCGCCGACCCGGCCACCGCGTGGCAGCTCGACGTCTTCGGCCACGACCCCCAGTTCCCCGGCATGATGGCCGACGCCGGCCTCACCTCCAGCTCGTGGGCCCGCGGCCCGTTCCACCAGTGGGGCCCGATGCTCACCCGGATCGGCAGCTGGGACGACCCGCCCACCGACCCGGACGGCATGCAGTTCCCCAGCGAGTTCGAGTGGCTGTCCCCCAGCGGCCGCGGGGTCCTCACCGCATACATGACCAACCACTACTCGGCCGGCTGGTGGATGGACTACGCGCCGACGCTGGAGGCCGCCTGCGACGCGGTGTACCGCATCTTCCTGCAGCTCAAGCAGGTCGCCGCGACGAAGCACGTGCTGCTGCCGGTCGGCGCGGACTACTCGCCGCCGAACCGCTGGGTGACCCGCATCCACCGGGACTGGCCGACCCGCTACGTGTGGCCCCGGCTCCAATGTTCGCTGCCGAAGGACTTCTTCGCCGCGGTGCGCGCCACGCCGGGCTTCAGCCCCTCGCCACAGACCCGCGACATGAACCCCGTGTACACGGGCAAGGACGTCTCCTACATCGACACCAAGCAGGCCCACCGCGCCGCCGAGCTGCTCACCCAGGACGCCGAGCAGTGGGCGACGTTCGCGGGGCTGCTCGGCGCGCCCTACCCGGAGACGGTGCTGGACGTGGCGTGGCGGCAGCTGGTGTACGGCGCGCACCACGACGCGATCACCGGCACCGAGTCCGACCAGGTGTACCTCGACCTGCTCGCCGGCTGGCGGGAGGCGCACACCCTCGCCGGGGCCGTGCACGACGGCGCGCTGCAGCACATCGCCGACCGCGTCGACGGCGGCGGCCGGTCCGTCACCGTGTTCAACCCGTCGGCGTGGCCGCGCACCGACCTCGTCGACGTCGCGACCCCCGGCGTGCGGCCCGTCGACGACGGCGGCGTCCCGCTGCCGTGCCTGAGCTACCCGGGCGGCGTGCGCTTCCTCGCCCGGGACGTGCCGTCGCTCGGCTACCGCACCTGGCGACTCGTGCCCGGCGACGCTGACCGTTGGACCGCCGCCGCCGGCACCGAGATCGCCAACGAACACCACGTCGTGTCCGTCGACCCGGACCGCGGCGGTGCCATCGACCGGATCCACAGCGTCGCCGAGGGCCGCGACCTCCTCGCGCCGGGCCGGGTCGCCAACGAGCTCGTCGTCTACGACGAGTACGTGGAACAGCCCGTGTTCAAGGAAGGTCCGTGGCACCTGCTGCCCAACGGGCGGGTCGCCGGCTCCGCCGCCGCACCGGCCGGGTCCGTGCTGCGGGAGACCTCGCCGCTCGGCGAACGCCTCACCGTCACCGGCACCGTCGGGCCCGCCGCCTACACCCAGCAGATCACGCTGTGGCACGGCGTGGACCGGGTCGACTGCACCACCCACCTGGACCGCTGGGACGGCACCGACCAGCTGCTGCGGGTCCGGTTCCCGCTGCCGGTCGGCGGCGGGCGGCCCGTCTACGAGGTCGGCGACGCCGTCATCGGCCGCGGCTTCGGGTTCCCCGACGTCGACACCGCCGAACACCCGTGGACCCTCGACAACCCGGCCTACACCTGGTTCGGGGCCGGTTCCACCGCCCGGATCCGGGTCACCGACCCGTCGACCGGGCGGCGGACGCTGCACGCCGTCGGCGTCGCCGACGTGGTCGTGCCCGCGCTCGACGACGCCGCTCCCCTCGCTCGTGACCTGCTCATCGCCCTGGCCCGGGTCGGCGTGACCGCGACGACGTCGGTCGCGGCAGGTGCCCGGTACGGGCTGCTCGCCGTCGACTCGAACCTGCCGGACTTCCGCATCGCCGTCGGCGGCCCTTCGAGCAATCCGTTCACGGCCGCCGTCCTCGACGCCGCCCCTTCGTATTTCCGCGAGCTGCTCACGGGCCAGCACCTGGTGTGGGTGCCGGCGGCCCGGCCGCTGCGCGAGGTGTGGACCCCGACGGGCGACCTCACCGGGGTCCGGGACCTCCCCGTGCTCATCGTCGCCGGCGGCCTTTCGGACCTGGTCGCCGACTGCGCCGACGCGGTCATCGACGTCGTCCAGCCAACGACCGACGCAGGTCTTGAGGACCGCACGGTGGCCCTCCTCAACCGGGGGATCCCCGGCTGCTGCGTCGACGTCGACGGCACCCTGCACCTGTCGCTGCTGCGCTCCTGCACCGGCTGGCCGTCCGGGGTGTGGATCGACCCGCCCCGGCGGACCACCCCCGACGGCACCGGCTTCCAGTTGCAGCACTGGACCCACACCTTCGAATACGCGCTCGTCACCGGCGCCGGCGACTGGCGCGACAACGACCTGGTCCGCCGCGGCCACGCGTTCAACCACCCGCTGCGCGCCGTCACCACCGACGGCGCCGGGGACCTGCCGGCCGTGGCGTCGCTGCTGTCCGTGGAGCCGCCGGGCGCGGCGGTCGTGACCGCGGTCAAGCCCACCGGCAATCCCCTCGCCACGGGCCGCATCCCCGGGCCGCGCTCGACGGTGACGGTGCGGCTGTACGAGCCGAACGGCCGCGCCGCCGACGTGACGCTCGGACGGCCGATGTCCCGGACCGACCTCCTGGAAGGGCCGGGGGTGCCGGTGCCCGTGCTGCGGTTGCGGGGCGCGGAGATCGCGACCGTCACCGTCGACCTCGGCGGACCGATCGTGCCCGCGCCGGTCGGCGACGACGTCGTGTCCGACGCCCGGTCGTGGCTGACGAACCGCGGTGTCCCGGCCGGCGGCGCGCTGCCGTTCAGCGTCCACCTCGACGACGCCGGCACCGCCACCGTGACCTCGGACCTGGTCGAGGACACGATCACCGCGACGGTCGCCCTCGGCGAGACGACCCACACCGTCACCGTCCCCCCGCTCGGCGCCGCTACCGTCCCCGGACCGGCCCTGGCCGTGCGGGCCACGGTCCCCGGGCTCGGCACCGTCACCGACGTGCGGACCGGGCAACCGGCCTTCGAGGTCGACCTCGACACCGACGACATCGTGGTGCCCGCCGGCGGCACGGCCACCCTCGACGTCCGGGTGCTGCCGGCGACCGACCTGCCGTTCGGGGTGGAGCTGCAGCCGCTCGGGCCGCCGGAGATCTGGGCCTGGACCACGATCGTCGCGGGCACCGTGGTCATCCGTCCCCCGGCCCACCAGCGGCCGGGGACGTGGTGGCTGCTCGTCAAGGCGCTCGGCGGCGGCACCCCCGTCTACTCCCCCACCGTCAGGATCACCGTCACATGACCCCGACCCATCACCATCCGGCCGCGGTCGTCGACGGCGCACCGGTGTGGCCGCACGAGATCGACGCCCGGCTCGCCCGCATGCGCGCGGCGGACGGCGGTGACCGGCTGCCCGACCCCTCGTCGGCCGAGGGGCGGCAGCTGCGCCGCTGGACCACGCAGGTCGTCGTCCTCGAGCGGCTCTTCGAGGCGGCCGCCGCCGGTCTGCCGCCCGGGGTGGCGGGTCCGGCGATCCGGCAGGTCGTCCCGGACGGTGTCGCAGCGGTCGAGCTCGGGTCGATGACCACGGCGGCACTGACCCGCAGCGAGGCCGGCCGGCGGGTGTACGCGCACGTCGCTTCGGCGTACCCCGGCGGCCATGCGAAACGGCGGGCGTTTCTGGACTGGCTCGCGCCCCGCCTCCACCGGGTGGAGCTCGGACCCGGCTACGAACACCCGGCCGACCCGCGACAACCGGATGCCGAACATCGGCATTGAAGTTTCAGGGCCGTCGGCGCGGTCCACCACCACCGGTCAGACGGCGCTGACACCATCCCTGGAAGGAACCACATGACACGCATCAAGGCCGGGGTCATCGGCACCGGGTTCATGGGCAGCGTCCATGCCCGCGCGATCGCCCGGGCCGGCGCCGAGCTCGTCGGCGTCGTCTCGTCCCGCCCGGAGCAGGCGGCCCGGCTCGGCGCGCCCTGCCACCGCACCCTGGACACGCTGCTGGACACCGGCGTCGACGTGGTGCACGTGTGCACGCCCAACCACCTGCACGCCGAGCAGACCCGGCAGATTCTCGCCGCCGGCCGGCACGTCGTGTGCGAGAAGCCCCTCGCCACCGACCCCGCCGACGCCGCCGACCTCGTCTCGTTGGCTTCGGCTTCAGGGCGGGTCGCGACGGTGCCGTTCGTGTACCGGTTCCACCCGATGGTCCGGCACCTGCGGGAGCGGATCGCCGCCGGGGACGCCGGGCGGCTGCTGCTGATCCGCGGCTGGTACCTGCAGGACTGGCTGGCCGACCCGGCCGACACGGACTGGCGGGTGGACCCGGCGCTCGGCGGCCCGTCCCGCACGTTCGCCGACATCGGCGTGCACTGGTGCGACCTCGCCGAGTTCGCCACCGGCCACCGCATCACCAGGCTCATCGCCACCACCTCGACCACCACCGCGGACCGGCCGACCGAGGACACCGCCGCGCTGCTGTTCGAGACCGACCAGGGCGCGACCGGCAGCATGACGGTCAGCCAGGTCTCCCTCGGCCGCAAGAACCGCCTGGAGCTGTTCGTCGACGGCGACCGCACCGCATACGGGTTCAGCCAGGAGGAACCCGACACGCTGTGGACCGGCACCAGGGACGCGGTCACGCTGCTGCCGCGCGGCAGCGGGCTGATGTCTCCAGAGGCTTTGAATTACAGCCGTGTCCCGGCCGGGCATCCGCACGGCTATCAGGACTGCTTCGACGCGTTCGTGGCCGACACGTACGCCGCGATCGCCGGTGCGGCACCGGATGGGTTGCCGGTGTTCGCCGACGGCGCCCGCGCCGCCGCGCTGACCGCGGCGGTGCTGCGATCCGCCGCCGGCGGCACCTGGGTCACGGTTTCCTGACTGGGATCGGCCGCCGCGCGCTTTGGGAGCGCGCGGCGGCCGGTGTGTCAGCTGACCGTGACGGCCAGGTCGTCGAGCACGAAGGACGTCTGCAATGAGGAGTCCTCGGTGCCGTTGAACTTCAGGGCGACGGTCTGGCCCGCGAACGCGTTCAGGCTGTAGGTCTTGGCCTGATACCCGGAGGCCTTGTTCAGGTTGGACAGGGTGCCGAGGGTGGTGGAACCGGCGGTGACGGTCAACTTGTCGTACGCCGTCGTGGTGGACGTCTCGGCGGAGTCGACGTGGACGTAGAACGTCAGCGTCGCCGAGCAGCCCGCCGGGATGGTGACCGACTGGGTGAGCGACTCGGTGTGGGTGGAGCCGTAGCCGAGCAGCCACGCCGAGTACGTGCCGGTGCGGGCCGGCTGGCCCTGGCTGGACCACTGGCCGATGGCGCCGGTCGTGCCGGTCCAGGACGTCGCGCCGGACTCGAAGCCGGGGTTGGCGAGCAGCTGCGCGCCGGTGCAGCCGGTCGGCGGCGGGGTGGTCGGCGGGGGCGTGGTCGAGCCCGAGACCGAGGTCTGCCAGATCGTGGCGGCGACCCCGTCGGCGGCGCGGTTGAGGACCGTCGCGCTGATGTTGCTGGTGGTGTCGCAGGCCGCGTGGTAGCAGGAGTCGTAGGCGCTGTTCGCCGTCCCGCCCCACTTGGCCGCCTGCGCCGAGGTCTTCCTGGCGCTGGCACCGGCGGCGTACCCGGACGTCGGGATGCCGACCCGCTCGAAGGAGTAGTCATCGGAGCGGCCGGCGCCCTCGGTGTTCTCCTCCGGCTGCAGGCCCAGCGAGTCCCAGTACGCCTTCAGCGGCGCGGCGGCCGTGGAGGTGACATGGTTGATGAAGTAGCCGCCGTTCTTCGAGCCGACCATGTCGAAGTTGTAGTAGGCCTTGATCTGGGTGCGCTGGGTGGTGGTCAGCGCGTTGGCGTAGAAGGCCGATCCCTGCAGGCCCTGCTCCTCCCCGGCCCACCAGGCGAACCGGACGTGCCGGCTCATGGTGGGGTTCTGCTGCGCCAGCACCAGGGCGTTCTCCAGCAGCGTCGCGGATCCGGAGCCGTTGTCGTTGATCCCCGGCCCGGCCGACACGCTGTCCAGGTGCGCGCCGAACATGGTGATCTGGTCCGACGGCCCGCCCGGCCAGTCCGCGATGAGGTTGTTCGCGCGATACGTGCAGCTGGTGCAGGTCTGCTCGGCCACCGTGTACCCGGCCGCCTGCAGCTTGCCCTTGATGTAGGCGACCGAGGCGGTGTATCCGGCGGTGCCGCTGCGCCGGTTGCCGCCGTTGCTGGTCGCGATCGTGCCGAGCTGCGTCAGGTGGGCCTGCACGTTCGCGATGGCGATGTCGGGCGCCGCCGCGAGCGCCGGTGTGGCGGTCACCGGCGGCGCGGCGCCGGCCGGGATCGCCAGGCCGGCGCCAATGAGCAGGAGCGTGGCGGACACGGTCAGTGTCAGCGCCGCTGTGGTGGATCTCATGCGTGAGCTCCTCGATCGGAGGACGAAGGTGGCGCGAGATTCGCACATTTCGATTTGTGCGACAAGTGATCGAGGGCATACCAGCCTGGACATACTGCGGTGTCCTGCTCGCCGGAGGCGGGGCTCCTGCCGGGGGCACCACAGCGGCCGCGCTGGTCATCGAAGCGACCTACCGTCTGGTCCGCGAACCAGAACCAGGCCACCGTCGGCGTGAGGCCGGTCAGCGGCGGTACCCACCCGGTGGCATCGGCCCGTACGGGAAGGTGATCGCCGCGCGGAGCCGCCGGCGCTGGGCCGCGCGGACGTTGAGGATCAGCACGACGAACGCGAGGATCACCGCCAGGACGAGCACGGCGCACAGCGCCCAGGCGCCGATGTTGGTCCAGGACACGCCGGGCGACAGCGCGTAGCCGGGCGGCGGGCCGTCGTCACCGTGCTCGTCCTCGCCGGTGGCGTAGTTCAGCGGCTGCGGCCGCACCTTCGCGGTGGCGCCCAACCAGATCCGGTTGTGCGCGTCGGGCGCGCGGTGCTGGAAGGACTCGCCGACCGCCTTGGACATGTCGGCGTGCTGCTGCTGGAACTCGGTCTTCGGCAGCGCCGAGAACGGCACGTCGGCGAAGTCGACGCCGCCGTCGCTGTAGGTGAAGGTGTAGCGGTAGTTGCCCTTGTCGACGGTCCTGGTCACGTCGTATTCGTGGTCGCGGTAGGACTTGACGTAGTCGTCGAACACCTGCTTCGGCGACCACGGCTGCAGCGCCGGCCACCGGCGCACGTCACCGCTGTTGATCATCGAGGTCAGCGCGCCGGTGCGCCGCTCCCGGTACCACTCGGCGGCCACCCGGGCGAGGTAGACCCGGCGCAGTTCGGCGAACTCGGGCGCGGTGTTCACCGCCTCCTCGACCTTCGGCAGGATCAGCTGCTCGAACACCCGCTCCATCCGGGCGCTCGGCGCGGCGCAGGCCGCGGTGCCGAGGGGACCCTTGGACAGCTCGGACTCGGCCTTGACCTCCAGCGGGGCGTCGACGATGTAGATCCCGCCGTCGGCCTGATACACCGACGCCGGCTTCGGCACGATCCACTGCCGCGTCGTCACGCACTCCTGCAGCGCGTCGGGGTCGGGCTCGCCCCAGAACTGCCGGCCCAGGTCGGTGTTGGGGTTGGTCAGCCGTGCCGAGATCTTCTTCATGGCGAGGTCGGCCTGCAGCAGGATCCGGCCGACGTCCGTGGTGGCGAGCCTGGGCTCCAGGATGCGGTCGGGCTCGTTCGGGTTGAGGTTGACCCAGAACGTCGACGTCGGCAGGCTGAGCCACACATAGAACGCGTCGGACATCTGCGCCATGGCCAGCTGCCCGGTCGCGACGTCCTGCGGGGCGCCGGGCCCGGCCGGGGATGCGCTGTACGCGTAGCGCAGGCTGCCGCCCGGATCCTCAGACAGGTAGCGCAGCTGCAGCGAGGTGAAGTCGATCCCGCCCGGATCGGTGCCCGCGGCCGCGCCGCCGAGCACGGCGGGGCCCTGCGCGGCGGGGTTGCCGGAGCCGCTGCCGAAGCCGTTGCCGCCCATGGACACCTGCGTGCCCGCGGCGACCTTGCGGCCCTGCTTGTCCCAGTCCTGCACCGTCTTCTCGATCACGACATCGGAATACTGCTTGTCCCGCAGCTGGTCACGGGCCTGCTGCTTGGCCTCCTCGGTGACCTTCTTCTTGGCCGGCCCGCTGGGATACGCGATCCGCTTGAGCATCGACTCGCTCGGCAGGTCGGTGAGGATGACGCCGCGTTGGAGCTTGGGGAACATGGACCGCTTGAGCTGGTTGACGCAGTCGCTCGGGCCGGAGCAGAACATCTTCTCCGAGCCGACCTCGTCCACGAGGTCCTGCAGGTCGGTGCGGCCGAGCGCCGGGTTCAGCTTCCGCACGAGGGCGTGGCGGATGTTCGGCTCGGAGTGCAGCTTGCCCGCGCTGAGCTCGTCCTGAAGGTCGGCCTCCAGACTGAGGTCCCAGGCCAGGCTCGGCTGCGAGGAGGTGTCCCACTGGACAGGTTTGCCGGCCGCGTCCAGCAGCTGCTTGCCGCTGACATCGACCAGCCGCCACAGGCCGGTGCTCTGGTCGAACTGGAAGATGTCGATGAGCGCGACCTTGCTGTTGCCTTTGAACGGGCTGACGCTGGGCGCGGTGATGAACCAGTCGATGACGTGCCCGTTGTCCTGCGTTTGCCAGTGCGCGTCCGCGAGGTTGCGCCCGTAGCCGATCCGGCGGTCGGGGTCCGTGTCGTCGCGGGTCATCTCCGAGTGCCGGTAGCGGGACATCAGCAGCGGCAGCAGCAGCCGCTCGCCGGCGACGAACCGGTCGATCGTGTAGTTCGGATTCGGCTTCGGAGCGGCGAGCGCGCCCGGGACGGCGACGAGGCCCGGGGCGATGAGACCGACGACGAGGACGAGCACCGCGAGCCGGATCGGGTTACGCATGTCAGTCGTACTCCATCGCGTATTCGTTCAGCAGCACGTTCCACCGGGACTCCTCGTCGGCGAGCCCCTCGGGGTCCCACGTGTCCAGCTCGTCCCAGACGGTGTCGACCGCCTGCGCGACGGACTCACGGGTGCCGACCTCCAGCTCGCCGAGCTGGTGCTGGAGCAGCCCGACGGCGAGCACGAACGCGGCGATGCTGGAGTTCGCCGGCGTCGAGTAGTCCGGCTCGTGGTGCATCCACTGCACCCAGCCCGTCCGCACGTCGATCGCGTAGCAGTAGAAGGGTTGCGCCGCCACCACCACGTAGCGGCGGCCGTCGCGCTCGAACGGCTCGAGCAGCCGCTCGTCGCGGATCGGGGTGATGTCCCGGAACCCGGCGTCGGGCAGCCCGACCATGGTCAGGAACTCGCGGGTCCGCGGCTCCACCAGCGGGTCGACGTGCTCGGGCCGGACCGGCACCAGCCGGTCGCCCCACTCATCGCGGGTCCGTTGGACCAGCGCGTCCCACGAGGGGCGGTCATCCACTGCCGTCACATCCAACCCCCATTGGTGACGTCAATCAATGCTTTGCGGCCGTCAGTGTACCCCCGTTACCCCAGCACCTCATCGATGCCCAGTTTCGCCTACGACAGCCCTGAACTAGGGTCAGGGACCGTGGATCATGTCGCACCGGTGCTCTTCCTGGACCTCGATGGCGTGCTGAGTCCTTTCGGCGCGTCTGCGTATCCCGACGGCTACCAGGAACGGGTGTTCTTCGAGGGAGAAGACCCACAGCGCTACTGCGTGGCGCATGGCGACTGGATTCGCGAGCTGGCAGTCGTTGGAGAGCTGTGGTGGGCAACCGGCTGGGGCGAGAACGCCAACGAACTGTTCCTGCCTCTGCTCGGCGTGGAACCGCTGCCCGTGGTTCGTTTCCCACCGGTTCCGTTCGAACCCGAGCTCAAGGTTCCGGCCGTCGATGCCGTGGCCGGTAATCGCCCGGCGGCGTGGATTGATGACAACCACACAGTCGCCGGTCAACGATGGGCCGCCGAGCGCCCAGCGCCGACCCTCCTTGTATCGATCGATCCGGCAGTCGGATGGACCCGAGCGGACGTCGACCGGGTAGTTGACTGGGCGGCGAGCTTGGCCCTCCAGACGCGCAGGCCACGAGGGTAGGGGTGCTGGGCGTAGGTGGTTGCTGTGGTGCGGGCCGGGCGGGGTGGTGCGCTCGCCGCCGGTGTGTCGCGAGCAACCCGGCGCCGGCGGCCGGACCTCAGTCCCACCAGAATGACCAGATCCGCGCGTCGATGAGCTGGCTGGCGTAGCTGGTGAGGTCCGGCGCGCCGCCCTGCCAGACATTGTCGGGACAGAACGCGAAGTGCTCCGCCGCGATGTGGAGGGCGGTGGCGTGGTCGGTCGGTGGGGCTGCGACGCTCAGGTACAGCTCGGCGAACCCGACGCCGATGACGCGTGTGGCGAACCGGCGCTCCCAGGAGCGCAGTACGGCCGAGAGCTTCGCCGTGTCGGTGTAGTTCGCCGGGCCTTCCCATCCGGCTGCGGTGATGGAGTCGGCGCCGCGGGTGGTGGCGACCAGGCCGAGCCGCAGCCGGGGGTTGTTTGCCAGCATGACGCTCACGCACTCGTCGGCGTGCAGGTCAGGATCGTCGCCGGCCGGCTGCGGCGCGGCGAGGCCCGGCCAGCGCTGCCCGTATGGAGCCGTGACGGCGAGGCGATCGGCCGGCGACAGGTTGTCACTGTCGTCGATGCCGGTGTGGTCGGCCCACCAGCCCGCCATCAAGGTCTGCGCGTCCCAATCGCCGGGGTCGGACAGGTCGTCCGGCCGCAGTTCGCCGTCGTCCCAGGGGCGGGCGGTGTCACCGCGGAGGTGGTCGAGCAGCAGCGGCCACAGGCCGGACTTCTCGTGCACGGCACGGGCCGCGGTCCACAACTGCCTTGTGGCGGGACCGTCGCTGACCCACATGGCCGGCTGATCGTCGTCGCCCTCATCGCCGTGCACCAGGCGGCCCTCGGAGAGCGCGACGCCCGCGGCGGCGAGCGCATCGGGAAGTGCCGCCAGCAGACGGGGCAGTTCGGAAGATCCAGACATGCCACGAGCATAGGCAACCGGAGATCAGCCTCCGTCGCGGCCGCGGTGATGTACGGCCGCCAGCTGGCCTGTATCAGCGGCGCTCTGCGGCGCTCCTGTTTGCATGTGGCGAGTCGTGCTGGGACTGCTTGTCGGCGTCGGGGTGGTTGCGATCTACCAGCACGAGCACTCTCCTGGCCCGCTGCCGCTGGTGTGGGCTGCCCTCGCCGTCACGCTTGGTGGCTGCTCAGGCGCCATCCTCACGTACGGCCTGCGCCGCTGGGCCGAGCTGACCACCGAGCATTCGGTGCGGGTCCGCGAAGTCATCTGGCCGGTCGTGGCGATCGCCGTCTGCGGTGTGCTGGCCGTCAACGTGACCAGGTTCGTGCCGGGGCCGACCGGCAACTGGCACAGCGGGCTGCTGGTCTGCCTCGCGATCCTGGCCGGGATTCCGGTCGGCATGGTCATGTTCGCGGTACGGCGGGTGGTATCCGCCGAGCCACCTCCGGACCCGGCCGAGCCATCTCCGGACCCGCCGGGCCGTCAGGTCGCCGTGCTGCTCAGCCTGCGCAGGCTGCTGCAGCGGCTGCTCGCCGCCGAGGGCGCCGTCGTCGCGCTCGTCACCTTCGAATTCGGTGCGTACTCCCAGATCCAGTCGAGCCCGCCGCCCGCGCAGTACGTCTTCATCTTCGGCGGCGTCGGCTCAACGCTGGTCGCGGCGGCCTATGTGCCGGCCTGGACCGCCCTGCAGCACCGTGCCCACCTGCTGTGCCGCGAGCTGTTCCCGCTCGACGACCTCAACGACGGCGCCACGATCCTGAGTAACGCGGCGGACAGCCAGCGTCTCGAACAAGTCCTCGGCGCCGACCGCGGCATCCTGGCCGACCTGCAGAACGGCCTCGCTGTCGCGGCGCCCCTGCTGGCCGGTGCTGTCGCCGCGTTCCTGCCGCACTGAGGCGTGTCGGGTCACGACGTCCGAGCGTTCGTTCAGTGATCGCGGATACGTGATCACGTTGCGCGTCGGGACGCTCTTGAGCAAGGATCAAGGTCATGACCTACGGAAAGGGCGCCCTGCGCCTCGCAGCGTGAACAGCCCGGCGCCGGCGGTGTCGCCGGACGGCTGGGGGTGGTTGGAAGCGGGCATCGTCTCGGGCGATCTTCTGGTCCCAGGCAATCATGCGCGGTCCTGGATGTTCGGCACGGTCCAGGCCGACCCGGACGGGCCGACGACCCATCGCCTGCTGGCATTGACGACCGATGGCCGCGCATCGGTGCGCCGGACGGTGTTCGAGTTACTGGCCCAGTTGTGTTTCCAGCATTCCGACTGGCCTGTGGTGGCATTCGCCGCCGAGTCGGCTTTGCGTGACGCGGACCTGGTGATACGGCGTACCGCGGCGGCGCTGCTGGTGCACACCGGCGAACCCAATCGGGCCATGGCGGCGTTGAACGCCTCTGTCCGACGGCCTGCGCGGGCCCGAGGTGCTGCGGGTGTTCACCGCGATGGGGTCACATGCCCGGCCGATACTCGACCGGCTGGATCGGTTCATAGCCTCGCGGCGTCGAGCGGGGCTCAATATCGGCGATGATGACGCCGAGATGCGCGCGGACGAGATGTTGCTCGCCGCGACGATCGCCGCCCGCGAGCGAATCGCCGGATGAATCCGCACGACGAGGGTCCAGTCACCGCCCGGGCATACGCGCTCATGTCATCAAGACCGACCACCCCCGGGTTGACCGGCGGCCCGATGGGCCGCCGGTCTTCGGAGTTCTGCTTGCTGGGGGCGCAGGGCCCGGTCAGGTGATGCGGAGCTTGAGCAACAGGTCCTGCAGCAGGCCGGTGGCGGTGCCGTCACCGGCCGCGGCTGGCGTGAGCTTGAGCAGCTGCCAGCCGGCGCGGCGGGGCGGGTCGTCGCGCGGCTCGGTCGGGTACTGCCAGCCCTGGTTGGTGCCGAAGAACAGGTGCTCGTCACCGACGGGCAGGACCCCTCGGATGCCCCAGTTGCAGGCGTTGTTGAACCCGGTGGTGGTCAGCGGCCGGGCCGGGCTGTCCGCGTCGTCGAACACCCACACCTGCCCGGCGGTGCGCTCGTCGCGGAACACCAGCCGGGATGCCAGCTGCCGCCACAGGGCGGCCTCCACGGCCGGGACGGGCCGGCGCAGGATCTGGTTGAGCAGCCCGGTGGTGGGGTTGAGGGTGATGTCCCGCAGCACCTTCTCGGTGTTGAAGGTGCCCAGGTAGAGCTTGCCGCGGAACACCGCGGCGCCCCAGCCGACGTAGTCGTTGAACCGGGTGCCGAACCCGCCGCCGCCGAACCTCGGGTTCTGGTGCAGCAGGTTGTCCCGCAGTGCCCAGTCCTCACTGTCCGGGTCGAAGACCCAGTAGCGGCGCTCGCCGTAGAGCAGCTCGACCTGCTGGTTGAGCTGTCCCGGGTCCTTGATCCGGTAGACCACCCCGCCGGGTGAGCTGCGCAGGTACGCCATCGCCAGGTCGGGGAAGGAACCGCCGGACTGGTCCGGGTGGGTGGCCAGATGCCGGGTCAGGGACGGCGCGACCGACGGGATGCCGAAGGTGGCGTAGATCCATCCCTCGAACGAGGTGACCGCGAAGGACACCATCGCGGCCGCGGTCAACGGATCCGGGAACAGATGCGCGGCGGTGAACACCAGCTGCCAGCCGGTGCGGGTGCGGGTGGACAGTTCGTGCAGCGGCGGGCTCACGTACACGCCGGCCGGTTCGCTGCTGCCGGTGCCGACCCAGGTGCCGGTGACGATCCGGTCCTGGTGGACGGTGAAGTAGGTGGGCTGGTTGCCCAGCAGCCCCACCTCCTCGAACCGGAACGGGTTCGCCGCCGTGCCCCGCCACCGTTGCACGCTGCCGGTCGGCGGGTTCGGCCCGGAGCCGGTCCCCGCCTCGCCCGTCTCGGCCAGGCTCACCCCGAAGTACAGGCGGCCGCCCGCGACGACGAAGTTCTTGATGTTGTCCCACTCCGGGAACCGTTGCCAGCCCAGGAAGGTGCCGTCGGTGTGGTACGCCAGCAGCATGACCGTGCCGCCCGCCTGGGCGCCGCCGCTCGTCGTCGTCTCGATCCCGCCGAGGAAGACGACGTCGCCGATCGACCCGGCGGCGCGCAGCCCCGCGAGGCGGTCGAAGTCCGGGCACTGCTGCGCATCCGGGGTCCGCTCGACCGACGTCCCGGAGGCGATGTCGTGCTGCCACACCTGCACCGGCACCACATCACCGACGATGTCCTGCGCCGGCGGCACGTCGTGGACCGCGTTGTATGACGAGGCGAACTCGCACGTGACGTTGTCCGGGTCGTCCCACGGCTGCACCGGCACCCCCAACCCGGAACCGGCGAAGTCCCCGGCCAGGGTGGCGATCCCCCCGCCGACGGCGTTGGACACCGTGCCCCACCACACGCTGCGCTGCGCCTCGTCGGCGGTGAACGCCCACAGGTAGCCCTGGGTCGTCTGCGCCCTGCCCCCGTCGGGACGGCCTTCGCCGGCCTCGATCGGGCGGGTCGGCCGGCCGAGCCCGAACCACCACCGGTCCGGCTGCGCCTGCGCCGCCACGGTCACCCCGTGCCTGCGGTCCTCACCTGGCACCATCTTGCGCGTCCCGAGCATCGCCACGGCCGCTCCGCCCTCCACGACGTCGCCGCCCGGCACCGGACGGCGCACTTGCAACGGAGTGCGATACGTACCCGACGACACATCATCAAACGTCCCGCACGGTTTCCGGCGGCGGCGGACGTCACCGGCCGAGACAGGAGCCCTGAACCAGCGGTCCAGGGCTCCGGTCTTGTATGCGGCTGACTGTTGCCGATGCGTGCGCGTCGAGCCAGGAAGCGGCCCCAGACCACGTCAGGTGAGCGGCGTGAGGACCGATCCCCAATCCCACCAGCTGTCGACGTGGATTTCGGTCACGGTCCGCTGCCGGCTCACCGGCGTGGACGGATGTAGTGCACTGGTGAGCGTGATGATGTGCTCATAATGGCCGTTCTGCGGTGCCAGACAATCTTCCCAGGTGTACCAGGCCGCTTCGAGATAGACGGTTGCGATGGCAATTGGTTGCCTGACATAGCCTGGGATCTCGTACCGCGCGTCCACTCTGTACGATCGCGCGGCAAGCTGGATGGAAATTGACCGGCAGGTCGGGTCGTTGCTGTAGGTCGGACTCGCGCTGAGCAACTGGTGCGTGAGATGGTACGCAGGCGGCAAGTCCGCGGACGCGGCAACGGGCGCCACGGCCACGGCCAGCACCGCCGTCAGGAACACCAAAAAAGTGCGCTGAAGTAGGCGCAACGTCTCTCCCTCATGAGACCGGGGGGTTCGCGCCGGGCCACGAAGCGGCCCAGGTCACGTCAGGTGAGCGGCGTGAGGGCCGATCCCCATCCCCACCAGCCACCTTCGTCGATTTCGGTCGCGGTCCGCTGCCGGCTCACCGGCGTGGACGGATGCAATGCACTGGTGAGCGTGATGACGTGTACGTAGCGGTTGACCTGCGGTACCAAACAGTCTTCCCAGGTGTACCAGGCGGCTTCGAGATAGACGGTCGCGATGACTATCGGTCGCCTGACGACGCCTTGGTTCTCGTAATACGCGTCCACTCGGTACGATCGCGCGGCGAGCTGGATGGAAATTGACCGGCAGGTCGGGTCCATGCCGTAGTTCGGACTCGAGCTGAGCAACTGGTACGTGAGATGGTACGCAGGCGGCAAGTCCGCGGACGCGGCAACGGGCGCCACGGCCACGGCCAGCACCGCCGTCAGGAACACCAAAAAGGTGCGCTGAAGTAGGCGCAAATTCTCCCCCTAGGAATGTTTTGTTCCGACAGGGAGTAATCGTAGATATTGACGCTCTCCGTTTTCTATCATTCCACTTCCACGGCCCGGTAGTGGCGAGTAGCGTGATTGGGTTCGGTTGCGCGGCCGGGAGGGTGGCGCCCGCGCCGGGTGGCGTCGGCCCGCCTCGACCTCGCGTTGGCGCTGCTGGCCGCCGGCAGACCCCGACGAGGCCGGCGCGGACACCGACGGACTTCGCGACAGACACCGGGCGTCGCTGGAAGCGCGAGACTGTCGATGAGCAACGGCTCGCAGCCGTCCTTGCGGCCTGGACGTGGCGGTCGCGGTCATCGGGCGCCGCCGGCGTGATGACGTTCGCAGACAAGGGCTACCAAGGCGCCGGCGGAACCGTGCGCACCCCGTTCAAGCGCCACCGTCACAGGCCCAGGCTGTCGCGCCGACAGAAGGCGGTGAACAAGACACACGCGAAGATCCGGGCCTGCGGCGGACGCGCGATCGCCACCCTCAAGACCTGGATAATCCTGGCGAAACTCCGCTGCTGCCCACGGCGAGCCACCTCGATCGTGCAAGCCATTCTCGCTCTACACCGCGTCGAGACCAGCCGCTGCATACGATGAAATGGCTCACCGATCATCGGTATGATCAAGGGCGTGGCCAGAGTCGTCCGGATGACCGATCGGTTGCGGCGCCACCCGGACGCCGCCGACGTGACGGTCGCCGAGTTCCTGCACCTTCCGGCCGGCGTGTCGATCGCGTCGCTGACTCTCGAGCCCGGAGCAGAGCTCGCCGTCGCGAGGTCCGACGGCGATGGTGAGGGGCTCTTCGTCACCCACGGCAGTGGCTGGATCACGAGCGGGCAGGCCGGTCGCGAGGACATCGTCGCGGGCAACATCGTCTACCACGACCGCGACCCGGACCTGGTCGTCGGCACGGAAGTGGGCATGATCCTGCTCCACATCCGTGGCGGGTTCATGATGCCGGGCCCGCCCGGATGACGGCGGTGCCGTGAGGGCCGTCAGGCCAGGGCGAGAAGACCGAACACGCTGCCTTCCGGGTCGATCCCGAGAGTGCCGCACCCGCCCCTAGTGTCGCGTGATGCTGGTTTCGTTACTTCGCGTCGTGGTTGGCGACTTGTTTGAAACTTGGTCTGGACACGGCGGACCTTGGCGAGTTTGCTCCCGACAACAGTGAAGGGCCGCTGCCAAGACACACCACGTCTGCCGTGCCCCCAGGTCCTCATTGCCGAGCTGGATGTGTGGCTATGCGCGGACCTTGCCCGGGAGGCTGATCCAGAACCGATCTTCTCCCTGCCGTTGACCGTCAGGCACGCCGCCGTTCGACAGAATCACCCGGCGCGATGCTTCGTTGTCCGCATGGCATGTCAGCAGAACGCTGCCAACGCCCAGACGACGGCACTCCACAAGGCCGGCTGCCAGCATCCAGGTGGCATGGCCCTGCCGACGCCACGGGGCGACCACGTGATATCCAATGTGACCCCCGACTTCGGCGAGCTCGGCTGTCAGCTGGTGCCGGACCACGAGAGTGCCCAAGTAGTACTCGCCGGAGACATACCAGAAGATCGTGGAAGGCACTCCCCAACGAGTGTGGACCCCGCGCCGCGCAGCAACAAACTCGTCGAAGTCGTCGCTGGCCGGTCCTAACCAATCTGTCGGTGTCCCTCTCAGCAGGCAATCGGCCTGCTCACCGATGAGGTATGACGTCCGCACCGCGGCTGTTGGCCACACCAGACGGGGCGATTCGACCAGATGGATCACAACCGCAGTCTTCGCGTCGACCTTACCGAGCGCACCTCAATTTCGATCCATACCACGCGACTACGGCGACGGATCCCGCGGCGGCCTGTCGTTGGACGAGAGCGACCGTCCGACCGTCAACGGTGTCGACCTGATCGGCGGCACCATCATCGACCCCGACCAACCGACACCACGACGCCGGCGCGATGTCAACGCCCACCGCCCACCGGGCGGCTGACCAGTCGAACAGTGCCAGACCGGACAGGCGACTACGTCGCGGCCGTCCTCGAAGCGCTCCGACTCCGGTGGCGCGCACCCAAACGCCGCGACGAACTCGTCCTCGCAGCCGCGCGACGCAGCGCCGCTCGCCGGCGCGACGAGGTGTACCGCGACGAGCTGAATCCGCGGCACGCGCGGCGCGACCGGCTCGCCGCGGAGATCACCGAATACGAAGGTCTCGCTGAGGCGCTGCACTGCTTGGCCACCGAACCGAACATCACCTGAACCACAGCGTCGTCACGCAGGCCCGCCTCTTCTGGCGGGCCTGCGTGCTTTCCGTCTCGTTCTGGAGTTCGCACCATGCACCGCTTCCTCTCACCGGCAACGGCGTTCACAGTCGGGTTCGTCCTCGGTCGCGCCAGCATCAAGCCAGCCCTGCACCGGCTGCGCGAGGCCTACACCGACGCCGCGTACCGAGCCGACCACGAAGCCCTCACCGGCCTTCCCAACCGGGCCGCCGCACACCGCTACGACCATGCCAACTCCGGCCGCCCCTGGGCCGTGCTGCTCGTCGACCTGGACGACTTCAAAGCCGTCAACGACCGGCACGGCCACCACGCCGGCGACGCCATGCTCGTCGAGATCGCCAACCGGCTCCGAACCGCCGCCCACACTCACCACGGGCGACCGTTCCGTCTCGCCGGCGACGAGTTCCTCGTCCAGCTCCCTGCCGACCAACATCTCCAGGCGGGAGTCAACGCCGTGTACAACGCCGCCACCGCCGACCTGCCGTCCACCCTGGCCGACTACGTCTGGCGCGGCATCCAGATGCCGTCCTTCGGGCTCGCCGACGCCAGCGGCCTCAGCTGGGCTGAGGTGCTACGCCGCGCCGACATCGCGCTCTACCAAGCCAAACTCCACGGCGATCTGCAGACCTACCAACCCGGCATGTACCACCCGCCGACACCGCCATCACAGCAGCGCCGCACCCGCCTGCGCAACCTCCCCGGCGAGGACTGACGGGCGTTGATCCTGACGAGTCGCCGGCGTCACGGTGTACCGACGACGTCGGCTACCGTGTTGGCGAGGAACTGCAGCGCGAACGGCTTCTTCACGTACCGCGTGCAGCCGGCGCTGTAGCCGCGTTCCAGGTCGGCCGCAGTGGCGTACGCGGAAACGATCACAATCGGCAGATCTGCCGTCGCCGGAGTGGCGCGCAGCTCCCGGCAGATGTCGAGGCCGGAGCCGTACGGCAGGTGCACGTCGAGCAGCACGACGTCGGCATCCGCAGCGACGATGGCGGCCACCGCTCCGGCAGCGCCGGGCACGAGATGCACAACGTGGCCGTCACGTTCCAGCCGCTCACGCATGAGCGGACCGTGATCGCTGTCGTCCTCGATGATCACGACCGAAGCCATGGAGGGTACCTGCTTTTCGGGTCGAGCCGATCGACTCATGCTGGCACGGCCCGACACGCGGCGGTTGCGTTTCTGCCGCATCCGCCGACCGGCGCTGATGGCGAGGTGGCCGTGGTGACCGCCCAATGACATGCCCGCCCCGGGCCCGTCCCGCAAGCGACTCACCAAACCATCTTCGCGCCCTCCGGGACGCTGGCGCTCACGAAGATCGGAGCGGCACGGTGTTCACCAGCAACAAGCGCTACTGGATCGCCGAGGAGGTTCCGGCCACGGCCTCGCCTGACTACTCCAACGGGCTGATCAACCCCTTTCCGGGAGCGGCAGCCGTCATCACCGGCACCGACACCGGCAACGTCGGATTGTCGATGGAGTTCTACGACACGGCGCCGCCGCTCGTGACCGACGGCTGGGACGAGGTGGCCGACTTCACCATCTGGGCGCACGACGGCATCCTGCGGATCGTCGAAACGGTCGACCGCTCCGATCCCTATCCGCTGCTAGCCTTCCAGGGACCGGGAGGCTACCGCATCCGGCTGCACGCCCGAGACCGAGACACCGCCTTCGACCTGGCTGTGGAAACCCCGATCGAGCACCATCTGATCCAGGTCTGGCCAACCACCCAGGACGAGGCGGAACCGGTGGAGAACCACAAACTCACCGACGTTCTCGGCAGCCGCCGGAGATCCCGCCCGCGGTAGGCGTAAGAGCCGTTTGCAATGTCACGGACGGGACTTGCGACTGGTCGCTCGGCGGCAGGATCAATGCTTGGCGGCGCGCTCGGGTCCGGTAGCAGTTCCTGTCGCCATAGATCCAGCAGGAGGTCGTAGCCCCAGAGGCCGGGGCGGATGGTTTTGGTGGTGCGGGTTTCTGGGACGACTTCGATGAACGCGAGCAGCTGCCCTGTTTGGGTGTTGAAGATGCTGGTGTAGAGCCCGTTCGGCGCTGTCAGGGTGAAGGCCATGCCGCTGCGCCCGGCGATCCCAGGCATCGAGCCAGCGAAGACCAAGCCTTGGACACCGGCGAGCGTGCGTAGTACGGCGGCCCGGTGCGGGCGGGCGAGGCACTGCTCCAAAGCAGGTGCATGAGCTGGCGGACGAGCCATTCCTGTCCTGCCTGGGCAAGACGCTCGGGATGGTGCATCAGGACCGCGTCGGTCAGTTCGGCCGGATCCGTCGGTACAGGCTCCGGCACAAGCCCGTACTCGCCGGCGCAGTGGCTGCCGTGCTGCGGAGGGCGGTGGCTCCGGCGGATACCACCCGCCACCGCGCCGAGCCCAAGCACCCGCTGAGCTCAAGGTGCCGAGCAGGCCGCTCTACGCGCACCCCGAGTCGCAGGTCGCCTACGAAATACGCCATGCGGGCAGACCGGTCCACGCCGAGATGGTGGTGGACAACACCCCGTGCGGCAGCCGGAAAGGACGACGTGGGAATGTTCACTGCCTGTGAATCGACGCTCGCAGACGTCATCCCCCAGGGTTCGTCGCTGACCATCTGGGCAACCATCGACGGGGGTCTGACGTTCTACCGGAAGGTCTACGTGGGCACTGGTAGGCTGGTCGCCTGATGGGATACGTGCTCACTGATGTCAATCTCGTCGCGACGACGCTCGCCGATCCGGACGCAGCGGTCGCCACGTTCCGATACGAGGTCGAATCCCCCCAGGTCCCCGGCGCCGGACAGATGTTCACCGTCGCGCCGGAAGGCGGCAGCGCCGAGCTGCGCATCGACATCGACGAGGAGGCCGATCGGGCCGCACTCGTCTGGCTGCCGGACGGCTCGTACGGCATCGAGCTCGCGGCCGCCGACGGGATCACCGTGTACTGGTTCACCGACGCGCGGCCCATCGAGGTCCCGGCCCAGTTCGCCCGGGTGAGCACGGCGACGGCGACGAACGCCGTCAGGGAGTACGTCGCGACCGGCCAGCGACCCACCTGCGTCCGGTGGAGCCTGGAACACGGGCCGTATCCCTTCCTCTGAGCAAGCCGGCCTCATCCCTCCGATCACTGCAACGAGGCGGGCAGACCGGTGGTCTCGGCGGCCTGGCTGGGCTACTCCTACTTCCCTTGCCGCAGTTGCGGTCGTCGCTGAAGGACTTCTCGGAAAAGGTCAGCTTCGAGTAGTAGTTCGGGTCGGCCGCGATTCCGTTGCCGTTGAGGAGTTCGGCGCACCACGTCGTCAAGGCAGCGAATTCGTGCATGATCGAATCCAGGTCGACTGGCAGCACGCTACGCACTGCCCCGGTACGGCGTCACGGCACGGGTCCGGTTCAGCAGCCGCATCCTCCGCCGCCACATCCGCAGCTCGCGCCGCCGCCGGCTGCGGGACCGGTCGACGGCATGGTGGGAATGAATCGGCCTATCTGGCGTGGTGGCAGGCAATGGCCTCAGAGGTCTCGCGCTCTACCAGCGGATCAGATGCGGCCGGAGCCCGTCACGCCACAGTTCTCGCCGTGGTCGCGATCCCCCGCCTCGGGCAGGTCGCAAGGATCGCGGTCAGCACCAACCACCCGTCAGCGTCTGGCTCGAGGCTCCGGCACATATGCAGCGGCGATGGGGCTGCGTACCGTCCAGCCGAGGGTGCGATACAACTCGCGGCCGTCGTCAGTGGCGACAAGCACCCCGGTGTGCATACCCCGTTCGCATGCATGATGGCTGAGACTGTGCATGATCGCGCGGCCCAAGCCGCGGCGGCGGTGTGCGGGCGATGTCGCTACCTGGTCAATGACCCCGACGTGGCCGGCGGCCGCCAGCCGACCGGAAGCTGCGATTTCGCCCGTGGCGTCGTCGGTGCAGGTGGCGATGGCGACGTCGCCGACGGTAGAGACTCGCGGGGTATACGGCACCGAGGGCGCGCTGGCGCTGGCGACTTCGGTGAACGAGGTTGTCATCAGGTAGCCGGTATCGGCCATCGCCCACGTGTCAGGAAGGGCACTTCCTAGATCGGCCTGGTCCGCCACGACCTTGATCCACGTTCCCGGCACGAGCTCCTGGCGACCCAGGTCGGCCAGTAGCTGGTGGTCAGGTGTCTGCAACACGTAGCGGATGCGATGACCGACAGCTCCCACGTCTATGCGCCAGCCACCGGCCACAGCCACTGGTGTCGGGACGCTGCGTGAGACAGCCCAGCCGTGGACCCAAGCGGTTACAAGACCCGGCAAATGAGCGAGGGTGCCGGTACGGCCCTCGTCGTCGTGATGGTGACCAGGCATCCGCATTCTCCCCCGGCGTACGACCGACAATTGACCTTGTTGCACATTAATGGCAACAAGGAGAGGCGAGTGGGCACGACCTCGTGGAACTTCCCCATGCATCCCGGTTGTGCACAGCACGCGGGTCCGGCGTCGCGTCGACGGTGTCCGAACTGCCGCGACCCAGTGCCACTGGGCGATGGGTCGGCGACGCGCAACCGACGAACGCGCAATCCGGGACCGGTAGACACGAGGCCGCAGCGACTCGTCGCGTTCGCGAGGAGTTCGGCCGCGGTCCGCCGCGCCACCTGGCGCTGCGGGACGGGCCGCATCTGCCTGCGTCGACTGCGTTGAGCCTGTCCGGTTCGCCGCCGTGTGTTGCGGAGCAGATCGTCGAGGCCAGCACAATGCCGTTCGACACATCGATTGACACGTCGGTACGCCGTCCGTAGCGTCCGGTGGCGAAACGTGACGGTCGACGGAAGCCGGTGCAAGCCCGGCGCGGTCGCGCCACTGTTACCACCGCAGGCGGTGGGAGTCAGACCCGGCGGCCGGTCACGACAACACTCGATGGGACGCGTATATCCCGCTGGAGGCTGCTTCATGGCGACCATTTCCGCGCTGCCCGCTCCGGGCACGGCACCCGCTCCGATCCCGTTCCGGCAGATCCTGCCGTGGGCGGTCTTCGGCGTCGTGCTCGCCGTCGTGCTGCTGTACTTCGTCGGCGCCGAGCAGGGCATCACCTCGGTCATCGCCGGTGAGACCGTGCACGAGTTCGTCCACGACGGCCGGCACCTGCTCGGCTTCCCTTGCCACTGAGAGGGATGCCGATCATGTTGAACGCCCGTACCCTGCTCATCCGCGGCATGCTCGTCGGCGTCGTCGCCGGCATCGCCGCGTTCGTCTTCGCCTACTTCTTCGGCGAGGGCCCGATCTCCGACGCGATCGCCTTCGAGGAGGCGCACGCCGCTCCGCTGCCCGCCGGTGAGCACGAGCACGAGCTCGTCAGCCGCGGCGTGCAGAGCACCATCGGCCTGCTCACCGCGTCGGTCGTCTACGGCATCGCGCTCGGCGGACTGTTCGCCATCACCGTCGCGATCGCTGCCGGCCGGATCGGGCAGCTCAGCGCCCGCGCCACGGCCGGGCTCGTCGCCCTCGCCGGGTTCGTCGGCGTGGCGCTCGTGCCGTTCCTGAAGTACCCGGCGAACCCGCCGGCGACCGGCAACCCCGACACCCTCGGGCAGCGGACCGGCCTGTACTTCCTGATGCTCGTCATCGGCGTCGCGGCCGTCATCGGTGTGGTCGTCGTCGCCCGGTCGCTGCAGCCGCGGCTCGGCACCTGGAACGCGGCGATCGCCGCGACCGTCGGCGCCGCCGTGGTGGTCGGTATCGCGATCGCGCTGCTGCCCTCGATCAACGAGGTGCCGGAGGGGTTCTCCCCGATCCTGCTGTGGCGTTTTCGGCTCGCGTCGCTCGGCACGCAGGCGGTCACCTGGGCAACGCTCGGGCTGCTGTTCGGCTACCTGACCGAGCGCAGCCAGCGCCCAGCGTCTGCGGCCACCGCGCAACCGGTCGCCGCCTGATCGACCCTGGTGGCCGGTCCTCGCGACCGGCCACCAGGGGCACGGCTCTCAGGACTCCAGTGCCGACTTGACCGCACAGTGCGCGCAGTCCGGTGTCGTCTCGCAGGTCGTGACGGTCTCGTCGAGCACGCGGCGAACGGCGTTCAGGCGCCGCAGCGCCGCGTTCAGCTGTTCACGCAGCCGCGAGAGCTGACTGGAGTGCGCGCCGTGCTGCCGTCGTGCCGCGGCGAGCCGTTCGTACTGCTCGGGTTCCAGCAGCACGAACTCCTGCCCGTCGATGGTGGCCCGGCGAGGCTCGAGGCGGTTCCTCATGGGGGAACATCTTTCTGGAAGGTCGCGGTGGCGTGGAAGTTGGCGCGTCGGGCGGCGCGGCGGAACGCGCCGAGCACCGCCGGGCCGGTGATCGCCACGAGGACCGCGGTGGTGACGGCGCGGCCGGTGTCCCAGCCCAGGGACGTGACGCTGAAGAACGTCAGGTACCGCTGCAGCTGGTCGAGCAGTGGCAGGCCGGGCTGGTAGGCGATGGAGCTGGTCGGGTCGAGGGAGAACGGCCAGAACGACAGGTTGAGCATGAACCCGAAGAAGTAGCCGCTGACCGCCGCGTAGCCCGCGAGGAGCGCGATCTCGGTCTTGCCGGTGGCGCGGGGCAGCAGCCCGGCGAACATGCCGACCCAGGCGCAGCCGAACATCTGGTACGGCATCCACGGCCCGACCCCGCCGGTCAGCAGCGCTGACGCGAACAGTGACGTGCAGCCCAGCGCGAACCCGAACCCGGGGCCGAACACGCGGCCGGCGAGGACCAGGACGAAGAACACGGTCTCGATCCCGGCGGTACCGGCGCCCAACGGCCGGAGGGCGGCGTTGATCGCGGACAGCACGCCCAGCATCGCGAGGGCCTTGGCGTCGATGCGGCCGTCGGCGACTTCGGCGAACACGACGGCGAGGACGAGGACGAGCAGGACCCCGAACATCAGCGGCGGCGTCTGGGTGGACCCGAACGCGCCCGGGGCGACGACGAACGGCCACAGGAACGCCACGAAGCCGAGGAACGACGCCATGCCGATCGCGGCGACGGCCCGGACCGGTATCCGGACGGCGGGTTTCATGCCAGTCCCGCCTCGACCTGGCCGACGGTGAGGTACGGCAGCGGCGCGAGGATCTTCGCGACCTGCGGCGCGAACGCCGGTGACGCGGTGAGCACCGCCGGGGCGGGTCCGTCGGTGACGATGTCGCCGTCGGCCATGACGACGACCCGGTCGGCGGCGCCGGTGGCGAACTCAACGTCGTGGGTGGCGACGACGATCGCGTGCCCGGCGGCAGCGAGCCGGTCGAGGGTGCCGGTGAGCGCGGCCTTCGCCTGGTAGTCCAGGCCGCGGGTGGGCTCGTCGAGCAGCACCACCCGCGGGGTGACGGCCAGCTGCACGGCCAGGACGAGCGCGAGCTGCTGCCCTGCCGACAGGTCCCGCGGGTGGGTGTCGTCGGCGATGCCGGGGGCGATCGTGTCGAGCAGGGCGCGGGCGGTGCCGGGGCTGGCGCCGTCGCGGTCGGCCTGGTCGAGTTCGCCGCGCACAGTGTCGTGGTAGAGCAGGTCGGTGGCGGTCTGCGGGACGAGCCCGACGAGCGTCCGGGCGCGCACGGCGCCGACCTTGCCTGGGTCGGTGCCGTCGACGTCGACGGTCCCGCCGTCGCGGCGGCCGGCGCCCTGCAACGCCCACAGCAGCGACGACTTCCCGGATCCGTTGCGGCCCATCAGCGCGGTGACCTCCCCCGCCCGCAGTTCCAGATCTGCCCCGCGGACCGCGACGACCGGCCCGTGCCGCACCACCACACCGGTCGCCCGCAGCACTCTTTTGGCAGTTGCGGCGTTGGTACGGTGTGCAGCCGGCGGGACCGAAGGCAGCCGCTCCCGCAGCGCCGACGCGTGCCGCCGAGCGTCGCGGACGGACAGCGGCAGCGGCGCCCACCCGGCGAGCCGGCCGAGGTGCACGATCGGCGGGGCGACCGTCGCGCCGGTGAGCAGCGTGGCCGGGTCGCCGTGCCGGGCGGTGCCGTCGCCCGGCAGGTGGATGACGCGGTCGGCGTAGGGCAGGACCCGTTCGAGGCGGTGCTCGGCGAGCACGACGGTGACGCCGAGGTCGTGGACGAGTTTGGTGATGGTGGCCAGGACGTCGTCGGCGCCGGTCGGGTCGAGCGCCGAGGTGGGCTCGTCGAGGACGAGGACGCGGGGGTGGGCGGTGAGGGCGGCGCCGATCGCGACCCGCTGCTGCTGCCCGCCGGACAGTTCGTGCAGGCCGCGGTGGCGCAGGTCGGCGAGGCCGAGCAGGTCCAGGGTCTCCTCGACGCGGGTCCGCATGACGCCGGGGTCGAGGGCGAGCTGCTCCATGCCGTAGGCGAGCTCTTCCTCGACGGTGTCGGTGACGAACCCGGCGGAAGGGTCCTGCCCGACGACGCCGACGAGGTCGGCGAGGTCGCGGGGTGGGTGGTGCGCGGTGTCCCGGCCGGCAACGGTGACCCGGCCGGTGAGGGTGCCACCGGTGAAGTGCGGGACCAGGCCGTTGATCGCACCGAGGAGGGTGGACTTGCCGGAGCCGGTATGCCCGATGACGAGGCACAGTTCGCCTTCGTCGATGCTCAGGTCGACGTCGTGGACGGTGGGGCGCTCGGCGCCGTCGTAGGCGATGCTGACCTGCTCGAATCTAATCATGATCCTGCTCCGGCGACGGCAGGCACCATCGGACGCGGCGCGGTCAGCGGCGGCGGTGAGGCGAACGCGGCGAACGCCGCCGCGAGGATGGCGGCGGCGGGCAGGATCGGCAGGCTCGGCCATTGCAGCGGGTACAGGCCGGGGTTCAGCTCGGCCGGGTCGTAGCCGGTGCCGGCGCTGAGCACGACGGCGGTCAGCACGCCGCAGCCGGCGACGACCCATTCCGGCCACCGCCACGGATCGGGCTGGTACCGGCTGCGCGACACGCGGCGCCCGCCGACGGCGAGCCCGGCGGCGCTGAGCACGACCCCGGCCGTGAACCCGGCGAGCCCGACAGGGCGGGGCACGCTCGGGTCGAGCAGCCCGTACACGCCGACGCACAAACCGGCCATGCCGGTCAGCATGAGCACGCCGGTGACCCTGCGGGAGGCGCGGGTGGCGGTGCCGGTGCGGCCGTAGCCGCGTGAGTCCATCGCCGCGGCCAGGCGCAGCGACCGGTCGAGGGCGTCGTGCAGCACCGGCAGCGCAATCGCCCGCAACGCCCGCACGCCTTTGGCCTTCCCCGCTCGCAGCCGCCGGGCGCGGGCGACGCGTCGGACGCTTTCGACGAGTTGCGGGGCGACGCTGAGCGCGACGGTGACGGCGACGCCCAGTTCGTACAGTGCGCCGGGCAGCACCCGCAGCGCGCGTTTCGGGTTGGCGAGGCTGTTCGCGGCGCCGATGCAGCACAGCAGGCACGCGAGGCGCAGCCCGTCGATGGTCGCGGACAGTGTCGCCTCGAGGGACACGGGTCCGCCGATCTGGATGCCGGCGTACCAGTCGGGGGTCGGCAGGTGCGGCAGCCGGAACAGGATGTGGTCTTCAGGTGTGATCCCGGAGGCGAACACGGACCGGAACACGACCCGGATGACGATGACGATGAGCGCCATGCCCAGGTAGTAGCGGAACGCCCGCGCCCACGGCGCGTCGGTGCGTCGAGCGGACACGACGAACCCGAGTACCGCGAAGATCAGCACGAGCAACAGCGGGTTGCTGGTGCGGCTGGCTGCGGTGGCGAGGGCAAGCGCCCACAGCCACCACGCCACCGGATGCAGCCCACGCGGCAGCCGGTCCGCCCTCAGCCGATCCAGCACGGTCACTGCGATGCGCCGCGCCGTCGCCGCCGCCACCCCACGGCTCCCCCGGCCACGGCGAGGACCAGCAGGACGCCGACGGTGATGAGCGTCGGGATACCCGACCCGGCGGAAGGCCGGTCGGCAACCGGGGTGGGGACCGCATCGACCACGCTCGGCCAGCCCATGTTGGGTGTGGTTGCAGCGTCGGTCCCGGATGCGCTCGGCGACGGCCCGGGTGGGCTGGTCACCGCCGTGGATGGGTCTGCGCCGGAACTTGTGCTGACGGTCGCCGGTGGCGATGCCCCGCCGGGCGCCGCGCCGGTCGGTGCCGGCGGTGGCGGTGGCGCGGCCGTGGTGATGGGTGCGGTGTTGCGGGCGCGGACGTTGTCGGGGCTGATGGTGGGCCGTCCCTGGGTGCCTTCGATGTTGGTCGCGCCGAAGATCCACAGGTCGACGCTGCCCGGTTTGGGTTTGTAGCTCATCGCGCCGAGCTGGCTGTAGACCCAGCTGTTCTGGCCGGGGTCGGCGTGCCAGTACGACCAGTACGCACTCGCCGGTGGGGTCAGGACGCACTTCTCGTCGGCGGCGGTCGGGTACTGGGTGCCGCCGTTGTGCCCGGAATAGCCGATCCGGCAGATGAACGCGGGTCCGTCGTGCTGGGTACCAGTGGTCTTCCAGCCACCCTGGTTGAGCAGCTGGTAGCCGGTGGTGGGGGTGGTGCCGCAGGAGCGCAGCAGCGGCCCGCCCCACCGGCTGAAGTCGACGGCGAGGATGACGCCGCTGCTGGTCGTGCACTGCCCGGTCGGTAGCGGATCCGCGACCGCTGCACCTGGCACGCCTGCCGCTGTGACAACAACCGTGATCACAGCTACGGCCGCGCCGAGACGACGGCTCATGACGGGTCGACGGTATTGGTGCCGACCGGATTCCGGCCGGTGCGGCGGCGGCTGACGGCAAGCAGGGCCACACCGGCAACGAGCAGGCCGATCGCCAGCCACACCATCGTGATGACCGACTGCCCGGTGACCGGCATCCCGACGGGTGTTCCGGGCGCCGCCGACGACGCAGACGCCGATGCCGACGCTGATGCGGTTGCCGAGGTGGAGGGTGACGGCGAGCCGGTGCCCGGGTCGGCGTGCACGTCGCGGAGCAGGACACCGAAGGAGATGCCGGTGGCGCCGCCGACGACCTGGGTGGAGGCGCGCACGTCGGAGCCCGGCTGGCCGCCGGCGGCGACGTTGAACCCGCCGTCGCTGTTCTGCTGCCCGGCAAGGAATGCGAGGGCCTTGGCGATCTGCGCGGTGTAGGTCGCGCGATGCAGTGCGAGGCCCTGGATGGCAAGGGCCGTCGAGTTGGTGGAGTCGCCGGCCGCACCGGGGAACCCGCCGTGCGCTTGCTGCTGCCCTGCGATCCAGGCGAGGGCCTTGTCGACGGCGGCGGTCGCGGCGGCATCGCCGGTCACCAGGGCGAGGGCCATCGCGGCCATCGCGGTGCTGTCGACGTCGCGGTCCTCGGCGGACACCGGCGGGATCAGGCTGGGGAACGAGCCGTCGGCCCGCTGCAGGCCCAGCAGGTACGTGATCGGTGCCGCGGCGTCGGAGCGCTGGCCGGCGCGCAGCTGGGCGATGACGCCGAGGGCCTGGGAGAACACCGATGCGGCGTTGCGGTAGTTGCCGGCGCCGACGCAGCCGAGGGTCGGGTCCGCCGCGGCGCAGGTGACGTCATGCAGCGCGGCGATCAGGTCGTGGCCGCCGAACGCGCGCGGGTCGTAGCCGGTGACCTGGGCGAGGACGGCGACCTTGCCGATCGCGCCGCCGGACGGGTAGTCGGTGCCGATGCTGAGCCAGCCGTCGACGCCGAACTCGCTGTCGCCGACCTTCCCGCCGCCTCGGATGAACTCGGTGATCGCGCGGAGCTTCGCGTCCTGCCCGCCGGTCGCGGCGAGCGCGAACGCGCCGTCGATGGACAGGCCGAAGTCCGGGAAATCCGGGAACGACTCGTAGTAGCGGCCGTCCACGAGCTGCGCTGGGGCGACCAGGTACGCAACGCCCTTGACCAGGTCCGGCGTCGGTCCTTGCGGCGGTTCGCCGCCGAGCGGGTGGGTGAGCGTGGCGAGGGTCTTCCCGGCGAGCGCGGTCGCGGCAAGGGATGTGGCGGCGAGATCGGACTCGGTCGCCGTCGCGTCGGGTGCGAGCCCACCGTCCGCGGCGATCCGTGCGGCGAGGAACCCGCGGGCGGCGGCTGCCGGCGTCGCGGCGGCCAGGACGGCGAGCGCCTCGGCGGCCGACGCGGTGGGTATGGTCTCCGGGCCGCCGGCGTCGGCGTAGGGCAGATAACCGCCGCCTGCCCGTTGCGTGCCGAGCAGGTACGCCTTGGCCGTGCCGATCTCGACGTCGTGGCCGCCGGCGGCGGAGAGCGCCTGGACGGCGATGCCGGTGCTGGCTGGGTCCGGGGTGCAGTCCGCGCCCGGGATAATGTGCGAGTCGGCGAACCCGCCGCCGGGGCACTGCAGGGTTAGCAGGCGTGCGACGGCGGCAGCGGGCGGGGTGACGCCGGCGCGGATGAGTGCGAGCAGTGCCGTCGCGTGCGTGACCGGGCTGTACGAGCCGGCGAAGTCACCGGCGGCGGTGCAGCCGGCATCGACGTCGGCCTTGTCGCAGACCCGGTCGGTGAGCACCTTCAGCAGGTCGAGCCCGCCGAATGCGCGCGGGTCACTACCGGTGACCGTGACGAGCAGCGCGAGCGCGGCGGCGTTGCCCTGGTGCGGGATGGTCTCGGTGCCGCCCAACGGGAAGACGGCGGCGTCCACGTGTACGGCGAGATAGGCGAGGATCTTCGTCAGGGCGGGATCCTGCCCGCCGGTCGCGGCGAGCGCGGTGGCGACCGCGATCGTGCGGGGGTAGTCGGTGCCGTCGTCGTAGAGGTAGTCGACGTGGTCACCGTCGATCAGCTGCCCGACCAGGTAGGCGCCCGCCGCGGCGACCTGCGCGGGGGTCGGCTGGGCACCGGGCTCGCCCGGACCGCCGGTGGGTGACGTCGACGGGCTCGGGGTCGGCCCGGTCGCCCGGACCGACGCGGGCGTGAAGGTCGGCGCGCCGGTGGATCCGCCGACGTCGGTGCCGCCGTACACCCACGCCTCGACCTCGCCGGGCTTCGGCACCTGCGACATCGCGCCGAGCTGGCTGTAGGTCCAGTGATCCTGCCCGGCGGGCGCGATCCAGTACGACCAGTACGCGTCAGCCGAAGGCGTGAGCGTGCACGGCTCGTCCGCGGGGACAGGCCGTTGAGTGCCGTCCTGGAAGCTGGCGTGCCCGACCCGGCAGATGAACCCGGGTCCGTCGTGCACGGTGCCGGCGGTGCTGAACCCGGCCTCGTGCAGCAGGTCGAGGCCGGTCGTCGGGGTCGCGTCGCAGCCGCGGACGACCGGACCGCCCCACGGGCCGAAGTCGACGGCGACGATCGCGCCGCTGCTCGGCGTACACGCCTCCAGGGGATCGGCACTGGCCGGGCTCGACGCGATGACGGCGCCCGCAGCGACCAGGAACACGGCAGCGGCAGCCGCTGCGATCCCTCGCAGGCTTCTCTTCGTGCGCATATGGGCGGCTCTTCCGGGGTGAGCGGCGTAAGCGCGGACCCCGACCTCGAGACCTGTCCCGGAAGCCGTGATGCCGCGCCGTGACCTCGACGACGCTGACGTGCTGCTATCCAGCCAGGTAATCCGACTCGTCCCACGGATGGGACCTACGGCTGCGGGCCAGCGCCGGACTTTGACCGGCTTCCCCTGACTGCTGGATCGCGCCCATCCGACCACACGATCGTCAGCCCCGTCAATGTCGGGTCGGTAACAGCGCGGTCATCGTCGATGCCATAGCGTCACGGACGTCATCGCGTGGGGGAACCCGGTTGGAGTCCGGGGCTGACGCGCAACGGTAAGGACCGGCAGGTCTCAAGCCCGAACACCCGCAGATGACGCACCACCGCGGAATCCGTCCCACGCGCCTTGGGCCCGGCCGCCTGCTCCGTGGCGCCAGGCTTCCGGCTTCGGGATTCGGTTCTTCGGATCGAGGCAGCGTCGTGCCCCGATTTCCGAAGGAGCACCATGCGTCACAGACCCATCATCATCGCTTTGGGCGTTGTCGCCGCCGTCCTCGCCACCGCCGTCCCGGCGCACGCGACGTCGACCCCGGCCCAGATCACGACCTCGAAGAACAACGGGGTCGCCTACCTCAAGACCCTGCAGGCCGCCGACGGCAGCTACGCCGGATCCGGGCTGTCCAACGAGTGGGCGTTCAGCGCCTTCGCCCCTGCCGGCACCCACCCCGTCGACGTCTACCCGGGCGGCGACACCAGCAAGAACGCCCGCAGCGTGTACCGCAACCTGCTGTCCGGCGGGTCGTGGCCGGGCGGCTCGCCGGTCGTCACCGACTACGAGCGGGCCGTGCTCAACGCGTACGCCGCCGGCATCGACCCGGCCCGGGTGTCCGCGGCCCGCAACCTGATCGCCGACGTCGTCGCCTACTGGCAGACCGCCTCCACCGGCTACTACGGCCCGCCCACGAACTTCAACGGCACCGTCTTCGCCACCCTCGCCCTCGCTGGCGCGAAAACCCAGGCCGGCGGCAACCGCGTCCCGCAGCGCCTGCTCGACGTCTCGGTCACCCGCATCCGCAACAACCAGCACAACGACGGCGGCTGGAACTACAGCCAGGCCGAAGGCAACGCCACCGAACTCGCCACGGCCAGCGACATCGACATGACCGGCGCCGCGATGGCCGCCCTCTGCTCCGCCGGCGTGCCGAACACCGACGCGGACGTCGTGCAGGCGAAGAACTTCCTCAAGGGCAAGCTCATCAACGCCTCCGGTGCGTTCAACTCCATGTTCGGCGCGAACACGGACTCCAACGGCTGGGCGGTGTCCGGGCTCAACGCCTGCGGCATCGCGAGCCAGGGCGCGGACTTCACCACCGCTGCCGGCAAGACCCCGATCGACTTCCTCCGCGCCCAGCAGGTCGCAGGGGGCGGCTTCAAGTACTTGCCGTCGGACACCGTCGCGTCCAGCTACGCGTCCATCGACGCGGTCCGCGCCCTCGCCGGCGGCGGGTTCACCGCCGCTCCCCCGACCCCGGTCACCGTCGGCGCCCCGAAATGGGTCGGCGCCGCCACCTTCACCAGCGGCACCGCGACCAAGGTAACCGTGATCGTCGACAACGGCACCACCGTCAAACCGTGCGCGGTCACGTTCACCCCGACCGCCACGACCACGACGCTCGGCAACATCCTCGACACGGCGATCACCGCCGCCACACCCACCGGGTGCGTCACCAGCGTCACCCCCAGCTCCGGCAGCGGCACCATCACCGCGGTCAACGGCCTCGCCAACGCCGGCGGCTCCACCTGGAAGGTGTCCGCCGACGGTGCCGCCCTCGCCGCCGCGACCCGCGCCACGACCGTCAACGTCGGCGACACCCTCTACGTCCGCTACGGCGCCTGACTCCTTTGAAAGGAACCTCATCGTGAAACCGTTGCGTACTCTGCTGTCCGGCGTGCTCGCCGCGGCCACACTGTCCACTGTGCTCACCGCCGCGCCTGCGGCCGCCGCACCGACGCTCAACCGCCCCGATGCCGCCGCCGGCTGGCTCGCCCGGCAACTCGTCGACGGCGAACGCTTCGAGGTCGTCTTCGACGGCGTCGCCTACCCCGACCAGGGCCTCACCATCGACGCGATCTTCGCGTTCGCCGCGGCCAGAACCGCCGGCACCAACGCCGCGAAGGCCACCACGTGGCTGGCTCGCCCCGAGGTCCTCACCGGCTACATCGGCGACGGCACCGAGGCGTACGCCGGCGCCACCGCCAAACTCGCCCTGGCCGTCCAGGTCCGCGGCGGCAACCCTTCCGCGTTCGGCGGCGTCGACCTGATCACCCGTCTGCGCGGGCTGCAGGCGCCGTCCGGCAGGTTCAGCGACCGGTCCGCGTTCGGCGACTACAGCAACGCCTTCACCCAGGCGTTCGCGCTGCTCGCCCTGGACCGCACCGCCGCCGGCGCGCCCGCGTCCGGTGCCGCGTTCCTGATCGGCACCCGCTGCGCCGACGGTGGCTTCCCGCTGTACTTCGGCCAAGCCACCTGCGTCAGCGACGTCGACGCCACCGCCCTCGCCGTCCAGGCGCTGCTCGCCACCGGCAACACCACTGCAGCGGCGCCCGCCGTCACCTGGTTGCTGTCCGTGCAGACCAGCGCGGGCGCGTTCGCCGACGGCAACGGCACCGTCAACGCCAACAGCACCGGCCTCGCCGCGCAGACGCTGCGGGTGGCCGGCAGGCCGGGCGCCTGGCTCAAGGCCCGCACCTTCCTGCTGAGCCTGCAGGTGCGCTGCCCCGGCCCGATCGCCGACCGCGGCGCCATCGCCTACACCACCACCGGCTTCGACCCCGCGACCGCGGTCCGCGCGACCGCACAGGCCGTCCCCGGGCTGACCGGTGCCGGCTTCGCCACCCTCACCGCCGCCGGCTCGCAGGCGCCGGCCCCGACCCTGGCGTGTGCCGCATGACCGCCCTCCGCCGCTGGCTGGCCCTCGCCGGCACGGCGATCGCCGCCACCGCCGTCCTCGTGTTCGCCGGCCCGGCACCGGCACACGCCGCCGCCTGCACACCGGCGGCCTCCGGGGTCACCGTCGTCGTCGACCTCACCCCGTTCGGCGGCTCCGTCCTGAAGAACTGCTACGCCGGCGACCCGCCGACCGGGCTCGCCGCGCTGACCGGCGCGGGGTACACCGTCACCGGCACACAACGCTGGGGGCTCGCCTTCATCTGCCGGATCAACGGCAAACCCACCGCCGCCACCGAACCCTGCGTCAACACGCCACCGGCGACGGCGTACTGGTCCTACTGGCACGGCACCCCCGGCGGCACCTGGACCTACAGCAGCCTCGGCGCGAGCAGCTACAACCCCGCCATCGGCACCGTCGAGGGCTGGGCCTTCGGCTCCGGCAGCCCACCCACTGTCGCACCGTGATCCACGGTCGGCGCCTGCATGCCCTGAGCAACCAGATCCAGCCTGACTGAGCGGGGTCCGCGCCCGTCGCCGATGCCTCGACAAGAGCACAAAGCCGGAGCTGCGATCAAGGACCGCAGCTCCGGCTCCGCGGATGCCCCGAGTTCTACTCACACCCTCGGCTACGGAGATCTCACGCAGCGGACGTTGCATCTGTTGCAACAGCTAATGTGGGATCTCATCGAAGATGTCGCCGCGCTGACGGCTGCGCTGGGCGTTCGCCGGTACTCAACGGTAGGCCGGGTTCACGGCCCGCCGCACACCGCGGGACGATAGTGGTAGCGTTACATCGAACATGATCGACTAATGTCCGGTCTCAGAAATCCTGTCGGATGACCATGTGGTGAGCTGGTTTGCGACAAGTAGATGGAGACGAACGAGGCGGTCTCGGCCCGGGCCGTTGCGTCAACAAGATACGACATGGCTCGATGTCCCAAGGATCATGTCATCGGTCGGTGCCCGTGAGCTGGACTTCGACAGGAACAGCGAGACTTGGGCGGTCAGGATTCTCGGTGATGTTGGCGGATTCGATGCACCAACCGGTGCCGGCGGATGACCATAACCGGTCCTACCCACAGGTCACCCGCCTGCGCAGCCGTGACCGTGAGTCACCATCTGGGCCGCACGTCGGCTTATAGCCTGAACCGGGCCGCACCGGATCGCGGCATGAGTGCGCACGTGATCAAGCACGCCAGATTCTTCGCAAGGGCCGGCGCGGTGGTATGGCAAGCAAGGCGATGTCGTGCGACGCACGTCGTGACGGGGAGTTCAGGCGATACCTGTAACGGCAACGACCTGGTTGAGCTTGCCCACGGATCTGATCGCGGATCTGACAAGGGGTTCAACACGTCCGTCGATCCCACAACGCATCGGCACCCGCATGTTGCCGATCGCCGTGTTCCGCGCGCCCGGCTGGCTGCCATGACGGCCGTCAGAACGGAGGTGCGTCGGGAGCGTCTGGTCCGTTCCCGTTCTCGTTGGACGGCGCCGGTTCTGGTGAGGGCCGGTTCCAGCAGGTGAGCAGCTCCCTCGCGCGGTCTCGGTGCCAGCTGTCGGCGGCGGTGTCCAGCAGTGCCTGCAGCCGGTGCGCCAGCTCGGCGCGGAAGCCGAGCAGGGACGGGTGATCGGTGAGGCGGCCGGCGGCGACGACGGCCGCAGCGCGAATGACCGGGTCACCGTCGTCTACGAACGAGGCGACGACCCGGAAGATCGTCGGTCGAGCGGCTCTCAGCGCGACGACGGCAGGCACATCCCGCAGATCGTCCCCGTACTTCATGGCCAGCGCCGCGACCTCGTCGCCGACGTCGTCGGCCATGTCACCGAGTTGGTCCAGCAGCACCGCCCGCAGCGGTCGGGGACCCACGACGCGACGGCGGCCGACAGTGCCCGGCATGGGCGCCGACGTGCGGGGATCGGGCAGGATCGCCGCGAGGTATACGGCGGCGGGAGCGGTGGCCGGGTAGATGGTGTTTTGATGGTGGATCCGCTCGAGGTGGCGCAGCGCCGCCGTACGAGCCGAGGGGTCGTCGTCGAGCAGTCGCAGAAGGACGGCGGGAAGCTCGGTCGCCGGCCCGGTGGCGTGCTCCAGTGTTGGCCAGTCTGTGTCGCTGAGCACAGTGCCCGCATCCGGCATCGCGCCCGCGTCATTGGGTTCGGAAAAGGGCGAAGCGGTTGGCACAGCAAGGACACTACGCGACGCCTCCGGCCGTCCCGGTCAAGGCGGCTGGGCACAATCAGACCGATGACGTCTGGATGTCGGCAAGCAGGATGGCTGCACCACCGGAGTTGGCTGCGCCAGGTCACAGAAACGCTACCGTCTCCACGCCGTGACAGCGGCAGATGAGCATGTGTTCAGAGGTGTCAGAGGCGCTCCACGCGGTCGGCCTGCTGGCCCCGGTCGCTCTGACGCACCGTGTACCGGACCTGGTCGCCCTGCTGCAGCGGTTCCGACCCGGCGACCACGGATACGTGGACGAACAGGTCGTCGCCTCCGGCGTCCGGGGTGATGAACCCGAACCCGCGGTCGCCGTCGTAACGTGCGACGACGCCGTGGCCCGCGCGTGCGGGCACGCCCCGTGACGGCGGCCTACTCCTGGCGGGTGGCGGCCCGGCCGGTGCCGGGCGTCGCGGTGGCGGCGCGGGCTCGGCCCCTCGGACCAGCTGCACGTCGCGGGCCTGCGGGCCCTTGTCGCTGCTGACCACCTCATACGCCACGCGGTCGCCCTCTGTCAGCCAGGTGAGGCCCTCGGCCAGGGACCGGGCGTGGACGAAGACGTCCCCGGCGCCCGAGTCGGGGGCGATGAAGCCGAAGCCCTTGTCCTCGTCGTACCAGGAGACGGTTCCGTCCGCCCTGTCGGCACCGCCTACCGTGGCGGACAGGCCGGCCCCAGGACCGAGCGGGATCACGTGCGCGGCCTGCGGGCCGCGCTCGCCCTCGACGACGACGAAGGCCACCCGCTGCCCGTCGCTGACCACACCGCCGGTCACGATGGCCGAGCTGTGCACGAAGATGTCGGGGCCGCCGCCGTCTGGCGATGCGAACCCGTACCCCTTGGTCGGCTCGTACCAGTTGACCGTGCCGAGCAGGCCCACGGCACCGCCAGCGGCCTGCTCGGCGGTGACGAGCACGCGCAGCGCCTGGGGACCGCGGTCGTTCTTGCCGGCCTCAAACTCGACGGCCTGGCCCTCACGGAGCACCTTCGAGCCGCCGTCCCCGACGATCTCGGAGGCGTGCACGAACACGTCTGGTGATCCGTCGTCAGGCGCGAGGAAGCCGAACCCCCGTTCGGCGTCGAACCAGCGGACGATCCCGTGCGGCATAGGAAAGCTCCAGGTCGTTAGAGAGCGGCATTGCTCCCAGTCTCGCTGACGTCGCCGTGCCCGGGACCACCGGGACCGGCCACGGTCAGTCGGTTGCAGGATGTCGTAGGCGGCCAGGACGCGGGTGGCGGTCGCGAACGACTCCGACCGGCTCGTCGCGCCGGCCCGCCCGCCGCGCGGCCGCTCGACGTGGCCGACGATGAGTTCGACTCCGTGGCCGAGCGCGTCGTTGCCTGGTGGGCCCGCTCAGCGCCGACGGTGACCGGTCCAGACGCGCCGACACCGTGCCCGGCATGCGGCGCTGACCCGGACCAGTCCACCGACCCCCAGAACACGCTGCTCAGCATCTGCTACTGCGGTCATCCCCGCTCCTACGACTACAAGCACCAGGACGAGACGTGCCCCTGCCCCATCGGCGCAACGTGACCAGCCCACGATAACCAACGGCGCATTGACAGCGGCATGAGCGCGCCAATCCCGGTGCGTCAC
>NZ_BONQ01000047.1 GCF_016862795.1 Dactylosporangium siamense | reverse complement strand
AGTCCGGCGGCAAAATCGCGGTCCGCTACATGCCCACGAACTGCTCGACCACCAACCTGCCCGTCTCACCGCAGGCGAACACACTGCGGTGCATGCCGGTCAAGGGCGTCGACGAGGCCTACCCGAACCGCATCGACTGGTTCCACAAGTACGTGGTCGACCGGGTCACGCAGGCCGACGCGTACAGCGGCATGCAGCCGGTCGTCACCGACTACGAGTACGTCGGCGACGCCGCATGGCACTTCGACGAGATCGACGGCATCGTGCCGATCGAGGACAAGACGTGGTCGCAGTGGCGGGGCTACGGCACGGTCATCACCCGCACCGGCGACGGCACCGACGGCCTGCGCCGTAAGACCGAGACCCGGTTCTTCCGGGGCATGAACGGCGACCGCAACGGCTCCGGTGGCACGAAGACGGTCAACGTCCTCGACTCCCGCGGCGGTTCGGTGCCGGACGAGGAGCGGTTCGCGGGCATGACCCGTGAGTCGACCAGCTTCCTCGGCGAGACCACCCGGCTGAGCACGACGATCGACGACCCGTGGGTGTCGGCGGCGCAGGCGACGCAGACGAAGCCGTGGGGCACCACCAACGCCACGAAGGCCGACATCGAGGTCAGCCACGGCTACACGTACCTGACCCCGACGAACGTCCGGGAGACGAAGGTCGTCAAGTCCTTCGCCGCGGACGGCACGGTCACCCAGATCGAGAACCAGGGTGTGGTCGGCGACGGTAGCGACGACCAGTGCACGAAGTACACGTTCGCGTCGAACACCGGCAAGTACCTGATCAACCTGCCGATCCGGGTGCAGCAGCTGTCGGTGCTCTGCTCGGTGACCAACCCGGCCAAGGGCGACGTGCTGGCCGACGCCCGCAACTACTACCAGTCCGCGACCCTCGGCGTGATCGGTGACCGCGGGCTGGTCACCAAGGTCGAGGAGGTCAACGGCTACACGGGCGCGGCGGCGAGCACGGCGACGTACCAGACGAAGTCGACGGCCGTCTACGACGCGACGGGCCGGGTCACGGACTCGACCGATGTCAAGGGCAACCTCACCCATAGCGACTACGTGCGGACCGGCAACGGCCCGATCACGCGGGTGATCACCACCGACCCGATCGGGCACGTGACCTACACCGACAACGACCCGGCGTGGGGTGCGCCGGTGAAGATGGTCGACGACACGAACGACGACGTGACGACCGAGGCGGAGCTCGACGCGCTCGGCCGGGTCATCAACGTGTGGGGGCCGACCCGCAAGCGCGGCGTCGACTCGCCGAACAGCACGTATTCGTACGTGATCAGCCAGACCGGCTACTCCGTTGTCATGACGTCGACGCTCCAGTCGCCGTCGCCGTCGCAGGTGCCGGGGCAGCCGGTGGGCACGTTCGCGCCGCAGTACAGCTCGAAGTACGAGCTCTACGACGGCCTGTTGCGGCTGCGGCAGACGCAGATCGCCAGCCCCACCGGTGGTCGTTCGGTCAGCACCATCGAGTACGACACCCAGAACCGGATCGTGAAGCGGTCGGGTCCGATGACCAACGACGCCCCGCCCGGCTTCACATTCCTGCCGGTCAATGAGGCGTCGCTGCCCAACCAGGTCCGCACCGAATACGACGCGGCCGGCCGCACCACGGCGGAGATCCTGTACGGGCACACCGCCTCCGGGCTGGCCGAGAAATGGCGCACCACCACTGCGTATGACGGGGACCGGGTGACCGTGACCCCGCCGGCGGGCGGCACGACCACCACGGCGACCTACGACGCGCGGAGCCGGGTCTCGAAACTCTGGCAGTACAAGGCGCCCGGGGTCTACGACGAGACGAAGTTCAGCTACGCGAAGGACGGGCAGCAGAGCGTCGTCGAGGACTCGGCCGGCAACAAGTGGGAGTACTTCTACGACGACCTGCACCGGCCGAACCGGGTGAAGGAACCGGACCGGGGCGAGTCGACGCTCACCTACAACCAGTACGGCGAGGTCGCGACCACCACCGACGCCCGCGGCAACAAGCTCGGCATGTCGTATGACGCGATCGGCCGGCCGACCGAGGTCAAGGACATCACGACCACGCCGGAGAAGAAGCTGACGAGCTGGGTGTACGACACCCTGAAGCTCGGCCTGCCGACGTCGTCGTCGCGGTGGGTCGGCTCCGACGAGTACCGCACCTCGGTGGTCGAATACGACCTGCTCCAGCGGCCCACGACGACCCGAGTCTCGATCCCGATGATCGAGGGTGGGCTGGCCGGAAACTACGACTACTCGGCCACGTACAACTTCGACGGCACCCCCGACACCACCACGATGCCGGCGCTCGCCTCGCTGCCGGCGGAGACGCTGACCACCCGGTACAACGCGTGGGGTCTGCCGATCTCCACCGTGGGTGCGTCCAGCTACGTGCAGGCGTCGGCGTACAACTCGTTCGCCGAGCCGCTGAGCGTGACGGTCGGCGCGACCGGGTCGGGCAAGAAGTCGCTGCTGCTGCAGTTCACCTATGAGGAGGCGACCCGCCGCCTGGTGACGGCGAGCGCGAAGCCCAACGGCGGCGCGAGCGTCTACAACGCCACCTACACCTACGACGCCTCCGGCAACGTGGTCTCGGTCTTCGACCAGCCGACCGCGTCCGGGCAGGCGGCCGACTACCAGTGCTTCAGCCACGACTACCTGCGGCGGATGACCGAGGCGTGGACGCCGTCGACGGCGAGCTGTGCCGCCAGCGGTCGCACGGTCGCGAGCCTGGGCGGCCCGGCGAAGTACTGGAGCAGCTACACCTACGACAAGACCGGCAACCGGACCACCGAGCAGCGCCACGAGCTGCCCGGCGAGCCGACCACCACCTACAACTACGCCACCGCCGGGCACCGCCTCGACACCACCAGCGTCGGGGGCAGCACGCTCACCTCGTACCAGTACGACGCGAGCGGCAACACCACGCAGCGGGTCGTCGGCGGCGCCACGCAGGACCTGCAGTGGGACGCCGAAGGCAAGCTCAGCAAGGTCACCGAGGGTTCGAAGATCACCCGGTTCCTCAACGACGCCTCCGGCAACCGGCTGATCCGGCGCGACGACACCGGGACCACGCTGTACCTGCCCGGTCAGGAACTGCACCTCAGCACCGCCAACGTGAAGTCCGCGACGCGGTACTACAGCCACGGCGGGATGACGGTCGCCGTTCGCACGAACGACGGCAAGCTGACCTACCTGGCCTCGGACCCGCAGGGCACAGCGACGGTGGCGATGGACTCCGTCACCGGCACGGTGCAGAAGCGGCGCTCGACGCCGTTCGGTGAGGAGCGCGGCACGGCGGTCGTCGGCTGGCCCGGTGACAAGGGCTTTGTCGGCGGTACGAAGGACCAGTCGACGGGCCTCACGCATCTCGGTTCGCGGGAGTACGACCCGAAGCTGGGCCGGTTCGTCTCCGTGGACCCGTTGACGATCCCGGAGGATCCGCAGCGGCTCAACGGCTACGCGTATGGCAACAACGCGCCGGTCACCAACGCGGACCCGTCCGGTGAGGCGTTCCCGGCCGACCCGGACGCGTTCCCGCCGCCGCCGGCCCCGCCGGCGCCGCCGGGTGACCCGACCGGCAACCCCGGCGGGCTGTCCGACGAGGACCAGAAGGCGCGCCTGGAGGCCGAGGCGCTGAAGAAGAAGTCGATGATGGACATGCTGGTCGAACAGGGCCTGTCCTTCCTGCTCGACTTCCTCGGCATCACCGACATCGTCAACTGCATCACCAAGGGCGACGTCGGGGCCTGCGTGAACACCCTCATCGGAATGATCCCGTGGGGCAAGATCTTCAAAGCGGGCAAGGCGATCGTCAAGGGCATCAACAAAGCGTTCGTTGCATACAAGTCATGGCAACGGGCGATCAAGATCGCCGACGACGTCATCCGGCGCACCGACGACCTGATCGCCGCGGCCAGGAAGAAGGCCGACGAACTCGCCCAGAAGGCCGGCGCCGGGGCCAAGAAGGCCGACGACGCACCAGGTGGCCTGGCCGACGACGCGGCCGGCGCCGGGGGGAAGAAGGCCGACGAGGTCGCCGACGCCAAGAACGGCGGTCGTCCGTCCGAATCCACGGGATGTCCGACACACAGCTTCGACCCCGACACACCCGTGCGGATGGCGGACGGTTCGTCGAAGCCGATCCGGGATATCAAGGAAGGTGACGAGGTCGTCGCCACCGACCCCGAAACCGGCGAGACGACCGCGCGGGTGGTCACGCGCAAGCACGTCAATCTCGACACGGATCTGACGGATCTTGTCGTGGCCGACTCGGAAGGCGTCGAGTCGCTGCACACCACGCAACTCCATCCGTTCTGGTCGGACACCCGCCAGCAGTGGGTGCCCGCCTCGGAACTGTTCGTCGGCGAGCGGGTCAGGACGATCGGCGACGACATCCTGACGGTGCTGGAAAACCGTTCCTACGAATCCACCAAGGTCATGCAGGACCTCACCGTCGACGAGGTCCACACGTATTACGTGCTAGCCGGTGGTTCGCCGGTGCTGGTGCACAACTGCGACCTCGATCTCGGCGAGGTGGACGACTATCTCCACGAACAGATTCAAGCGGTGGTCGACCACTACGACGAGCACAGAAGGCCGCCGGAAGGCGTGCAGCAGGGCGGCAGGGCGGGGTACCCGCCGGGCACATACGGCGGCCACAACATTCCCAACGGCGGACATCTGCGGCCGATCGGATACTGGACCGAAATGGATGTATGGCCCACCGATCCGGGTGCCAGAAGCCGCGGAATGTCACGTATCGTGATCGGCCTCGGCGGCGAGGTCTATTACACGCCTCACTACAGGCCCGGTACCTGGTCCTTGCTGCGGGCCGGCTGGTGCACCTGCAGGAGGAGATGACCCGGTGAAGCCGGTCGGGCCCGTTCCCAGCGCTGGGAACGGGCCCGACCGGCTTCACCGCGAAGAATGCCGGCTCAGGTCGACCGCGTGCGGTCGTGCTGGAACCACTCGGCGTTGTCCCAGGTGACCGCGGTGGCGCCGACCGGCGGAAACGAAATGTCGGGATCATCTGATTGCAGGAGGCACAGGAGCCGGTTGCCGCACAGCATCGCGGCCCGGGCGCGCTGGGCGAGCTCTTCGATAATCTCCCAGGCCAATTGGGCGTCGACCTTGACAAATGAGTCGTATCCGGTCATGACGATCACCACGCCCGCCGCGTCGGGTCGGAAGATGTAGCCGTCGGCGACGGCATTGCGAAGGCTGTCGCCGAATGCCGGCACATTGGCGCCGTAATAGTCGGGGAAATCCAACGCCGGTGCGATGTCCTGATGGAAAGCCTCCTCGCTGTCCCAGCGGGTCGCGTCGAAGGTGAACACCTCGTAGTTGTGCGATGACAACCAGGCGGTATCGGCATCGAGTAGTGATCGTCTGTAGAAGATCCTCACGAACGAAGGGGCCATCAGTATGAGCGCGAGGTCTTCTTCATCGGATTGGTCGGCCATGACGGTCGAGTATACAGCGCGCCATTTCAGCGCCTGTGAATTTAGGTATCCATACGCATGAAGCAATACGGGAGGACGCGCCATGGCGCGGTCGATTCTGCGCGCTGTTTGAGATCCATTGCCGGACGTCCGAAGATGGCGGCGACGAGCGGTCGGAGCGACGGCCGTGACGGTGTCGTTGTCGCTGCTGGCCTCGGGGCTGGCGACGCTGCCCGCAGTGGCGGCGCCGGTGGATCCGCGTCCAGGGGTGTTGATGGCCGGACGGTTGGGGTAAACAACCAGGCGTCGCGGATCGGGAAGGGCTTCGAGTTCGCGCCCGGCCAGCTCGAGCGGCGCTACAAGCCGTGCGCCTCCGATGTGGAGGGTACGCGCCCCTGGCCGAGTTGCACGCCGACTGCGGTCGCATCGGCCGATCGGATGGGACCAGGCGATGATCGGCTATTTCCATGTGCGAAGGACCGTCCGTAACGCCTAGGAAAGAGCCATGGCCAACGAGGTAACCGTCCCCCTGCTGCCCTGCGCGTCGATCGACGACATCGTCACCTTCTACGGGGCTCTCGGCTTCAGCACGACGTACAAGCAGCGCAAGCCCAACCCCTGCGTGGGACTGCAACGTGAAGACCTGCACCTGCAGTTCTTCGAGATTGCCGGGTTCGACCCAGCGCAGTCCTACGGCTCCTGCCTCGTGATCACCTCGGACATCGCGGAGCTGCACCGGGCTTTCGCCGCCGGCATGCGGGCCGCGTACGGCAAGGTCCTGGTGTCCGGAATGCCGCGGATGACCCGGCCCAGGGCTCGGAAGAACGCCGACGGGCTGGGCGGATTCAGCGTCATCGACCCGGGCGGCAACTGGATCCGCGTCTTCCAGAACGCCGCCACGACGCCCACTCCAGCACCGGCACCCGCCGGACGACTCGCCAAGGCGCTGGCGAACGCCATCGTGCTGGCCGACTCCAAGGGTGACGTCGGCCAGGCAGTCCGCATCCTCGACAGCGCGTTGGCTCGCCCGCAGGCCGACGACGACCCCGTCACCCACGTGGAGGTTCTGGTGTACCGCGCAGAACTGGCGATGGCGCTGCATGACCGGGAAACCGCAACGGAGATGCTGGCCCGCATCGAGCGCATCGCGCTGAACGCGGACCAGACCGGAAGGGCGGCACCGACCTTCGAGATCGCTGCCGACCTCGCAGCGGCGCTGCGATGAGTTCGGGGGTACGGCGAAGATGTAGACGATGCCCTCTCATCGGCGAGAAGCGCGCGTCGACGTTCTGCTCCAACATCGCGATCGGCGTCTCCGCAGGGCGACAAAAGGGATCACCAACCTGCTCGGCGGCGTAGTCGCGCAGGTTGTCGCGGACCGCGCAGGCAACCGCCTCTGAGTGGTAGACCGCCGCCGGATCCCGGCCGGATCGCCTGGCTCGTGTCCGACGGGCCGGTCGGGAACCCTGCTGACATCAGGGTCAGCTCGGGGTCGCATCCCGGAGGTGCCCTGCTGGCACCGGTGGCACGATCTTGCTTCGTGAAGCGTCGTGATCTTCTTGCATTGTCGGGACTGGCCGCACTCGCCGGATGCGGCAGCCCTGGAGCGGGTCCGACGGGCAACGCCGGCCTGTCGTTCGTCAATCGACTGACCGTGCCCCCGCTGTTGGCGCCCACAGTCTCGGCGGACGGGACGAAGCAGTTCTCGCTGACCATGCAGGCGGGGCGGACCGCGATCCTCCCGGGAAAGCCGACAGCGACGTGGGGCTTCAACGGGGCTTTTCTCGGTCCGACGGTACGGGTGGCGCGCGGTGACCGGGTCGTCATGCGGGTGCAGAACAACCTCGGTGAGGCGAGCACCGTTCACTGGCACGGCATGCGGCTCCCCGCGGCGATGGACGGCGGACCGCACCAGATGATCGCGCCGGGAGCGTCCTGGACGCCCCACTGGACGATCGATCAGCCGGCGGCGACGTCCTGGTACCACCCACACCCGCACGGCAGCACCGCACTGCACGTGTATCGGGGCCTGGCCGGCCTCTTTCTCGTCGACGACCCGGAGACGACCGGCCTGGGCCTGCCGTCGACGTACGGCGTGGACGACGTCCCGCTCATCCTGCAGGACAAGATCCTCGACGCGGACGGTGCGCTGTCGGAGAACCCGAAGCCGACGTGGGGTCTCATCGGCAGTCAGATCCTGGTCAACGGTGTCTACGACCCGTACTTCGAGGTGACCACCACGTCGGTACGGCTGCGGATCCTCAACGGATCCAACGCCCGGATGTACAACGTTGAATTCGCCGACCGGCGCCGCTTCACCGTCATCGGCACCGATGCGGGGCTGCTGAGCGCACCCGCGGTGGTCGACCGGGTGCAGCTGAGCCCCGGCGAGCGGCTCGAGATCGTGGCCGAGTTCGCACCACGCGAGCAGGTCGTGCTGCGCAGCGTCGCCGGTGACAACGGGATCGACGAGGGCGAGCATCAGCTGCTGAAATTCGTCGCGGCGGAGCAGCTCAAGCCGGGCAAACCCGTCCCGCAGCGGCTCGCCGGCACACCGCGCATCGAGGCGACCGCGGGGGCACACGAGCGCCGGTTCCGGCTCAGCGGCAGCGACGAGATCAACGGTCGGGAGATGGACATGACCCGCATCGATGAGGTCGTCCCCGCCGGCGCCACCGAGATCTGGCACGTGCAGAACACGGTGTACGCCCACAACTTCCACATCCACGAGGTCGCATTCCGGGTCCTCGACGTCAACGGCAAACAACCGCCCGCATACCTGCAGGGCCCGAAGGACACGGTGTTCGTCCCGGGCAAGTCCACTGTGCGGCTCGCCGTGCAGTTCGGGCACCACACCGATCCGACGGCGCCGTACATGTACCACTGCCACATCCTCAGGCACGAGGACAAGGGCATGATGGGCCAGTTCGTCATCGTGGAGCCCGGGACCGAAGCGGCGGTGCCACGCACCCTGTCGAGCCACCACCATGGCTGAGCCCGACCGCCCTGACCTCGCCAGACCTTGCCTTGTCCGTGGGCACACGCAGCCGGTCGGCGACGACCCCGCGCAGCGGGGGCATTGTCGCGTCCGGGGCATCCCCGCCACATCAATCTCGTCGGTGGATCAGGGCTGAGCTCGCCACCGACGCCGCCATCACGACCGGCCTGTTCACGGAGCCAGGCTACTCAGGCGGAGATGGCGATCGGGCTGCCGTTCGGGCCGAGCACCACGCGACCGCCGAGCGGCTCGGTCAGGGTCACGTCGTAGTCGGTCAGGCGCAGCATGTCGTCGCCGGCGCAGTTGGCCCGTGTGGGTGCTGCGGTACGCGTCGGTTCGATGTGGACGGCCACCGCCTGCCGTGACGTCAGCGCGACGGCGTGGTAGGTCACCGCCGGGTCGTCGCAGGCGGTAGGTGCCTCGGGTAGGTGCAGGGTCAACGTCCGGCCGTCCGGCGAGACCCGGCCGGTGCGCCCCGAGTCGGCCAGCGCACCGAGGTGCCAGATCGCCTCGGGCGCCACAGCGGGCCACGCGATGCGGTCGAGCAGGCCCGGGCCGGAGAACAGCCAGGCCGGCAGCGTCGCCGCGCCGCGGTCGGTCCGGAACTCGGCCGTACCGAAGGAGACGCGGTCCAGGACGAGCGGCGGATACGTGCTCGAAGGCTTCGGCTCGCTGCCCGGCAGGAGGCCGGAGCGCGACAGCGCCGTGAACGCGTCGGCGGCGGCGACGATCGGGAGGTCGGCCGCGCCGTCGGGCAGTTGGACGCGGGCGGTGGGGTTCGGGGCGGCCGGGGCGGTGGCGGTCAGCGTGAAACTGCGCGCGGCGAAGGCCTCCTTGCCCGCCACGTCGGCGAAGCCCCGCCCCACCACTGCCGGGTCGCCCAGCAGCACCACCGGCCGCGGATGCCGGTCGGCCGGGAAGTCCCGCCAGGCGGCGAGTGCGTCGGCCGCGGAGTCCCCGACCGCCGGATTCGGTCCGCCGAAGCCGACGGTAGGGGGCTCCTGGGCATCGCAGCCGGTCGCCGTCAGTGCTGCGGCGAGCAGGATCGCGACGCCCAGGGCACGCATGGCGGGTCCTTTCAGCTGGTCAGCAGGTAACCGGGGAGCGTGGTGTACGGGTCGTAGATCGTGGCAGGGGTTGGCGGTCGCCGCTGTCGTGCCGCCGCTGTGGATGCCCTTCGCCGCGATGCCGCCGTCCGACCGTACGGTGTACACCGGAGCGCCGGAGTCACCTTCCAGTGTGCGGCTGCCGTTGCGGGTACCGTGCACCACGTTGTCGTCGACGGTGAAGTTTGTTGGCGGCACCCGGGTTCGTGATCGCCTGGATGCCGGTCAGGATGGAGTCGTGACGGAAACCGGTCGTCGGCGAGCCCGCTGACCGACCGGGCCATGATGCCCGCCGAGCGAGTCGTGGCGCGTCGACCGCGACCGGCCGGCGTAGGTCGTCAAGCAGACGAAGGCCGAACTGGAGGTGAACCTCGCGAAGGCGATCCGCACGGTCTGAACGCAGCCGAACGGCCCGGACCGGGCCGCCGCCGTGCTGCGGCCCGGTCCGTGGGTGGCGCGTCAGCGTGTCTTCGGCAGGTCGAACTGGTCGGCCCGTTGGCAGTCGCTCGAGCCTCCGATGCCGGAGGAGCCCACGCGGTCCAGGGCGTCACGAGCGTTTTCGCGGCCGAGGTTCCAGCCGTACCACGGGTCCGGCTCGTCCAGGTCGGCGACGATCCAGCTCAGCGTGCAGCGGCGGACCAGGTCCGGGAGGGTCGACAGGGCCGGGGTGGCGTCGGAGGACAGGGCGCGCAGGTACCAGGCGTCGATCTTGCCGGTCTCCTTGTAGCGCGCGATGTTGCGGCGGGCCGCGTAGTCCTCCGGGTTGAGCACCGCGAGGGTGAGCAGCATGACGACCGCGAGACCGACGCTCGTCGACGGGATCCAGGCGCCGCGCCACCGGATGCCGGCCACCATGATCATGATGAACACGGTGCCGAGGAGCAGCTCGAACGCCATCACGAAGATGCGCTCGCCGGTGAAGCTGTAGACCTTCTGGTAGGCGTACATGCGGGACAGTGCCGACACGACGATCACGATGCTCAGCGACGAGAGCAGGCCGAGCAGCGTGCGCAGCAGGATGCGGTCGACCCGGTCCTCGCGGCTGGCCCAGCGGGTCACGCCGCCCAGCACGGCGATCGTCAGTACCGTGACGGTCGCCAGCTGCCAGAAGCCGCTGCGGGCGTATTCGGCGTAGCTGAGGCCGGCGGTCTGCAGCACGTGGTGCTGGCCGCCGAACAGGACGGTGGCCTGCACGACGACGAATCCGCTGTACAGCAGGACCAGCGCCCCGATCGGCAGTCCCCACTCCAGGCGGCGCAGCCGCGCGGTGCCCGGCTTGTCGATGGTGGACAGGTCCGGCGGCGCGGCGACGGTGTAGACGGCCGCGACGGCGATCAGCGCGCACATGATGAACAGGAACACGCGGCCGACGCTGACCGTCGGCACGATGGCGGAGAGCACCTGCGAGAACGCGGCGTCGGCGGAGGAGAGCAGCGCGCCGAAGACCAGTACGAACAGGACCGTGATGATGGCCGACCAGACGACGCGCTGGGTGTGGCGGGGCGGCTCGCGCCGGTCGCCGGTGGCGCTGAGGTGCTTGGCCACCCACGGGATGCCGCGCAAGGCCGCGAACGGCGCCGCCACGAGGCTGAACAGTATGGAGCGGACGCGTTGGCCGCCGACGATGGCCAGGGCGGCGCAGCCGAGCGCGCCCAGCACGCAGAACGTGACGAGCCACCAGGCGTTGCGGAACGCCAGCACCGACAGCAGGACGACCGCGGAGCCGGCCCAGACGGCCCGCATCGCACGGTCGGCCTTCGGCAGTGCTGCGGCGGCCGGCCAGATGCCGGCGATGACGGCGGCGACGAGCGCGAACCCACCGAGGAACCAGCCGATGCCGACCCGCGTGCCGGGCAGGACGATCGCGGCGACGAGTCCGCCGACGAGCACGGCGACCGGCACGCGCCAGCCGCTCGCCGGCTTCGGCCCGGGCCAACGTGCTTCCAGGAACCCGGGCGCCAGCGGTCGCGGCGGCCCCATGACCCGCGGAACGGTCTGATAGGGCCGGTACGAGGGCGCCGCAGGCTGCCGCGGGAAGGGTGAGCCCGGCGGCGGGAGGGGCGCGCCAGACGGCGGTGCGACAGCCTCGTCGTCTTCGTCTTCGTCTTCGTCCTCGTCCTCTTCGAGCTCGTCGTCGGGCAGTTCCTCAACAGGCGCGGCGGCTGTGGCCACAACGGGCGTGACTGGCTTGGCCACAACGGGCGTGACTGGCTTGGCCACAACGGGCGTGACTGGCGCGGGCTCAACGGGCGCGGCCGTCATGCCGTCGACAGGCTTGGCCTGCGCACCCGGGACCAGGGGCACGAACACTGCGAATCCCGGGGTTCCCGCGGGAATCGTCACCGGAATCGCCCACGTCGTCTGCCCCTCGGCGGTGCCGGGCCAGGCGACCGGCTGCGGCTGTCCATCGCCGCCGGGCATGACCAGCAGATACGGTACGGCCACGGGCGGTTGGACGGTCGGATCGACTTCGTCGGGTAGGGCGTCGGTCATTGGGTAGCTCCACGTGTCGGTGGACAGTTGCCGGACCACACCCGTGCTCACCGTCCGTCGCCGTCCCGCCGATCAGCCCAGATCGGCGGGTCGTCACAAATAGTGACGGTGCGTAACACGGCAGTGTGGAGATGGCGGGGCGTGGCGCCAACTGGCGCTTTGGTCCGGACCGCATTTTCCCTGCACGGCCCGGCGGCAGGGAGCATGGCACGGCGGCCCGGCCGCGGACCAGCCCGTGGCGCACACCTGGGACGGTGGGACGTTGCACCACCGTCTACCTGCGAGGACGCGGCTTCCCGGGACGAGGGGCCGGGCAGTCCAACGCGCAGAACCGGCGGTGTCCGCCGGCAGGTTGCCGCCGTCACTACCGTGATCCTCTACGCCACCGTGGAATGACCGCCCCCGGCGGTCAGCACGCGCCGCGGGCGAACTTCCGGTACGCGGCCTTCGACATCTTCTCCGCCGTCTTGCCGGGCCGGGCGAGCACCTCGTCGGGCCCGAGCTCGCGCAACTGCGGCGCCGTGAACCGCACCCCGGCGACCGGCGGGTGTCCGCTGATCTCGCCCAGCACGGCGTACGAGGTGTCGTCCCGCAGCTCCCGCAGCTCACCGATCGTCTGCGTCCACCCGGCCGGGGTCGAGAACACCGGGAACTCCGCGTAGTCGACCCCGGCGTCGTTGGTCACCTCCCACGCCGACCCGGACTCCTCGTACAGCGCCACCTCGGTGACCTTGCTGCCCTTGCACGGCGCGAGGACCACGACCGGCTGCCCGTCGCTCCAGCCCGCGGCCGCCAGGAACACCTCGCGCGGCGTGCACCCGGCGACCGCGGCGAGCGCCGGGAGCAGCGCCACCGCGACCAGGAACCGGAGACCTCTCATCGACACCATCCTAGATGGGCACCGTGCCGCCGCCCGGCCCCGTTTGGTTGGGCGCGCAGTCGGGCTGGTTGAGCGGGCACGGCGCGAGGAACTGCCAGCCGCTCGAGGGGTCGTCGGTCAGCTGCGACGGGCAGCCGCCCGCGCCGAATCCCACCATGGCCCGGTGACGCTGCCGTCACGCTGAGCGCAGGACCTGCCACTGGCTCCAGGCGAGCTCCGGCTCGATGTCGGCGTAGCCGCGGGTGCGTTCGAGGTGCTGCGCGTCGCCGTACTGCATCGCCATGCAGGCGCCACCACTGGTGAGGCGTTCCACCTCATCGCGGTGCAGTGGGCGGCCGGCCTGCCGCTCGGCGGCGGTGAGCACGGCGACCAGCGCGGGGACGAACACCAGCCGAAGCTCGCGCCGCGGATCCGCCACGCCGCCCTCGGGGCCCAGCCGCCAGGCGCCGAACGGGTTGTGGCAGGCGTGGTCCTGCGGGTAGCCGGCGTCGGGCCAGCGTTCGAGGCGGCGGCGTGGGGTGTCCATGTCCGGCTGGAAGGTGTCGCCGGTGACCAGGACCGGGTCTTCGGCCAGCTGGTACACGTTGAACACCCCGAGGAGCCGGTTGGCCTCGGCGGGCGGCGCCTCGACCTCCGCGTCCGGCAACCCGAAAGCGTGCATGCCGCAGGAGCGCGACACTCCGCCGTCCTGCAGGACCACGACGGTGCTGCGGTACAGCAGCCACGGGTCGCCGCCCTGCAGTGCCTGCATCCAGCGCGGGACGGTCCAGCCGAGCTTCGACTGCTCCAGCCGCACGCCCAGCGCACCGGCGTCGCCCAGCGCGGCGATCAGCGCCGCCACCTGGTCCGCCGCCGCACCGAGGTACACCGGCAGATCCAGCACCAGCGCGCTGCCGGCACCGGCGATGGCGCGCTGCTCCTGCGGCGTCACCGTGCCGTAGCCGAACGAATCCCCGAACGAGCCGTCGTTGGCGACCCACTCCGCCAGCGCGCGGAAGCCAAGGTGCTGCGACGTGAGCGAGTCGCCGTCCAACGTCAGGCCGGACCGTCCCAGGGCGTCCTGCCATTGGGTCGGGTCGGCGGCGGTACCGGGGACGAACAGCCGCACCGCGTACACAAGATCGTCAGCCATTCCGCAGAGGGTAGTCAGCCCGTCCGGTCGGGCGCGGGGGAGTGGGGCCGGGATGTGCGCCGCGATCATCTGCTCGGCCGGGCCGGAGTGCTGCGCCGCACGCCGTGCCGAGGCAGAAGCAGCCTGGCCAGCATTGATTGATCATATTCGGCGGGCCACCAGCGAGTGAGCCATTCCAGCGCTGGGAACGCGCAGGTACTCGTGACGGACTGATCACGGGCTGATCGTCGTCCCGTGGTCGTCAGCGAGGTCCATGAGGAGAACACCGAGCAAGGACTCCTCGTGGACGGCCAGTCCACGAGCCTGCATGGCGGCGCTGAGCGCGGGTTCCCATGCGGTCGGAACGGGTTTGCCGGTCAGGGCGATCGCGTGGTCGGGGTCGAGCATCGCTGCCGCCGTTCGGTAGTCAGTGGCCGACATACGCCAAGGCGAGGCGCCGAGGCTGATGATGCGCCCGGCGATGGCGACGCCGGGCCAGTCGAAGTCTCCGTGGTACCGGACAGGGTTCCCGGCCGAGATCAGTGCTCGCAGCAGGCGCGTGCCGACGGTTGCGGGGTTGCCGGACAAGCAGATCAACGGCGCCTCGACGCCGGCGTGCGCGGCAGCCTGCAGCACTTGTGGGTTCTCGCAGACGGAGACGACCTGGCCGGGTCCGGCGTAGGACACCGCACCCGCCCTGTCGAGTTCGTGCAGGGTGAGATGGGTGATGAGGCCGAGGTTGGCCCGGTCCCGCATCATCCTCGACCAGCGGTCCTCACTGGGTGGTTGGAGCCGCCAGGTGAGGACCGTTCCGGAGACCGCGTCGGTGGCGACGCCGAGGAGCTGCCAGAGGTCCCGCCGTTGGGCGGCGGTTTCCGGCACCGGCCTGTCGTGTGCGAGTGCGGCGGCGCGCAGCAGCACCAGCGACGCCAGCGTCGTGTCGTCCAGCCCGTGGGCGTCACCAGTGACCCGGCTCGCCAGGGCGGCGAGTTCGACCGTCGGCCGGTCCGCGGGCGGCAGCAGGACGGCGAGGGCGGCAACCGCGTGGTCCAGCGCGCGGTCTGCGGCGTCGATCCCGGCCCGGGTGAGGACACCGGTGCTTCGCATGCCGGCGATCCAGGCGGGAACCCATGCCGCGTCGGCCAGTCCGGCGCCGGCCAGCGCCGCGTCGAGCCGGAGCCATACTGCGTCCCACTGTGTCTGCACGTCCCGGCGCGCCGCGCGATGGTCGGTCACCGGCCGGCCGTGGATGGCCTGCAATGCGGAAACGAGGCCAAGTTGGGCTGCGGAGCGGCGGAGCGCCTCATCGAGGTCGGCGAGCTTGACGGGTCGCCCCGGACCGGTTTGCAGCGGCCGGCTGAGCAGGCCGGACAGGCGGTCGGCCGCGGCGGCGTCGAGGTCGACACTGATCGTGCCGGTGATCTGGAGGCCGTTGCGCTCCAGCCGGGCGCGGGCGGTGGACCAGACACCCGCGAGCTCCGGGCCGGTCAGATATGCGCGGAGGCCGGGCGGCAGCGGTGGTCGGTGATCGCTCATGCGGTGTGCAGGAACTGTCGGTTACGACCGTCCCAACGGACGTGGGCGGTCGCGGCGGGGGTGCCTTCCTCGCGGCAGATCTCGTAGATGTCGAGGGCCGGGACCTGCGGCACGCAGCCCCACAGTGCGTGGCCGGTCATCGCGAAGTCGACGTCCAGCCGGACCAGCAGGCCGAGCAGTTCGGCGATGGTGGGTTCGTCGACCTTGGCGAACGCGTCGTCGAGGAGGATGAGCCGCAGTGATGTCGCCGGGTTCTCCAGGCCGGACAGGTAGGCGTCGATCGCGGCGAACAGCGTCACGTACGACACGAACCGTGTCTCGCCCTGGGACAACTTCGCCCGGCGGCTGATCCTTCGCTCGCGACCTGGTTCCGGGCCGGTGATGAAGACCTCGACGGTGTGCCAGGCCCGATAGTCCAGCGCACCACGGAGGTGAATGGCGTATCCCGCGGTCGGATCCTGCACGGCTTCGGCGGCGACCCGGGCGGACAGCAGCGCCGTGAGTTCCCGGTCCTGCATCGCTGTGCGGACCGCCGCGGCAGTCGTGATCAGCTCCTTGATCCGCGCGATGTCGCCGCTCGCGTCATCGGACAGCTTCCAGGTGAGGCGTACCCCGATGCCCTGGCTGGTGCGGATCGACCGGAGGCTGCCGTTCATGGCCGCGATCAGGTGCGTCGCCTGACCGAGCCGGCGCCGCAGTTCCTCACCGACCTCACCGAGGACGAAGTCGGTGAACACCTGCTGCTCCCGTGCCGTGAGCGCGGCGCGGCCGGCCTCGCACTGCTGCTCGACCTCGACGGCGGCCTGGGCGAGCGGCCGCCGGCCGTCGGCGTCGATCAGCTCGAACAGCCTGATGCCTGCCGAGACGGTGGCGGAAACGTCGTAGCTGCCGGAGATGGCCTGCTCGAACGCCTGTTGAGCACGGAGGAGGGCGTTCTCGTCGGCTTTCGCCCGTCGCAGGCCGGCCAGCAGCGTCGCCGCGCTGGTTTCGACGACTTCTGGTGCTGTGTCCGCGAACATGGACTCGGGTCGGGTCGTGAAGGCGGTTTCGATGACCCCGGGCTGGCTGAGCCTTTGCAGTACGGCTGCGGTGTCTTCGGCCAGCGCTTCCCTCAGTTCGCGGACGCGGCCGAGCGCGTGCCCCGCTTCGGCGGCGGCGGTGGCAGCCTCGCGCGTCAGGCGCTGGACCGTCTCGGTTGCGGCGCGCAGCTGGGTCCTGGCCTGTTTGAGGGCTGCTTCAGTCTGCGCCTCCTGCCGCTGGACGGTGTCGGCCTCGGCACCGACCGCGTCGCGTAAAACGTCGAGTCTCGTCGCCTCGCTGCGCCACGTCTCCCAGGCGTTCCCGGCGTCCTGCTCCGCATCGGTTCGGCGGGCGGCCGTGTCGGCGACAGCCTCGACGGCCGACGCGTACCGGCGCAGCACCTGGCGCACCCCGGCGGCGCCGGTGCCCACGTCGGCGCACCCGACGACCACCTTGTCTGCCCGGCGCCGCAGCTCGAGCAGCGGTTCCTCGTCGGCCGGCAGGGCGAACTCGGCGCAGACGCGCCGGTGCTCCCGGTCCTGTTCAGCCCAGGCGCGTACCAGCCGATCGGCCTCGGCCCGGAGCGTTCCCGCGCTGGCCGCCGATCGGCTGGCTTGTTTGACGGCCGCAGCATACTCGGCCCTTGCCTGGGCTAGCACCATAGACCGCGGCGCAGACCTGCGGAGGTCCCGCAGTGCCAGCCGTCGATGCCGCAGCTGCTCGCGATCCCGGTCGCGGAGCTCCCGGGCGGCCTCCAGGTCGGCGAGTTCGGTCGCGATCTGCGCCAGACGGGCGGCCCGTGCCGCGGCGCGTGCGGCGGCGCCGATGTGCCGGGCCGCCGGGACGGTGTGGCGGCCGCGGAGCGGGCCGTTGCCCCAGCGACCGTCGTCGCCGACCCAGGTTCCCGCACCCGGGTCGTTGAACGCGATCCGCTCGATGAGCGCGGCGACCGCGTTGGGCGCCACCGGACCGTCCGGGTCGGCGGTGAGCACTGCGGACAGCGGCCGCGTCGCCGGCCCTCCCGTCGGCGAGACGAGCAGCTGCCCGTCGGCGGTGGTGAGCCGGCCGTCCTCGTCGACTTCAGCGACGAGGAGACCGGAGGCCAGCAGCGCCGCCTCGATGCCGGCGCGGCGCTGGTCGTCGACGCCGTCCGCGAAGTCCAGGCATCGCCACAGCGCAGCGCCGCCGGACGGCCGCACCCAGCTCGGTGGCTGCGGCTCGGGATCCTGCGCCTCCAGGAGCTGCTTTCGCTCCGCGGTGAGTCGCCCGACGGTCTCGGCGTCGGCCCGGTCGGCGTCGTCGAGCCGTGACAGTGCGGCCGCCACGTCAGCTTCGGCCTCCGACACCGCGTCGTCGGCGGCGCGGTCCAGCTCGGGCAGCGTGACCGCTGGTCGCCCGTCACCGCACAGCGCCGTCCGGTCGGCGAGGATCGCGCCGAGGATCGGGTGTGCCGGCCAGTCGGTGGTGCCGAGCAGGTCCGTGGTGGCTCGGGCGGTGGTCCATGTGTGCCATGCGTCGGCCAGCGCGATCGCGGCGTCGTCGCGCTGCTCGGCGGCCTGTTCGGCGGCCTGCTCGTCCTCTACGGCTCGCTGCTCGGCGTCGCCGGCCTTGGTGGCGGCGGCGTCGACCCGCTGACGCTCGTGGCGCAGTCTCCGGGCGTCGGCCGCCCGGTTGGCGGCCTGCGCGGAACGCGCCTGTGCTGCGGGCTCGACCTGCCGGGCGGCCTCGACGATGTCGCCGACGTCAGCCGGCACGAGCGTGAGGGTGTCAGCGGCGGGACGGGCCAGACGCTCCGGGTCCTGTTCACGGGATGTCCGGACCAGATCGGTCGGCTGCGGTCCGGGCCCGCGATCCACCTGGACGGCGGTGGGCAGGCCGTGCGTCGCGATGCCGATGCTGGGCAGGAGCACCTGCAGCCGCTGTACGGTGTCCGACAGCGCCACGACGGCCGATGCGACGTCGTCGGCGACCGGCCCGGCCTCTCTGGCCCGCCTGGCTTCGTCGTCGCGCAGCTGGGCGGCGTGATCGAACGCCTTGTCCGCCGTCGAAGCGAGTGTCCGCACGACCGTCGTCAGTTGCAGCAGGTCGGACGCATTGCGGTAGGCGTCCGACTCGCGCAGCGCGGCCAGCGTCGCGTCCAGCTGCTGGACCTGCTCGTCGAGCGCGGTTGTGCGTTCCTGCGCGTCGGCGGCACCACGTTCCAGCTTTTCGGCGGCGGCGGCGAGCCGCGCCGCGTCCCCGGCGGACTGCCGCACCACGGCGGCCCGGTCCTTGACCGAGAGCAGCGAGGCGCTGAGCACGCCGGTCACGTACTTGCGGTAGACGTCGAGGAACGTCGTGATCTGCTCGCGGGCCGCCTCGAGGCGCTCCTGGTCCGCGCGGGTGCTGGTCAGACCGTCGAGCTGCTGCCCGGCGTCGGTCAGCGCGTCCTCGGACAACGGCGGCAGCGCGTCGGCGAGGATCGCCGGCAGCCGGCCCTCCTCGATCCGGTTGCCGACGTCGGGCGAGCGGAGCGTGTGCAGGAGCTTGAGCAGCCCGTCGAAGCGTTCCTTGCCGAGCTGCCCGGTGAGTCCGAACACCTCGGCGCGGACCCGCTCCCGGTGCTTTTCGGCGACGTCGGTGATGCGCTCCTCGGTGACCAGCTCCGCGAGGTCCCGCCGTGACAGCGGCTGCCGGTCCCGGCCGAGCAGCGGCAGTTCGTCACCGACCCGCAGGGGTGTGGTGAAGTACCAGACCTTGGCTTCCTTGGTGCTGATCGCGAAGCGGACCAGCGCACCGAGGGTGAGGTGCTGCGGCTCGCCGCCGCCGTCGAGGGCCGGGTCGGGGTCGCGGCGTAGCTCCAGCCACATGTAGCCGAGCCGGTTGCCTTGCTCGCCCGCCCCGGCGTTCATCAGGTCTTCCATCCGGACAGACGACCCGGTGCCCATGTTGCGGCGGTCGGCGTCCAGCAGGAACGGCAACAGCATCTCCAGCGCACGGGACTTGCCCGAGCCGTTGGTGCCGCGGAGGATGAGCCGCCCGCCGGAGATGTCGAAGGTGGTCTCGTAGTAGTGCCAGACGTTGACGAAACCGGCCCTGGACAGCCGCCATCGGTGCGGATGGTGCCGCAGCGGTGTCCCGTCGAACGTGTCGCTCATGCGAACTCCAGCTCGCCTTGGTCGGCCAGGCGCCTGGACGCTCTGGTCGGCGGCGCGGACAACGGCTGAGGACGATAGCGGGCGGCCGCCGGATGGATCAGCAGCCCCGCGTCGCCGGCGGTGGCCAGGCTCATGTCCACTAGCAGGGCGACGACCTCGTCGCGCATTCGGAGGGGTTGGTCGACCAGAGTCGAGCCCCAGGCGCGGCGATGCCGGTCGGTGAGCCTCGCCAGCGCTTCGTCGACCGTGTCCCAGCCAGCGACGACACCGGGCGTGGCCCTCGCGGCGTGGTCCGGCTGGCCCGAGTCGATCAGCTCGGCCAGCAGGAGCAGCGCGGCCTGCTTTACCGTGCCCGTTCCCGGGAACGTGATGTCGGTGAGACTGCCGCCGGCGTCGTAGGCCAGGACGCCTTCGGCGCGGACCTCGACGGTAAGGCCGAAGTGCTCATCGAGCATGCGGGTCAGTTCGCCACGCTCGCGGGACAGGACGTCGCGCTCGGCGTCGGTGAGGTCTTCGCGCCGCACGAGCGGGTTCTCGACGAGCTTGCGGCGCAGCGACCGGCGCGGCTGGTCGGCCACGGCAGGGTCGGTGGCCAGCAGGTCGTCCGGGTGCGACAGGCCTGACAGCGGTCGGGCCAGGAGGTGGGGCAGCACCGCGCGGTGGATGGTCAGCAGCGCCTCGTCGCGCCGCTCGCTCCAGCCTGCCGCCGTGCCGTCGGTCTCGGACAGCACCCCCCAGTCGATGAGGTGCCCGACGGCGGTCACCAGTGCGCGACGCTCTGGCAGCGTGTCGCCGATGCTGACCCCGATTGTCGCGGCGTCCGAGCGGACCTGGTCGATGAGGGCGGAGATGAGCGTCTGCTCGCCTGTTCCAGGAGCCAGCAGCGCGGCGCAGAGCAGTGCCAAGTGGGTGTACGTGATGGGCGTCCATGCGCTGTGGTCGGAGCGGCGCGCCGGTCTCGCGGGCGCGTCCTGGCTCAACGGGCCCTTGACCAGTCTTGCGAACGACGACTCGATGATCAAGTTGTACCCGAGCAGGGTCTGAAACGTGCCGCGCAGTGCGGGGGCGTGCAGCCGCACGAGGGCCAGCTCCTCCGCCTGCGCTGCGGTGAGCAGCGGGTTGGCCAGCAGGGCCCGCGCCGCGTCGACGCGTTCCCGCGCCGACTGGTTCGCGGTGGCGAGGTTGCGGCCGCTCACCCGGCTGCCGCCAGACGGTGCGCGGCGCCGGCGATGGGGACCGCGACGAGCTGAACGTCGTGGATGGTGATGGCGCCGTCGGCGCTGGTCACGATGGTGGCGTCGCCGTTGGCCGGGGTTGCTCGCAGCATCAGGCCGAGGTCGGCGTCCTGGTGCTCGATGGGGGTCGCCGAGGTGGACACGGCGGCGAAGACGGCGGACAGCTTTTCCAGCAGCAGGTCCCGGGCCGCCTTGCTGAGCCGGCTACGGTGCAGCGGACCGGCGGCCAGGAGCTCCGCCGCGGCCGCCCGCCTGGCCGCGTCGCGCTGGTGAGCCAAGCCCACCAACCGCTGCGCTTCGGTGCCCGGGTCGGGCACGCGTGAGCTGCGCCCGCGGGCGGCCCGGTCGCCCCGCTCACGCAGCGACACCGGCACGTTGACCGGGATCGACTCCCACCAGGACGTTCCGGGGCCGGTCGCCGTGTCCGGCTCGTCAGGCCCGAACAGCAGGTGCCGGGCGGGGTAGCAGCCGAACGCCGCGTCGTAGAGCCGGTGCGCGGAGTCGCTGTCGGCGCTGTGGAACCAGGCCGCGAGCTTGAGCAGGTCGGCACGCCGCGACAGCCCGGTGCCGGTCGCGGTGAGCATGCGACGGGCGTTGGCGATCAACTGGCCCAGCGCCTGCCGAGCGGCGGCCCGCAGCTGATCGGGGCCGGACCGGCTGCCGGACGCTCCGTACCAGGCGGCGAGCTGCTCCCAGTCGGACAGGGCCCGGCCCGGCAGCCGTTCGATCGTGAACGCCTCACCATCAACCGTGGGCACCGCAGGGAGGTGGTCGAGCACCCGGTCGATGAGCTGCAGCAGAATCCGCAGCCGCTCCAGGATCTCCGGCGCGTTGCGGTTCACGTCGGCGCCGATGAGGTCGACGTAATCCAGCAGGAGGCCTTTGAACTGGGTGTACTCCTCGCCGCCCAGGTCATATCGGGTCAGCACGCCGGACAGGTAGGCGTAGAAGTCGGTGACCGACTCGTGGAACATCTGGTGGTCGTTGAACACGCCGGTCACCGCCCCTGCAAGCGCCTCCACGTCGATGCGCCGGTTGACGTCCCCGACCTGCAGGAGGATGTGATCCAGGCTGTCGACGATGCGGGCGAGCAGCTCCCGAGCGACCTCGCGGGCACCGTCGACAGCCCGGAAGAGCTCTTCGGCCTCGCGATGGAGCCGGCCACCGAGCTTCGACACCTGATAGCGCGACCGTGATCGGTGGTACGCCGCCACGGTCGGCACCCGGGTCTCACGGACCGAGCGCACCAGATTGCCCCAGTCCACCAGCTGCCGGCAGCGACTCTCGACCGTGTCCGGGTCCAGGACGACGCCCCGCTCAGTGAGCTGACTGCCGACCTCCTCGGCCGACAGGTCAGCGAGCAACGTGCCGGCGAAGAGCCGCATGATCGCGATGTAGTCGTCCGCTGCGTCAGCGGTCAGATAGGAGAACAACGCGCGGTGGTCCGGAGCGGGGGAGCGCTGGTCCGCTGACAAATGGCCTCCTGTAGTGGGTCCAGGTCGGAGAGTAGTTGACAGTCGATGTCGAACGCGAGGATGGCCTTGCGGGTGCGGGTCATGGCGGTTTCCGTCCGTGACCTGCTCGCCACCGTCGACGTGGCACCCCGAACGGCAGCGTTCCACGAGGGTTCAACTGCGCCGGTCGATCTGCCCGGATGGCATCTTCGGCAGGCACAAGGTCGCCGGTGGCGCGCGGCCGTGGGCCCGGCCCGGGCGGCGCGGCACCCGGCGGTGGCCGCGTACCTCGCCGACCGCCTGCCGCCAGAGCCGGGTCCAGCCGGGTCAGGCGGTGTCGCGCACCACCGTCACGTCGTGCTCGCCGGAGCACAGCAGCCAGGTCGGCGGGATGGTCACCGTCTCGCGGTTCTCCCGGCTGGCGACGGACACCCAACGGTCGGCGCCGGTCCGCAGGTGGACACCGAAGCCGGTGCCGGCCAGCACCTCGCCGGCGGACACGGTGACCGCCTCGACCGGGGCGAACCGGGTGCGGTCGCGTAACGGCAGGCCGCAGGTGATCTCCGGCGACCGCCAGCTCGGGCTGGCGGCACCGGTCTCCAACCGGAGCACACCCGCGTTCTGCGAGGCGGCCAGCACGGTCGGGCCGTCGAAGGCCAGGTCCCAGCAGCTGCCGCCGCTCCAGCCGCTGGACACGGCCTGCCAGGTGACGGCGGCCTCGAAGAGCCGGGCCCGCTGCGCGCCCACCCCGGGACGGCGGGGGTCCGCCTCGGCGACGCCCGCCCACAGCACCGTGGCTGCTCCGTCCTGCTGCACAGCCAGTGTCCGCACGTCCACATTGGACAATCCGACCGGGGTGAAGGTACCGGCCCGGCCGCCCGCCGTCGACAGGTACACACCCTGACGCGCCTGCGCCGCGACGGCGACCCCGGTGACACCCCCGGCCGAGACGAACGCCGAGATGGCGTTGAAGCCACGGTCCGCGTCGGCCGGATCGACGAGCACCTGCACCGGAACCGCGCCCGGCTGCGGGGACAGTTCGTAGAGGCCCGTATCGGTGGCCAGCAGCAGCACGGCCGCCGCGCCGCGATCCACCCACGCCGCCGCGGTCACCGCGGCTTCCAGCTCGACCGGTTTCGTCCACCGTTCGCCGAGATCTGCTGACAGGTACACCCGAGCGTGCAGGTCGCCGGTGACGGTGACGACCGCGACCGACCGGTCCGCTGCCGGCACCACCCGACGTACCTCCTCGCCGGAGAACCGGCCGACCGCCTCCCACCCCGACCCGCCGTTGGTGGACCGGAACACCACCTCGCCGCTGCCGGTGAACCAGGCCCCGGGTTCGGCCGGGCAGCCGGCGAGGGTCCGGATCCGGCCGTCGGGTGCATCCAGCACCACGAACCGCAACTCCTCCACCCGCGACCCGACGGGCGCGGCCTCCGCCACGACACCGGCGACGGCGGACGCCCGCAACGGCTCGCCCAACGGCCAACCGTCGGGGCTACCCAGGGTCGGCAGCGGGCTGATCGCCTGGAACAGGTGCTCGTGGACGCGGGCACGGACCGCGTCCGGGTCCTCCCCGGCCGCGACGACCACCCGGCCACGGACCGACACCGGTTTGTACCGCGCCCAGCCGGTGTGCAGGCTCGTGGCCAGCGACCGCCGGCCGTCCAGGTCGCGCCGGGCCGCTTCGAGCACGTCGTCCGTCTCCCGGCCGGTGAGCACCTCGACCGGCAACCGCCAGCCCGGCCGGTCCTGCGGTGCCACGTCCGGCACGAGCACCGCCTCGATCCTGCCCGGCTGCCCGGCCGAGCAGGCGTCCGCCCGGCCGATGCCGTCCAAGCGGGCGGCGAGTGCCCGGAAGTCGCGGGCGGAGACGGCTCGCCGCGGTGCGAACGACTCGTACGGCGCCCGGCTCAGGGCCGCCGCCACGCTTTCCAGGCCCTGCCCGCCGCGGGCCGGCGCCGGGTTGGTGACGCGCACCCCGGGGATCCGGTCGCGTAGCGCGGTCAGGGTGTTGGCGGCGATGTTGCCGGCGAGCCCGCCCCCGGTCCAGTACCACATACGGATCTGGGCCCGTGCCGGTGGCACCGCGTCCGCCGCCGGGGCGAAGGTGACCGTGCCCGCGACCCGATCCAGCAGGTACTCCCGGCCGGTGCCGGTGAACGTCTCCACCGGCCGCCACAGCTCGTAGGTGACCCCGCGGAACTCGCGGACCGCCGGCCCGCGGACCGCCGCCGGCGGCACGGCAACACCGAGCAGGACGTCGTCGGGCGCGTAGGTGCGCACGATGGGCGCCCCCGCTGCCCGCAGGACCTGTCCGGGAACACCGGTGCCCTCGCCCACCAGGTCGCCGTCGACCGGTACCCCGTGCCAGGCGCGCACGGTGACCGCGGTCTGGCCCGGCTCGATCGTCGCTGGCGCGGCGGTGGCGAACACGACGGGTTCGCGGCCACCCGCCGCCCCCACCCGGGTACCGGCCGGGATCGTGACGCGTTCGTCGCCGGTACCGACCCGGGTGAACACGAGGTCGGCGGCGGCCGCGGCCGGCGGTCGCCGGGTGACTCCCAGCAGGGCAAGCAGATCCACGTACACCTTCTCCGGCAGCCGATCGGGATTCGGTAACGACGTGGTCAACACGCACCTCCTGTAGGCACCGGTGTTCGGACGGTCACTGCATTATCGGATCGGCGCCCGTCTCCGGACGCCCCCTGTTCGAACGACAAGACCGGGACGCCAGGACCGCACCCATCGACGAAGAGGCAACCGCGCGCTGGTGCATCTGTCGATCGGAGGGGGCCTCAACGAGGACGGGGTTCCGTGCCCGTCGCGGGTGGACCGGGGAACGCAACCCGCATCGCTCGGGTGCCGGGTGGGCGTTTGACGACGGTGCGGGCGGTGCTGGGCAACGCGAAGTACACACCGGCAGGCAGGTGTGGAACCGTCAGCCGGGGCGGTATACGCCGCCGCATCCGCCAGGCCCGTTCAAGGCGCAGCCGTGGGCCGGCACTGATCAGTGGGTGATCTCCAGGCAGCTGGCCCATCCGGCACTGGTGTCGGTGGTGGACTTCATCGACGCGCAGCACATCACCGCGCTTCCGGCGCCGCGCGATGCTGGAGCCCGGGACTACCGGCTGGAGGGTCCGCTGCACTGCCGATCGTGCCGGCACCGGCACGATTCGTGCTGGTCGCACGGCCGACCTGCGCACCACTGCCGTCAGGGCTGCGCCAAGGTCGTGAACCCGCTGGAGCCGATCCTTCCGGCGCGACCCCCTTGCGGAACTATGTCCGCTGGTGGGAATTAGTGTGTCGAAGGGGGGACATTAACCCCCACCCATAGCATCCCTGCCCGAAGCGGGGATTCATGTGTTGAGCCTATCGACGAAAGACTGCTTCTTCAAGTGGCTAACCCGTGACCCCGGTTGCGCTCCGAATAGCCCAAACGGCACCTTCCGCAGCCAACTTCCGCGCCGTGAGTGGGCTGCTCGGAGGGTGGCCGGCACCGACGGGACCAGGGAAGGTCCCGTCGGCGTTGCTCCGGATGGCTGTGCGATGCCGCGGATGCAGTCAGCGTCCGGGCGACGGTTGAAAGGCTTGGCTGCCTCTCTTCCGCTTAGCCTACGGCCCGCTCGTTTGGCGATTCGTTTGGTGCGGGGTGAAATCGCAGCGCGGTGCGCCGGTGCTATTCGGCCCGGTGTGGTGCGGGGAGTTCGGGTCGCATGCCGCCGTATTTGTGGAAGCGTCGCATGAATGCTTCTTCGCCGCCTTCGAGGACCTGCCGGATGTGGGTACGAATAGTCAAGTCATCGATGGAACCGTGACTGGTGACGACCATGCCCGCGTTGGTCGCGTCGAGGACGGCGACGAGTTCGGCGTCGCCCAGCATCGGGATGTTCGGGTTGTGCGTGGCGGCGATGATCTGGCGGTCGTGCCCGTCCGGCGTGAGCGCCTTCTGCTGGCGGATGATGGCGACGACGTCCTCGTAGGTGAAGCTGTTGTCGAGGTCGTCCTCCGGCTGGTCGAGCAGCATCGGCTTGCCGTCGACGGCGAAGATCAGCAGCAAGATGGCGGCGGCGCGTTGTCCCGTGGACAGTTGGTCCAGGTCGCGGCTGCCCTCTGCTTGGTGCGCAGGCGCACGACGACGCGGTCGCGAGGTGCCATCGCTTCGAGTTCGGCGAGTCGGTCGGCTTCGGGGTCGGTGAGCCAGTTGTAGATCTTGCCGGCCTGCGTCGTCGTCGGGCCGAACCTGGCCGCGACGGCGTCGGCTCCGCGTTCGGCCGTCGCGACAATCGCCGGCCCGTCGACGCCTTCGAGGGACGCGACGGCGGCGATCGCCGCCCCTTGGTCTTCTAACCCGGCGAGCAGGGGTACGAAGTTCTGCTGCGAATTTCTCGCGGTCGCCGAGCGGCTCCACGACCACCTCCAGCCGCTTCGACAGCCGGGCGCTGATGAGGTCGGCCGCGTCCTGATTCGGCGAAGATTCGCCTGTGGCCCAGGTCGGTCTCGGTGGTTTGCGCTGTTCAGGGCGATGGGTGCGGCCGGTGGGGATTTTGGCTGGCCGGAGTCGGCGCCCTCAGGCGACGCGGCAGCTTGAGGGTGCGTTTCTCCGCGAGGTCGCCGAGACCGGCAGTGGCAAGTCGCGTGCATCGCGATGGTCGGATCGGCACATCAGGGTGACGCGGCCGGCGTGGGTGGTGCACTGTGCCGATCTCGTGCAGCACCATGAGTGGTCGCTGGAGACCAAGCTCTTCGATGTTATTGAAGCCGCTGTGCACGTCGACGGCAGACAGCATGTGCTCCTGCTCGACAGCGTGGATGAGTGCAAGGCCAGGGCCGGAACGCTGGCGGGCATCCTCGAGGCCGGCTTCCGAAGCTGATCGGGGCAGGGCTGCGCGTTGTCGCGTCCTGCCGCAGCGGTGAGCTGTCCGCGGCTGTGCGGAACCTCTTTCAGAGGCTCGGCGGTGACCCGGCCCTGGTTGCTCGCCTGCACCGCCACTCGTCGCCTGGCTCTGTCCTGCCGGGTACGACCGGCTGACAGAACGGAGGGTCGTTTGGACCGAGGCGGTCGGGCAGACTGTCGCGAAGCACAATCGAGGAATGACCGAGCGGGAAGGCATGGATGCTGATCGCCGGACCGGCCTGGACAGCAAAGGCGGACAGCCCTCAGGACACCGGTCGGCAGCCGCTCGCGGTCGAAGCTGTGACCGCCGCGCACGCCGGTGAGCTGATTCCCGGAGTCATCACTACCACCCCGCACGCGCGGTATCTCTCCCTGCACGCGGCGGTGGCCGCGGAAGCCCGCCGGCTGGGCTGGGGCTCAGCGGATCAGCCGGCATTCCGCCGACTGCTCCGACGAGCCGAAGTGGTGCTTGCGGCAGTTTCAGCCCAGCACGCCGGGGCTGAACCCGCTCTCCATCGACGGCTCGGCGGTAAACAAGTACCGCACGGCATCAACGCGGTCAAACGCTGGAAGCTGGACAATAACGACTTCATGATCGACATCGCCGCTGTCGCGGACGAGTACAGCAACAGCTTGGACGGGTTCTACGGCACCTACAGCGGTATCGAAAGCGTGCTCGGTCTCGTCATACGCGACACGGTCCCAGCGCCCGGACCGGCGTCGGCGGCCGGCGAGCTCGCAGCCCTCAACGAGATCATCAAGCTCGCCAGCATGAGAGCGAAGTTGTCGACGAAGGAACTGAACGGACTTTCCCACCTTTGCCTGTGTCAGGTCGGATCTGCGCCGGACGGCCAAAATCTCCGCCGGGCGTTCTTCGGCTCGCTAGGTCAGTCCGATGAAGTCACCACCGTGCACCGGCTCAGCGCTGGCGTCGTGGTCGCGGCACTGGCCGGACAGCGTACGGACGATGAGGTCAGCCTGCTGATGGACCGGCTGTGCTGCTTTACTCCGGATCTCTCCGCCGTGCTGCCCGACGCGGGCCTGCGACTGCACGCGTTGCGATGGAGAGGCGCTCTCCTGCGGAACTGGTCGGTGTGGGCCTGGCGGATGCTGTGGGCGGCACTGGTCGACCCGCTGCAGAAGCCAGGCTCCCGCGCCATCGCGACCGCATCGTTCGTCGCAGGTCTGCCGGAAGCCACCGTCCAGTCCGTGCTCGTCGATGGGCTGCCGCCGCTGACAGACAGCCTCGGCAACCTCGAGCCGGCAGAGCACATGGTTCTCGCAGCAGTCCGCGGCCGATGGTCGGTGCTGCACATGCTGCAACTGCTCGCGATCGGGGCGCAGCGGGCTGACAACCTTGACGGTGTCAGCCGTGACGCGTTCCTGCGGTTCGATCAAACGGGCCTCGGCCCGTCATGGGTTCGCAAGTGGCTGGAGCAGGACGCCGACCGGCCCCTGCCGGACGCTGCGGCATCACTCGCCGGCGAGATGTTCACCAGGGCCGAGAAGGTCAGCCGTCAGAAGATGCAGTGGACACGGCGAGGACTTCGCATGCCCACGAGGCTGCGGACCATCGGCGATCAACTCCGCCTCGAAGGCGAGGAAGGTGACGGCCGGGCGTCACTGCGGCTCGAAACGTTCACGAGCGTGCTCCACCAACTCGGCATCCTCGGGGTCACCAAAAACGGCAGGCAATGGATGCGGGGACCTCACCAGCCGCAGGCGCACGCATGACAGCCCCGTTCGTAGAGACCACCGACTGGCAGGAGCTGGCCGGCGGCGCGCCCCCGCCCAAACTGCTCCACGCCAGACCGGTCCCGGACGCCGAAGAAGTCCTGGTCCTCACGTACACGTGCGATCTGTCGTTCGTCGAGGACGTCTGTGTCCCGCAGGCCAGAGCCACCGGCGCGCGGGTCACCGTCGTCTACGACGCCGACAAGGTCACCGGCGACGCCACACTGGCCGGTTCACCGGCCAGGGACTACATACCGGTGCCGGTGGTATGCCGGGCAAACGGGGCATTCCATCCGAAGCTCGTCGTGATCGCCTCGAGCACCGATGCCGTGATATCGATCGGTTCCGGAAACGCCACCACCTCCGGTTGGCACCACAACGCCGAGATCTGGACCCACCTGCGGGCCGACGGCCCCACCGTGCCGACCGTCGTCGGTGATCTCGCGGCATGGCTGCGCCGGCTCCCCGACATCCTGTGGGTTGACCGGCTCGGCGTCGAGCGGCTCAACGCGGTCGCCGACCTGCTCACGGTCCGCCCTATACAGCCGCAGGTCGGCGAACCACTGCTGCTGACCAACGACCGGATACCTATCATCGACCAGCTCCCGTTCCCCAACGATCCAGCTGATCTCCTCGTCGTCGCTGCACCGTTCTTCGACCCGGGGGCTGTCGCACTGACCGAGCTGATCCGGCGTACCCAGCCCGCCGAGGTAGACCTGCTGCTCACCCGCGACGTCCAATGCGACCCCGAAACCCTTGCGCAGGTGGTGTTCTCGGTCGACACCAGTGCGGTCTCGACTCCCGGCGGCACCAAGCGGTACCACCATGGCAAGGTCTTCGAATGGTGGACCGGCGGCAACGGTGTGATCGTCACAGGCAGCGCCAACTGCACCAGTGCGGCGCTGCTGGAGGCCACCTCTGCCGGTGGCAACTGCGAACTCGCTCTCCTGCAGGAAAGTGACGCGTCGACGCTCGCCGCGATGGAGTTCGAGCCCGTCGTCTTGGACGATCCCTCGCTGCCGATCCGGGACCCCGACGGCGAGCATCGGCCGCCGAGGGCGCCGATGCGGGTGCTCGCAGTCCGATGGTTCCGGACCCGCGTCGAAGTCGTCCTCTTCGTCCGGGACGAACCACCGGCCCACGTCGTCGTCGACTTCGCCGAAGAATTACACATGGTGCCACTCGTCAGCAGCGACGAACGTGTGCACACCTACGTCTTGAGCGCCGACCTGGGCCAGCCAGGACGCACCACGACCGTGCAGACCGTCGACGGCACCGTCGTCGCCGCCGCGCTCGTAACCGACGTCGATCACGCACTCACCAGGATTACCCGTCCGTCACCGCTGGAACAGACGACGCTAGCCGCGTTGCTCGGCGACGAGCATCAGGTGCGGGCCCTCTTCGACGCCCTAGACGAGCTCGCCGCTGTGCGCCCGGTCCCGACCAGTGCCGGTGGGACGGCTGCGGCGCGCCGCACCCGGCAGGAGGCGCAACTGCGCAGCGCCGCGGGGCCCGCGCTCGTGCATCTCGCACTGGGTCGTGACACCGGCCTAGCGCCGCAGCTGGCTGACGACGACGCCGCTGCTCCGGACGACCGGCGGCACGACGAGGCGGACGAGCGCAGCGGTGAGCTAGCCGCAGGCACTGAGACCGCCACGGCCGCGCACACGGTCGACAACCTGGACCGGCGTCAGCGAGAACAGCTGCAACGTCGGTTCGCGAGGCTGGTCGCCCGCAGTGCCGATTGGCCGTTGCCGGCGCAGCTCGCCGCGTTCCGAATCGTGCTCATCGTCGCCTCGGCGGGTCTGTGGCCGCACCCGGAACGCTGGACGCCGCTCATCGGTGAAAGCCTGTGGAACCTGTGGTCCGCACCTGAAGACGACGCCTTCACCAGCGAGCACGCCGCGCTCGTGACGGTCGGACTCGCCGCCTTCCGCCACGGTCAGCTCTCGTGCCCGGCGACGCCCGAACTCGCCGGTTGGTTCGAGGAGTTCCGCACAGCGTTCCGGGAGTATGAGTCGTGGCTGAAGGCGGCCTCGGATGAGCTGCTCGACCGGTACACCGCCAACCTCAGCGGTGCCACGTTCGGGTTCCGCTTCACGGGGCGCAACGTGCGGGAGGATTTCGACTGGCTCCTCGGCAGAGACCCGATTGACGAGGCGATCGCAGGGCTGGCGCTCGGCGACGATGCGATCGAACGTTCGCCGGACGGCATCGTAAGGGTCCGCTCGGCGAAGGATTCGCGCCGAGTAGCGGTGTTCGTCCTCGATGCACTTCGCGACCATCCGGGCACCCACGTCGTGGTCATCGGCCCGACCGGCGCGGAAACGCACGGTTGGTGGAATCCGCCATGCCTGCGGCTGTTCATCCCGGCTTCCGGCGGCATCTGGCAGTCGCTGACCTGGGCAAACCTGAAGACTGGCATTGCGAGCTACGCGCGAGTCCCGCTGCCGCCCTCGACCACTTGTGAGCGCGTTGCCCAGCTCCCCGATTGACTGCTGCGCCTGGAAGTGGGTCACTGGCTTGAGTGGACCAGCGATGCTGATCGGGCACGACCCAGTCAGCCATCGAGATCATTGCTTCAACTGCGTCAACAACTCTAGCAGCGTGTCGTTCACAGCGATCAGGGCAGCGACGTCACGGTTGCCAGCTGCTTGCTTCGCCAACACGCCCAGTCGCTGCCGCGCTATGACGGCGTCCTGCTGGTCGCAGCGCTCCGTGACAGCGGCGCGCGCTGATGCCGCCCACGGATCGACCATCTCCTCAGCGATTTGCAGCGCCTTCGGACGCCAACCGCGACTGCGGTCGGCTTCCTGCCGAGCTCGCTGTGCGCCGCGGTACTCCTGCCAGAACCCGAAGGCTGTTTCGCCGATTACGAGGGCTGGTCCGAGCGCGCGAGCTGCCTTCGCGGTGCCCTCGGCTGCTTTGACCGCTCCCCATGGCCCGAACTTGCGACCGACGCCGTGCCAGATCTGCTTGACGACTGTGTTGCCGACCCCGCCAGGCCGGGCTCCGGCCCCGCCGAAGTCACGGGCGATCGTCTGCAGACCGCCCAGGATCTGTTGTCGGATGACCGGCCATGCGGGAACGGCGGAAGGTTGCTCGGAGACAGCGAGCTCTTCGCTTCTGGGCTTCGGCACATACCATTCCAGAGCGCTACCCACGTTCTCGCTCGTCCGCTCCGCGTCGGCGTCCAGGACACTGTCGAACTGCTTCTGCGCCTCGGCGGCGACCGCGCTCAACTGGTCCTCGTCGATTTCGGGGCCCAGTTCCACGAGCTTCAACGCCACGAACGCCTTCGCCTCCTCCGCGGCGCGGGTGACAGATTCGGTCATCTGTTGCCGCTGTTCAGCGATGGCACCAGCGATCTCGTCGAGTTGGCTGAGGAGCGGGTCGCCGCCGGCTGCGACGGACATCGTGTCGATCGCGTCACGGCCGTAGGCGGCGAGCTCTCGCAGTGGTGTTGCAAGCCGCAGGTGTGCTCCGCGCGCGCGAACAGTCTCGTCAAGAGAGTCGGCCAGTTCGCGTATGCCTGACATCCGCCGCCGCTGCTCTGGCTGGGGGAAGTCCTCTGCCTGCAGCCAACTACGTGCGTCCGTCCGCACCACCGGTATCAGGTCGAAGACCTCACCGAGTACTTCTCGTAGGTGACCCTCAACCTGTGCCAGGTCTGACCCTTCTGCGGCGCTCTTATTGACGACCAGGAGCAGTTGACTGAGAGTCCGTAGCCGCTGCCGCAGGAGCGTGAAGTAGTCCGCGGCGACGTCATCGAACCCTTCTGCTGTGGCGACGAAAACCACTGCGTCGGCGCCGCGCAGCGCCTCCTCGGTAATCCGGTCATGCGCGTTGTGTTCCCTGGTCCTTACTCCCGGTGTGTCGACGATGAGATGGCCTTGCCATGGGTATGGCGTCGCTCGCGTCGTCGCGATGTCCGCGCCGATCTCAATGTCGAGACCGGTGAGGCACTTGATGAGCGACGACTTGCCGGCTGAGTACTGACCGACGAACACGACCGTGACCGCGTCGGCCGCATCGGCGGTCGGCACATCAGTGGCGAGCGCGCGGAGCTCGTCGTGCGCCGCGTTGGTGAGGACTGCGACAAGTCGGTCGCGGGCGTGGTGTGTCGCGCTGACGATGCCGGCAAGCGCAAGCAGGTTTGCCTGGCTGATTTGGCGATCAGTCATGTCTCAGTCCGTCCGTGATTCAGCTTCACTTGCGAGTTCCCTGACCAGGCGCGCGAGCTGAGCGGACCACATCGCGTACGTCTCGATGTGCAGAGCCCTCTCGTTGAGGACTGTATCAATGCTCCGGCGGATTGGCTCCCAGCTTGCGCTCACAGCGTCTTCGGCGCAGGTACGGGCCTGTGCCAGCGCGGTCATGTAAGCGGCCTGGGCCTTTTGCACTGAGGCTTCCCGTTTGATCAGCTCACGCTTGAGCGTCGGCGCAAGGTTCTTCCGGGTGTTGTCGACGGTTCGTTCGCTGACAAGGCCACTCACCAATGGGGCGACCAGTCCGTCGGTAAGTGCGATGGCGGCCACCGCGGCGGCTCCCTTCACCCCGCGAGCTACCCAGTTGGCAGCGCGCGCGTTGAGTGGGTCGCCATCGAGTGACGCTTCAGGCAGTTGCGGCTCCTCGACCTGCATCTGCAGGGTCGGCGGGTCGAGACCGTGGCCGTTGACGAGCTGGTGCAGGCATTTCTCGGCGGCACGCTCTGCGGCCTGCGCGAGACTCGCGTGTGCCTGCTTGCTCGCTGCGACCGCCTCGGACCGCATGTGCTCCTGCGCCTTCCCCCGGTGCGGCTCCTTCGCCGCGTAGCGCGCAGCTGCCACGACGCGTGTGTTGGCCGATGCGAATGCGTTCGCAGCTGCGTGCTTGACCTTATCCCCGTATTCGTCCGCGGCTGCCTGGGTGTCATCGCGCAGCTTCTTTCTGTCGGCGACGAGTTCCCTCTTGTGGGCCCGAAGCGTCGCTGCGACGACATGAGTTGCCTTCGCTGCATCAGCAGCGCGTGCGCGGAGAACCGCAGCGGCGGTTACGGGGCGACGTGTGTGTGCTTCCGCCGCGGCAACCGCCAGCGCCGCCTCTGCGGCCAGCACGCCAGACTGGCTCAAGAGCCGCTGGTCTTGGCCCTCGAGACCGCGCTGCGCAAGCCACAAGTTGACGTGCGCGATCGTCGGGTCGCTGACATCAACTTGTGCCAGCACAGTGCGAATCCGTGCTTCTTGCCCACTGATGTCGGAGAAGATCACTGCGGGCGACAGATCGCCGGCGAGTTCCTCGGCTGTGAATGCCTGCTTGTGGTTGACAAGGACGAAGACTGGGATGCCGGGAGCGATTGCTTGCAGCACCGGCGCCACCGTCGCCGGCTGCTGGCTGTCGGACCCCGCCACCCACACAACGAGGTCAGCATCTTTCGCGGCCGTCAAGGCGGACGCATCGTCGACGGCTCCCTGGTAGGCGCCGACGCCGGGCGTGTCGACAACGTCAATGCCCCGCCACCGGTAGGTGATCGGGATACTCGTCGTGCGTTGCCCGCCCTTTCCGATGCCGTCGACGCCTTCGCCCGTCAGCACGAAGCGAAGCGTCGACTTCCCCGCCTTCGTACGACCGATGCACACCACCCGCGCAGCATCGCCGCGCACTCGGATCAGCTCGGCCAGGAGGCCTTCGATGATCTCCCGTGCCTGGCCGATCTGCAGCCTCAGCGAGGTATCGCGAGCGGTGTCATTCTCTTGCTCGGTGGCGGCCCCGACCTCTTCGAGCATCGCCAAGAGCCGGCCAGCGACCTCGACGACCTTCGCGTTCCCGCCCCGCGCGTCCGCAGGCACTCTTGCCTCCTCCCTGTGCGGCCGACGCACCTCGAAAGGGACATTTACGTCATTGTGCCCCGTACAGCGGTGTCGCGTCATCATGATCGCACTCCCCTGCCAGTCGACCTGGGGGCGTCGCCGTGATCGAGTTCGCTGCGGCCTCGTCGTCGCCGTCCCGGAAGGCCGCAGTCGCTCTGGCCATCGCCGCCGTCGCGGTCAAGGAAGGCCACGAAGCCTGGCGCGGCGACGCCTGCTGCTCACCCGCTGCCGCGCTGCGCACACCTACCGTCGTAGTGCACAACATTGCTTTGCCCATGCGGGAGCGTTACGGATCTTCCGACATTGACCGGTGCAGTCCGAGTAGCTCAGTCGCTGTCCGAGACGACGAAGGTAGCTCGCTCACCGAGGATCATGCTGGCAGCTGATAGTTCGGCCAGACGCGCGGACAAGGTAGCTATGGCCAGCCGTTCCGGTAGGGCCGCGTTGAATTTGAGGCCTACGAGTGCCTTCGGGTCGACGTCCGGCAGGCAGAGCCGTTGGGGGGCGTCCGAGACCGCCGAGCGCCAGTCGTCCGGGGTGAGGTCTGTACGTAGTCGGATGTGCTGGTCGTCGAAGTATCCGGCGGGGTCGACCAGCTCATTGAGGGTGGTGGCGAGGGTGGCGTTCGCGCGGTAGCCGGCCCAGGTCCACCAGCGCAGCTGTCCACGGTTGCGGTGCACGACCGTGCCACCTGGATGCGCGTGCGAAGACAGGCGCAGCCGGGTCTCTTCGAGGCGGCTGCGAGCCCGGCGGGTCAGCCGTACCGGCGGGTCGGCGCCGAGGAGCACGCCCCGCATGGCTCGGACCAGTTCGAAGCTGAGCCCGGCGACGCCGCCACTGGTGTTCCAGCGTGCCTTTCCGCCGCTGTCGGCGGGTTCGACGAAGCAGCGTCGCCGGACCCAGTCAACATAGGTGACCCGCCAGCTGCGTCCGGCGAGCAGGAGGAGCCGTGGCCCGCGGACCTCTTCGGTGAGCAGTGCGGGGTCGGTCCGGCCGATCTCGGTGCGTCCGCTCAGGACAGTGAACTGTGGCGGTGCGGTGAAGACTGCGGTCATGTCCATGAAGTGGCGTCGGCCGAAGCGCAGCTCTGCTTCTGGGCCGATGTGGAGCATGCCGGCGTCCTGGTCCAGGTAGCCCTGTTCGACCAGGTACCGCTGGATGACCTCGGCGGTCTTGTCGAACGGTGGTAGCCCGTTCCAGGCGGCTGGCCAAAGGTTCTCGCCGACCTGGTGTTCCTGCAGACACAGCGCGAGGAGTTGTTGCGCGACGATGTGTCTCGGCTCGGGCGGTGGCGTGACGGGCTCGACCCATCCGCTGCCCCAGAGGCTCAGCAGCCCCGCAGCCTGCAGCAGGCCCGGTTCGTCGAGGGCGAGGAAGAGGCAGTTGCGTGCGCTGCCGGGCCGTCGTCCGCTGCGTCCGAGGCGTTGCAGGAAGGACGCGACAGTGCGTGGCGCGTTGATCTGCAGTACGCGGTCGAGGTCGCCGACGTCGATGCCGAGTTCCAGTGTGCTGGTGGAGACGATGACGCAGTCACGCGCTTCGGCGAACGCCTCCTCGGCGCGGCGGCGTTCGTCGACGGAGAGGGAGGCGTGTGACACGAATGTGGTGACGCCCCGGTCGCGCAGCGCCGCGCCGAGCTCTTCGACGAGTTGGCGGGAGTCGCAGAAGACGAGCCGTTTCTCTCCGGCGTGGAGGGCGGCGATGACGGTGGCGGCGTTCGGTACGGAGCCGACGTAGTCCAGTTCGATGTCGCCGGGAGGAACGCTGCCGCCGAAGACGACGGGTGTGGGGAGGTCGGGCGCGATGACCGACCCGGGTCGTTGCCCCCGTTGGGCGCCTTGCAGCCAGTGCAGCAGTTCGTCGGGGTTGCCGACGGTGGCGGAGAGCCCGACCCGTTGGATCGGATGCCCGGCGACCCGGCTCAGCCGCTCCAGCACCGCGAGGAGGTGCCAGCCGCGGTCGTCGCCGGCGAACGCGTGCACCTCGTCAACGACGACGGTTTGTACGCCGCCGAGGAACGACGCGTGGTCGACGTTGACGCTGACCAGCATCGCTTCCAGAGATTCCGGTGTGGTGAGCAGGACGTCGGGGCGGTTGCGCAGGATCTGCCGGCGCTGTGGCGTGTTGACGTCGCCGTGCCAGAGGGCCACGGTGTGTCCGATCCAGCCGGCGTACTGCTCGAGACGCGGGAGGAGGTTGTTCAGCAGCGCTTTCAGCGGGCACAGGTAGATCAGCGACGGTCCGCGCCACTGCTCGGCGGCCATCCGCGACAGCAGCGGCAGGGCGGCGGCCTCGGTCTTCCCGCCGGCCGTCGGGGCCAGGAGTAAGGCGTCGTCGCCGGCCATCAGCGGGGCGACCGCGGCCTCCTGCAATGGTCGCAGTGCCGACCAGCCCAGCGTGTTGGCGACGTGATGCTGGATGGACGGGTGCAGCGCCTCCAGGCTCACGGTACCTCGAGGTCGATGTCGTCGGCGTTGGCCGCGTTGCGTTCCACGTCGGACATTTCGGTGTCGGTCACGGTCAGGGCGTAGTGCCGGCGGGGGTCGAAATCCGTGTGGAGGTCGACGGGGTCGAGGACGCCGGCGACGAGTTTCTTCAGGAACAGCCGGGGTGCGATGCCGGCCTTTCCGCCGAGCCTGCCGGCGACGGCGTTGGCCAGGTCGTGCAGGTAGCGGTCGTCGACGGTGGTGGCGATGCGGGCTGGGTCGGTGGTGCCGGCGGCGAAGAGGTCGCGGACCTTGGTGCCGAGGTCGGCCAGCGCGTCGATGGTGAAGCCGGGCAGCCTGATCTGGACAGCTCGCGGGTTGTCCCAGCGGGGATCGGTGGGGAAGTCGGTGGCGAGCCGTTGGGCGAGTGGGGCGAGTCGTTGGGCGCCCTGCTGGCCGTCGAAGAACGGTGGTGTGCCGGTGATGACCAGGTACAGGCCGGGGAAGCGACCCGTGTACACCTCGTCGATGAGCTGCCGCAGAGCGTTGAGAGCTTTGTCGCGGGCGTCGGACCGGACTCGTTGCAGGGTTTCGACCTCGTCGAGGACGAGCAGGAGGCCGGGGTGGCCGGAGTCTCGCAGGACGGTCAGGAGCCCTTGGAGGAAGCCGAGCGCGCCGAAGTGGTCGAGGTCGCCGCGGACACCGGCGATGCGACGGGCCGCGGCGGCGACGTGCGGTTGCCCGCCGAGCCAGGCGAGGATCGCGGCTGCTGTGGTCGGGTCACCGCCGATCGTGGCGGCCCGGTAGGCGGCGAGGGCAGCAGCGAAGGTCGGCGCGGTCCGGCCCACTTCGGTGAGGCGTTGCTGCAGCAGGTCAGCGACGGTGTGTTCCAGTGCTGCGGCGTCGTCGGCGGGTGTACCGGCGGCGAGGGCGTCCTCTTCGAGGGCGTAGAACCACGAGTCGACCACGGGCCGCAGCGCGCTCGGCGGGAACGCTGATGTGGTCAGGCGTTCCGTGAGCCGCCGGTACACGGTTTCCAGCTTGTGCAGCGGCGTCTCGGTCTCGGAGATCTGCACCTCGGCGGTGGCGAAGTTCGCTCTTCGGGCCCGGTCGGCGAGCCAGCGGGCGAAGAAGGTCTTGCCGGCGCCGTACTCGCCGCGGACGGCCTTGAAGACCGCACCACCACCCGCGACCACGTCGAGGTCTTCCTCGACGCTGCCGGAGAAGCGGTCCAGGCCGACGGCGAGCAGGTCGAGCCCGGTTTCGGGGACGGCGCCGCGCCGCAGCGCGTCGATGACCTGCCGGCGCCGCGCGGCGCTCACCGCGGCGGTCATCGCACGTCGTCCGGGAGGCCGAACTGGGCGCGCAGCAGCGCGACGTTGAGCCGGACGGTCTGCCCGCCGTCGATCAGTTGCAGCACCTCGAAGTTGTCGACGTTGAGGATGCGGGCCAGGGTGGTAGCGAACCCGCTGGCCCGTGCCGGCACCTCACCGGCGCGCTGCGCGAAGACCGGCAACGGCAGCGTGTTGTTGGCCGCGAGGAGCGCGTCGAGGGCAGCTCTGATCTTCGGTTTCGGCATCCGTCGCGCGGTGGACGCCTGCTGCGCCTCGAACATCTCGCTGGCGAACAACGCGTCGAGCAGTCCGGGCGCGGGCGCATCCGCGACTGGCGTGTCGAGCACGATGTCGAGTGCTTCCTGCCCTTGCGGTACCGGACGACGGGTACCTTTCCGCGGGGGAACGGCCGGCGCGATCGTCGCGACAGGCGCTGCCGGTGTGGCCGGCGTGACCGGTTCCCACCAGGCCGGGCGTTGGTCGGACAACGCCCCCCAGCCGGCCGGGACCTCGGCGCCGCGGGACAGGAACGCCAGCAGTGGAATGGCGACCTCCGCGAGGGCCGCACCACCGTGGTAGCCAGCGTTCTTCGGCCCGTACCGCAGATCCGGATCCCAGAGCGCGACGATGCGGTGCTCATCGGCGACGACCCGGGGGCCGGACAGCAGCACCTCACCAGCGCCGACCGGTGTCGAGCCGGGACGTCGATGGCGCCCGGATTCGGCCGCGTCGACGGAGCGGTGTGTGCCGTCGCGGTGCAGTACGTGACCGTGGTCGCTGGTCAGGATCACCGCGCGGCCCGCGCTTCGGGCATGGTCGAGCAGCACCCGCAGCGGTCCGAGGTTGTTGAGCCGCCATGACGCGTCGGCGGATTCGCGGCCCCGGTCGAGCGCGTCGTCGACGGTGTTGATGACGACGGCGACGACCGTCTGCGCGTCGCCGAGCGCCTGCACCAGTTCCGCACCCAGGACTTCACCGGCCCCGCCGTGCAGCGATCCCTTGTGGAAGAGCCGTGCCGGGCGGCCGGCCCACAGCGGATGCGACTCGAAGGCGGTGCGCTCGTCGTCCTGGCCGCCGCTGAGTAATTTGCCGCTGAGCAGCGACGCCCGGGAGACGGTGGTGAGCGTGGGCAACGCGGCTACGACGCCGCGCCGCCGGGGCTGAGCGGCCGCCTTGTCGGCACCGGACAGCGGGTCGAACTCGACGAGGCCGTGGTCGGTGAGGTCCTGGGCCAGTTCGGCGGCGACGGCGGTGCTCATGCCGTCGAGGATGACGAGCAGCACCGGTGGTCCGGCATCGCGGATCAGCGGCGCGACCACCCGTTCGAGGACCTTCTCCACGACCAGGGTCGGCCCGGACAGCGGTCCGCCCGCGGCGGTCCACGTCGCCAACCGGCCGGCGAACGCCTCATCGAGTGCGCGCCTGCGGGCCGCCACCTGCTGGTAGAGGTCCCGGTACGCCGCCTGCAGCACCGGGTGCGCCTCCTCGCCCGCCCAGACGTGGGTGAGCGCCCAGTCCACCCAGCCCCACTGGGCGACCTGCTGGTCGATCGCCTCCCCGACGCCCTGCGGCGGCGTCGGATCTCCCAGCGCCAGCCAACGGGTCAGGCGCAGCGCCATCCGGGCCCGTTCGACCCGCTGCGGCTGCGCGGATGCCAGATGGTGCTTGCCGAGCGCGTCGACCGCGGTCTCGAGCGCCGGCAACGACAGCGGTCCGGGTTTGGCGAGCGTGCCGTGCAGGGCGCGGGCAACGGTCCCGACCAGGTGGTCGAAGCCCGACCGCAGAATCGGACTGGATGCGGCGGCGGCCTGTGCGCCGAGCTGGATGACGAGCTTTTCTGCCTGGTCGAGCACCTGCCGCAGGTGCAGCGCGACGGCAGCACCGTGCACACCGTCGCGTCCGGACTCCACCAGCATTTCGGCGACGACCTGTTCGGCCGTCCGGCCGAGCGCGACAAGTTCCTGGTCGCCGAGTGCGGCGTCGTTGAGGTACTGGTCGACCCGGCCCTTGGCGCGGGCAGCGTCAGCGCTGTCGTCGGACCAGAGGACCGCGCACACCAGCCCGAGCGGGAGGCTGTCCCCGACCCGTCCGGCCTTGATCAGGGCGAAGACGGGACGTGCCGAATTGCCGGTCCGTTCCACCAGCCAGTCCTGCAGGCCGGCGCGTTCGTCGGCTGGCAGGTCGGTCAGCGCGGCGGTGGCCTCGGGCCGCAGGGTCCACCTCAGCAGCGCGGCACCGTCGAGGTTCTCGGCGTCACCGTTGGTGGCGTTGAGGCCGAGCCGTGCCGCGGCGAGGCAGCTGAGCGCCACGTCGCGGGTGAGCACGGTGCCGGATAGTTTCGGCCATCCGGTGCTCGGCATCGCGTCGATCAGTGCCGTGCCGGCCCACCGCTGCTGCGCCAGCCGCGGATCGACCCGTTGGGCGCCGAAACAGTCCGCGATCAACGACCAGGGTTCGATGGTGATGACCTTGTTCCGGAACACGTCGCTGAGCACGCCGGGGCCGAGTTCGGTGTCGGTCAGGTCGGTCAGGACCACCAGCGGCTCGGGTGCGGCACCGGTGCGGTGTCCGACGAGGTGGTCCCACACCGCGAGCGTGGAGACCGCCGTGGTGACCCGGATCGGGGTTCCGTCCGTGAGCGTCAAGGTCGGCTCAGTAGCGGCCCATTGCGGTTCCGCGCGCAGCAGGATCACCGGGGCGGGCCCGTCCGCAGCCCGCCGGTGGCGGGCGAGTTGTTGCTCTATCTTGCGGGTCAGTGCCGCCGGCGTGATGCGTATGACCCGGGATCGCGTGGCGTCGGGAGCGGTCATCCGACTTCCCGCCACGAAACAGTGAATCGCTTGCCCGGCTTCGCGGTAACCGCCGCGCGCAGTGCTTCGACGACCTCCGCCAGGTTGGCTGCCGTGACATCCGGATGGGTGGTGACGTCCGGCAGGTCGACCACGACCGGCGGATCGACGACAACCACCCGATCACCCTTCGGCTTGATGATGGCCCGGTTCAGCAAGGTCGACGCCTTGGACCTGGCGGACGTGAGCGCCTGTGCCAGCTTCACCTTCGCGGTCAGCTCGTCCACACGCGCGACCGTTCGTAGTTCTTCCAGGATGTCGGCGCCCTCGCGGTCGAACGGCGCCGGGAGCTGCACGACGAGGTTCAGTGAGTTCCAGTCCATCTGGTCGAGGGCCTGGGCGTTCGTGGTGGCGGACTTGATGCTCGTACCGCACCGGTCCGCCGGTCCACCGAGATCCGCTGTCGCCAGGTGCTCGATGACGTCGACGGTGCTTGCCCGGGAGTGCAGCCCGTCGAGCAGATCGGCGGCGGCCTGAGCGGTGTGCAGCCGTCCGCTGTCGGGGGAGAGGTCGAGCTGCTCGGCATGGTTCTGCAGCTGGCGCAGCAGCCGATGGGCGTTGTCGCGGTGCCGGGCAGCCTCAGTCGAGATGTCACGTACGAGCAGCGCCACCAGCCGGCCGCGCCGCGGCCCGGGCGTCGTCACCCCGAACAGGTCCATCGACCGGCGGACCGCCGTCTGCCAGTGCTCCTCCGACGGCAGCGCCTGTTCCCGCAGCGTGTAGTGCTCGCGGATGGTCGTTAGGTCCGGCGGCGGGTTGAGCACCCCGCCCTGCTGCAGCCACGCCCGGTCGGTCTGCTCCGCGAAACACATCAGGACCAGACCGGCGACGTGACGGTCCAGGCCGTAGGGCTGCGGCTCGTCCAGCCAGCGCAGCAGGTCCTTCACCTTCAGGTCGTCGCTGATGCCTTCCTGCGCCGCCTTCTGGTGGAAGTGCTGCACCCAGTGCCGTCCCAGCACGAACGCCGACTCGTACATTTCGCCCAGCCGCAGCGGGTTGGCGATCCGCCGGACGGTGAGGCGATCCTTGCGCTCCACCTCGACCCGACCGTCGGGAGTGTCGATCGCCTGACGCACGACCTCGAGCACCAGCTTCAGGTCGGCTGGCTTGACGACGGTGCCGTTGCGGTCCGGGTCGAAGTCCGGATGCGCCGGGAACTGGTTGGCCAGCATCTGGTCGGCCAGCGCATGCAGGGCCTGCTTGAACGCCGCACCGACCGGCAACGTCGGCGTCAGCCCGGCGGCCAATGCCAGGACATGATCCTGGTACGAGGTGACGACGTCACCTGACTGCTTCGCCGCCAACCCGTACGCCTGCCGCAGCAGCGTCCGCATCCGGTTCATCAGAGCGTCCCGCTGGCTGCGCAGGGTGTCGAACGCCCGCCGCCGGTCGTCCTTGCTCAGATGCTGGGCGTGGCTGTCGAACCGCTGGCCGCTGAGCACGGCGTCGATGATGACTAGCCGGCCCAGGTCGTTGAGACGGTCGGTGGTGAACGCGGCCGGGATCCAGCACACGGTGCGCGGTGCGATGCGTTCACCGAGGCGGTGCACGCGGTCGCGGTCGTCGGCCGGGCTGTGGTTGCCCTCATCGAACGGGTAGTCCACTACCAACCGCCACGCGTTGGGGTCCAGCGGATGGAAGGCATCGTCGCGGATGTTGTTCTCGTCGCGCACGTTACCGAAGATCACTTCAAGCTGGCGGCGGCTGCCGCGCCAAGTCAGGTCCGCCGTGTCGACGTACTGACCGGACTCGGTGATGCCGAGCTCCTCCCAGAGCAGCCGCTTCACCATCGAACGCCGGTTGGCCGGTTTGTCGAAGTGGTGCGCGGACTGCAGCACGCTGTCCACGTCGACGCCGACGAGTTCCAGCGACACGACCGGGTCTTCGATGCCCAGTTTCTTGATCTCCCCGAACTGGCCCGCCCAGTCGTCGATCTTGCGCATGACCTGGCCGACCTCACCACCCGGAATCGGGCTGGTGATACTGCCGTGGTTCAGCGCCGACAGCCGCCGCGCGGTCAGGTTCCGCAGCGCCGGTACGGTCGGCGCCAATGCCGACAGCAGCAGCGTCTTGATGATCCGGTCGTCGCCGGTGAACACCCGGACCCGGCCGGCGAGGTCCGCCGGCACGTCCGCGCCGCGGCGGACCCGCTCCACGTCGTCCTCACCGATGCCGTAAACACTCAGCAGGTACGGGCGGAGCCGCCCCTGGTACAGCCGCTGCGCCGTCTCGAACTCGATCTTCAACTTCTCCGTGAACGGCTGGTCGCCACCCCGGCTGATCACCTCGTACAGTTCACCGAGCGGCACCAACTGCCCCAGCCGCAGGTCGTCACGACGCTCGACGAGAAGGTCCCGCATGAGCTTCAACGCCGTCCGGGACCGCTGCAGCGCGCTGGACACCTGCACCAGTGTGCTGATGAACGCCGGACTGAACGGATACGTGGCGCGGAACGAGGCGATGTCCGCGCCGTCAGCGCCCATGAGCGTGTCGAAGACGTCGCGGCGCACTTCCTTCGTGGTGCGCTCGAACGCGTCGGCGATCTGCTGACCGGCCTCGACCGACACCGGCTTGAGCAGACGCTGCCGGGCGATGTCCGGCAGGTTGCGGTCCTCGAGCGTGATCACCTCGAACCGGCCGCTGGCCAGGTTCAGCGTGTCCATGAACCCAAGCTCGGTCGCGCCGGTCACGTCCGTGCCGACCAGCTCCCGCAGGTCACGCTGCCGGGCAATGAAACTGACGATCGGGATCGGCCGCCGGGTGTCGCCACCTTCGACGAAGTTCGTGATCTTCTGGATCTCCCGCGCTACGAACTTCTCGTCCGCGATCGAGTTGGCCAGCCACAGGATCAGCTCGTCCAGGAACAGTACGAGACCGTCGTACCCCAGGCTCTTGGCGTGCCGGCTGATCTCGGTGAGGCCGCGGTCGAGGGAGACGAACCCCTCCGCGTCCTCCTGCGCGTTGGTGAAGAATCCCTGGTTCCAGGTCAGCAGTAGGTCGTTGACCAGCTTCTGGCGGTCCTCGTCGTCGGCCGGTGCGGCGAATGCCGCGTCGAGCCGCTGCGGCGTCCAGGACTCCTCGTCGCCCCACTCGTCGTCGCTGCCCGGCAGCCCGCCGATGAACGCCGCATCACCCATCGTCTTGCGCTGGTACCGCGCACTGTCCAGCAGCGCGTCGGTCCGATGCACCGCCGGAATCGGCGCGTCCGGGTGCAGCCGCCGGATGTGCTCGACGTAGCCGCCGAGGACCTTCTGCTCCAGCGACTTGGCGCCGATCAGATGGAACGGCACGAGCAGGAAGTTCTTCCCCGACAGCCACTCGTCGTGCTTGCCGAGCAGCCGCGCGAACTCGTCCCGCTCCCGCGCGACCTGCTCACCCCGCAGCAATGCGTGCAGCACCGCCATGAAGTGCGACTTACCGGCACCGAACGAGCCGTGCAGGTACGCCGCCTTCGACCCGCCGCTGAGCGCTCCGGCGATCAGGTTGAGCGCTTGGTCGAAGTTTTCGACCAGACGGTCCGTGATCACGTACTCCCGCAGCGTCTCCCGCGGATCGGTCACGCCCTCCACGAGCTTGAGCACGAAGTCGCTCTGGCTGGACCGCTCCGGAATACTGATCAGCTCACGGAGCAGCGGCGGGGTCGTCGGTGCCATGGGCGTCACCGTAGCGTGCCAGTCACCGTCGATACACGACCCCGGCCGACGCGCCATCGTATCGAGAAGATCACAACACGTCAGGAACCGTCGTCAACAGCCAGGCGAGCGGCCGACCGCCACCCGGGACGGGCTCGTACTCGCCGGTTTCCGGGTTGAGCACGTGCCGGTGCACCGTGGTGCCGCCGTCCCGCTCGACGAACCAGTAGTGCGGGATACCGGCCTTGGCGTACTCCGCCTTCTTGATGATCCGGTCGACCACCTCGGAACCTCTGGACACGACCTCGACGACGAGGAGCAACCTGGCCGTGCCCGCATAGCTCGACCGCGCCGAACGCGGCGGCCAGCCCTTCGCCCAAACGGTCAGATCCGGCACGCGGCCGCCGCCGACGTCGACACCGCCGTCCCTGCCTCTCCCTCCGCAGTACGCGATTCGAGGCTACAACGGCAGCAGCCTGCCCGAAGGCACTCACGTGGCACTCGCCGGCCGCCGGCCACGGGTGGCCTTCGGCGGACGCCAGCCGGTCATTGCCTGGTCGGTGACGTGCAGCCGGCCCGTGACCTCGGACAGGAACCCTTCGTAGAGCTCAGCGGGGGAGCCGCCGTAGAGCGGGTCGAAGTCGCCGTGCCACTGCCGCACCCACGGAAGCACCTCACGCAGACCAGCCAACAACGGCGTCAACCTGTCCGCGGACCACCCCTCGGCCTGCTCCCGCTCCACGATCAGGGTCGCGAGGGCCTGGGCCCGCTCGCGGTGATCCCAGCCCGCCCAGCCGAGCAGCAACGAGGGGTCACCGTCCGGACTCGCCAAGGGATAGGAGATGAACCGCTCCTTCGGTACGTCCAGCTTGCCCCGATTACGCCAATAGCTGCTCTTCAGGAAGTCACCCGAGCCGTACTTCGGCGGCACCGGAATCGCGTCCCGGATCTTCTTCTTCGCACGCTCGTCTGGGGCGGCGTCCTCGGCACGCTGCAGCTCCCAGACCGCTTCCCAGTCGGCATGCTTGTCCAGACCGCTGTCCTTGTACCGAAGCGCGGCCAGGTAAGGGACGTGCTCGTCGGTGATCAGCTCGGCGACGACCTTCGCGAAGTCCTTGCCCGGCGCGTATAGCTCGGCGACGGCGAGCACGTCCGCGTCGCGGCGAAGCTCATCGGCGAGCTGGCTCGCAGTCAGTGGACGGGGCTGCTCCATTCCGTCCACCGAATGGAACCACAGTTCACTGGCCTCGCACCGGTCGAGCAGCCAATTTCGCAGCGCGGCTTCCTCTTGGTCTGCCCAGGTCCACGATCTGTTGCCTATCGCGAGGTGCCAGCGACGCTTGCACTCCGGTCGCTCGATCAAACCGATGCTTCGATTTGATTCGATCACCGCTATACGTCGCTCGACAACCGTTCGATATTCCGCACTCCAGTGGCTGGGCAGCTCCGTGATCGGCATTGAACCATGCCGCGTGAACCAAAGTGTTTCCGCTTCGCCGGCGGCGACACGCCGCGCGAGTACGATCTCGAACGCCCGCTCGCCCAGCTGCAGTTCTGGCACCGAGCCTGCCGGTGCACGTAAGTCTTCGAGCAGGCCATAGAGCGAGTAGACCTGCCAGTCCAATTCTTCCTGCAGCGAGATCGTGTGCGCTCTGGTCAATTGCCACTCATCTCGCGCTTCGGTCAAACGTTCGCGAGTTGGCACCTCGTCAGTGGCGATTGTTGCAGGGCTTAACGCGGCTAACCGCTGTGCGTAAGCATCTAAGCGAGTAGCAAGTTCTGTAGGGTATTCGGAAGGAAGTGGGAATTCCTGCAACTTGGTTCCGGTGAATTCAAAGAATCGTTCCCACTCGTCAGTAGTAAACCCGCCAGTCCCCGACTGTCCGCCCTTGTCGTGGCTGACCTGTTTGAGCCAGAAGCACGCGGTGGAACTATTGAGCACCCCAAGCAGTCGGAGATGCTCCTCCTCGCTGGCCCCATCTGGCAACTTGATCACTGGCGCGGAACGATTGAAGACCTTCCCGCCACGATCCAGCACAAAGTGGTTATGCGTCGCCACGAAGGCGAAAGGAATTGTTGCCGGGGCCGTGAAGCGCTTGGCGAAAAACATGCTGTGGTCAAACCAGCGAAGGCCGCGCTGCTCTGGTGTTTGCCCGAAGTCGATGCGGTTTTGCAGCAAGATTCGGTTACGCCAATAAAACCGCTGCTCTTTAATGTCAATCGGTCTGGTTGACCCGCTCGCTGAATAGGGAAACATCGTTGTAGTGTCGGTGGTAATCGTGTAGTCGCGTACGTGTTCACCCAGCACGACGGGCACCGAAGGGATTGTGAAGCCTAAGGTTGCTACCGACTCGGATGGAAGGTAATATGCGTCGTCCAATCCGGTATGTGTAGTTCGACCGATACCTTCCGATGCTTGTGCGAGTGTCCGTTCGTGCCCGTTTAGGGTCTGGAGAAGGCGGTCTGCTCCCCCGCCAGAAAGGCTCCATGGAAAAGCTGAGAAAACCCTTCGTTCTGCATCTATAGAGCTGACCCACTCGCTGTGGGAGTCAGGCAGATTGATCTGTTCCATAATGGCTCGCCAGACGTGACCTTCTGCAGGTACTGCAGGTGCCGTCGGCTCGCCTCGAATGCCGAGAATGGTTCGGATGGCGCTCCTTGCGGACCCGACTCTCGGGTGCCCGATCAAGATTACCGTCGGTGTGCCGTGGCCGGGGATGTATGCACCAGACGTATCGATGATGTGCGTTAATTCCGTCCGAAGGGCAAAGAATTCTTGGATCAGTTTTCTGCCGAACTCGCGCTTCATGAATGAGTTCGACGTGATTTGCCCGACGAATCCGGCGCCTCGTCCGTCGGGTCGCGGATTCATGGCGAGTTCAAAGAATCGTTGAGCGAAGGGGACGGTAAGGGCGTACTGGCGATGGCAGGCGCTGTACATCCTTCGGTAATTCTGGTTGGCCTTCTCGTCGCTTGCCGTAATGTATGGTGGATTTCCTACGACGACGTGGTACTTTCCTTCTTCGAGAATGCCGGGGTGATCTTCAAGGTCTTCTGTCGCGTAATGGAAAAATGTTGCAGCATCCTCCTCTTCAAAAAAATGTGATGTTCCATCTTCCTGGTGGTCCTTCAGGAGCGAGTCGCCAATTGCAATGTGTACCGGGAGGGTGTGCTGGGCTGCCTGTTGGAATGAGTCAAAGCCCGCGCTTTGTAGACCTGAAATGATGAGGCGAAAACGGGCTATCGCCGCTGCGAAAGGGTTCATGTCTACGCCATGTATCGCGTCCAGCGTGAGTCGCACCTGCTCGTAAGGTTCCTTGCCGGCCCGCTCCCACTCCCTCAGTAACCGGTGGAACGCCCCGAGCAGGAAGTGCCCCGACCCGCATGTTGGGTCGATCACCTTGACGACGTCGTAGCCGAACTCTTCGATTGCTGGCGTGAGCGTCAGGTCGAGGATGAACTCCTCGACGAATTCGGGTGTCTGCAGCAGCGCATACGTCTTTCGCGCGCTCTCCGACAGGTCCTGGTAGAGGTCGCCGAGGAAGCGGGTGTCCCACTCCGGGTCGGTGAAGTCGTGGATCAGCACGCCGTCTTCACCTCGCTGACGCCAGAAGCCGATCAGAGCCTTCGCTGCGTCCGCCGAAACCGGGATCTGGTAAGCCGCGTTGTGGCGCTCGTCGAAGAGCAGCTTGCCGGCCTGAGCCGAGCCGATCGCGTCGAACGCCTCCAGGATCCAGGCCCGGTCGGTCTCCGCGGGCTTGAGGCGGAAGAAGTCCTCCTGGGCCTCTTCGGCGTGGGTCATCCGCTCGACCGTCGGTCCGGCCAGGTACGCCTGCTCCAGCAGCCCGTTGTCCTCGCAGAACCGGACGAATACCGTGCCGAGCACCCACGCGGCGGCGGCCTGCGTGACCCGTTCGTCCCGCCACGCCGCCCAGGTCGCTGCGGTCCGGCCCAGTTTGAATGCCCGCTGGTACTCGGCGTCGAGACGCTCGAAGACCGTCGGCACGGCCGTCACCTGGTCGCGCAAGTCGGTCTCCAGGAGTTTGACCTGCTTCTTGAGGTCGGCGAGCAGCAGTTGGCGGTCGATCACGAGGCGCGTGCTCCACTTCGGTGTTCGTTGGCCACCCAGGCGTCGGGCAGCGGGATCCACTGGTTGTCGGCGACCGGCACGACGGTGCTGTCGAGGCGGGGCAGAGCGCCCGGGTCTTCGACCGGGCAGAGCAGCCAGACTGCTCCGGCGCCGGCGTCGACCCGCGTGGTCAGCTCGTGCAGGAGGTCCATCGCGCCGTACCGGGCCAGCGGCGCGGCGTCGTGCAGCAGCAGAGGCTGGTCTGGGCTGAGCTGTTCGAAGAGGTGCGGCCGGACGGCGGTCCAGGCGCTTTTCACGTACTCGGAAAGTTTGATGGCGTCGCGTGAACCCGGCGGGGCTGTGTCGGCGCGTAACACGGTCTTCCAGGTGGGCTTCGGTTTGGCGGTGACGAGTTCCCGCAGCGAGGTGATGAACAGCGCTGCCACATTGACGGGGCGGGCGCCGAATCGGCCGGTCAGGTCGCGTTGCGCGGCGTCCGCGCGGTCGAACCGGACGGTGAGCGCGCGGAACACGCTGTCGCGGGCGCCGTGGAGCCGTTCCTCGGTGCGCAGGGCCGCGGCGAGTTCGGGGGAGTCCACGACGGTCCAGTGCGCGCCGGTGAGGCGTGTCGAGTGGCGGCGGTTGACCAGGGACGCGGACGAGGAGGCGGCGGAGCGTGGCGGCACGTACTGCCCGTCGCGCCACTGGAGCTGGAAGCCGGCGTCCGCGAGCAGCGTGTCGAGCTTCGGGTGCGGCGGAAGGGTTGGCAGGTCGGGGAACCGGGCGGACACCCGTTGCTGGATCTGCGCCGGTTTCAGCCCGACGGGCAGGTCGCCGTGGGGCGGCGGTACGACACCGGCCTGTGCCAGGCGTAGCGCGCGGACTGGGTCGAGAGTCTTGGAGTAGATCTCCAGGCGTGGGCTCGCCGCGGCGTCCTTGGACGCCACCGCGGCGAGCTGAACGAGGCGCCGCTCGTCCGGCGCGGCGCCGGCCGGTGGTGTGACGGCTGCGAGCTCCCGCAGCACGGTGGCAGGACTGGGCAGCACCTCGAGCGCGGCCAGCCGGTCGGCGACGGTGCCGAGCGCGTCGGCGTAGTCGAGCAGGGCCGGCGCGGACGGGGTGTCGGGGCTCTCGTCGACGCCGACCTCCAGCGCGACGAGCAGGGTGTCACCGTGGCGGCGGGTCTTCAGGCGGGGTTCGTCGACGATCGTGTCGATCTCGACGGCACCGCGCACTGCCGCGGCGGCCAGTGCCAGCCGCAGCTCGTCGCCGGTGCGGGCCGATCCGCGGCGGCTCAGCAGCACGGCTGCCAGCTCGGTGACGCCCATGACGCGGCCGTTGTCGGTGAGGATGCCGAGCAGTTCGGCACGCACGTCGGTGACCACCGGTTCGGCGAGCCAACGCTTCCGCTGTTTGATCAGGATCTGGGCGATCCGGCCGGGCGTGACCTGCACATGCTTGGCGACCAGCGGTTGTTGCGGCCACGCCGGCAGCGCCGGCAACACCCCCGCGGCGTCCGGGAGGCCCAGCAGCAGCCGGATCGCCTCGGCCTCCGTCGTGGGCTTTCCATTCTTCGGTACCGGCGGGAGCAGCAGCGTGGCGATCGTGTCGAGCCCGACTCGGGCGAGCTGGGCCTCGGCCGCACCGCCGGCGGTGGCCTCGTGCTTGGCGGCCTTGCGTTCGGTGGAGTCCTGCGGCGTCGGTTCCTGCTCGCCGAGCCGAGTCCGCCATTCCTTGATCCGCCGCTGCAGTTCCTGGCGGGTCTTGGCGCCCATGCCGGGAAGGTTGAACAGGACCTTGCCGGCGAGGCCGAGCAGCTGCCCGACCGTCGTGGCTTCGAGCCGGTGCGCGGCCGAGATCGCACGTGGGCTGAGACCGGCTGCTTCCAGCGACGTCGCCCGGGTAGCGGCGGCTGCGGCCGCGTCCCGGGTGCTGACCAGGATTTCGAGGTCGGCGGTGTCGTCGGTCTCCGGGTGGGCCGAACCGACCGGGATGGCAGCGTCGGCTTTGCGGAACACCTGCAGCCAGGCGTCGCGCATCTCCTTCAGTGTCTCGAACCGCCGCTTGGCGTCCCGGTCCAGCGCGCGGTTGAAGAACTCGACCAACCCGTCCCGGATCGCCGGGTCGAACGCCTCACTGGCGAGCGTGACCGGGCCTTCGGTGAACTGCGGCTCGGTGACGCCGTCGCCCCACACGGGTAGTTCACCTGAGGCCATCTCGTGGAGGGTGACCGCGACCGCGTAGCGTTCCGCGTGTGCGTCATACACCGGGCGGTGCACCGCACCGATGAACGGGTCCAGATAGCGGGGGGTGCCCGCCATGGTCTGCTTGACGTCGGTGGCGGCGAGCGAGAAGTCGAACAGGACGAGCTGCCGGGTGCGGTTGGGCCGGACCCGGATCGCGATGTTGTCCGGCTTGATGTCGCGGTGGTAGACACCCTCGCCGTCGAGGAAGTCGACCGCGCCGAACAGATAGTCGCTGAACGTCTCCAGCTCATCGACGGTGAGCCGGCCGTCTTCGCGGAGTTTGCGGGCGACGGTGAGGTCCCCGGCATGCTCCAGCACGAGCACGGTGCGTCGCCCGAGCGGGACCGGCTCCTGGCGGGCCAGGCGGATGATGCGGGAGTCGACAAGCCCGCGCAGCACCGCGGCCTCGTGGTCCAGGCGGGTGGCCTTCTCGTCGGACAGCGCCACCTTCAAGACCACCAACGTCTCGGCGGTCGAGCCGAGGTTGCGAGCCAGGAACGCCCGGCTCGTCGAACCGGTCCCCAGGCGTCGCTCGATCCGCCACTCGCCGAACACGTCGCCGCCGCGCGCTTCGAGCAGGTCGGCCTCGTCGACTGGCTCCACCGGGGGGTGGACCGACACCGAGACGGCCGGTGGTTCGGGTGCGGTCAGCTCGTCCTCGACGAGTTCCAGCATCTCGAGGAACTCCGCGACCGTGGCCAGACGCTGCGCCGGCTGCGGCGCCGTGGCGGCCTGGACCACCTCGTCCATGAACTCCGAGACCGAATCGGCGTCCGCCGACGGGCGCAGACCGTTGTCGCTGGCGAGCCGGGCCAGCAGCTCCGCGCGGGTGCCCGCGGGCGGCTTCCCCGCCAGCAGCAGGTACGTCACCGTGCCGAGCCCGAAGACGTCCAGTGCGACCGGATCGGCCTCCGGCGCGGCGAGCTCCGGAGCGAGGTACCCCTGCGCGGACTGCTCGATGTGCGCGTTGATGTGCGCGGTGGGGGAGACCAGCAGCGGGTTGGGCGCGGATGAGCCGGCGTTGGAGTCGGTGCTGCGGCTCGCGGTCTGCCAGTCGCTGATCTGCAGCTGCGGGCGCAGCCACGCCTCTTCCTCGATGCCCCGCCGCCGTGGCCCGGGCGTGACCAGCACGCTGCGCGCAGACAGGGCGCGGTGGTGCAGGTGACGGCCGTGAGCGTAGGCCAGTGTCTCACTGAGCTGGCGCACCATGCCGACACGGGTCGCGACGTCGAGCTTGGCGCCGTATTGCGTCATGTAGTGGTCCAGCCGCAGCGACCGCGGGTCGTAGCGGAACACCAGCGCCGGGCCCGCCTCGTGCTGTTCGAGTGCGTCGACCTGGACGATGCCGGGGTGGTTGATGCCGTGCAGCGCGAGCATCTCCCGTTTCGCGGCCCGGTCGATGCTGGCCCGCTCCGACTGCACGGCGTTGCGCTCAACGAGGTAGATCCGGATGCGCCGGTGTTCCTTGTCGAGCTGGTTGTGCCGGGCGAGGTGGTCCTGCCAGGTCGGGCCCTGGTCGATTGGCTTCGCGGCGAGCTGCCACGCGCCGATCTGGTAGTGCTTGCGGCTGCGGGCGATGCCGACCTTCTTGAGCAGCTCAGGCAGTGCCTTTGAAGTGGTTGGCGTGACGCGCCGGTACTCGTCCATCGGTGGACGCAGCAGCAGGTCGGAGCCGATATGTGGCAGTTGGTGCTGGGTCGGCCCCTCTGGTCCGTAGACCCAATGCAGTTGGTTGTCGGACAGGGCGATCTGTAGGCTCGGCACGGACAGGAACACCGCGGCCTGGATGAACGGCACCTTGACGTTGTTGCCGGCGGCCTTGTCCAGCAGCGAGCGCAGGCGCTTGGCTTTGGCGTCGGCGAGGTGCAGCGGGTTGTCGAACGTGCGGGTGCCCTCACCACCACCGAGCAGCCAGTTGGAGCCGCTGTTGGTCAACCGGCCACGGAGACTCTTGATCTCGATCAGGTAGAGCCCGCTCGGCGCGGCAACGAGAAGATCGACCTCGTACACGTGCCCGGTGTCGGCCGTGAACGTGAAGTTCGACCAGGCCCGGTACGGTTCCGCGTCCGGCAGGAGCTGCTGGACGTGGGCCAGCGCCTCCCGTTCATGGGTGAACTGCGAGGGGGTGACCGTCGTCCAACGACCCTCCTGCATCAGCAGAGCACCCTTCTTGACGGAGACACACTGTCAGTGACCAGGTCCGTGAGTGTAGTAGGTACGGAGCTCCTCCCCGATCAACCCACTGGACGAGATCGGTGCGATGCCGCGCCGTCCCATCGGTCCAGGCGAGTGCCCGGAGGATGCCGGTCGCCGCCACGCCAACGGCAGCGCAATTGCCGACCTTCGAGCTGCGGCACGCTCTGCCAGCTAGCGTTGGCCTCGAACCGGTAGCGCAGGCGGCTTTCAAATGCGCATATAGAGGCCTGTAGGTCAGCCCAATGGGTGACAGGCTGATTGCTCGGACTGTCTGTGCGTCATGGCGTGCGCTGGTGGGTTCTGAATCGGTCGTGCAGCATCTTTGCCCGTCGATCGGAGCGGCCGATGGCCGATCTTGCATTGCGCAGCGAGTCCGACCTATTGACCCACTGGGTGAGTCAGTCGCGGCCGGTGGGGCGGTCGCGTCGGCGACGGCCTGATGAGCTCGGGGTGTTGCGTTTCGCGTTCTACGGTCGGGTTTCCACGGCCGACTTCCAGGAGCGGGAATCGTCGCAGCGCTGGCAGCGGGATGTCGCAGAAGATCTCGTCGACGGTCATGGCCGGATCGTGGCTGAGTTCTTCGATGCTGATCGGAGTCGGCGGTTGCCGTGGCGGGATCGGCCGCAGGCGGCGTTGCTGCTGGCGGCGATCGCTGACCCGGATCGAAGCTTCGATGCGGTGGTGGTGGGGGAGTACGAGCGGGCGTTCTATGGCGATCAGGTGTTGTCGTTCTTGCCGTTCCTGCAACATCACGGCGTGCAGCTGTGGCTACCGGAGGCGCACGGCCCAATCGACCCGGCTGAACCAGCGCACCGAGCATTGCTGATGCTGCACGGGGCGCAGTCGAAGCGGGAGGTGTTGCGAGCTCGTTCGCGTGCCCTGGCAGCGATGCGGGCGCAGATCCGTGACGAGGGCCGGTTCCTCGGCGGCCGTCCGTTGTACGGGTACCGGCTCGTGGACGCGGGCCCGCATCCGAACCCGATGCACGCGAAGTGGGGCCGGCGGCTGCAGCAGTACGACGTCGACCCGGCGACGGCGCCGACGGTGCGGCGGATCTTCGCCGAGCGGCTGCGAGGCCGTAGCGTGTCGCGGATCGCTGCGATGCTGAACGCGGACGGGGTGCCGTGCCCGTCGCAGGCCGATCCAGGCCGCAACCGTCACCGGGCTGGGGATGGGTGGGCCTTGACGACGGTGCGGGCGATTCTGGCGAACGTGAAGTACACCGGGCGGCAGGTCTGGAACCGGCAGCCCGCACATCACACGCCGGCGCATCTGCCGGGACCGTTCAAGACGCAGCGGTGGGCCCAGACGGGCGAATGGGTGATGTCGAAGCAGCTGGCCCATCCGGCGCTGGTGTCCGAGGTCGACTTCATCGCGGCGCAGGAGATCACCGCGCTGCCCGCTCCCGCGTGTGGCGGTGTCCGGAGATATCAGCTGGTCGGCCTGCTGCGCTGCGGGCTGTGCCATCGCCGGATGGATTCCTGCTGGTCGCATGGGCGCCCGGCGTACCGCTGTCAGCACGGTCATTCCAGTGCGCGGCCACGCGGCGCCGCCCGGATGCGGAACCTCTACGTCCGTGAGGATCGGATGATCGTGGTGCTTCGGTCGCTGCTGCGCGAGGAGGGCAATGCCCTGGAAGAGCAACCAGTCTGGATGCTCGCTCGCTATCTCCGTGAGCACCAGCTCGTGGTGTCGTGCAGCGAGACGGGATGCCTGATTCAGGCGGAGTTTCCGAATTGAAACCCCTGCGCGGAATGTCCGCGCGGGGGTTAACGTGTCGAAGGGGGGACTTGAACCCCCACCCATAGCATCCCTGCCCGAAACAGGGATTCATGCGTTTATGCTATCGACACGGTTTCGTTCCTTCAAGTCCTCGGCGGATCTCGGCCGTTGCCGTTGTAGTTGGTCGAAAGCTGGTTGACAACGGTACAGGCATCGCCCCGTCGTGCTCGTTGGCGGCCGGCTTGCTCTGCCATGTCGAGGTGTTGGCTTGAGTTACGAGCGGGCGTTCAGGTGGCGCGAGGGTATTCAGTGGTCGCGCCTGACGATGTGCAGGGCCGCAACGCAACGGCGCCACCATCCATCCCGCCGCCGGTGGGTTCTCTCAAGGTCTCTCGTACCTGTGCGGCGTCTCGACCTGCTGCGTTGCCGTTGGTGACGAGCACCAGGACCGCGGCGGCGCGCAATGCCAGCGCGGCGTCGACGGGCCCAACATTGTCGGCGTAGCCGTGTGCAATAAGGTTCCGGAGGTTGGTGCCGTAGTTGAGCAGCAAGGTGCGTAGGAAGCGTTCCCAGTCGGGGTCGAAGTCGTTCTCAACCAGCAGCGGCAACAAACTTCCGAGGCCGGGAAACTGGCCAACCGAATCGCCGACGGCGGCCCGATACATAGGTTCGTTGAGTTCGAGTAGGAGCGCTCGCGTGGCGGCTTCGATCTTCGGCACGATGAGGTGGCAGCATGCATCGTATTCTTCGACCCAGTACAGCTGGAATGCCGTGGCCAATGCCTGAGCCAGATCCGGCGCGGCTCCTGATTGGAGCAGGAAAGCCTTGAGGTCGGCCCGGGACGGTATCCCGAACCGTTGTTGAAGTTGAACCAGCGCTCGGGCCAGGAAACGGCCGCGCATCTCCATTGTCTGTTGTTCGACCTGCACGAGCGCGTGCTCCAGGCGATCTGCGTCGCCGCCCAGCGCTCGGGCCGGAAGGTCGCCGTCGCGGAAGATCACCATGGAGGCGAGGCGGGTCATCACCGACGCCTGAAGGTTTCGGTTGGCTGCGCGTTCGTTGGCGGTGAAGCTGCCGCTGGGTGCCGTCGAGTGGAGCCAGATCGCAAGCGCTTGCCGCCACTCGGACGCCTGCGAGAAGCCGGGCAGGTAGACATGGAAGAATCGGGATGGCGTTGTGACCTGGTACTCGGAGATGGTCCAGGTGACCCTGGGCGCAGACTGCAAGCCTGCGACCGCCCTCTTCTCCAGATCGGCCAAGCCGTACGTATGGGCGGCCGCTGCGGCCTCGCTGTACCGATTCCTGATGACCATCGCATCGGTCGCTGCGACGGCCTCGGCGATCATCGCGTTCACCTCGTGCCTGCTCGCCTGTTCGGCCCGCTCGCTGCCATCGCCGGCGCGTCGCCGGATGAGGGTGGCGAATCCGCTGATGATGTGGACCTGCGAGTACGCAAGAAGTGCCCGGTCCAGCAAGGTATCCACCGCAGGGTCGACTGGTTCCGACCGCGTACGCCCAGGGCTGATCAAAGCCGCGAGGACTGTCATGGCGGGATACGGATCGCCTTGGTCGACGCTCTCCGCAGCCAGCGTCTTCATGGCCTCGTGGATCGCGTTGGAGGTCGTGGCGTCGTTCAGGCTGACCCGGCGGGCGAGGACCCATGCTCGTACGAGTCCGTCGCCTCGGTGGCGGAGTGTTATAGGTGGCTTGGATGCTTCGAGGTACGCGTCGATCGCTTGCTCGGCGGAGGCGCGACGGTTGCGCATCAGGGTGAGGGTGAAGACGATGTCCCAGCATCGTGCACGTGCCATGGGGTGCTGGACGTGGTCGGTCAGCCCGAGCCACAGCGTGCGCATCGCTTCCGTCGCGTCCCGCAATGCCACCGGCAGCAGCGACGGTCCGTCCAGCGGCTCCAGCCGCGCGTCGACTCGGGCCTGGTCCGGTGTCGTCACCTCCAGCAGGTACATGAACGTATGGAACAGCGCCATCTTCTCCGAACGGCTCGCCGGAGGATCGATCTGCGGCGAGAGTTCGTCGACTCGTAGCGCGGCGTCGTGCGGATCGGTAGCGCCATCGCAGATCGCGTCGACGAACTTTGCAAGCGCGGGCAGGCGGTCCGGATCGTAGGTGTATGGCGCGATGCGACCGGCAGCCGGCGCGTCGTCGTCTGCCGGAACGGAAGGAGCATCAACCTGTGGCTCGCTCACGATGCCTTCCTGTAGTACGTGGCGGGAGTCAAGTGAACCAGGTCATTTTGTAGGCACTCCATCGGTTGAGAGGTCGAGGCGTCGGCGCCCGCCGCCGGGGTAGACTGTGCTGATCTTGGACCAGGCCGCACATGAGCTTGGGGCGGCGTCTGGCATGCCTCGGCCCTGCGGCGAGAGCGCCCGATGCAGGACCCGACTGCCGTCACCGACGCGGGTACGGTCGAGCCCTACCTGCGTGTGCTCGCTGCTGGCCGGATGAGCCAACCCGCGCGAAGCTGCGCTGCTTCTCGTTCAATCACGCCCCACCGTCCGCCACACGGCAGGGCATCATCGGGGAACGGAACTGCGGCGAACGGGTTGTCGAACCTGACCAGCTGAGATTCGTACGGGCCGCCCGGAAACCAGTCATGGAGCGAGAAGACAGCAGACACTCGCTGGTGCTTGCCGGCCCGCCGGTGCGCACCGTGCCCAAAGAAGCCGTCGCCTTTGCGAACACCCTGACCGGTGGCGATCACGACAGCGGATGTCCCAGTCAGGGCTTGATGGACATCGCCCACATCGCACATCCCGTCGCGTACACCAACGACGATTGCGAAAGGCATGTCGCGTAGGTCGTACTTGACCGCCTTGTCGTCGAGCCGCTGCCGCAACCGCTCGGCAGAGTCGACGCAACCGCCGATCGAGCCGCCGCCCAGCACTGCGCGATCGTCTGCACCGACTACATACGACTCCGGCAGTTCGATGAACCGGAAAACGATCTCCACGGCCGGGTTGATGTAGACCTTCTCCGGACAGCCGAACTCGTCCCGCTGCAGCGCTTCCGGGTCGGCACGCAGCTCGCTGAGCGTGCGCTCGATCCACTTCACCATCGGCTGCAACCGTGGTGTGGCGTCCCAACGGAAGATCTCGAATTCCACCGAATGGGTGGTGAGCGGCAGCTGCTGGTTGAGTTGCCGCTTCAGGTCCGCGTTGCGACGTTCCTCCGCTGCCCAGTCATCGCGTAGGAACAGCGTGGCGACCTCTACCGCTCCGACATAGGCCGCGCCGGTGTAGACGCGGAAGTCAGGTCGGGTGCCTTCACCTTCCTCGTAGGTGACCCGGTATCGGCGGATCAGCTGGTCATGAACGAAGAGTTCATCCAGCGCGCCGAGCATGCGCCGGTCGTCGCTGCTGTGCAGATCCGCTCGCATGCGGCCGTCGTCATCAGGAAACCGCGAATACAGGTCGTTGACGATGCGCCGACCATCAACGGCCTCTAGGCGCGTCGACGCCCGGAACCAGTTGCTCGTCGGCTCTGTTCCGTCAAGCGGCTGTACACGAGGCGTCTTCGGCTCGTCGAACACCAACCTGCTCATGACCGAAAACGCTAATGAGCAGCAGCGTCCGCCGCCAGGGCATTTGATCGCGCGAGTTCCTCCAGACCGTCTGCCGTTGGCATGCTGACCGTGTCCGGTTCCTGACGTGCAGTCGTGGCCGGATGGCGCGGACGGCCTCTGTCGGTCAGTGGTTGTCAGTGTGTGCTGACGCGGTTCGACCAAGGCGGTCAGGGCATGGTGGAGCAGGTCGGCGAGGCGGTCGGCCCAGTCCGGGAGGCGGCTTCGTGCGGCGGCGACGAGCCGTAGGCCGAGGTCGATGCCGTAGGGCTCGACGTGACGGCCGCGTTCGGCGGACCACCGGTGCACCGACTCCATGAGCAGGCCGTTGGCGCATCTAACGTCGAGGAAGGTGTCGTCCCGGTCGATGCCGTCGACGATCATCTCCCGGCTGGCACGCCACTGCTCGGCGGTGCCGCCGAAGCTCGATCCGGCCTCGGCGGTGCCCGCTCGCAGTCATGGCCGCGCTGCGCTGGCGACACGACTGGAACCTGTTCCTGATCGCGACGGTCGCGTTCGGTTCGGCGCTGCTGGGCTGGTGGACGCGCCGTGGGCATCCCCGTCACGTGGCGCGCGCTGCGCCGCAACGGTGCCCTGCGCGCCCGTTGGCCGGCAATGCGCGCGCACGACTGAACGGGCGCGGGATCAGCCGATGGCGTCCACGGCGAGCAGGGCGGCGAGCTGGCGCATGATGCCGGGCTGGGCGCGGTAGTAGACCCAGGTGACCGGCCTGACCTTCGTCTTCGCCTTCCTGTTCACCCATCCCCGCTTCCAGCGAGCCGCCGTCGCTGCGTAGCGGGGCAGGGTTCCAAGGCGCCTTCGACGCGGCCCGGGTCTTGACGTCTTATTGAAAATGATTATCGTTACGGATAACACTCCCCAGGGCGGGGAGGTGAGGAGGATCGATATGCGGGTTCGTGTTCCCTTGCTGGGCGCCGCCGCGGCGGCGTTGACGGTCGCGGTGCTGGCCGTCGGCACCCCGGCGCAGGCGGCCGGTGTCGTGCTGTCGCAGGGCCACGTCGACGCCGTGGATGTGGCCTTCGAGGACGGAGGGTTCGAGGTCTCGGTGCATGACGAGACGGTCGATCCGGGCGTCGAGCGCGACCCGGCGTCCGTGGTGTTCAAGGTGCCGTCGCAGGCGGCGGTGACGGTGCCGGCCGATCCGGCGTACGCGTTCCTCGGCGCGCCGGGCTCGACCGTGTACGTGCTGCCCGAGGTGCAGGACCCGGCGCTGCTATGGGCGGGGCTGGCCACCGAGGAACTGGAGCCGGGCGTGTTCACCGGCGACAGCGTCCGGATCCGGTTCCGGCAGGTCCTCGGCCCGGACGGGTTCAGCCTGTTCGCCACTGACCCGGCCGGCGCGCCGCTGGTCGCGGTGGACAGCGAGAACGGCCTGCCCGACACGGTGACGCTGCCGGTGGCGACCCACGCGCACTACAACTGGGCGTTCGAGCGGCCCGGCACGTACCGGATCAAGGTCGACGTCACCGCGAAGCTCGCCGCCACCGGAGCGACGGTCACCTCCGACCCCGTGTGGCTGAAGTTCGTCGTCTGCGCGTGATTCCCGTCCATCGATCGAGAAGGAAGTCCATGAACCTGTTCCGCCGGTTTGCCGCTGTTGCCGCGTCCGCCGTGGTGCTGCTGGGCCTGACCGCGATGCCCGCGGCCGCCGCCACCATCCAGTCCGGGCACATCGACGGGCTCGACATCGACTACGCCAACGGCGTGCTGAGCCTCGACATCAAGACCTACAGCCCGGTCAACGACGACCTGGCCCCGTCCGGCACGACCCTGCGGCTGCTGTCGTCCTCGGCGATCACCGTGCCGTCCGGCACCGCCTGGTCGTGCCTCGGCGCGGCCGGCTCGACGGTGTACGTCGCGCCGCAGACGCAGAACGTGAACCTGCTCTACACGGGCTGGAACGCCGAGGACGTGCCGGCCGCGCAGGGCCCGGTGAAGCTCGAACTGGTGAGCTGGACCGCACCGGCCGGTGGGCGGTTCGCGCTGTACACCACCGCCGGGTTCCCGGCCGCGCCGACCTTCCGGCTCAACACCAACGCCGCCGCCGGCTGCCCGGTGACGGTGTGGCCCGGTGGCATCGCGGCCGGCTCGCACGCCCATGGCAACTGGGCGTTCTCGCAGCTCGGCACCTACACGCTCACGTTCAAGGCGACCGCGCAGAACGGCGCCGGCGCCACCTCGGGCAACGTCACCTACACGTTCCAGGTGGGCTGACCGGACCGGCCCGCCCGGCCGTTCCCCCGGGCCGGGCGGGCCGCTTCGCAACGGCACCCCACTGGACAGATCGGCTAATGAAAGTGAAAATCGTTTCCGTGTGGAACTCTGCCAAACCGTCGATGCCAACACCGGCGCGCCGCCGAAGTCTCGGCGGCGCGCTCGCCGCGGCCGGCGTCCTGGTGGCGCTGCTGGGCACAGCGGCGGTACCGGTGAGCGCGGCACCCGGGGTGCCCGCCCCGCCCAGCCGCGCGCGGACCGTGCTCAACGACGTGCACACCGACCTGCTGTTCGTCGACTACGCCGACGGCCACCTCGGCGTCCGCACCCGGATCGGCAACGGCGACGAGGCCACCTTCGCCGACCCCGCCGACGTGCTGGTGCAGCTGTTCGACACCGACACCTCACGCCTCGCCGTGCCGGACCTGCCGGACTACGCGTTCCTCGGCGCTCCGGGCGAGCCGATGTGGATGGCTCCGGAGATCCAGGATTACGCCCTCGTCTGGCCCGGCTGGTCCACCGAAGGCGTCACGCCCGGCACCGACGTCGGCTTCCAGCTCCGCGAGGTGCGTGGCCCGGGCCGGGTCGAGGTGTTCGCATCCGGTCCGGTGGGGGAGCCGCTGCGCTACTTCAGCTCGACGGACCCCGCGTACCGCGGCCGCGAGTGGCCGGCGATGACGCACGCCCACGCGAACTGGGTGTTCACCGCCCTCGGCCGGTACACGCTGACGTTCGAGGTCACCGCGACACCGCCCGGCGGTACGCCGGTCAGCTCCGGCCCGGTCGAGCTCACCTGGTACGTCGGCGGCACGTCAACAGCCGACATCCCGGCCGCGACGACGTCGACCATCCTGGCGCCCCCGCCGGCCACCTCGGCAGCGGGCACCCCGATCGCCCTCACCGCGACGGTCGCACCCGACGGCGCGGCCGGCTGGGTCGAGTTCCTCGACGGAGACACGGTCCTGGGCAGCGAGCCGGTCGCCGCAGGTGCCGCCGCGTTCACCGTCACCGGCCTCACCGCCGGCGAGCACCAGCTGTCGGCCCGGTTCGTCCCCACCTACACCACGGACTTCACGCCGTCGGCCGCCCCGGCCGCCGCCCACCGAGTCATCGGCGGCACGGCGTCCGCGCCGCCCAGCTCGTCGCCGAGTTCCAGCGCAGCACCGAGTTCCAGCGCAGCACCGAGTTCCAGCCCGACGCCGTCGCGCACGGCCTCGCCGGAAGCGACGACCACCCGGCCGGCGACGAGCGCCGCCGCGCCGCGAACCTCCTCGTGCGCGCCGACCACTCGCACCAGCGGGGTCGTCATCTCCGCCGGACACGCCGACCTCGCGGCCCGCATGGAGGGCGGCAGGCTGGTCACCCGCATCAAGGACGGCACCGGCGGCGGCGCACCCGTCTGGCGCGCCCCCGCGGACGTCGTGTTCCACCTCGGTGACGCCGCGACATCGACGGTACCGGTGGGACCGTTCGACTTCCTCGGCGGTCAGGGCGCCACCGTCTGGCAGGTGCCGCAGACCCAGAAGCCGGGCGTGCCCTGGCTCGGCTGGAACACCGAGGAGGCCGGGCAGAGCGGCGGCCCGGTCACCTGGAAGCTCACCGGCGTCGACGGCCCCGGCACGGTCGCGGTGTTCGAGTACGACGCGTTCGGCCAGCCGAAGATCGTGTTCAACAGCAAGGACGGCCTGCCCGACGGTCTCGACGTGCCGCTGGGCACCCACGCGCACGGCAACTGGGCGTTCACGAAGCCCGGCGCGTACCGGCTGTCGTTCAGCCACACCCTCGCCGGCGTGACCACGACCTCCGTGGTGACGTTCGCCGTCGGCGGCACCGACCCACGCTCGCTGCTGCCCCGCACGACGAGCACCGGCTGCACCGACGGGCGGCTGCCCCGCACCGGAACGGCGCTCGCGCCGCTGATCGCCACCGGGGCCGCCATGATCGCCGCCGGTGGGGTGCTGGTCGCGGTGACGTACCGGCGCCGGAGGACGACGTGAAACCCGGACGCGTCATCGCCGCCCTGACGGTGTTGGCCGCGCTCGCCGGTTGCGGTGCCGCCCCGACCGGCGACGGCGTTGTCAGGGTCGTCGCGACCACGGAGATCCTCGCCGACCTTGTGCGGGCCGTCGGCGGCGACCGGGTCACCGTCGACTCGGTGGTGCCGCCCGGCGGCGACCCGCACTCGTACGAGCCGACCCCCAGCGACGCGAAAACGATCGCGAAAGCGGACGTGACGTTCACCAACCACCTGCTCCTCGAGGAACACGCCCTGATCAAGGCGATCGACGCCAACGCGCCGAAGGACGCACCGAACGTCTCCCTCGCCGAGTCCGCGGAGGCGTACGGCGCGCAGGTGATCCCCCTCGTGGAGAACATCGCCCTCGACGTGCCCTGGGTCGGTCTCGCCGTGCGCGGCAGCGGCGCCGCCCGAGGCGCGACCCGGGCGTCGGAGATCCGGCTGACCGCGACCCGCCTGGACGGGCCGGGGCAGCTCGCGGTCTACCTCACCCACGCCCTCGGCCAGCCGGAGGTCTACGTCGACTCCGCCGACGGGCTGTCCACCGCCGACACCACGCTCCTGCCCCCGGACGCGCACACCCACGTCAACTGGGCGTTCAGCAAGCCGGGCGTCTACCGGCTGACCCTGTCCGCCACACTGTCCAATCTGGACGGTGCGGCACAACCCGTGGCGACCGGGACCTTCGCGTTCGCCGTCGGCGTCGACGCGCACACCGTGGCGGGCCCGGCGACCGTGCTGGACCGCGGCCACACCGACGTCGCCGTCGACCTCGACCGCGGCGAGCTCTACGCCTGGACCGACGCCGCGACGCCCGGCACCCAGCGGGCCGTACCCGCCGCGGACGTGGTCATCGACGTACCGAACCGGGCCCTGGACACCGTGCCGGCCGACCCGCGGTTCGCGTTCCTCGGCCCGGCCGGGCAGAGCATCCACCAGCTGCCGCAGGCGGTCCTCGGCAAGCACGTGCACGGCGAGATCGACCCGCACCTGTGGCAGAACGTCGCCAACGCCAAGGCGTACGTGCAGATCATCCGCGACACCCTCGTCACCCGCGACCCGGCCGGCAGGGACGGCTACCGGCGGCGCAGCACTGACTACCTCGCCGAGCTCGACCGGCTCGACCACGACGTCCGCGCCCGCATCGCCGGCATTCCCGCAGACCGGCGCCAGCTGGTCACCACCCACGACGGGTTCGGCTACCTCGCCAAGGCCTACGGGCTGACCGTCGCCGGGTTCGTCGTACCGAATCCCGCGCAGGAACCCAGCGCCGCGCAGGTCCGCAAGCTCACCGAGACGATCACCAACCTGCGGGTGCCGGCTGTGTTCATGGAACCCAACCTCTCCAAACGGGCAAGCGTGCTCACCCAGATCGCGAAGGACCAAGGCATCCGCATATGCAAGCTCTACGGGGACTCGTTCGACGAACAGGCCAGGCACTACGTGACGATGATGCGGCACAACGCCGACGAGCTGGCGTCCTGCCTCGGCGGCACACGATGACGGCGGCCCGCGCCGTGCTGAGGACCGTTGCCGTGCTGAGCCTGCTTGCCGGGACGTCCGGTCCAGCGGTGGCCGCGCCGACGCCGGCCGGCGGTGCGGTGATCCTCGCCGCGGGCCACGCCGACCTCGGCCCGCGCCTTGTGGACGGCGCCTGGCGGATCCAGGTCCGCGACGACACCGTGCGCCCACCGGCCTGGCGGGGCCTCGACGAGATCGTCGTGCACGCCGCGGACGCCACCCGCGCCCAGGTCCCCGCCACCGCCGAGTTCGCGTTCCTCGGCACCGCCGGCAGCGACGTGTGGATCCTGCCGCAGGTGCAACGCCCGGACGCGGTCTGGCTCGGCTGGAGCACCCAGGACCCGACCGTCGCCACGACGATCCAGCGGGAGATGACCTGGCGGGTCCATCAGGTCACCGGTCCCGGACGGTTCGCGCTGTTCCTCAACGGCAACTTCGGCGCGCCGCAGGTCGTCTTCGACAGCGGCAAGCCGATGCCCCAGGACAGCGGCGTGGAGGCCGACACCCACGTGCACGGCAACTGGGTGTTCACCGCACCCGGCGCATACCGCATCGACGTGGAGATGACCGCCGCCAGCAAGGCCGGGGAACGACTCAGCGGTCGCGGCACCCTCCGCGTCCACGTCGGCCCCGGAGACCCGGCAGCGGTCTTCCCGCCGGCGCCCTCACCCGCGACGAACGCCAGCACCGGGCCGGCAACCGCCGAAGGAACCCACAGCTCCGGCCCGGACCGGGCGTGGCTGTGGCCGGCCATCGGATCCGGGGTGCTGCTCGCCCTGCTGACGGTCTGGATCGTGCGCCGCCGGATCCGCAGGAGCGAGCCATGACCGACACCGCCCTGCTCGTCCGGGGCGTCGCGGCCCGCCTGGCCGGCCGTGACGTGCTCACCGACGTCGACCTGGCCGTGCACGCCGGTGAGATCGTCGCGCTGATCGGACCCAACGGCGCCGGGAAGACCACGCTGCTGCGGGTGATCCTGGGCCTGCTCGACCGGCACGCCGGCACCGTCACCGTCGCCGGGCAACCGGCGGAACGGGCCCGCGGCAGCATCGGCTACGTCCCGCAACGCCACGAGTTCGCGTGGGACTTCCCGATCACCGTCGAACAGGCCGTCCGTACCGGCCTCGCCCACCGCACCCGGTGGCTGCGCCGCCCGCCCCGCGAACACACCACCGCCGCCCGCGCTGCCCTCGACCGGGTCGGCATGACCGAGCTGCGGCACCGGCCCGTCGGCGAACTCTCCGGCGGGCAACGCCAGCGGGTCCTCGTCGCCCGGGCCCTCGTCCTGCAACCGGCGCTGCTGCTGCTCGACGAACCGTTCACCGGCCTCGACCAGCCCACCCAGACCGTGCTCACCGACCTGCTGCGCCGCCTCGCCGGCGACGGCACCGCGCTGCTGGTCACCACCCACGACCACACCGCCGCCAACCGGCTCTGCGACCGGATCTGCCTGCTCAACCGCACCGTCATCGCCGACGCCGCCCCCGACGAACTCCGCGACCCGGCTGTGTGGCTGCGGGCGTTCGGCGTCACCGGAGCCGCCTCGTGAACGTCGTCGACCTCATCGTCGAGCCGTGGGACCACGCGTTCATGCAGCGCGCCCTGCTCGTCGCCGCCATGTCCGGGATCGTCTGCGGCGTCGTCGGCAGCCACGTCGTGCTGCGCGGGATGGCGTTCATCGGCGACGCCGTCTCCCACGCCGTCTTCCCCGGCATCGCCGTCGCGTTCGTCCTCAAGGCCGACCTCGTCATCGGTGGCGCCGCCGCGGGCATCGGCACCGCCCTCGCCATCGCCGCCGTCGCGCAGAACCGGCGGCTCAAGGAGGACACCGTCATCGGGGTGTTCTTCGCCGCCGCGTTCGGCCTCGGCATCGTCATCCTCAGCAGCGCACCCGGCTACAGTGGCTCCCTCGAATCGTTCCTGTTCGGGCAGATCCTCGGCATCAGCGACCGCGACGTGCTCACCGTCGCCGGTACCGGCACCACGCTGCTCGCCGCCGCCGCGGTCCTGCACGGCCGGCTCGTCACCGTCACCCTCGACCGGGAGACCGCCCGCGCCAACGGCCTGCCGGTCGCCGTCCTGGACGTCGCCCTGTACGCGATGGTCGCCCTGGCTATCGTCATCTCCCTGCAGGCGGTCGGCAACATCCTCGTCCTCGCGCTGCTGGTCACCCCGGCGGCGTGTGCCCGGCTGCTCACCGACCGCCTGTTGACGATGATGCTCACCGCACCCGCGATCGGCTCGCTCGGCGCGGTCACCGGCCTGTACCTGTCCTACCACCTCGACCTTGCCGCCGGCGGCCTCATCGTGCTCGTGCTGACCGGTGTCTTCGTCGTCTGCTGGCTGCTGGCACCCCGGCACGGCGTGCTGGCCCGGGCCCGGCTGCGCCACCGGGACAGCACCCGATCCGACCCGATCAAGCCGGTCACCGGAGAAGGAGTACCACGGTGAAACCAAATGGACCGGTGGCCCGCGCCGACCGCCCCGGGAGCTTCACGTGACGTCCCCGCCCGCCGGCGGACCGATGGGCCGGCGATCCATGGTGGGACCGCCCGAGCGGCGTCATCACCGCACCCGGCAACGCCGGGAGGTGCTCGACCTGCTCGCCGCGACCGACGAGTTCATCAGCGCCAAGCAGGTGCACACCCGGCTGCGGGAACGGGGTTCGACGATCGGGCTCACCACCGTCTACCGCACCGTGCAGGCGCTCGCCGAGGCCGGTGAGGTCGACACGCTCCGGCTGGGCACCGGCGAGCAGCACTACCGGCGCTGCCGCGACGATCACCACCACCATCACCTGACCTGCCGGCACTGCGCCCGGACCGTCGAGGTGACCGGGCCGGCGGTGGAGGCGTGGGCGCGGCAGGTCGCGGCGGCGCACGGGTACGCCGAGGTCAACCACACCCTGGAGCTGTTCGGCACCTGCGCGGACTGCCGGCCGGCCGCCGGCTGACGCGCCGGCGCGCGGTATCTTCGCCAACTGTGACCCGTGGCTGGAGGCAGGTGTCGGCGCTCGTCGTGGCGGTGGCGTGTGCCGGCGTGCTGGTCGTGGCCGGCGGTGACCGCGACCGGCGGACCGGTCCGGATGCTGCGCCGGACGCGGGACCGCCTCCGTTGAGCAGCCGGTGGCCGGCCGCGCGGACGTCGACGACGGTCGGCCGCCTCGCGGACGGCATGTCGTACGTGCCGGCGCTGTACCTCGACGTCGCTGTCTCCATCGGTACGGCACCGACACCCGACCGCCTCGCCGAACGGCTGGTGCTCCGCGGTGAACTGGGTGCGGAGCGGGTACTGCGCCAGGTGCCGGCATCGGTGAGGCCGCAGTTCTTCGGCCTCACCGCGGACCGGGGGCACCTGTACTGGGTCGAGGTGGTGCAGTCCGCCGAGGGGACCGCGTCGTCGATCTGGCGGGCGCCGGTGACCGGTGGCGCGCCGGCGGCAATGGTGACCGCGGACGCCGGCGCCGGGCAGTTCTACGACCGGCAGGACGATCTGGTCGTCGCGGACGGTGCCGTGCACTGGGTTGCCCGTCGGGAGGGCGGTGACACCGCGATGACCGAACTGCGGTCCGTGCCGGTTGCCGGCGGGAAGGTCGACATCGTGACGCTCGACGGCGACCTGCTCCTGACGGGCTGGCCGTGGCTGACCAGCAGAGGGCGCGGCACCGCCGCGGTGGTGCTGGTGAACGCCGCCACCGGCCGGCGGGTCGCGGTGCCGAGCTCCGCCGCGGAACGGGTGACGTGCACACCGGTGTGGTGCCGCACGACGACCGCGTTGGGCGCCGACGTGGCACGGTTCGAGCTCATGCAGCCTGACGGGTCGCAACGCCGGCAGGTCGGTGCCGCCACCGTGCTGCCGGCGACGACCGAGGTCGCGCCGCTGGACCGGTTCGAGGTCGTCGCCGACCGTGGCGGCGGCACGGCCCGTCTGCTGCTGTACGGCATCGACTCCCGCACGTTCACCCTCATCGCCGTCGGTGTGGGGTCGGCGGTGACGCGGCAGGGGATGCTGTGGTGGTCGACCGGGGAGCAGGACGCGGCCGAGTGGCACGCTGTCGACCTGCGCACCCTGACACCCTGAACCGCCGCCGCGATGTCAGGACTCGTACTGCTCCGCGGGGGTGGCGACCGCCTTGGCTTCGACGACGCGCAGGTAGGGGATGCTCTCGGCGTTGACCGGGTCTTTCACGGTGCGGGCGTCGTACACGCCGACGACCTCGAACCACTGCTCCTCGTTCGGGTCGCCGGCGATGCCCGGGGGCAGGTCGCCGCCGAGGGCGACCTTGATCGGCCGCGCGTCGGCGGCGCAGCAGCTGACGATCATCCGGGTGAGGATCGTGGTGCCGTCCGGGCCGGGCATGACGAACCCGGTGAGCTGGACCCGCCGGTCACCGAGCGAGCGGCCCTGGTCGAAGATGGCGCGTGAGGCGTAGTCGAGCAGGCCGATGCGCACCGGATCCCCGGCGGGCAGCGGTGCGAAGTCCGACGGGGCGGTCAGCGCGGTCCCGGTCCGGCCCGCCGCGTAGGAACCCAGCGCCGGCGGTGCGACCAGCAGCAGCCCGAGCGCGGGCAGGAGCAGCAGCCACGCGACCCGGGGACTGTGATGGCCATGGCCGTCCTCGTCGTCGGCGTGCCCATGTTCATGGTCGTGGTCATGGTCATGTCCGTCGGGGGCCGGGCTGCCGGTTCGCATGCCCTGCCAGAGCGCGGCGGCGCCGGTGAGCAGCAGCAGGACGGCCGCGGCGATGAGGAAGCCGCGCAGACCCGGCTTGACGTAGTTGAGGTACTGGTCGGTCACGCTGGCGCGCAGCACCGCGCCGCCGAGGAGCAGCAGGATGACTGCCTGGGCCTGACGGTTCACCAGATCACCGTTCCTACGATCGCTGAGACGGTGACCGCCATGACGAACGTCGCCGGTGCGAACCGCAGGGCGAAGCCGCGGCCGAGGATGCCGGCCTGCATGGCGAACAGCTTGAGGTCGATCATCGGCCCGACGACGAGGAACGCCAGCCTGGCCGTCAGCGAGAACTGGGTCAGCGATGCCGCGACGAACGCGTCGGCCTCCGAGCAGATGGACAGGATGAACGCCAGCAGGCTCAGGGCCAGGATCGCCACGACCGGGTTCGTCGACAGCAGCTGCAGCCACGACTTGGGCACCACGACGGCGACGACGGCCGCGGCGGCGGCACCGACGACCAGGAACCCGCCGGCGTGCAGCACGTCGTGCCGCACCGACGCCCAGAACGCCGGCCACTTCGCGAGGCCGTCCAGGTGCGACCGGGACGGCATCCGCAGCCAGTCGCCCTTGCCGAACGCCTGCCACAGCCAACCCATGAGGCACGCGACGATCAGGGACGTCACCGCGCGGGCGACGACCATCTTCGGCTCGCCGGGAAACGCGACCGCGGTCGACACGAGCACGATCGGGTTGATCGCGGGGGAGGCGAGCAGGAACGCGAACGCGGCTCCCGGCACGACACCGCGGCGGATCAGCGCACCGGCGACCGGCACCGACGCGCACTCGCAGCCGGGCAGCACCACTCCGGCGGCGCCGGCCACAGGCACCGCCAGGGCGGGGTGTTTCGGCAGTGCGCGGGCGAAGAACGACGCCGGGACGAACACCGCGATGATCGCCGACAGCGCCACGCCGAACACCAGGAACGGGATCGCCTGGGTCATGATCGACACGAAGACGGTCATCCACGTCTGCAGCGCCGGCGCGGACAGTGCCCGGGTGATCGGCCCGCGCAGCAGCACCACGACGACGAGCAGGGCGGCGAGCACCTCGACCGACCCGACACGTGGCCTTCGACGAGATACGGGCGGGGTCGGGGTAGGTGGCTGGTCCGTCAACGTCACCAGGCGAGGCTACCGTCGTCCGGCACGACACGGGACCGTCCGATGTACGGCATGCCAGCCGGTGCGGGGCTGATCGGTTGGTACCGTCTGCCGCGTGGAAGCGGTCGGTCGAACCGGGCTCGTGCGTGCCGCCGCAACGGTGGTCGCGTTGCTGCTCGTCGGATGGCTGGTGGTCAGCGGACCACCCCGGCGGGCGCCGCAACCGCAGGCGGGTTCCGCGGCTTCCGCGCCGTCCTTGACGCAGGCATGGCCGAACGCCACCGTCGTCGACCTGCCGGGCGTGCTGCCGGACGGCGCCCCGTACACACCATGGCTGTTTCTGGACGCGTCCACCTCGATCGGCGTCGCGCCCACCCCGGACGGCGCCGCGCAACGCGTCGTCGCGCGCACCGCCGACGGCGTCCGTGAACTGCACCGCGTTGCGAAGGACCGGTACCCGAACTTCCTGGGCTTCACCGGTGCGGGTGACACGGTGTTCTGGGGCGAGTCGGTCGCCGACCCGGCCGAGACCCGGATCTGGCGGGCGTCCGTGCGCGGCGCCGCCCCGACGGCGTCGTTGACGGCTGACACCGGCGAGATCGTCTTCTTCAACTCCCAGTACGACCTCCTCATGCACGACGGCCGGCTGTACTGGGCAGCGGTCGGGGTGTCGGCGGAGCAGCCGGTCACCGAGATCCGGTCGGTGCCCATGTCGGGCGGGCCGACCACCGTCCGGCCGGTCGACGGCGCCTATCAGCTGCTGGTGTGGCCGTGGCTGCACAGCGCCGAGGGCACCGGCACCGGCGCCGGTCAGGGTGGACCGCTGGAGGTGCGCAACCTCGACACCGGCCGGCGCATCACCGTGCCGGCGTCACCGTCGGAGTACATCGGATGCAGCCCCACCTGGTGCCGGTCCATCGTCACCACGGGCACCGACGGCAGCACCCGCTACGACATGATCCGATCGGACGGCTCGGACCGGCGCAGGGTAGGCGGATCCGCCTTCAGCGCGGCCGTCGCCGACGTCGCGTTGCTGGACCGCTTCGAACCGGTCCTGCAGATGACGGGGTCGGCACCCGACACCCGGCAGCGGCTCGTCCTCTACGACCTGACCAACGCCCGGCTCGTCACCGTCGCCGAGAACGTCCGTCAGGTCCTTGCCCGCCAGCGCGTGCTGTGGTGGTCCACCGGCGACCAGCAGCACGAGACCTGGCACAGCCTCGACCTGGGCACACTGACCGGCTGAGCCACACCGCCTGCGCATTCACCATTGCGAATGTATGCACGTCACACCGCTGAAGCTGAATGCTGTCTAGCATCGAGATGGCACAACCTGGCGTCGTCGGTGTGGTGACGTCCGGGGTGGTGGAATTCGGGCGAATCGCTTGACGGTGAAAATGAAAACCGATACGACTAAGGACGTGAAGACTGCGTTCGTGGGCAAGGGCGGCAGCGGGAAGACCACACTCGCCGCGCTCTTCACCCGGTACCTTGCCGAAGACCGTTCGACGGGCGGATCCCCGCCCGCGCTCCTGGCGATCGACGCCGACATCAACCAGCACCTGGCCGTGGCGCTCGGCGCCGACCCGGACGAGGCGGCGATGCTGCCCGCCCTCGGGGACCGGCTGGACGAGATCAAGGAATACCTGCGCGGCGACAACCCGCGGATCCCTTCAGCGGCGGCGATGCTGAAGACCACCCCGCCCGGGGCCGGGTCACGGCTGGTCCGGGTCGAGGAGCACAACCCGCTCTACGCCGGCCTCGTGCACCGGATAGGCCCGGTACGGCTCGCGGTCACCGGACCGTTCGCCGCCGACGACCTCGGCGTCGCCTGCTACCACTCGAAGGTCGGTGCGGTCGAGCTGCTGCTCAACCACATGCTCGACGGCCCGGGGGAGTACGCGGTGGTGGACATGACCGCGGGCGCGGACTCGTTCGCGTCGGGGCTGTTCACCCGGTTCGACCTGACGTTCCTGGTGTGCGAGCCGACGGTGCGCAGCGTCGGCGTGTACCGGCAGTACGTCGGCTACGCCCGCGACCACGGGGTGCGGGTCGCGGTCGTGGGCAACAAGGTCGACGACGCCGACGACGTGACGTTCCTGCGCGAACAGGTCGGCGACGACCTGCTGTGCTGGATCGGCCGGTCCGGCTTCGTCAAGGCCGCCGAACGCGGCCGGCACCTGCAGATCGGCGACCTCGAGGCCGGCAACGCCGAGGCGCTGCGGGTCATGCGCGCGGCGCTGGACGGCTGCGTCAAAGACTGGCGTCGCTACGCGGCGCAAGCCGCTGAGTTCCACACCCGCAACGCTGTCGCGTGGGGCAACGCCCGTGCCGGCGAGGATCTCACCGCCCAGATCGACCCGGACTTCGTCCTGCAGCCGGCGACCGTCGCCGCGCGCTGATTCGTAGAGGAGCAACCGATGTCACTCGACGTCCCCACCGCCCTGCTGGAACGGGCCGAGGTCGGCCCCGTCGACGACGCCGAGTTCGTCGCCTGCGTGCGGGACTCGCTGCCGTATGCGTGGACCGTGATCAGCGGCGTCGTCGGCGACCTGCACGCGTCCGGCGGCGAGTTCGCCGACCACGAGGTACCGCCGCCGAGCGAGGCCGAGCGCGGGCAGCTGCTGCGGGCCCTGGCCAGCGACGCCATCCGCGGCGGCCTGGAGCGCCACTTCGAGGTGAAGCTGGCATTCCAGAACTGCCACCGCGTCGCCGCGTTCACCCCCGCCGCGGTCGGCGGCGAGCGCTACCAGGCGTTCGTGTCCCCGCGCGGTCAGCTGCTCAACCAGTCGCCGGAACTGCGTGACTGCTGAAACGGGCCCGGCCGGCGGGAAGGTGGTTGTCGGCGCCTTCTTGCTGGCCGGACAGTTTCCCGGCGTCGGGCACGGTGATACGCTCCGCACGGCGGTCGCCTACGCGCAGGCGGCGGAGCGGGCCGGCTTCGACGGCGTCTGGCTCGCCGAGCACCACTTCGTCACGTACGGCACCTGCCCGTCGGCCCTCGCCATGGCCGGGTTCATCCTCGGCGGGACGAGCCGACTGCGGGTCGGCACCGCCGCCGCCAACCTGTCCGTCCGGCACCCGGTAGCGCTCGCCGAGGAGGCGGCGCTGCTCGACGCCGTGTCCGGCGGCCGGTTCGACCTCGGTGTCGCCCGCGGCGGCCCGTGGGCCGACCTCGAGGTGTTCGGCACCGGGCTGGACCGCTACGCCCCGGACGCGTTCGCCGAGGCCGTCGACCTGCTGCTCGCCACCTTCACCGGTGCCGGGACCGTGTGCGGCGACGGGCCTAGGTTCCGGTTCCGCGACGTGCCGGTGGTACCGCGGCCGGAGCGCGCCCTGCCCGTCTGGATCGCGGCCACGTCGCCGTCGACCGTCGACCTCGCCGCCGCTCGTGGGCTGCCGCTGCTGCTCGGGATGCACGACACCGACGCCGGCAAGACTGACGTCATCCGCCGCCACGCCCAGGCCGGCGGCGCGCACGGGTCGGCGCACGTGTCGGCACACTTGGCGTACGTCGCGGACAGCACCGAGCGGGCCGAGGGGGTGCTGCGCGCGACGCTGCCCGGCTGGCTCGCCAGGGCGGGTGAACACGTCCGCATCGACGGCACCACCCTGACCAGGAACGTCGCGGACTACGTCGAGCACCTGCTGGCCGTCCACCCGGTCGGACCGCCCGGACGATGCGTCCAGCGGCTCGCCGGCACCCTGGCAGGCACCGGCGCGCGACGGCTGCTGCTGATGGTCGAGGCCGGCGGCACACCCGAACGCACGATCCGCAACATCGAACGCCTCGGCGCCGAGGTGCTCCCGGCCCTGCGCACCGCATGACCGCCTCCGCCGCGGGCATACACTGGACGCCGCCGTGCCGACCGGCTGATGCCGCCGGTCGGCACGGCCGGCACCGGGTTGAGGGGGCGCGCAGTGAGCGACATGTTGGCCGGCACGAGCAGGAACACCCGGCAGCGCAACGAGGTGCTCGCCCTGCTCGACGAGACGACCGACTTCCGCACCCCGCAGCAGCTGCACGCGCTGCTGGTCGAGCGCGGCGCGAAGGTCGGCCTCACCACCGTGTACCGGACGCTGCAACTGCTGCAGGAGGCCGGTGAGGTCGACGTCACCCGGCTGCCGGGCGGCGACCAGCTGTTCCGCAAGTGCGGTCGCGGCCGCCATCACCACCACCTGGTCTGCCGCCACTGCGGCGCCACCGTCGAGGTCGAGGGCCCCACCGTCGAGCGCTGGGCCGACCGGATGGCGGCCGAGCACGGCTTCACCGACGTCGGCCACACGCTGGAGATCTTCGGCACCTGCCGCGCCTGCGCCGCCTGACGGCTGCCGGTTCCACTGCGGCGCCACAGGTGCCGCGCACTCCACGTCCGCCTTGCGGAATGGAAACCATTACGGGTGCCTCGGTGCCTGTCGTGGCGCTGGAATGCGCACATTGCGATACGACGTCTCGTTATCGCAAATGAAAACGAGTACCGTCTGGCTCGTTCGGATCAGACGTGCACTCGAGGAGCAACCGATATGAAGCTGCGATCACTCGCGGTCGCCGCCGCACTCGCCGGCCTTACCGCCGGCCTCGCCGCGTGCGGCGACGGCGGCGGTGCGACCGCCCAACCGGCAAACGCCGCCGGCGCGAAGCTGGCCGTCGTGGCGACCACCACCCAGGTCGCCGACTTCGCCCGCAACATCGGCGGCGACCGGATCGCCGTCACCCAGATCATCAAGCCCAACATCGACCCGCACGACTACGAGCCGACCCCCGCCGACCTCACCGCCATCGGCGCCGCCAAGGTCCTCGTCAAGAACGGCGTCGGCCTGGAGGGCTGGCTCGACGCGACCATCAGCTCCGCCGGGTTCAAGGGCACCACCGTCGACGCCAGCGCCGGCATCAAGATCCGCAAGGGGGAGGGCGACGAGGCCGAGCACGGCGACCCGCACATCTGGCACGACCCGCGTAACGCCAAGCTGATGGTCCAGAGCATCGAGAAGGCGTTCACCGCCGCCGCGCCCGCCGACGCCGGCACGTTCGCGAAGAATCTCGCCGACTACAGCGCCAAGCTCGACCAGCTCGACACCGACATCGCCGCGAAGATCGCCAAACTGCCCGCCGGCGACCGCAAACTCGTCACCAACCACGACGCGTTCGGCTACTACATCGACCGATACCAGCTGCAGTTCGTCGGCTCGATCATCCCCAGCTTCGACACCTCCGCCGAACTGTCCGCCAAGGACGTCGACGACATCGTCGCGAAGATCAAGCAGACCGGCACGAAGGCGGTGTTCTCCGAGAGCTCGCTGCCGCCGAAGACCGCCGAGGCCATCGCCAAGCAGGCCGGCGTCAAGGTCGTCGCCGGCGAGGACGCCCTCTACGGCGACACCCTCGGCCCGGAAGGCTCCGCCGGCGACACCTACCTCAAGATGGAGACCCACAACACCGACACCATCGTGAAGGCCCTCGGTGGCTGACGCCGGCGCCGCGTTGCGCATCGACCGGGCCACCGTCGCCTACGACGGCACCCCCGTCCTCCAGGACGTCAACGCACAGGTGCAGCCCGGCGAGACCGTGGCCCTGATCGGCCCCAACGGCGCCGGCAAATCCACCCTCATCAAGGCCGTCCTGGGTCTGGTACCGGTAGCGTCCGGCACCATCACAGTGCTGGACCGGTCGCCGGTCGCAGCTCGCCGCGACGTCGCCTACGTCCCGCAGGCCGACACCCTCGACCCGGAGTTCCCCATCTCCGTCGCGCAGGTCGTGCTCATGGGCCGCTACCGCCGCGTCGGCTGGCTGCGCCGGCCCGGCCGCACCGACCGGCACATCGCCACCGAGGCCCTCGACCAGGTCGGCCTCGCCGACCGGGCCAAGGCCAGGTTCGGCACCCTCTCCGGTGGACAACGCCAGCGCGTCCTGCTCGCCCGCGCCATCGCCCAGCGACCCAGGCTGCTGCTGCTCGACGAACCGTTCAACGGCGTCGACGCCCTCAGCCAGGACGCGCTGCTGACCGCGATCGCCGCCCTGAAACAGCAGGGTGCCGCCGTCGTCATCAGCACCCACGACCTGACCCTGGCCCACCTGGCCTGCGACACCGCCTGCCTGCTCAACGGCCACATGTACGGGTTCGGGCCGGTCCACGACGTGCTCACCCCCGACCTGCTGCGCGCCACCTACGGCAGCCAGGCCCTGGAGCTGCGCGGTGACCGTGTGATCGTGGCCCGCCCATGAGGAGCCGCCATGCATGCCGTGCTCGTTGAGCCGTTCACCACGCCGTTCATGGGCCGCGCGCTCGTCGAACTGCTGCTGCTCGCCGCGCTCGCCGGCGTCGTGAGCACGTTCGTGCTGATCCGCCGGCTCGGGTTCGTCGCCGACACCATGACCCACACCGTCTTCCCCGGCGTGGTCATCGGGTTCCTCGCCGGCGGCACCGGCGGCGTGTTCCCCGGCGCGCTCGTCGCGGCCGCGGTCACCGCGGCCCTGCTGACGCTGCTCACCAGGTCCCGGCGGGTCACCGACGACACCGCCCTGGCCGTCCTGCTCGCCGCGATGTTCGCCGTCGGCGTCATCCTCGTCTCCCGGCGCAGTTCCTACAGCGCGGACCTCACCGCGTTCCTGTTCGGCCGGCTGCTCGCCGTCACCGCCACCCAGCTCGTCCAGACCGCCGTTGTCGGCGCCGTCGTGCTGCTCACCCTGGCGCTGCTGGCCAAGGAGCTGCGACTGCGCGCGTTCGACCCGCAGAGCGCCGCAGCCACGGGCTACCGCGTGTGGCTGCTGGACCTGCTGCTCAACATGAGCGTCGCGCTCGTCGTCGTCGCGGCGGCGCAGTCCGTCGGCACCATCCTCGTCGTCGCCCTACTCGTCGTCCCCGCCGCGACCGGCCGGCTGCTCTCCGACCGGCTCGCGGTGATCGCCGCCGTCGGTGTCGTCGCCGCAGCCGCCGCCGGCTACACCGGCCTCGTCGTCAGCTACCAGGCGTCCGTGACCTACGGGACGCGCCTGGCCAGCGGCGCCACGGTCGTGCTGGCCCTCGTCGGCCTGTACCTGCTCGCCCTGCTCGTGCCACCGTCGCGCCGACTCGTCGGCCGACTCACTCGCCGCCGGAGGCTCGCCGATGCCGTGGCTTGACGTCGCCTTCAACCGAGCCCTGATCGAGGCGGTCCTGATCGGTGTCGCCACCGGGATGCTCGGCGTCCAAGTCGTGCTGCGGCGCCTGGCGTTCTTCACCATGTCGATGACCCACGCCACCTTCCCCGGCGTCGTCATCGCCGCGGTCGTCGGCATCGACCTCTACCTCGGCGGCGCCACCGCCGGCATCCTCGCCGCGCTCGCCGTCGTCGCGCTGTCCCGCCGCCGCGGCCACGACCCGAGCACCGCGACCGCCGTGGCGCTCGCCGCCGGGTTCGCGCTCGGCGTGGTCCTGCTGTCCGCGCAGCGCGGGTTCACCAAGGACCTGACCGCGTACCTCGTCGGCTCGATCCTCACCGTCACCACCGAAGACCTCGCCGTCGCCGCCGCGGTCACGACCGTCGTCGCCGCAGCATTGAGCCTCGGCCACCGCGCGTTGCTGTTCACCGCGTTCGACCGCGACGGTGCCCGGGCCGCCGGCTACCGCACCACGGCCATCGACCTCGGCCTGCTGCTGCTCATCTCGGCCGTCGTCGTCACCGCCGTACCCGCCGTTGGCACCATCCTCACCCTCGCCCTGGTCGTCGCCCCGGCCGGCGCCGCCCGGCTCTGGACCGACCGGATCGCCACCATGACCGCCATCGCCGTCAGCGTCGCCGTCGCCAGCACCATCGGTGGGCTGCTGCTGTCACGCAGCTGGGACGTCGCCGCCGGCGCCGCGATCAGCCTGATCGCCACCGGCTGCTTCGCCGCCTCGATGCTCGTCGGCCCACGCCACAGCCTGCTCGCCCGATGGCTGCACCGCCGCCACCCCACACCGGACCGGGCGGCGACGTCACCTCAGGAAATCGGAGCGTCGGTTGTCACCCAACCTTGAGCAGACCGCCGACCAGCGCATCGACGGCGCCGCCGGCACAGCGACGCCGGCGCAGTACGACGCCGCGAGCGCACTGTTCCGCGCCCTCGCCGCGCCGCTCCGGCTCGCGATCGTCGAGCTGCTCACCCACCACGACCACCTGCACGTCCACCAGATCGTCGACGCCGTCGGCGCCACCCAGACCCTGGTCTCCCAGCACCTGCGCGTGCTGCGCCAGGCACACGTCGTCCAACGCATCCAGGTAGGACGCGACACCACATACCGGCTCTCGCACCCCGCCGCCCGGCCCATCATCGCCGCCGCCCTGGCCGTCCGCGGCAACTGAGCGTCGCCGGCCCGGATGGGATGCGCTTCCGCTGAAGCGGGTCAAACCGTACTGTGTCGGCAGGCCGAGTGGCGGCCGGTGCTCCTCGGCGGGAGCGTCGACGGCCGCGGCAGCGGGCCCGTGTCGAATAAGGTCGGGTGGTCACGGCGGACCGCCTCGATGGCAGCTGTCATCGTGAGCGAGGAGTCACCGCAGTGAGCAGCAAAACCAAGCGTCGCCCCGCCGTCCCGCAACGCCGGCGCAGCGGCCCGCCCTGGGTCTGGATCGTGCTGGCCCTGGCGGTCGGCGCGCTGCTCGGCGGCCCGATCGGCGCGGCAACCGCCGACCCGCGCTCCGACACGCAACAGGCGATCGACAAGCTCAAGGCCGCCGACGCCAAACGCGACGCCGAGCAGATCGTCGCCCTCACCGAACAGGCACGGCAGGTCCGCGACGCGCTCGCCCCAGTCCTCGAGCAGTTCGCCGCCGCAGTACCGCCCGGCGCCGCCACACCCGGACCCGACGCGACCGCCCAGCAGGTCACCGCGTGGCGCGCCGCCACCACCAAGGCCGTCGCCGGGTTCGACAACCCGCCATCCGCCGGGACCGGCGTCAACATCGCCCGTGGCGGCCTCACCGCCGCCACCCGCACCCTCCACGAGGCCGTCACCGCCTACGAACAGGCACTCACCGCCCCCGCACCCGCGAAAGCCGCCCAACTCGCCCACGCCGGCAAGCTCCGCGACATCGCCGTCGCCACCTGGGCCGTCGGCGGCACCCAGCTCGACCAGCTCAACATCGACGCCGGTCACGGCCACGCCCACGTTTTCCTCCCCGCCGCCCCAGGCCAGGGCGCCATGACCTCCGACGGCTCACCAGAAGGAAAGTAGACAGGACGGTCACCGGGTCGTCAGTGCACCTCACCGACACGGCTGGTCTGCTATCCGCCGGTGGCGCGATGCCACACCTTCAGCGCAGACAGCGACAGCAACAGTGCGAGGCCTGGGATAAGCACGGCATCCGGGACGGCGCCGAGGAGGAGCCCACCAAGGACGGTGCCGGTGATCGAACCGGCGGCCAGGACGGTGACGAGCCGGGCGTGGCGGCGCAGGACGGTGAAGCTACCGTCGCGGCTGTACCGAGCGAACGCGACGAGCATCGTAGGCAGCGACACGGCCAGAGAGAGGCTCCCGGCGGTCTTGATGTCGGCGCCGTACAGCAGCACGATCGTCGGAATGAGCAGCTCACCGCCGGCAACGCCCATGATCGCGGCGACCACGCCGATGCCGAACCCGGCGGTCACGCCAGCGGCGAGGACCGCAACGGGAGGCAGGGCGACATGGTGCAGTGTGCCGGTGTGGTTGCCAAGCAGCGCGGCGGCGATGAGGATGAGCAGCGCGGCCAAGACCCGGTAGAGGGTGGCGGTACGCATCCGGGTGGCCCACGTGGCTCCGGCCCAGGCGCCGGCGAGGCTGCCGAGCAGCAGGTTCGCCACGACGTCCCAGTACGGCAGCAGCGTGGCGGGCGGCACGGCGACCAGCCGGGTGGGCAGCGCAGTGACGACGACGACCAGGCTCAGCGCCTTGTTGACGATCACGGCCTGCAACGCGACGAACCCGAACACCGCGATCAGCAACGGCAGCCGGAACTCCGCACCACCGAGGCCGATCAACCCGCCGAGAACTCCGACCGCAGTGCCGGCGGCAAAGGCCAGCAGCAACGAAGACCGAACGGTCGGGCGGTCCGCCGCCTCGGAGGTCTGCACCGGATCGACCCTAGTTTCCCGGCCCGTTGATCGGCCAGCGCGCTCGTCCGGGAAGCTGCGAACCTGAAATCGCCGCCAACAGTCCAGCGTTACAACGAGTTCGGGCTTGCGGAGATCCGCAGGAGTGCGACGTGGGCGCGTCCAAACCGACGCTAGACCACCCGACGACCGTCGATGGGCTGTGCGAGCGGGTGCGGCCGGCCGGTCATCGCGGCGAGGGCGGTGGCGACGGCTTGGAGGTCGGCGCGGATGTACGTGGTGGTGGCCGGTCCGGTGGTGTCGGTGTGGCCGGCGTAGGCGCGGGCGACGCCATAGCCGAAATGCCGTTCGACCCAGGTCAGGGTGGTGTGGCGCAGCCAATGGGTCGAGATGCCCTGGGTGGCGACCCAGGGCAGGTGGGCGCCGATGCGGCGCCAGAGCTCGTCGTAGCGGCGGCCGGTCAAGGCGTTGCCGTTACGGTAGCGCAGCAGCGGATCGGTGGGCAGGACCGCGCCGCGGACGGCGGCGTGCTGGGTGAGGCTGGTGGCGAGGTCGAGGCTGATCGGTTGCCAGCGCATCGTGCCGCCCTTCTCGCGCAGCAGCCGCAGCAGGCCGTGGTCAGCGTGCAGGTCCTGCAGCCGCAACCCCAGGGCGCCGCCGCGCCGGCAGGCGGTTTCGGTGTGCAGTCGCAGCAGCAGCGCGTCCAGGATCGTGTCGTTGCCGGTGGTGCGGGCGACCAGATTGATCTCAGTCAGCTCGGCCGGTGTGAGCGCCCGCCGGGTGGTGGGGAGCCGTCAGGGTTTGCGGATCCGGTGGGCCGGACTGTCCGCGGCCTGAGCGGCTTCGGATGGTGGTTCGCCTCCGGCCAATTCCCTGCCGGCTGGGCGCTCGAACAGCTTCGAGCACTCCTGAGGAGCGGTGGTGCCGTGTCGAGCGCCGGCAGCCAAGTGGCGGAAAGGCTCGCGAACCTGTGCAGCGAAAACCTGGCTGAGGTTGTCGCGGTCACCGCTCAGCTCATTGACGCACCGAACGAGCCGTGGTTTCTCACGGGCTCGCGACAGGAACTCACCGACGTGCTGAGCGCAGGGGTTGCATCGACAGATGCGCACACAGGGATGCTGGCGACAGACACCGTGAACCGGCTGGTGGCGCGCGGATTCGGGACGTTCGAGAACCTGCTCAAGCCGAGTCTGCGGTTGACACCGCATCCGATGACGACTCCATTGGCAGTGACCTAGGTTGATGATCATGGCTCGCGGGCCATCGAGTCGTTGGCTACTCGTCCGCTAACCTGGTTTGGGTGATGCGGTGGCCGGTCGGCACAGCGAGGTTGGCGTCCGGTCCCTACTGGACCGGACGGCTGCGATCCGATCGTTCCACCGCCATCGAACTTGCAGCGGATGCTGATCGTTGATTCGCTTCACTCGCCACCGTTCGGTGGGCGCAGTGCGGAGTTCCGCTATGCCAGTGGCATGGAGGACGAAGCGCTGACCCGGCGCGACGTCCTCGGCCGGCTAGCAGTCGCTGGCCGCCGCGGCGGCGCGGTATCGGGGCGGGCGGCGACACTGGCCTGAGCGCCACCGCTGCCCCCGACCATGGCGAACCCAGTGACCTGCCAACGGAGGCGGCCGTCGCGGGTGCTGGTCTCCGCGGCCGTAGATTGGGTTGGGTGGGCAAGGGGTGTGCCGTAACTTGATGGCGGTCGTCGGGGGTTTGCCCATGGTCGGTGAGTGCGATCGACGGAGGTGTCCATGGCGGATGGCTGGGAGCATCTGCTGCGAGATGCCGCGCTGGCCGCAGGTGGTGTCACGAGGTATCAGCCAGCGACGCGGAGCGGTGGGCAGTGAGCGCGATTCGCTGGGATCGGCTGGACCCGGCCACCATCGAACATGCCATCCAGATGTTGCTCGTCGACCTGTACGACGGGGCCCGGCCGATCGACGGCCGCGGTGGCGACGGCGGCCGTGACGTGCGGTGGGACAGCACGGACGGCCTCGTCATCTTTGAGATCAAGTCGTTCGCGGTCCGGCTCACGAAAACGCAGCGCCGCGAGGTGGAACGATCGCTCGCGCAAGCCATCAATCACAGCCCGGCGTGCTGGGTGCTGGTGCTGCCGCTGGACCACTCGCCAGCAGAGGAAACCTGGTTCGACGACCTGCAGCGCGACCACCCAGACGTCAAGCTGGTCTGGCGCGGGCTGCAGTGGCTCAACGGCCACCTCGGCACTCGGGAGCATCTGCGCCGTTTCGTTGAAGGCGAAAGCTACGAACTGCTCACCCTGGCCCAGCAGTTCGGCATGGAACAGGCCGTTATCACCACCGTCGATGACCTCGTCGAGCGAGTTGCTCGGCTGCGCGACCGCGGCCAAGCCCTCACCCCGCACCGGCTCGACTTCGCGACCACCGCTGACGGCGTCATGCTCAACCTGACGTCCCAGTTGCCCACCGATCAACTCGACCCTGACTCGCTCGACGAACTCTTCACGTTCCCTGCAGACGACCCGTCAGCGACGGCGGTCCGACAGCAACTGACCGATGTCCTCGACTACGGCGGCGACATCACCGTTGACGGCAGATACCTGCGGCCGGACGCGGACCTGCGGGCCTCCAGCATCGGCGAGCTGTTTCAGCTCAGCGGCCCCACCGGACAGCTGCAGATCACCACCCGCACCGTAATGACCGGGCCGCCGCCGACGTACCAGCTAGTGCTTGTCGCGGCCACCGGGACGGTCAAGCACCGCCTCGGCATGTTCCCCCAGCAACCCCCGACGATCGGACGGCGTGGGCTGCGAGTCACAGTGGGCGACCCTGCCGCGTTGTTCACCGCTGTTCTGCAGGCCGACCGACCGGAGCTCGGTGGTGCTGTCCGTGCCCACCTGACCGGTAGGGCAGCCGGCAAGTATCCGTACGCCATCAGTGGCGCCTACGAGGTCTTCCGTCAAGCCGAGTCGACTGACCGGCTCGAACTGCGGGTCAACGACCGCCGGCTTGGCAGTCCGTTCGTCGTCACCGAAGCGCGTATGGTGGACCTCATCGCCAGCGCCCGACATGCCGCCGACATCATCGCTGCACTCGAACGGGTCCAGGCGCATACCGGACAGCAGTTCCCGATCCCAGACGAGATCCCGCCGGACGAAGCGGCAGACCTCCTCGACGCGGTCCGCCTCCTCGATGGTGAAGAGATCCGGACCGACAAGAACGCGGTGCTGCTCACCGTGCGCAGCGACAGGCTCGCCGATTTTGTCGCCATGCACGAAACGCTGCCGCCTGGCGGAATGCTGATGGAACCTGCCAATTACATCGTGTACTGCGGCGGGCGCACCCTCGACCTCGGCAACGTCACGATCCGTGCCCCACGCCTTAGCCTGGCCAACCTGCCGGAGCTCCGCGCTGCAGTCGGCGGTACCGACGACGCCGTCGCGCGGTATGTCTGCACCGACGACGAAGGCATCTACGCCGGTCGGCCCGCCAATACCTGACGCGCACGACGCCGAACCCAATGTCCGCGCACGTCCGGAGTTCGGTGGGCCGAGGACGGCGACGGCGAATTCGTCCCCGCCGAGCCGACCGCCGGTGTCGCAAGGTGTACCTGATCTACATCACAAGGTAGGACCTCGGGCATGCCCTCCGAGCCGGAGCTGCCGTTGTTGGGCAGCAGCTCCGGCTCAGTGCTTTCGTCGATCCACCGGCGACGGGCGCGCCCCACGCTGTGCCAGGCCGGACCCGTTCGTTGAAGTCGAGCTGATCCGGCAGCGGGCTACGGCGCGGCTCTGGGTGGCTGCCGGAGTCGAAGGCCCGGCTTTCGACGGTGCCGATGGCCGGCTACAGCTGATAGCGCCGAGGCTGTATCAGACCGGCCAACGGAGATTCGATCAGGCAGCGACTGGTTGCGCCGCGACCGTGGGGGCGGGACGCTGGCTGCGTTCGGTGAGGTAGCCGAACAGCAGGCCGAGGGTGGCCCAGGTGACCGCTTGTGTGCCGAGTGAGGCGAGCCGGAACTGCCACAGCAGGATCGGGGAGAAGCTCTCCGGCACCTCGTTGATCGAGGGCAGCAGCGCTATCGCGGTGCCGACCACCACGGCGGCGCCGACGGTAGCGGCGATCGTCGCGTTCCAGGTGCCGAGCCGCGGCTGCAGCGACCGGGCGACGACGACCACGCCGATGACGGCGGCGACGCCGATGACGAGCATCAGGAAGTACAGGCCGGTCCGCTGCCCGAGAGTGTCGGGGTTACCGGTCGCCGGCGGGTTCGCCGGGTACTTCAGAAACGGCACCAGCGCCACCCCGACGAAACCGGCGACGGCGACGAGCCCGGCGGTGGCGCGGGCGCTGAGTCTGCCGATGCGGCCGGCGGCGATCGCGACGGTGATGGCGAACAGGCCGCCGAGCGCGATGCCGTAGACGACCGAGGCGGTGAGCAGGCCGATGGTGCTCTGCACGCCGCGGCTGACGAGCTCGTGCTCGTGCTCACCGGCGGGCAGCGGAGTGGCGTGCGCCTCCTCGAAGGCGATCGCGTCGCCGATCGGGCCCTCACCGAAGAAATACGCGAACACGAACGCAGCGATACCGGCGACGACGCCGACGAACATGCCGCGGATGAGCAGGGTACGGGCGTTCAACATGATCGGCGTCCCTCTCAGTGGCAGAGGAAGCCGAGCAGGTGCCGGCCGTCGTGGACGAACTCGTGCACGGTCTCGCCGGCGAACACGGCGGTGATGCCCTGCTCGGCGCCGACGAAGTACAGCAGTACGACGGCGATGACGGCGCCGAAGAGTGCCCACGGCAGGATCTGCCGGAACGGGATCGGGGCGGGTGCGGTGCCCGGAGCGGGCAGCGCGGAAATGGTTGCCATGAGGCAGCCTCCTGCGGGATTACGCGTCCCATCGAGTGGTGTCGTGACGGTCGCCGGGTCTGACTTCCACCGCTCGCGGTGGTCACAGTGGCGCGACCGTGCCGGGCTTGCACCGGCTTCCGTTTGACCGTCACGTGTCGCCGGGGACGCTACGGTCGGCGTACCGGCGTGTCAATCAATGTGCCGAGCGGCACTCGAGTCGCGATGGGCGGCGTCAGGATGCCGCGGTGACCGGTGCCGTGTCGGGTGTGCGGGCGAGGCGACGCACGTACCACAACGAGAACCCGGTCAGGCCCAGCGCGCCGGCGAACGAGGCGAGGTGGATCCATGGGGTGGAGATCGGGACGAAGCCGATGACCGCCACCGGGATCTGTACGACCGCGACGAGGGCCAGCAGGAGCCGTTTGTGGGCCGCGCCCCACAGCATCGCCGTCCACAGCGGGGCGGTGACGACCGCGAGGGTCAGGCCGTCGAGGAGCGTGTGCAGCCACACGTTGTGGACCGCGTTGTGGGCGAACGCCGATGCTGGGGTGGCGATCAGCACCAGGCCGGTCGAAGCCACCAGGAGGAACAGGGCACGTCGCATGACGACCTCCTACCGAGCAATTGGTAGTCGAGTCTTCACGGTACGCAGCCGAAAGGGCGGGTGGGAACCCCCATGAGCGTGAATGAAACAGCTGCGCTGGCATCGACGGTCGTTCAATGGTCCGCGTCCCTTTGGGTCCCCGGCGAGGACGGCGAAGTTGCGGCCTCGCCGGGAACCAGGGGGTTACGCGCCGGCGGGTGCCGGTGAGGTGGGGACCGGGGTGTTGCGGCGGCGGCGCCGGATCAGGCCGGCGACGAGGTCGATGATGAGGAACGCGACGAGGGTGACGCCGAAGGCGGGCAGTGCCCAGCCAAGGGCGGCGGTGACGAGGATGCCGATGATGAGCAGCGGCCAGCGGAGTTTGCGCCAGGCGCCGCGGGCGGGTGGGGCGCCGACGGGGGCCTGCCGGGTGCCGCGGGTGGGGCGGCGCTGCCACCACATGCGGTAGCCCCAGAAGATGACGCAGAGCAGGCCGATGGCGAGCGCGGCGAGCAGCAGCTGGTTGGCCAGGCCGAACAGGTAGCCCATGTGGGCCTGGATGCCGAGCGCGGACAGTTTGGCGAGGAACGGCCAGTCGGCGTAGTTCACGCGGTGCAGGACGGTGCCGGCGACCGGGTCGACGGCGATCTTGTCGAAGTGGACGGGCCAGACGTTGTCGTTCTGCACGACCGACCAGGCGGCGCCTTCTTCGGCGGGGGCGCTGATCTCGATCGGGCCGGTGATGCCGTTGGTGCGGGCGATGTGCAGGACGTTGTCGACCTGGGCGGGGTCGCCGGCGGCTGCTGCGCCGCCTTCGCTGTGGTGTCCGCCGCCGGTGGCGGGTGCGGCGCCGGCGGGCGCGCCGCTGGTGTCGAGCGCGGGTCGTTCGGACTTGAGGGAGGCGAGGGCCTTGTCGAAGTTGGCGCCGGCGTGGTCGGACCAGGTGAGGCCGGTCGCGGAGAGGAAGAGCAGGCCGACGATGAGCCAGACGCCGGTGGCGCCGTGCATGCCGCGGGTGCGGCGTACGCCCTTGGCGGCGGCGGTGTCATAGAGCAGGGTGGCCTCGACGCGGCTGCGGCGCTTCTCACCGCGGATGCGCCACTGCCGGTTGCACCACAGGATCAGCCCGCCGAGGGCGACGATCCACAGCCAGCTGGCGGCGGTCTCGGAGTAGAGCACGCCGATGTCGTCGAGGTGCAGATGCCGGTGGAAGTCGTCGAGCCAGGTCGTCAGTGGGGTGGACCCCCACCAGGTGACCAGGGTGCCGCGGATTTCCCCGGTGTACGGGTCGACGTACACCGTCTCCTGCTTCTCGCCGAGTTCGGGCACCATGAACACGACCTTGGTGGTCGCGTCGGGTGCCCCGGCGGGGATGACGGAGGAGAACGTGCCGGTCGGGTGGGCAGCGATTGCGGCGTTCACCTGCTCGGACAGCGGCTTCGGCAGACCCGGGCCGACCTTGGCGACGTGCAGTTCCTTGTCGTAGACGATACCGTCGAGCTGGGGGGTGAACACGAACAGCAGCCCGGTGAGCGCGGCGATCACGAGCAGCGGCGCGACGAGGACACCGGCGTAGAAGTGCAGCCGCAGCAGCAGCGGCACCACCGAGAGCGACCGGGCCGGCTGGGTGCCGGGCCGCGCGCCGGGTTGTGCGGCGGGCTCCTCGGTCGGGGGTGATACGTCGGTGGCGATGGACATCGGGAACCTCCGGGGCGGACGACGGTTCAGGGCGAAACGGACGTGTGGCACCCGCAGACGTCCTTGGCTGACGCGCCCACGAGCATGTAGTCGTCCGGAACGGCCGCCGAGTTCCCGGCAGTTCGAAGATTCTTCAGCGCTGCTCCGCAGCCTCGGCGGCGCGGCGCAGAAAGTCGTTGTACCGGGCGTGTTCCTCGTCCCCGTTGCGGTCGGCCCGGCGTTGCTCGCGTTCGTCGGCGCGGATCCACCGCACGACGAGCAGGATGAGGATGGCGACGGCGGGGATCTCGCCGAAAGCCCACGCGAGGCCGGCGCCGACGCGCTGGTCGGCGAGGAGACCGCCAGCCCATGCGGGGTGCACGGCGGTGTACCAGTCGGCGGCGATGACCGTGCGGGACTGCATGAGCGCGACGCCGAGGAACGCGTGGAACGCCATCCCGGCGAGGTGTGCCAGGACCAGGACGGGTGGTGGGACCGGTCGGCGGCCGGGGTCGACGCCGATGAGGACCCAGAAGAACAGGTATCCGGTCAGCACGAAGTGGGTCAGCATGGCGAGGTGCCCGAGGTGGTACCGCATGACCACGCCGAGCAGGTCGCTGAAGTACAGCCCGTACAGGCTCACGACGTAGAGGGCGAGCGCGACGACGGGATGTGAGAGCAGGCGGAGGATGCGGCTGTGCAGGGCGAGCAGCAGCCAGTCGCGGGCGCCGCGGACCGCCGGGTCGGCCGGTGGGCGCAGGGTGCGTAGTGCAAGGGTGGCCGGGGCGCCGCCGACGAGCAGGATCGGCACCACCATCGCGAGGACCAGGTGCTGGGCCATGTGCGCGCTGAACAGCACGTAGGCGTAACGGGCGAACCCGCCGACGGTGAAGAACGCCAGCAGCACCACCCCGCCGAGCCAGCTCACCGTGCGGCTCACCGGCCAGTGGTGCCCGGCGCGGCGCAGCCGCCACACCCCGACCAGGTAGCCGGCGGCTGCCAGTACCGACACCGCGATGAAGAACCCGTCCAGCAGCGGCGGCCAGAAAACCCGGGCGGCGCTGATCGGCGCCGGGGCGGTGAAGCCGAGCAGGTCGGTGACGGCGTCGGTGTCGACCGGGTCGGTCGGCACGGGCGTCGGCGTGCGGGACAGCGCAACGGCGAGGCCGACGGTGGCGGCGAAGACGAGCAGCTCACCCGCCGCGAGCCGGCGGAAGGAGAAGAAGGCGCGGCGGCGCTGCACCGCACCGAACACCCCGACGACCAGCAGCGCGGCGACCTTGCCGAGGAGCAGCAGGCCGTAGCGGGAGCGCCACAGCTCGTCGAGGGCGCCGAGGCGGACGGCGGCGTTGGCGAGGCCGCTCACCGCGACCGCTATCCAGCAGCCGAGGGCGAGCCGGCTGTACCCGCGCACGGCGATGCTCAGGACAGGGTCGGAGCGGAGGGTGAGCAGGGCGCCGAGCCCACCGACCCACAGCGCGGCGGCGAGCATGTGCACCGCGAGGCTCGTCACGGCGAGCTGGTGATCGCCGGCACCGGCCGAGTGCCCGGTCAACGCGGGCGGGACCGCTGCGGCGCAGGCGATGATGGCAATCACTGCGGCGCCGGTACGGGTGAGCACGAGCCGTCCTCCGACGGCCACGATTGCGGCCAGGACGGCCTGGGTGAGGGCGGACTGGCCGAGGTTCACCGACCACGCGAGGCTGCGGACACCGTCGAACGTCAGGTCCGACACCGGCCGGCCGAGCAGGTCCGAGAGGGTGAGCGGCAGCGTGAGCAGGGCGGCGACGGCCCACCCGGCGGCCCACCAGGAGGCGCGGCGCAGCATCCGGTAGCCGGCCGGGCCGAGCAGCTGGCCGGCGCCGTGCCGGCCGCCGCCGTCTGGGCCGGCTTTGAGGCTGGGCAGCAGGAACGCGGCGGTCACGCACCAGCCGACGGTCGCGACGCAGCCGATGTCGACGGCCGTGCGGATCAGCGGCAGGCCCCATGTGGTGAGTGCGCCCGCGTCGGGCAGCCCGGCGATGCTGCGGCCGGTGATCCCACCGCCCCACCGCAGCGCGACGACGAGGGTAGCCAGCAGCGCGATCACGCTGCTGGCGAGGATCAGGGGCTTGCGGACCTTTCGGGTCAGGTCGATATAAGTCATAGTTTTCGGTGCACTACCGTGAGCATCAACCAGGTAGTCGGTCCGAGAACCTCGAAAGTTCCCGCCATTGCTGAGAGGACCCACCCGTCATGCGTCTCGCCCACCTGGCCCGCGCCGGTGCTGCCCTGACCGCGCTCGCCGTCGCGGTTTTCGCGTTCCCCGCTGCGGCGTCTGCGCACGTGACCGTCAACCCGAACACCGCGACCCAGGGCGGCTACACGAAGGTCACCTTCCGGGTCCCGAACGAGAAGGACGACGCGAGCACCACGAAGCTGGAGATCGCGATCCCGACCGACAAGCCGATCGCGTCGGTGTCGCTCAAGCCCGTCGCGGGCTGGACCGCCGTCACCGAGAACAGCAAGCTCGCCACGCCGATCAAAACCGACGACGGTGAGATCACCGAGGCGATCTCGAAGATCACGTGGACGGCGTCGGCGGGTTCGGAGATCAAACCGCACACGTTCCAGGAGTTCGACGTCTCGCTCGGCCCGCTGCCGACCGCGGACCAGATCGTGTTCAAGGCGCTGCAGACGTACTCCAACGGTGAGGTCGTGCGCTGGATCGACGAGCCCGCCGCGGGCGCGGAGGCCGAGCACCCCGCCCCGGTGCTGAAGCTCACGAAGAAGACCGACGCCGCCGCCACCGCGACCGCCGGCGCGAACACGGCGGCGCAGGACGCGGCCGCCACCGCCAACGACGACGACGCGACCGACGGCACCGCGATCACCCTAGGTGTGATCGGGCTGCTCCTCGGCGCTGCCGCGCTGTTCGTCGGCATCCTCGCCTACCGCCGGGCGGGCCGCACCACCTGATCTGCCGGGAACTTCGGCACGGGCGGCACCGACTACCTGGTGTGCTGCCGCATGAGGACCGATGCCGGGTGCGCCGCCGTTCGCCGCGGCGGACACCCGCCGGTCACCGCTGCGGGCCTGCCGTCCGACATGCCGAGGGTACGGCGGTCCACGTGATGGCGCTCCGGACCCGGAGCGCGCCGGTCACCCGGCGTTCCCACCGCGTGCTGGTGCTGCTCGCGGCGGTCGTCGTCGCGCTGGGTGCGGTCCTCGCGGTGTCCCGGACCCACGCCGCGGCCGCCTGCCCCACGCGGGCGGCCGTGACGATGCAGGACGACGGCCACGTGCTGCGGGTCCGTCTGGAGCAGCAGGGGCCGGGCCGCGTCTTCGCCCGCCTGTGCACCACGGAGCCCGTGCAGGCCTGGACGGCGACGGCCACGCGGGCGGGGGAGAGCGTCACGTTCGCGGTGCTGGCCGTCGGCGAACACACCGCGGGTGGCCGCCACCGTCCTGCCGCCTGGCTTCGCCTGGACGCTCACGTTCCGGCTGCGGACCCGGACCAGCGCGGCGCCGGTGATGACGACGCCGCTGCGCACATGACGTCAGGCCGCCTCGTACAGGTCCGCCGTGCTCGCGGTCGCGTGGCCCTGGATCAGCCGCAGCTTCGGTGGCGCGACGGGATCCGGGAGCGGCTGCTGGGCGAGGCGCCAGCGCGGCTTCAGTCCGCTGCTGGGCGGGGTGCCCGGGTCGAGGCGCGGGTGGCACAGTGCCAGGACGATCAGGTAGCCGGCGAGGACGAAGCCGTGGCTGGCGAGCCGGATCTGCTGCACCTGACCGGCGATCATGTCGTTGACGCTGAGCAGCGCGAGGAGCGCGACGAACGCGGACAGGATCGGCAGCGCCCCGGTCGGCCGGCGGCGGCTCCAGGCGCTGAACGCGAACCCGGCGCCGACCGCGACGTTCCAGGCTGCCGACTCGTGCCACAGGTGCCCGGCCGTCGCACCCGCCGCGGCGGCAGCGTGGACGTGGTCGGCCGCGGCGTTGCGGGCCACCTGGGCCATGCCGAGCAGGAACTGCGCGGCGCCGAGCGTGCCCAGCGCCACCCGCAGGACGTTGCGGACCCTCGGCAGGACCGGCCGGAACCGGTCCAGCAGCGCCGCGACGTCGAGCTTCGAGGTCGCCGTGACCGGCTGGACCCGGACCATCCGGGTCACCGCCAGGGCGTCGCGCTGCCACGTCTGGCAGGCGTTGCACCGGCGCAGGTGCGCGTCGGTCTCGGCGGCCGGGACCGGTTCGTCCTCGCCGTCGAGCCGGGCCGACAGTGCTTCCTGGTACTGGTCGCATCCCACACACCGATAGTCGTCCTGGAACCCCGGATGGTTCCACCGGAAAGTGGCTGCGGGTACGGTGACTCGCTATGAGCGCCGCGAGCCCGGACGAACCGGACGAACTGACCGCGTGCCTGCTTGCCGCGCGTGCCGGTGACCGGGCGGCCGCGGCGGCGTTCGTCCGCGCGACGCAGCCCGAGATCCGCCGGCTCGCCGGGGCGGTCGTCGGTCCGGAGCACGCGGACGACGTCACGCAGGACGTGTTTCTGCGTGCGTTCCGGTCGCTGCCGCAGTTCGCCGCTCGGTCAGCGGCCCGGACCTGGCTGCTGACCATCGCCCGGCGCGCCTGCGTCGACCACATCCGCGCGCTGGTGCGCAGCCGGCGGGTGGACGCGGTGGTTGACCTCGAGCTGCGGCCGGCGCCGGTGCCCGACCCCGGCAGCGCCCACGCGACGAACGACCTCGTGCGGCGGCTGCCGCACGATCAGCGGGTCGCGTTCACGCTGACCCAGGTCCTCGGCCTGTCCTACGCGGAGGCCGCCGAGGTCGAGGGCGTGCCGATCGGCACCATCCGGTCCAGGGTGGCCCGGGCGCGGGCCGACCTGGTGGCCGCGCACCGCGCCGCGCAGGCGAGCTGACTCCGGTTCAGCGCACGACGAGCTGGACCAGCAGCAGGTGCGCGCCGTGCGTCTCGATCTCGAACACACCCGTGGTGTCGGCGCGGAACTCCAGCGTCGCCGCCTGGCCCGGGTTCAGGGTGAGCTTGCGGTCATAGCCGTGCACGTGCAGTTCGTCCGGTACGTCGGATGTCACGGTGAGGGTGATCGCGCTGCCCTTGCCGACCTCCACCCGCTGCACCGGCGGGTCGGCCTTGCCGGCGGTGACCCTTGCGGTGATCGTCCGGTCCTGCACGGCGGCGCCGTCGTCGGTGCCGCCTCCCCGGTACAGCAGGGCGACGACGACACCGGCGACGAGGAGGACGGCGACGGCGGCGATCCGGGTGACGGTGTCCCGGGAACGGGCGGGTGCGGCGGTAGCGGGCACGGCGGGTTCCTCACGCGAGCACGGCAAAGGACTGCGGCTCCGAGGTGCGCCGACACCACTGAGCTGCTTGTCCGTGCAGGCCGCCGCGCCGGGTTACGGACGCGGCCAGCGTACCGGCGTCGCGTCCCCGGCGGCAGTGCCCGTTTCGCTCAGGCGGTCCCGCTGCGGCGACGCCACCAGACGGCGCCGCCGGCCAGTACCGACGCGACAACGACGACACCGAGCACGATCCAGATCACACCGCTGGAACCGCTGTCGCTCGATGCCGGCTCGGCCGCGACGGTCGGTGCGGCCGCGCTCGTCGCCGGCGCCGCGCTGGTGGCCGGGGGTTCGCTGGACGGGGCTGCGGTGGTGGGGGCCGGTGCGGCGTTGGTGAAGGTGAGCTGGCCCTCGATCGGGTGGCCGTCGACCGAGACGGTCCGCCAAGCCACCTTGATCGCGCCGGGTGGGAGCGGCTTGATGGGCTGGGTGAGGGTCTTGTCGACCGACTTCGGCGTGCCGTCGCTGTAGGAGACACCGTCGGGTCCGGTGACGACCACCGTGCTGAATTGCTGCTTCACCATCTCGTTGAAGGTGAACGCGACGCCCGTCAGCGGGGTCGACACCGTGGCGCCGTTGGCAGGGTCGCTCTTGACGAGCTTGGCGTGCGCCCATGCCGGCTGCGGCGGGGCGAGCAGCACAAGCAGTGCCACAGCGGCGGCGGCGAGGATCGCGCGGAGAGTCACGTGCAGTCGCATGCGTCCATCCTGACCCTCCTGAACCGCTGGACGGCGCACCGGGGTCGACAGAAATCCGTCGGGAACTTTCCCGGCGCGGACCCCGACTACCTCCATGCAGTGTTTCCGCCGAGATTTCCGAGCTGAAGGACATTCGATGTCGTTGCGCAAACGCGGTCTGCTCGCCGCCACCGTGCTGGTGCTGGCCCTGACCGGTTGCGGGTCCGAGAAGTCGCCCGGTGCCGAGGCCGCGCCGGCCGCCACCAGCGCGAGCCCGCAGCAGGCCCTCGTGGTGAAGGACCCGTGGGTGAAGACGGCGAAGTCCGGGATGTCGGCGGCGTACGGCACGGTCATGAACACCACCGGCAAGGACATCGTGCTCGTCTCGGCGTCGTCGTCGGTGTCGCCGATGATGGAGCTGCACGAGACGACCACTGTGGACGGCAAGATGGCGATGCGGCCGAAGGACGGCGGGTTCGTCATCCCCGCCAACGGGTCGCACGAGTTCAAGCCCGGCGGCGACCACTTCATGCTCATGGACGTCAAGACCGAGGTGAAGACCGGCGACCAGGTGACGTTCACGCTGACGACGAAGGACGGCGGCACGTTCCAGTTCACCGCGCTGGGCAAGGATTTCGCGGCGGGCAACGAGTCGTACATGCCTGGCATGGGTGGCAGCCCGAGTGCCAGCGGCATGTCGATGGGCTGACGGTGACCGATCGTGAGCGGGGGCCGGTCAGCAGGCGTGCCCTGCTGGCCGGCGGTGCCCTGTCCGTGGGCGGGGCGATCGCCGTCGGCGCGGCGGCCGTCCGGACCGGCGGCGACCATGCCGCACCCACCCCGGCGCCGGCAGCGGCGGGTGGGCAGACGATCGCGTTCCACGGGGCGCATCAGGCCGGTGTCGAGACGCCGGCGCAGGCGCATGCTTCGTTCGTGGCCCTCGACCTGGCCGCCGTCGCCGACCGTGCGGCGCTGCGCCGGATGATGCTCGTGCTCACCGACGACGCGGCGCGGCTGACGCAGGGCGTCGCGCCGCTCGCCGACGGGCAGCCGGAGCTGGCGCGGATGCCGGCGCGGCTCACGGTGACGTTCGGGTTCGGGCCGCGGCTGTTCGACGTCGCCGGGCTCACCGCGCAGCGGCCATCGTCGTTGCAGCAGCTGCCCGCCTTCGGCATCGACAAACTGCAGCAGGGGTGGAGCGGCGGCGACGTGCTGCTGCAGATCTGCGCCGACGACCCGGTCACCGTCGCCCACGCCCAGCGGATGCTGGTCAAGGACTCGCGGTCCTTCGCCACCGTACGGTGGGTGCAGCGCGGATTCCGCAACGCCCGCGGCACGCAGGACGACGGGGTGACCCAGCGCAACGTCCTCGGACAGCTCGACGGCACCCGCAACCCGGCACCCGGCAGCGACGTGTTCGCCAGCGCGGTCTGGACCGACAGCGGCCCCGCGTGGCTGCACGGCGGGACCACCGTCGTGATCCGCCGGATCCATGCCGAGCTGGAAAAGTGGGACGCCGCCGACACCGTCGGCAAGGAGTTCGCGGTCGGTCGCAGGCTGTCCGACGGCGCGCCGCTCACCGGCCGCCTAGAGCTGGACGAGCCCGACTTCAATGCCAAGAACGAGCTCGGGTTCCCGGTCATCTCGGAGTTCTCGCACGTCTCGCGGGCACAGGTGGGCTCGGACCGGCTGCGGATCTTCCGCCGCCCGTACAACTACGACGAGCCGCCCGGCGCGGACGGCACCGCGGACAGCGGGCTCGTCTTCGCGTCGTACCAGCGTGACATCGGCGAGCAGTTCATCCCGATCCAGCGCAAGCTCGACGACGCCGACCTGATGAACGAGTGGATCACGCCGATCGGCTCCGCCGTCTTCGCGGTCCCGCCCGGCTGCGAGCCCGGCGGCTGGATCGGCCAGAGCCTGCTCGGATGACCGCTCCGCGCGGTTGATCGTATCGACAAGTAAGGAACAGCGAACGATGACCGAGGCTGCGACGACGTCGCCGGCACTGCCGGACCTGTCGGCCTACACCCTGCACCGGACCGTCGCGGCAGCGAACCTTGACGGCGCCGCGGTCCCGCGGCTGTCCGCGGAGTTCCTGCACCGGCCGGTGGGGGAGCGGACGGCCTCGATCGGCCGGTACCGCTACGGCGACGCGTACGTCCTGCTGGCCTGGGGCTGGACCGACGAGGAGCACTGCAGCTTCTCGTCCGTGCTCGGCGGCGACGGGGCGTGGTCGGCGCCGCAGCCCGGATGCCCGCAGTTCAGTCTCCTGCGCGCCGGCGACGAGGTGACCGGCGTCCAACTGCACGACGGTACGGGCGGCGTTGTTGAGTGCCGCGACGGCGTCGTGTCGCGGCAGCGCCCGGACTGCCGGTAAGCGCACGGAACCATTCACGGCGATGCGACGACTATCTGTTTGCCGGTCGAGCGGACTTGCCCGGTGCTCACCGACACCAGGAGGACGCATTGCCACCCCGTACTTCCAGGTTCGTTGCTTCCCGTGCGGCGCTGGCCGTGTGCGTCATGCTGGCGCTTGGCGCGTGCTCCGGGACGAAGGTGCCGGAGGCGTCGGCCGGGGCGCCGGGCGGGTCCGCGGCCGCCGGGCCGCGGACCACGTATCCGCTGACGATCGACAACTGCGGCCGGAAGGTCACGTTCACGCAGGCGCCGCGCCGGGTGGTGCTGCTCAACGGGGCGTCGGTCGCGGAGGTCGAGTCGATGATCGCGCTCGGCGTACAGGGCAGCATCGTGGCGAACAGCCAGAGCTACGGCGTGTCCGATGACCCGGCAATGGTCGAAAAGATCAAGGCCGTCCCGACCGGCGGGGTGAAGCTCAACCAGAACTTCGAGATCCCCCGCGAGCAGATACTGGCCCAGTCTCCGGACCTGGTGATCTCGACCTGGGCGGGCGGATTCGACGACAAGATCGGCTCGATCGGTCAGGACGAGCTGGCCAAGGCCGGCATCAACAGCTTCGTGACCCCGTCCAACTGCGCCAACGGCGCGACCTCGCCCCGGCCGCAGGACGTGACGACGTACGCGAACCGGACCGTTGAGTCGTCGTTCGACCTGCTGACCCAGCTCGGGGTGATCTTCGACGTGCAGGGCCGGGCGGCCGAGGTCGTGCAGCAGGCCCGCACCTCGCTGGCCGCGCTCCCCTCGCCGACCGGCGCCCGCAAGCGCGTGCTGGTCGCCTACCCGAGCATGTCGATGATGACCACCAACGGGGTACCGGCGGTGTTCGGCGGCGGGATCTTCGACGACATCATCAACCGGGCCGGCGGCGTGAACCCGTTCGGCGGGCTCACCGATCAGCAGCTCACCGGGATCAACGTCGAGGCCCTCGCCACGTCGAACCCGGACGTCCTGGTGATCGGCCTGTACCAGCCGGACGACGACGCGAAGAAGTTCGCCGAGCAGCTGTTCGCAAAGTTCCCGCAGTGGCCCGCCTCGAAGACGAAGACGTACACGTCGGTGTCGGACAGTTTCTATCTCGGGCCGCTGAACGCGGTCGCGGTCAAGCGGATCAGCGATGCCGTCCACGCTGCCGGCTGAACGGTCGAAGCGCACGGCCGCGCACCGTGCCCACCTCGTGCCGGATCGCGCCTACTCGCTACTGGTCGTGCTCCTGGCAGCCGCGACGGTGGTGTCGGCGGCGGTCGCGATCGCCGTCGGCACCGTGCCGGTGCCGCTCGGGGACGTGGTCGCGGTGACGTGGGCGCACCTCACGCCGGGGGACACCGAGCGCAGCCTGCTGTACGACCAGATCGTGTGGGACTTCCGCACACCCCGGGTGCTGCTGGCCGGGGTGAGCGGCGCCGGCCTGAGCATCGCCGGGGTGTGCCTGCAGGCCCTCGTCCGTAACCCGCTCGCCGACCCGTACCTGCTCGGCATCTCCTCGGGCGCCTCGGTCGGAGCGGTCCTTGCCTTGACGTTCGCCTCCGCGGTCACCGCCGGACTGGGCGTGACCGGGGCCGCGTTCGCCGGCGCCTTGATGAGCGTGGTGCTGGTGGTCGGGCTGGCGCAGCGCGCCGGTCAGGTCGCTCCCGGGCGGCTGATCCTGGCCGGTGTGGCGGTCGGCTACCTGGGCTCCGCCGTGACCAGCTACATCCAGCTGCAGGCCAACCCGACCGAGCTGCGCGGCATCATGTTCTGGCTGCTCGGCTCGGTCTCCGGGGCGTCATGGTCCGACCTGCCGGCACCGGCCGTCGCCCTGCTGTGCTGCATGCTGTGGCTGCTGGTCGACGGCCGCCGGCTCAACGCGCTGACGATGGGGGAGACGTCCGCCGCGGGGCTGGGGATCGACGTCAACCGGCTGCGGCTCGGGCTGCTCGCCGCCGCGTCGCTGCTGACCGCCACGATCGTCAGCGTCGCCGGGGGGATCGGCTTCGTCGGTCTGCTGGTCCCGCACGCGGTACGGCTGCTCGTCGGCCCTGACCACCGGCGGGTCGTGCCGGTGTCGCTGCTCGTCGGCGCGATCTTCCTGATCCTGGTCGACCTGCTGTCCCGCACGCTGGACCGGCCCAACGAGATGCCGATCGGTATCTTCACCGCCGCGTTGGGTGCGCCGTTCTTCCTGTGGCTGTTGCGCAGCCGGTCCGGGGCGGTGCGATGAAGGTCAGTGCGGCTGGCGTCTCGGTGAGCATCGACGGCACGCCGATCCTGGACGGTGTCACGCTGACCGCCGCCGCTGGTTCGGTGACCGGCCTGATCGGCCCGAACGGGTCCGGCAAGAGCACCCTGCTGCGCTGCCTGTACCGGATCATCCGCCCGCAGCAGGGTGCCGTGCTCATCGGCGAGCACGACGTCTGGCAGGTCCCGGCGCGCCGGGCCGGACTGTTGCGGGCGGTGGTGGCGCAGGATCAGGAGCTGGACAACGACTACACCGTCCGGGACATCGTCGCCATGGGCCGGATCCCGCACCAGCGGCTCCTCGAACGGGAAAGCGCCACCGACCGGGCCGTCGTGGACGAAGCGCTGGCCCGGGTCGGCATCGAATGGGCGCAGACCCGGCGGTTCGCCACGCTGTCGGGCGGTGAACGGCAACGCGTCCTGCTCGCCCGTGCGCTCGCGCAGGGCGCCCCGGTCCTGCTGCTCGACGAGCCGACCAACCACCTCGACATCGGCGCGCAACTGGAGCTGCTCGACCTGATCCGCGACCTCGGGCTCACCACCATCGCCGCCCTGCACGACCTCGACCACGCGATCGCCTACTGCGACGCGGTCGTGCTGCTGCAGCACGGCCGGGTCGTCGCGGCCGGGGAACCCGCCGCGGTCCTCACCCCGCAGCACCTCGCCGATGTCTTCGGTGTGCGTGCGGCCGTGACCACCCATCCGCTGACCGGCCGGCCGCACCTGGTGTTCGCCGCGGCCGCAGCGGTCCTGCTTGCTGAGGAGCACGCATCATGACCACCGACACGACGCTCGACCAGCCGGTCCCCGATGCCCGTCTCACCGCACCGCTCGACCCTCCCACGACCGGTGACATCACCGTCGCGTTCCTCATCTCCGCCGACGCGGAACTCGTCGACTTCGCCGGACCGTGGGGCGTGTTCGAGTACGTCCACCTCGACGACGGCCGCAACCCGTTCACGCTGCACACGGTGGCGGCCACGACCGAACCCGTCCGGATCTCCGGCGGCATGGTCATCGTCCCCGGGCACGACCTCCACAGCGCGCCCGCACCGGACATCGTGGTCGTCCCCGCCATGGACACCAGGAAGCTCGCCCCGGAGGTCCTCGACTGGCTGCGGCGGGTGCATCACGGCACCGCGGTGACCATGTCCGTGTGCAACGGCTCCTTCGTCCTCGGACAGGCCGGCCTCCTCGACGGCAGGACCGCGACCGCCCACCACGGCGGCTACCGGGCACTTCGCGCGACCTTCCCCGAGGTCACCGTCGTCCGCGGGGTCCGCTACGTCGAAGACGGCAGGATCGCCACCGCCGGCGGTCTCACCTCCGGCACCGACCTCGCCCTGCGGATCGTCGAGCGGTACTTCGGACGGACGGTCGCGCGGCGGACCGCCACTCAGCTCGAATACCAGGGCACCGGCTGGATGCACCCCGACAGCAACAGCGAGTTCGCCGCGGAGGCGGCGAACGCATCGGATCAGCCGGCATGCCCGGTCTGCGGGATGCCGGTCCCGCCCGACGACCCGCTCACCCTCGAACACGACGGCAGCACCTGGCACTTCTGCTGCACGTGGTGCCAGGAACAGTTCGCGGCCGCACCGCAACGGTTCGTCGACGCCGGGTGAGCCGAGCGGCGATCGCTGTCACGTCGGTCACTCCCAGACCCGCCCCGCAGCCATGCTTATTGCAACATACTGGCAGGAGCCACTCCATGGCATATTGCTGAGAGGTTCGCGCATGGCTGTCTACACGCTGCCCGACATGCCCTACGACTACGGCGCCCTGGAGCCCGCGATGTCAGGGCAGATCCTGGAGCTGCACCACAGCAAGCACCACGCCGCGTACGTGAAGGGCTCCAACGACGCCCTCGACCAGCTCGCCGAGCTGCGCGAGAAGGGTGACTTCGGCGCCCTGGTCGGCCTCGAAAAGACCCTGGCGTTCAACCTGTCCGGGCACGTCCTGCACTCGATCTTCTGGAACAACCTGTCGCCCGAGGGCGGCGACCGGCCCGACGGTGAGCTCGCCACGGCGATCGACGAGCACTTCGGGTCCTTCGAAGGGTTCGCCGGTCAGCTGTCCACCGCGACCAAGGGCGTTCAAGGCTCCGGCTGGGGCGTCCTCGCGTGGGAGCCGCTCGGCCGGCGGCTGCTGGTCGAGCAGGTCTACGACCACCACGGCAACGTCGGGCAGGGCACCACACCGCTGCTCGTCTTCGACGCCTGGGAGCACGCCTACTACCTGCAGTACAAGAACGTCCGGCCGGACTACGTCGACCGGCTGTGGGACCTGGTGAACTGGTCGGACGTCACCGCCCGCTTCACCGCCGCCACGGCCGGCTGACCGGACCGACCCGGAGTGCCGCCGCGAAGCCTGCGGCGGCACAATCGGCTGTGGTGGCGGCGCCCAGACCAGGTTGAGGACCATCGCGCTGGGCGCCGCCTCGCCTGATCGCACCCTGACGACCGCGGCGTGGACGAAGAGTCCGCCCGGCATCGGCGACCACTCCACGGACCGCACCAGGCCAAACCCTTCTGCTGTCAGTCTCCGGTATTTGCCATAAGCTTGCAACAGCTATTGCACCTAACTTGCAACAACAGATAACTTGCATCAGATTCGGTCGCCCGACATCTGGAGCAGCCTCGATGCGTGTCACCTTCCACCGGCTCACCGCCGCGGCGGCGCTCGTACTGGCCGTCACGGCCTGCTCCGCGACACCACAAGCGCAGGACAGCAACGGCGGCACGATCGTCGTCGCGACCGCCGGGGAGCCGGACACCCTGAACCCGGTGCTGAACTACGGGGTCGACGGTGCCTCGCTGATCTTCGATGGGCTCGTCGCCCGCGACGGCCGCAACGAACTCACGCCCGCCCTCGCCGCGGCGCTGCCGGACGTGTCCGCCGACGGGCGCACCGTCACCGTGAAGCTCCGCGACGGGGTCGTCTTCCACGACGGCACGCCGTTCACGTCCGCCGACGTCGTCTTCACCTACCGGGCGGTCCTGGACCCGAAGGTCGACTCGACGCTGCGCTCCGACCTGGACATGCTCGACGCGGTCGAGGCGCCCGACGCGTCGACGGTGGTGTTCCGGCTCAGGTACGCCTACGCGCCGTTCCTGCAGCGCCTCACCCTCGGCATCGTGCCGGCAACGGCATTGCAGGGTCAGGACATCAACAAGTCCGGGTTCAACCGCAAGCCCATCGGCACCGGCCCGTACCAGGTGGAGTCCTGGACGGCGGGGGACCGGCTCGTGCTGACCGCGAACGACCGGTACTTCGCCGGGAAACCCGCGAACCGCCGCGTCGTGGTCGCGTTCGTCGCCGACGACAACATCCGCGCTCAGCGGACCCGCGCCGGCGAGTTCGACGCCGCCGAGCTGGCGCCAAAGCTCGCCGCAGGGCTCGGCACCGTCACCGGGTTCACGGTGCACAAGGTCCCGACCGCCGACTATCGCGGCGTGATGCTCCCCTTCGGTAATCCGGTCACCGGTGACCTCGCGGTGCGCAAGGCGCTCAACACCGGCGTCGACCGCAAGGCGATGGTCGACGGTGTCCTCGGCGGCGCCGGCGAGCCCGCGTACAGCCCGATCCCGCCGACATCGGCCTTCGCCGACGCGACAGTGACCGGCAAACCGGGTGCCGACACAGCGACCGCAACAGGGCTGCTCGACGCCGTCGGCTGGGTGCCGGGCGCCGACGGGATCCGGGTCAAGGGCGGGCAGAAGGCGGCGTTCACGATCATGTACCCAGCCAGCGACAGCCTCCGCAAGGAGCTCGCCCTCGCCGTCACCGCGGACGCGAAGAAGCTCGGCATCCAGGTCACCCCGGAGGGACTCACCTGGGACGCGATCACCCCGCGGATGAAGACCGACGCGCTCGTCATGGGCTGGGGCAGCCCGTACGACCCGGACTTCGTCTCCTACAAGCTGTTCGGCTCGAAGTTCGCCGGCGAAGGCTACTTCAACCTCGGCCTGTACAAGTCCGCGGAGACCGACAAGGCGCTGCAGGACGGCCGCGACCAGGCCGACCCGGCGAAACGCAAGGACGCGTACAGCCGGTTCCAGCGGCAGCTCGCCGCCGACGTGCCGTGGGTGTTCCTCACGTACCTGCAGCACACCTACGTCGTGCGGAGCACCGTCAAGGGCGTGCAGCCGCGGGTGGAGGCGCACGAGCACGACGTCGCCAACAGCCTCTGGTGGAACCTGCACACCTGGACCAAGGGGTGAGTGCCCGCCGGACCGTCGGGCGGCGGCTGCTGGTCGCCGTCCCGGTCCTCGCCGCGACCAGCATGGGCATGTTCGCGCTGGGCGCGGCGTCGCCGTACGACCCGGCCGAGCAGTACGCCGGCGCGGCCGCGTTCACCGCCACCGATGAGAACCTTGCCCAGCTGCGGGCGAACTGGGGCGTCGACGACCCGCTGCCGGTGCAGTACTGGCGGTGGATCACCAACCTCGTCCAGGGCGACCTCGGCTGGTCGATCACCCGCCACGAGCCCGTCACCTCCGTCATCGCTGCCCGCGCCGGATGGACCCTGCTGCTCGTCGGTGCAGCATTGGCCTTGGTACTGGTGGCGAGCCTGCTCCTGGGGACGGTCGCGGCGTACCGGCGCGGCGGCTGGCTCGACCGCGGCCTGCGCGCGGCCGCGTACGCGGTGGAGGCGATGCCGGTGTTCTGGCTCGCCCTCGCCGCGATCACCGTCTTCGCCCTCGTGCTGGGCTGGTTCCCGGCCGGCGGGCTCACCGACATCGCCGCGGACGGGGTTCACGCCGGCGACGTCGCGCACCACCTGATCCTGCCGATCACCGTCCTGGCGGTCTCGCAGGCGCCGTGGTTCCTGCTGTTCGTCCGCGACTCGGTCGCCGACAGCCTCCGCGACGACCACGTCCTCGCCGCTCGCGGCCGTGGCCTACCCGGCAGGACCGTCCTGTTCGGACACGCGCTGCGCACCGCGCTGCTGCCGTTCCTCACACTCATCGGCACCCACCTGCCCGAACTCGTCGGCGGCGCCGTGCTCGTGGAGACCGTGTTCTCGCTGCCCGGGCTCGGCGCGGTCACCGTCCAGGCCGCGCTCGGCAGCGACTTCCCGCTGCTGGCCGCGATCACCCTCGTCACCACCGCCGTGGTCCTGACCGCGAACCTGCTCACCGACCTCGCCTACACCGCCGCCGACCCCCGGGTGCGCCTCGATGGCTGAGCTGACCATGCCCAGGAAGCGCCGGCTGCGGCCGCTGTCCTGGCTGCGGCCCGGCACCCGAGGTGCCGCGCTCGCCGCGGTCGTGCTCGCCACCGCGATCCTGGCATGCCTGCTGGTGCCGCTGCTGTGGCCGCTCGACCAGAGCGCCGTCGCCCTCGACCGGATCAACCAGCCACCCACCTGGACACATCCGGCCGGCACCGACGACCTCGGCCGCGACGTCGCCCACCGCACCCTCTACGGCCTGCGGGTGTCGCTGCTCATCGGCGCCGTCGCCGCGCTCGTCGCCACCCTCATCGGCGGGGCCGTCGGCGCCGTCGCCGGTACCGTCGGCGGCTGGACCGACCGGATCCTCATGCGGATCGTCGACACCGTCGCCGCGCTGCCGCACCTGCTGCTCGGCATCTTCATCGTCGCCATGCTCCGGCCCAGCCTCGGCGCCGTCATCCTGTCCATCGGCCTGACCCACTGGCTGTCCACCGCCCGGATCGTCCGCGCCGAACTGCTCTCCCTGCGCACCCGCCCGTTCATCGACGCCGCCATCTCCGGCGGCGCCAGCCGCGTACGGGTGCTGACCCGGCACCTGCTGCCGCACGTCCTGCCCCGGATGGCGCTGGCCACAACGCTCATGGTCCCGCACGCCGTCTGGCACGAGACCGCCCTGTCGTTCCTCGGCCTCGGCCTCCCGCCGCACCTCGCCTCCCTCGGCAACATGATCAACGACGGGCAGCGGTCGCTGCTCACCGGCGCCTGGTGGGCCAGCCTCACCCCCGGCCTCGCCATCGTCGTGGTCACCCTCGCCATCGCCGCCGTCGCCGCCCACTGGCGCGACCGCCTCGACCCCCGCGTCCGAGCGGAGCTGCAACTGTGACCGCTGCCCTCACCATCGACGGCCTCAACGTGCGGTTCCGGCTCCGCGACGCCACCGTCCACGCCGTCACCGACCTGTCACTCACCCTGCACCGCGGCGAACTCCTCGCCGTCGTCGGCGAATCCGGCTGCGGCAAATCCGTCCTCGCCCACGCCGTCCTCGATCTCCTTCCCGCGAACGCTGCAACGACCGGGACCGTCCAGTTCGGAGCAGGCAGTCGGCCGGTGCGCGAGTTACGCGGGCGCCACATCGGGCTCATCCCACAAAGCCCGGCCACCGCGCTCACCCCCGTCCGCACCGGCCGCTCCCTGCTCGCCGAAACGCTGCGCGTCCACGGCCGCGCCACCACCGACGCCGACACCGTCGCCGCCGAGGCCGGACTCGACCCGGCCGACCTGGACCGCTACCCGTTCCAGCTGTCCGGCGGCATGGCCCAACGCCTCGCCACCGCACTCGCCATCGCCCCCGACCCGGCCGTCCTGCTCGCCGACGAACCCACCGCCGGACTCGACCGGCCCCTCGTCGACCACACCCTCGACCTGCTCCGCCGCCGCTGCGCCGCCGGCACCGCCGTCATGCTCATCACCCACGACCTCACCGCCGCCCAACGCGTCGCCGACACCGTCGCCGTCATGTACGCCAGCCGCATCGTCGAACACCGCCCCGCCGACGAGTTCTTCACCGCACCACACCACCCGTACGCCGCCGCGCTCCTCGACTCCCTGCCCGACCGAGCCTTCCAACCCATCCCGGGACACCCGCCGATGCTCACCGACCTGCCCGCCGGCTGCGCGTTCGCGCCTCGCTGCCCGCACGCCTCCCCTGACTGCGCCGCGCAACCGGCCATCAGCGACGGCGCGGCCTGCCACCACCCGCTCAGCGTCGTAGGTGCACCGTGAACGGCCTCGCCGCGCACGAGGTCACCGTCGCGTACGGGCGGCAAACGGTCCTCGACCGTGCCAGCATCCACATCGGACCGGGCGAAACCGTCGGGCTGCGCGGACCCTCCGGCTGCGGCAAGTCAACCCTCGTGCGGGTCCTCGCTCTGCTGCACCGCCCCGACGACGGCCACGTCAGCATCGACGGCAACCCCGTCACCGGCGCCCGCTACCGCGTTGCGGCTGCCGTCCGGACCCGCATCGGCGTGCTCTTCCAAAGCCCGCGCAGCGCCGCCGACCCCCGCCTCAGCCTCGCCGACATCATCGCCGAACCCCTCCGAGCCACGAAGGCGGAACGGATCCAGGACCGGGTCGTCGAACTCGCCTACACCGCCGGCCTCACCACCGACCTGCTGCGCCGGCAACCGCACGCGGTCAGCGACGGGCAACTCCAGCGCGCGTGCCTCGCCCGCGCCCTCGCACACCGGCCCGACTACCTGCTCTGCGACGAAGCCACCACCATGCTCGACGCCTCCACCCAGGCCCACGTCGCCGCCGTCATCACCGACCACCAGCACCGCCACGGCACCGGCGTCCTGCTCATCACCCACGACCCAGCACTCATGCACCGCTGGGCCCACCGCGTCATCGACTGGCCTCCCGACCAGGCGGCCCCTGCCACGGCGGTCGAACACGCGGACCATCACTGAGCGCTCACCGTACGGGGCGTTGTGCCTGTCCGCTTTGTCAGACGGCCATGACGGGTTCGGTCGCGGTGGCCGCCTTGCGGTGGGCGAGCCGGACGGCAGCGGGCATGACCAGGCCGGTGACCAGGAACAGCGCCCCGACGACGTACCAGCCGGGCCGGCCCCACGTGATGCACAGCCAGATCAGCAGTCCCGGCCCGACCGCCTCGGCGATCCCGGCGCCGAGGCCGAAGACGCCCAGGTACTGGCCGGTGGCCCAGTCCGGTGCGAGCGCGAACGACAGCTCGAACCCGCCGGCGGCGTGCCACAGCTCGCCGACGGTGTGCACCACCGCGGCCGCGACGAGCATGACCGCCGCGGCCCATCCAGGCAGTTTGGCGGTCAGTGAGATGAGCGCGCACGCGGCGAGGAACGCGACCCCGGCCCGCCGGTACGCGGCCGCTCCGGCCGTCGGTGAGTCGATGCCGCGACTCGCACGTACCTGGAACGCGACGACGATCAGGGTGCAGGTGAGCATGGTGGCGGCGATGGTCCAGTGCGGTGCCCGGGTTGCGCCGAGCACCCAGAGCGGCATCGCCACCGTGAGCACCTTGAACTGGATCGCCATGATCCCGTCGAGGCCGGTGAGCAGCAGGTACGGCCCGTCCCGTAGCGCCAGCCAGCGCGGTCCCGCCGCGGCGGGCAGTGGTTGCACGCGCGGTACGAACGCCAGGAACACCGCGGACCCGGCTGTGGCGACCGCCATCCCGGCTGCCATCAGGTCGTAGGCGGTGTGGGTGCCGGTCTGCACCGCCCACCCGGCCAGCAGCGCACCGAACGAGACGCCGACGTTGGTGACCGCCCGCAGGTAGGCACGGAACTGCTGGGGCCGGTCTCCGCCGAATCGGCGGATCATCGGGCTGCGCGCCGCGACCCCGGCTGCCTTCGCCGCCGTGGCCGCACTCACGACCACGACGAATGCCCAGAACCCGTCCACGACCAGGAACCCGGCCGTTGCCGCGGCCTGCGCGCCGAGGGTGGCGGCGTAGACCTTCCGCGCGTCGCGCCGGTCGGCGAGGTGGCCGACCGCGACACCGAGCGCGAGCGCCAGGACCCCCGCGACGCCGAGCCCGACGCCGACCTGCGCCGCCGGCAGCGCCACCGCCTCGGTGAAATACAGCACGCCGGCGGTGAGGTACATGCCGCTGCCGACGGTGAACACGAAGTTGGACAGCGCCAGCAAACGCTGTGGTCCCGGCGCCGGGAGCAGGGACAACGCCATGAGCACCGACCCTAGACCTTATTGCATATTACTTGCAATAAGGGTTGGCGGCGGGATGGTCGGGATTGACGGCGCGGTGGTTCGCCCGACAGACTGGACGTCACAACTGCATAGCCGTGTGTTGATGGGGGAAGTCCGGTCGAATTCCGGCGCTGGCCCGCAACGGTAGGCGACGAGCGCGTTTGTGCTTGTCGCGAGCCCGAATACCTGTCTGACGCGCGTTGGTTTCTGCACCTCCCTACCCGTCGTGGCCCACGGGTCGGAGCCACCGGGCGTCTCGGTTGTCTCGTCCCCGGTTTCTCTCGACTGTCAGGGCCGGAAAGGCACCGCCTGATGGCAGTCCACCGGCACCGCGCCCGCACCCTCCTCGCTGGGGTGCTCACCGCGCTCGCCCTGTCCACCACCCTGATCGCCGCCGCGCCTGCCGCCGCGAGCGCACCGACCGTCAACCGGCCCGACGCCGCCGCCGGGTGGCTGGCCCGGCAGCTCGTGGACGGTGAACGCTTCGAGGTCGTCTTCGACGGCGTCGCCTACCCTGACCAGGGCCTCACCATCGACGCGATCCTCGCGTTCGCCGCGGCGAAAGCCTCCGGGACGAACGCGGGCAAGGCGACCGCATGGCTGGCCCGCCCGGAGATCCTCACCGGCTACATCGGCGACGGCACCGAGGCGTACGCCGGCGCCACCGCCAAACTCGCCCTCGCCGTCCAGGTCCGCGGCGGCAGCCCGGCCGCGTTCGGCGGCGTCGACCTGATCACCCGGCTGCGCGGGCTGCAGGCGCCGTCGGGGCGGTTCAATGACCGGTCCGCGTTCGGTGACTACAGCAACCAGTTCACCCAGGCGTTCGCGCTGCTCGCGCTGAGCCGCACCCCGGCCGGCGCACCGGCGACCGGCGCGACCTACCTGGCCGGCACCCGCTGCGCGGACGGCGGCTACCCGCTCTACTACGACCAGCCGGCCTGCGTCAGCGACGTCGACGCGACCGCCCTGGCCGTGCAGGCGCTCCTCGCCGTGCACCGGCCCGCCGACGCCGCACCGGCGATCGCGTGGCTGGTGTCGCGGCAGGCCGGCGACGGCTCGTACACCGACGGCGCCGGCGTCGTGAACGCCAACAGCACCGGCCTCGCCGCGCAGGCCCTCGCCGTCGCCGGACGGCCGGTCGCCTGGCTGAAGGCCCGCGGGTTCCTGCTCACACTGCAGGTGCGGTGCACCGGCCCGGCCGCCGACCGTGGCGCGATCGCCTACACCCCGGCCGGGTTCGACCCGGCGACCGCCGTCCGTGCCACCGCGCAGGCCGTGCCCGGGCTCACCGGACAGGGCCTGGCGGCGCTGACCTCGGCCGGCTCGAAGGCCGCCGCTCCCGTGCTGGCCTGCCCGTGACCGTCCACTTCGGAGGAACGATGACGTCCACCCTGCGCCGCACCGTGTCCACCGTCGTCGCCGCGATCGCGGCCACCGGCGCCCTCGTCCTGGCGTCTCCGTCGGCCGCGCATGCCGCCGCCTGCTCTGCGGGATCCGGCGTGACCGTCGTGGTCGACTTCGGGTCGCTCGGCGGCGGCGTGGTCACGAACTGCTACCCAGGCGACCCGGCCACCGGCCTGGCCGCGCTGACCGGCTCCGGGTTCACCGTGACCGGCACCCAGCGGTGGGGGCTGGCGTTCGTGTGCCGGATCAACGGCAAGCCGACCGCGGCGACCGAGCCATGCGTCAACACCCCGCCCGCGTCGGCGTACTGGTCGTACTGGCACGCCGCCCCCGGCGGCGCCTGGACGTACAGCTCCAGCGGCGCGTCCTCGTTCAACCCGGCGATCGGCACCGTCGAAGGCTGGCGCTTCGGCTCCGGCCAGCAGCCGTCGATCACCGCCCCCTGACAGACCCGGTACGGCGCCGCCACGACGGCGGCGCCGTACCGCTGCACCCGGAAGGCTCCACATGCGTCCGCACCGCAGGGCCGTCGCCGCCCTCGCCGCCACCGTCGCGACCGGCCTCGCCGCCGTCAGCACCGTCGCCGCCGCCGAGGGCCCGGCACCGCAAACGGCCGGCGTCTGGCTCACCACCCAGCTCGAGGACGGGCTGCTGACCAACTTCGGCATGCCCGACATCGGCCTCACCATCGACGCCCTGCTCGCCCTCAAGGCCACCGGCGTCGCCCCCGCCGCCGCGGCGGCCGTCGCCGACCAGGTCGCCGCGAACGCCGCCACCTTCAGCTACTACGAGATCGACTACGACGAGGACGGCGACCTGGACCGGATCACCGACGCCGGGTCCACCGCGAAGCTCCTCCTGGCCGCCGTCGTCGCCGGCCGCGACCCGAAACACTTCGGCGGTCTGGATCTCGACGCGCAGACCCGCGCCCTCATCGCCACCTCCGGTCCGCACCGGGGCCGGGTCCGCGACACCACCCCCGACGTGTACGGCGGCGACGCGTCCAACACCTTCGACCAGTCCCTCGCCGTGCTCGGCCTGACCCGCAGCGGGGGAGCGCCCGCCGACACCGTCGCCTACCTGGTCCGGCAGCAGTGCCCCGCCGGCGGTTTCCGGCTCAACCCCGATCCGGCCGGCGCAACCTGTACCAGCGACGCCGCCGCCGACGTCGACGCCACCGCGATGGCCGTCCAGGCCGTCCTCGCCACGGATCCCGGGTCCGCCGCGGCCGCGAAGGCCGTCGCCTGGCTGAAGGCGAAACAGGCCGCGGACGGGTCGTTCGTCAACGGGCCGCAGCAGCCGGACCCGAACCTGCCCTCGGTCGCCAACAGCAACAGCACCGGCCTCGCCGGGCAGGCCCTCGCCGCCGCCGGCGCAACCGCCGAAGCCGGCAAGGCCGCCACGTGGATCACCGGGCTGCAGCTGACCACCGGCGCGGACCAGGGCGCGATCGCCTACTCCGCGGAGGCGCACGCCACCGGCGCGATCGACGACATGCTGCGCGATCAGTGGCGCCGCGCCACCGCCCAGGCCGTCCTCGCCCTGGCCCAGGTTCCCCTCGGCGACATCGGCAAGCCCGTGACCGGATCTCCGTCAGCCTCCGTATCGGCATCGGCATCGGCATCGCCGTCCGCATCCGTGTCGCTGTCACCGTCGCCGTCACGATCCGCGTCCGCCAGCCCGTCGGTGAGTGCCTCCGTCAGCGGGTCAGCGAGCACGACGCCCGGCGGGGCGCTGCCCGTCACCGGCGACCCGATCATGCGCATCGCCGCCGTCGCCGTCGGGCTGATCATCGCCGGTGCCGTCCTGGTCCTCGCCGCCCGCCGGCGTCGCACACCGTGACGTCCGTTCCCGCCAACCTGATCCGAGCGGCGGCGCTGCTGATCGCGGCCACCGCCGGACTGGTGCTGCCCGCCGGGACCGCCCACGCGGCCGGCACGGCCGGGTACTGCCCGGACAGCACGGGCGTCACCGTCGTCGTAGACTTCCACGAGCTCGGCGGCGGCGTCGTCATCCGCTGCGCACCGGGCAACCAGTCCTCGGGGCTGACCGCTCTGCAGAACGCGGGATTCACGGTCGCCGGCACCAACCGGTGGGGCCTCGCGTTCGTCTGCCGCATCGACGGCAAACCCGGCCCTGCCACCGAACCGTGCGTCGACACCCCGCCGGCCACCGCCTACTGGTCCTACTGGCACGCGTCGAACGGCGGCGCCTGGACCTACAGCGACAAGGGCGTCAAGAACCGCACCCCACCACCCGGCAGCTTCGACGGCTGGTCCTTCTCCAAGAACCACACCGAAGGCACCGCCCCCAAGCCCGGCGCCACCCCCGCCCGCCCCGCCGCATCACCACCCCCGCCGCCGACCACCGGCCCGCCCACCCCGGCAGCGCCCCGCACCACCGGCGCGGTGCCGGTCACCAGCGGCCCGCCGGTCATCAGCGCCCCACCCTCGACGGTCACGTCCGCACCCCCATCGCCTGCGGTGACCACGACAACGTCAAGTACAGCCCCGGAGGCTGCGGCGGACGCCGAGGCGACCAGGACCGCATCCGGGGTTCCCGTCGGCACCCTCGCCGGCGCCGGGCTCCTCGCCGCGCTGGCCGTCGCCGCCGGGGTCGTCGCGTGGCGGCGCCGCAGGACCCGCGACACATGACCCGGCCGCTGCACCCGGCCGCGTGGTGGCTGTGGGCGATCGGGCTGGCGACCGCGGCCAGCCGCACCACCAACCCGATCGTCCTCGCCCTCATCGTGGCCGCCGCAGGCTGTGTCGTCGCCCGCCGCCGTACCGACGCCCCGTGGGCCCTCGCGTTCCGGCTGTACCTGTACCTCGGCGCGCTGATCGTCGCCAGCCGGCTGCTGTTCCGGGTCCTGTTCGGCGGCGGAGGCGGCACCCACGTGCTGTTCACCCTGCCCGAGGTCCCGCTGCCCGCGTGGGCGGCCGGCATCCGGCTGTTCGGCCCGGTCGCCGCCGAGGAACTGCTCGGCGGCCTCTACGACGGGCTCCGGCTCGCCGCGATGCTCATCTGCCTCGGCGCCGCCAACGCCCTCGCCAACCCCAAACGCCTGCTCAAACTCGTCCCCGCCGCCCTGTACGAGGCCGGCACCGCAGTGATCGTCGCACTGTCCGTCGCCCCGCAGCTCGCCGAGAGCGTCCTGCGGGTGCGCCGCGCCCGCCGGCTCCGCGGCGGCGCCGGCAAGGGCGTGCACGCGCTGCGGGCGATCCTGCTGCCCGTCCTCGCCGACGCCCTCGACCGGTCCCTCACCCTCGCCGCCGCCATGGACTCCCGCGGCTACGCCCGCGCCGGCACCACCCCACGACCCGTCCGCCTCGCCACCGCGGCGCTCGTCGTCGGCGGCCTCCTCGGTGTCTGCGCCGGCGTGTACGGGCTCCTCGACGCCACCACACCCCGCGCGCTCGGCCTGCCCATGCTCGCCGCCGGCGGGGCCGTCGCCGCGGCCGGCATGCTGCTCGGCGGGCGCCGGGTGACCCGCAGCCGGTACCGGCCGGACCCGTGGCGCCTGCCCGAAACCCTGACCGCGCTCGCCGGCATCGGCGCCGGCGCGCTGCTGTTCGCCACGGCCACCGTCGACCCCGCCAATCTGTACCCGTCGCTGAGCCCGCTCACCTGGCCGCAGCTCACGCTGCTGCCCGCCCTCGCCGTCGCGCTCGCGGTGGCACCGGCCTGGCTCACCCCACCGGTCCCCACGGAAACCGCCGAGGCACCAGCATGATCGAGTTCGACCGGGTCACCGTCACCTACGCCGGCGCCGCGACACCCACCATCCGCGACGTCACCCTCAGCATCGGCGAAGGCGAGCTGTGCCTCGTCGCCGGCCACACCGGCACCGGCAAGTCCACACTGCTGCGTGCGGTCAACGGGCTCGTGCCGCACTTCACCGGTGGCACCCTCGCCGGCCGCGTCACCGTCGCCGGCCGCGACACCCGCACCCACCCACCCCGCGAGCTCGCCGACGTCGTCGGGTACGTCGGCCAGGACCCGCTGCACGGCTTCGTCACCGACACCGTCGAGGAGGAGCTCGCCTACGCCCTCGAACAGCTCGCCGTGCCCGCCCCGGCCATGCGCAAACGCGTCGAGGAAACCCTCGACCTGCTCGGCATCGCCGACCTGCGGCACCGGCCGCTGCGCACCCTGTCCGGCGGGCAGCAGCAACGCGTCGCCATCGGCGCCGTCCTCACTGCCCACCCCCGCGTCGTCGTCCTCGACGAGCCCACCTCCGCCCTCGACCCCACCGCGGCCGAGGACGTCCTCGCCGCCGTCACCAGGCTCGTCCACGACCTCGGCATCACCATCCTCATCGCCGAACACCGCCTCGAACGCGTCGCCCACTACGCCGACCGCCTCCTCCACCTCCCCGGCGACGGAACCGTCATCGACGGCCCACCTGCCCGGATCCTCGCCACCGCCGCCGTCGCCCCGCCGATCGTCGAGCTCGGCCGCCTCGCCGGCTGGCACCCACTGCCCCTGTCCGTCCGCGACGCCCGCCGCGCCGCCGCCCCGCTGCGCGCCCGCCTCGAAGACCACGAGCCACCATGTCGCGGCTTCGGCGTCGGTACCGTCGAGCTCCTGGCCCACGACGTCGTCGTGCGGTACGGACGGCACACCGCCGTCGCGGGCGTCGACCTGCAGCTGCGCACCGGCGAGGTCGTCGCCCTGATGGGCCGCAACGGATCCGGCAAGTCGTCACTGCTCTGGGCGTTGCAGGGCTCGGGCCCCCGGCAGCGCGGCACGGTCACGACCGGCGGCACCGACCCGGCGAAACTGTCCCCGACCGACGCCCGCCGCCGCGTCGGACTCGTCCCGCAGACCCCCGCCGACCTGCTGTACCTCGACACCGTCGACGCCGAATGCGCCGCCGCGGACGCCGACGGTGTTCCCGGGGCCTGCCGGGCGCTGCTCGACGACCTCGCCCCGGGCATCCCCGGCGACCTGCACCCCCGCGACCTGTCCGAAGGCCAACGCCTCGCCCTCGTCCTCGCGATCCAGCTCACCGCCGCACCACCGGTCGTCCTGCTCGACGAACCCACCCGCGGCCTCGACTACACCGCCAAACGCCACTTCACCCGCATCGTGCGCGGCCTCGCCCGGAACGGCACCGCCGTCGTCGTCGCCACCCACGACGTCGAACTCGTCGCCGCCCTCGCCGACCGCGTCGTCGTCATGGCCCAGGGCGAGATCGTCGCCGACGGCCCCACCGCCGACATCATCGCCGCGTCACCGGCGTTCGCCCCGCAGGTCGCCAAGATCCTGCACCCGCAGCCGTGGCTCACCGTCGCCGACGTCGCCGAGGCCCTGCGATGACCCACCCCGTCCGCGTCCGCCCCCGCGCTGCGCTCGTGCTGACCCTCGCCTCCACCGCCGGCCTCGCGGCGTTCTTCTGGCCGCTGTTCGTCCCCGCCGATCCAGCGGCTGTCGCGCGAACCGCTGAAGCACCACTGATCTTCGTCGTGCTGCTGCCGGTCCTCGTCGCCGTCATGCTCGCCGAACTCACCAGCGGAGGCATGGACACCAAGGCCGTCGCGATGCTCGGTGTGCTGTCCGCGATCAACGCCGCCCTCCGCCCGCTCGGCGCCGGCACCGCCGGCATCGAAACGGTCTTCTTCCTCCTTGTCCTGGCCGGCCGCGTCTTCGGACCCGGGTTCGGCTTCCTCCTCGGCTCCACGTCGCTGTTCGCGTCCGCGCTGCTCACCGCCGGCGTCGGGCCGTGGCTGCCGTTCCAGATGCTCGCCGCCTCCTGGGTCGGGCTCGGCGCCGGCCTCCTCCCGCGCCGCCTCACCGGCCGCGCCGAGATCGCGATGCTCGCCGCCTACGCCGCCGTCAGCGCCTACGCCTACGGCTTCTGCATGAACATGTGGTTCTGGCCCTTCAGCCCCGCCGCCGACACCCAGCTCTCCTACCTCGCCGGCGCCCCGCTGCTCGACAACCTCCACCGCTTCGTCCTCTTCACCGTCACCACGTCCTCCCTCGGCTGGGACACCGGCCGGGCCATCACCAACAGCGTCGCCGTCGCCGTCCTCGGCACCGCCGTCCTCACCACCCTCCGCCGCGCCAGCCGCCGAGCCGCCTTCGACGCCGCCGCCGACTTCACCAGCGCGGAGGGCAATCGACTGGCTTCGTGATGGTTGACCCAACAATTGGCAACGTCCGTGACCGGCTCTCTACTCGAGAGCAACGGCCGTCGCCAGGCCGCAACCGTTCATAACCAGCTACGACGACAGGACCTGGTCCCACAAGAATGCCTTCCACCAGCTCCGCAACGGCGCAGCGCAGACGTGTTGAAGTGTCCGCTAGACCACCCGACTGTCATCGATCAGTTGCGCGAGCGGGTGTGGCTGCCCGGTCATCGCGGCGAGGGCTGTCGCGACGGCTTGCAGGTCGGCGCGGATGTAGGTGGTGGTCGCCGGTCCGGTGGTGTCGGTGTGCCCGGCGTAGGCGCGGGCGGTGCCGTACCCGAAGTGCCGCTCGACCCAGGTGAGCGTGGTGTGGCGCAGCCAGTGGGCGGTGATGCCCTGAGCCGCGACCCACGGCAGGTGCCGGCCGACGCGGCGCCAGAGCTCGTCGTAGCGGCGGCCGGTCAAGGCACGACCGTTGCGGTACCGCAGCAGCGGATCTGCGGGCAGGACTGCGCCGCGAACGGCGGCATGCTGGGCGAGGCTGGCAGCGAGGTCGAGGCTGATTGGCTGCCAGCGCAACGTGCCGCCCTTCTCACGCAGCTGTAGGAGGCCCCGCTCGGCGTCCAGGTCCTGTAGGCGCAGCCCGAGGGCACCGGCGCGCCGGCATGCGGTCTCGGTGTGCAGTCGCAGTAGCAGTGCGTCGAGGATGGTGTCGTTGCCGGTGGTGCGGGCGACCTGGTTGATGTCGGTCAGTTCGGCCGGGGTGAGCGCTCGTCGGGTGGTGGGGAGCCGCCGGGGTTTGCGGACCCGGTGGGCTGGGCTGTCCGTGGCGTCGATGAGACCGTCGGCGATGGCGACGTTGTAGAAGGCGCGGGCGGCGGCGATGAGCAGTTCGCCGGCGTGGCGGCCGCCGCGGCTGTTGCGCCGGGCCCGTGCGTTGGCGACGACGCGTCGCTGGAGTGCCTGGATGTCGCTGGCGGTGATGGCGTCGATGGTGAGGTTGCCCCAGGCTGTGGTCATGCGTTGCCAGTAGCTGTGGTAGGCGCGCAGCGCGCCGGGTCCGGCCGCGGCGAGCACCTGCGGAAGGTACTCGTCGAAGGTCGGCACTGCCGGTCGGGCATCGCGTTGCAGGTCTGCGAGGGTGATGCCGAGTTCGGCCAGGGCTGTCCAGGCGGCGGCGAGCCGCTCGCGGTCAGGCGTCATCGTCCGTGGCGAAGCGCTCGGCGAGGAACTGTGCGACGGTTCGGGCTGGGTGGATGAGGAGCAGGTCACGACCGGGGTTGGCAAGGAGGACGACTACGTCGCCAGCGGTGAGGTGACACAGCTGCCGGATGGCCGAAGGGATGGCGAGGAGACCGGTGGCGCCGACGGTGTGGCGTGCGGTCGGGCTGGAGGTCGCGGTGATGGCGTCGTGCGCGATGTCGAACTGGATGCGGTGCCCCGGTGGCCAGCCGAGCCGGTGCAGCAGCGGGCGGGCCGAGATCCGGCCGGACGGGTCGAGCCGACCGACGTCGAGCTGCGCGTCGGCCAGGTCAGGGCCGGTGCGCGGTGCCGGCAGCCGGGGCAATGGTGGCCGTGGCGGGCTGGCGCGGGGGAGTGGTGCGGGGATGAGCGCCGCGATCATCTGCTCGGCCGGGGCCGGAACGTTGCTCGGCACGCGGCTCATCGTCGCCGCCGGAGCGTTGCCCGCACATGCCGAAACCCGACCGGGTGCTCACCCGCTCGGGTCAGCTGCTGGGATGCTTTGGTCCCCACGATCTTGGTAAACATTCACCAAGACCAGTGTCGAAGGGGGGACTTGAACCCCCACGCCCTTGCGGGCACTAGCACCTCAAGCTAGCGCGTCTGCCATTCCGCCACTTCGACCTGCTGTGAACATCCTACCCGGTGACTTCCGCACCGCCCGGATGGCCGTCGGAGACATTACACGGTCCTGGAAGATCTTGGCGAATCGGGGGGTGTGACACGCGAAGGGCCCCGGCGGAGGGGGGATCGCCGGGGCCCTGTTTCGCTGGGGTGGCCGGTGGGGGAGCCGGTCACCCGTGCAGGTCATACGTTGAAGATGCTCACGCCGCCGGGGCCGACGAGCAGCGCGACGACGATGAGGATGATGCCCCACAGGATCTGGCGGCGCAGGAGGGCGGCGACGCCGGCGATGCCGATGAGCACAGCGATGATCCACAGAACGGTTGCCATGATGGTGTAGTACCTCCGGGGTGAGATCGATAAACCTGATCAGCTGGCGAGGTCCTCCGGCCAGGTGGTGCGGCGGGTGAGGACGTCGCGGACCTTGTCGACGACGGCCACGGCCGGGTCGACGAGCTTGTTGAGCGGTGGTGCCGACGGGGTGTTCGGGTGGGGGCGGGTGGGTGCCGCGCCGCGGGCGATCAGGACCCGGTTGCCGAGCCGGACGAGCTCGGTGTCGGTGCACTGTTCGCGGAGGCGGGGGAACACCTCCTCGCCGGTGCGGTGGGTGTGGTCGCGCACGTGCGCCGCGACCGCGTCCAGGGCGTTGCGGTACGCCTCGTCCGCTGCCGACGTCACGTGCAGCCGCTGCAGCGCGATGAGCAGCTCCGCGTCGGCCGCGATCTCCTGTTCGGCGATCGGGGCGCCGTCGGGCAGGACGGCCTTGACCGTCGGATAGAGGTACTGCTCCTCCGCGGACAGGTGCCGGGCGAGCGTGGCGACGAGGACGTCCTCGATGTCCTGCGACTTCGCCCGCTCCTGCGAGGAGGGAGCGGCCAGTCGCTCGCACAGCGACGTGAGCTGGCGGTGGTCCTCGTCGAGGAGGTCGAGCATGTTGTCACCGCCGAAGTCGACGTCGTCGTCCTCGATGCCCGGCACCGGTGGCAGCGGCGGCAAAGGTGCGGCGCTCACGAGACCTCCATCGATCGGTTTTGCTGGTGCCGCATCGGTACCCGACGTGCAAGTTCTTGAAACAGACGGTTACCGGCCAGTACGCTTTCATACACAACTATGAATGCGACACCGAAAGGGGCCGCCATGTCCGTCACCAGGCGGGGGCTGACCGTCCTCGCCGCCACCCTGGTCGTGCTGCTCGGGACCGCCATCCCGGCACACGCCGCCGCCGGGCCGCCACCCGGTTCGATCGCCAGCATGGGCGACTCCATCACTCGCGGGTTCAACGCGTGCGGATGGTTCGTCGATTGCCCGACCCGCTCGTTCAGCACGGGCAACAACTCCGCCGTCAACAGCCACTACCTGCGGATCCGGGCCCAGAACCCGGCCGTTGTGGCATACAACGACGCCAGATCCGGGGCGAAGGTCGCCGACATGCCCGGCCAGGCGTCGACGGCCGTCTCGCAGCATGTCGCGTACGTCACGATCCTCATCGGCGCGAACGACGCCTGCACCTCCTCGGAGGCGTCGATGACCAGCGTGGCGGCGTTCCGGGCGGCGCTGGACAGCGCGCTCGGCACGCTCAAGGCCGGCCTGCCCGACGCGAAGGTGCTGCTCGTCAGCGTGCCCGACCTGAAGCGGCTGTGGCAGGTGGGCAAGGACAGCTCCGGCGCGCGGACGGCCTGGGGGCTGTTCGGCATCTGCCAGTCGATGCTGGCCAACCCGACGTCCACCGCCGCGGCCGACACCGCCCGGCGTGATCGCGTCCGCCAGCGGGTGGTCGACTTCAACGGTCAGCTGGCCTCCGCGTGCACGGCGTACGGCGCGAACTGCAAGTACGACGGCGGAGCCGTGTTCGGCTACGCGTTCCAGCTGTCCCAGATCTCGACGTGGGACTACTTCCACCCCAACGCGTCGGGGCAGGCGGTGCTCGCCTCGGTGACCTATGCGGCCGGCTTCGGCTGGTGAGTGTGTGACGGTCCGGTGACGTCTCGGGGTACGTCGCCGGACCACCCGCCGGAATTGTCACAGCGGCCTGGTATGACTTCTCCATGGACGCCACCGACGAGGTCATCGAGCTCTGCCGCGACCTGCTGCGCATCGACACCACCAACACCGGCGACCTGGAGACCAGTGCTGGGGAGCGGCTCGCCGCGGAATACGTCGCCGAGAAGCTCGCCGAGGTCGGCCTGGAGCCGCAGATCCACGAGAGCGCGCCGGGCCGGGCCAGCGTCGTCGCCCGGTTCGAGGGCAGCGACCCCGGCCGTGACGCGCTGCTGATCCACGGCCACCTCGACGTGGTGCCGGCCGACGCGTCCGAGTGGTCCGTCGACCCGTTCGGGGGCGAGATCAAGGACGGCTACCTGTGGGGCCGCGGCGCCGTCGACATGAAGGACTTCGACGCGATGGTCCTGGCCCTCGTGCGGCAGATGCGCCGAGAGGGCCGCAAGCCGCCGCGCGACGTGGTGCTCGCGTTCGTCGCCGACGAGGAGGCGGGCAGCACCTACGGCGCGCAGTATCTGGTGGAGAAGCACGCGCACCACTTCGACGGGGTGACCGAGGCGATCGGCGAGGTCGGCGGCTTCTCCGTGAGCGTCGGCGGCGACCAGCGGCTCTACCTCATCGAGACCGCGCAGAAGGGCATCGACTGGCTGCGCCTGCACGCCAAGGGCCGGCCCGGGCACGGCTCGATGATCAACGACGACAACGCGGTGACCGCGGTCGCCGAGGCCGTCGCCAGGGTCGGCCGGCACCGGTTCCCGGTGATCATGACGCCGACCGTGCGCACGTTCCTCGAGCAGGTCTCGGAGATCCTCCAGATCGAGCTCGACCTCGACAACCCTGAGCAGGCCGTCGAGAAGATCGGCCCGATCGCGATGATCATCGGCGCGACGCTGCGCAACACGGCCAACCCGACCCGCCTCGCCGCGGGGTACAAGGACAACGTGATCCCGGGGCGTGCGTCGGCCACCATCGACTGCCGCACCCTGCCGGGGCAGTCGGAGCTGTTCGAGCAGCAGCTGCGCGACCTGGTCGGCCCCGACATCGAGCTGGAGTACATCCACCGCCAGGCCGCCCTGGAGACCACCTTCGACGGCGCCCTGGTCGAGGCGATGACGGCCGCGCTCAAGGCCGAGGATCCGGGTGCGCTGCCGGTGCCCTACATGCTCAGCGGCGGCACCGACGCCAAGCAGTTCGACAAGCTCGGCATCCGGTGCTTCGGCTTCTCGCCCGTGCGCCTGCCCGCCGACCTGAACTTCGGCGCGTTGTTCCACGGCATTGACGAGCGCATTCCCGTGGAGGGACTACAGTTCGGCGTGCGAGTCCTCGACAGGTTCCTCCAGCAGTCCTGATCAACCCGATCAGTCCCGACCCGACACCCGACACCGACAGCCACCAATCAGGGGGAGTCCCATCATGACCGACCGGCACGCGGAGCTTGACGCCGCGCTCGAGCGCGTGATCACGGCGGCCCGCGACCACCTTGCCGCGGTCAAGGCCGCCGACGGGCGGGCCGACGACGACGAGGTCTGGCGTGCCTACGTCGAGCTCAACAACGCCTCCAACGGCTATGACGAGCTCCTGCTCGACGCCTACGGCGAGGTCACCCCGTGGGACGTCGAGGCCATCGACCCGGATGAGGCCGACCGCCAGTTCGGCGTCGGCATCGGCGGCGTCGACGGCACCGAGGCCGAAGACCCGCACCCGCAGATCATCTCCGTCCGCCAGCGCCGCGACTACCGCGTCCCCAGCGTGGCCGCGCTGCTGCGCCTCGCCGACGCCGCCCGCCGCACCAACCCGGGCGACGGCGACACCGCCGCGGTCGAGACCGTCGGCGAAGCCGTCCTCGAGCTGATGCAGGCCGGCGACGGTTCGCTCGGCGCCCTCGACATCCCCGAGCTCGAGTCCCTCGACGGCGTGGTCGTCGTCGCTGAGGTCGCCACCCCGCTCGACCCCGAGGCCTACGAGGACAACGACGGCACCGGCCCCTTCGCCGTCGGCGCCGAGGACCGGGTGGTCGACCGCCTCGACGAGCACGCGTTCGTCGACCTGGACGAGGACGAGGACGAGGAGGGCGTCGGCATCGACGCCGGCCTGGACGAGGCCTCCGACCAGAGCTCCGCACCCGCCGACCGCCGCTGACCCACCGCCCACCCGGCCGGCCACTGCACGTTGGCCGGCCGGTGTGGTGCCCACAGGGTGGCGCGCCGGCCGTGCCCCCGTTCGCGCTGCGGGCCGTGCGCTCCGAGCCTCGAGCACGTCCACCTGTGGGCCGTGCGGTCCGGCCCGAGCACGTCCACCTGTGAGTCGTGCGGTCCGGGCCTTGAGCACGTCTGCCTGTGGGCCGTGCGGTCCGGCCCGAGCACGTCTGCCTGTGAGTCGTGCGGTCCGGGCCTTGAGCACGTCTGCCTGTGAGCCGTGCACTCCGGCCCGAGCACGTCTGCCTGTGGGCCGTGCGGTCCGCGCCTCAAGCACGTCCGCATGCGAGCCGTGCACTCTGGGCCGAGCACGTCTGCCTGTGAGCCGTGTGGTGGGGGCCTCGAGCACGTCCCCCGTGGGCCGTGCGTTTCCGGCCTTGAGCACGTTCGCCTGTGGGCCGTGCACTCCGGGCCTCGGGCACGTCCGCTGGATCGCGATGGCCCAGGCGTTCTGTCGTTTTCTGGCGACCGGGACCGCCTGCGTTCGATCATGGACGGTTGATCAAAGTCGTCCCGGAACTGGCAGCTGCCTGGGTGGCCGCTGCGCGCCTTCGATCACGAGCGGTGCGCCGCGTGACGCCCAGGGCGGCTGTCCGCAAGCGGCGCCAGGGTATCGCGGCCGTGATCAAAGCATCGGTCACCGGGATCCGTCGTTCGATCACGGGGCGCAAGATCGGAAGCTGGAGAGCGAACGGCGGCAGGCCAAGACCACGAGTGCCGCGGGTCGGAGCAGGGACAGTGGGCCCTTCGGGGAACAGAGCACCGAAGAGTTCACCGGATGTGTGCGTGCCCGTGGCTGGTCCCCGTGCGGCCGTGGCGCGCACGATCGGGAGAAGTGGACGGGGGGAGGACCCTACGTGCTGAGGCCGGGCATGGTGTCGTTGGTGACTCTGCGGCGGAGCATGACCTGTCGGGTGCCGTCGGCGTAGAGGCGGACCCGGGCCAGCTCCCAGCCGCCGTACTCGGCCTGGATCGTCAGCTGTGCGTTGGCGGTGAGCCGGTCCACGTTCGACGGCAGCCGCAACGGCACGTATTCGTAGTCCATGAACCGATATTGCTACGGCGAAATCCGCTGCACCAGCCCCTCGGCTGACCCGGCGACCACGACCGCGCCGGTCGACGGGTCCACCGCGACCGCGATCGGCAGGCGCGGCGTGGGGTGGCGGGCGACTTCGCGGGGGGTGCCGCCGGTCAGGTTGTAGCCCACAACCTCGTTACGTTCGGTGACCGCCACCCAGAGGGTGTTGCGGGTCTGGTCGTAGGCGGCGGCGTACGGGGAGCCGGGCACCGGAAAGCGTTGCCGCAGGATCAGCGGGCCGGTCTCGAAGGCGAGCAGCTCGCCGTCGCGGGCGTCGATCACCAGGAAGCGGCCGGTGCCGTCGCTGGTCACGGCCACGGCGCCGTCGCCGGCGCGGAGGCCTTCCTTGCGGGCGCCGGTCGTGGTGTCGAACACGGTGAGTGACGTCTCGGCGGGGTCGAGCACGGCGACGAGTTCGGTGACGACGGCGACGCCGCCGGGCCGGCCGCCCACGTGCAGGGTGCGGGTCACGGAGCCGGTGTCGGAGAGGATGATCACGTCGCCGAGGGACGGGACGGCGACCGCGGTCCACCCGGACGGGTGCACGGCCAGCGCGGCACCGGCCCCGGGAATCGACCACCGCGCCACCACCGCCGACGAAGCAGAAGAAGGCGAAGCAGAAGAAGCCGAAGCCGGCAACGAAGCAGCCGAAGACGGAGCAGCAGCAGAAGAAGACGACGGAGAAGACGAAGGAGACGAGGCAGCGGAAGAGGACGCCGAAACCGGGGACACGGTCAGCACGGTGCTACCGGACACGGCCCGGAACCGGCCGCCCGGCAGCGCCACCACCGCCCGCACCGGATCCGGGACCGGCACGGACGCGACCCGCGCCCCCGACGAGTCCAGCACGACGAGCGAGGACGCCAGACCGACCGCGGTCAGCGACGAGCCGACCGCCACCGCGAGCGGCGGACCACCCACCGGGACGACCGTCCCGGCAGGGGAGACCGACGGCTCCGGCGCCCAGGTGGGAGTGGGCACGGTCGCGTCAGGGCGGGAGACCGGAGCGCCGGCGTCGCACCCGGCCAGGAGTGCTACCAGTACCAACGACAACAACGAGACACGGCGCATGATGCGGCAATTATGTCTGGCGCTCCGGATAGCCCGACGTCGGCGCCGACACGTCGTCCAGGGCGGCCCGGATCTCCCGGGGCAGGTCGATCTCCTCGGTCTGCAGCGCGCCGAGGAGCTGGCCGACGGTGCGGGCGCCGAGGACGGGCGCGACCACGCCGGGGCGGTCGCGGACCCACGCGAGCGCGACCTCGAGGGGCGACACGCCGAGGCCGCCGGCGGCGGTGGCGACCGCCTCGACGATGCCGGCGCAACGGTCGTCGAGATACGGGGCGACGAACCGCTCGAAGTGCGGCGAGGCGGCGCGGGAGTCGGCGGGGACGCCGCCGCGGTACTTGCCGGTGAGCACTCCCCGGCCGAGGGGCGACCAGGGCAGCAGGCCGATGCCGAGCGCGGAGCAGGCGGGCACGACCTCGCGCTCGATGCCGCGTTCGAGGAGCGAGTATTCGACCTGGGTGGAGACCAGCGGGGCGCGGCCCGGCCAGGCGGCCTGCCAGGTCGCGGCGCGGGCGGTCTGCCAGCCGGAGAAGTTCGACACACCGGCGTAGCGGGCCCGGCCGGTCGAGACGGCCGTGTCGAGGGCGCTGAGCGTCTCTTCGAGGGGGGTGTCGGGGTCATACCCGTGGACCTGCCAGAGGTCGACGTGGTCGGTGCCGAGCCGCTCGAGGGACGTGTCGAGGGCGCGCAGCAGGTGGCTGCGGGAGCCGTCGCGGCGGCGTGCCATGCCTGGTCGCAGGCCCGCCTTGGTGGCGATGACCAGCTCGTCGCGGGGCACGAGCCGGCCGACGAGGGCGCCGATCACCGACTCCGCCTCGCCGTCGGCGTAGACGTCGGCCGTGTCCAGCAGCGTGCCGCCCGCGTCGCGGAACGTCTTGAGCTGGGCGGCCGCATCGTCGGCGTCGGTGTCACGGCCCCAGGTCATGGTGCCGAGGGCCAGCCGGGATACCGCCAGCCCGCTACGGCCGAGCGGTCGCTGTTGCATAGCTGGCAACGATACGGCCGGATCCCACCGAAGGCGGGTAGGTGGGCCCCCGGCTACCCTTGGTGCCGCCCCGTGCAGGGTCGCACGGGGGACCCTGGGAGGCAGTTGTGCGACTCGCGTTGAACCTCGGCTATCTGGCCGCGTGGAATGATCCGGCCAGCCACCTGGCCCTCGCACAGGAAGCCGACCGCCTCGGTTTCTCCTGCGTGTGGGTGGCGGAGGCGTACGGGTCGGACGCCCCTTCGATGCTCGCCTGGTTCGCGGGGCAGACCGAGCGCATCGAGCTGGGCTCCGCGGTGTTCCAGATCCCGGCCCGCACGCCGGCGATGGCGGCCATGACCGCGGCCACGATCGACAAGCTGTCCGGCGGCCGGTTCCGGCTGGGTCTCGGCGTGTCGGGGCCGCAGGTGTCCGAAGGGTGGCACGGTGTCCGGTTCGGCAAGCCGCTGCAGCGCACGCGCGAGTACATCGACATCGTCAACCTGGCGCTGACCCGCAAGACCGTCGCCTACGACGGCCAGCACTACCAGCTGCCGCTGCCCGACGGCCCGGGCAAGGCCCTGAAGCTGACGCTGCACCCGACGCGCGACCACGTGCCGGTGTACCTCGCCGCGGTCGGCCCGAAGAACCTCGAGCTCGCCGGTGAGGTCGCCGACGGCTGGCTGGCGATCTTCTTCTCCCCGGAGTTCGCGCCGGAGTCGCTCAAGCCGATCGAGGCCGGCCGGGCCAAGGCGGGCAAGACCATGGACGGGTTCGAGATCTGCGCCGGGGTGCCGGTGGTCTTCGGCGACGACCCGCAGATGTGCGCCGAGCTGGTGCGGCAGTACGCGGCGCTGTACGTCGGGGGCATGGGCAGCCGCGAGCAGAACTTCTACAACGCCCTCGCCACCCGGATGGGGTACGGCGACGCCGCCCGCGAGGTGCAGGACCTGTACCTGGCGAAGAAGCACCGCGAGGCCGCGGCGGCGATCCCGTTCGAGTTCATCGACCAGACCTCGCTGCTCGGGCCCGTGGAGCGCGTCGCCGAGCGGCTCAAGGCCTACAAGGAAGCCGGCGTCACCGAGCTCGCGACGCTGATCTTCGGTGACCAGGAGTACGGCACCCAGACGCTGCGGCAGCTGAAGCAGGCGTACGACATGGCAGGGTTGTCCGCGTGACGACAGTTCTCCTGCTCCGGCACGGCCGCACCACCACCAACGCCACCGGGGTCCTTGCCGGTCACCAGCCGGTCGGGCTCGACGACGTCGGGCAGGCCCAGGCCCGGGCGGTCGGCGACCGGCTCGCCGCGGCGAAGCTCCCCCTGGCGGCGGTGGTGTCGTCGCCGTTGCCGCGCTGCCGGGAGACGCTGTCGATCGCGCTACCCGACTTTTCCGACATCTCGGTAGATGACGGCATCGTCGAGTGCCGCTACGGCGACTGGACCGGCCGGCCGCTGAAGGAGCTCGCCAAGGAGCCCCTCTGGGCCACCGTGCAGGCGCACCCCTCGGCGGCCGTGTTCCCTGGCGCCGAGGGCGAGTCGATGGCCGTCATGTCGGCACGGGCGATCGCCGCGATCCGGGGCTGGGACGCCCGGCTCACCGAGTCGCACGGTGCCGACGCCGTGTGGCTCGCGTGCAGCCACGGCGACATCATCAAGGCGATCGTCGCCGACGCCCTCGGCATGCACCTGGACCTGTTCCAGCGCATCGCCGTCGAACCGGCGTCGGTGACGGTCATCCGTTACACCCCGTTGCGGTCGTTCGTCCTCAGGCTGAACGACACCGGGGGAGATCTCGCCCCGTTTGTACCAAAAGTCGATGAGGAGCCGACGTCGGATGCTGCCGTCGGGGGCGGTTCGGGCGGTTCTGTGTGATCTTGGCGCCCGCCCTCGGCGGTCACCCTCGGGTGCGGATAGAGTTTTGAGCATGAGCCACCAGGTGTACGCATTCGAGCCGCCGGAGCGGTTCGTCGCGGGAACCGTGGGCGCGCCGGGGGAGCGGACCTTCTTCCTGCAGGCGCGCGGTGGGGGGCGCCTGGTCAGCGTCGCCCTCGAAAAGGTCCAGGTGACGCTCCTCGCCGAGAAGCTCGAGGAGCTCCTGCTGGAGGCGCAGCGCCGCTTCGGCGTCGACCTGCCCGAGACCGCCACCGTCGACACCAGCGACAACGAGCCGCTCGACACGCCCCTCGACGAGGAGTTCCGGGTCGGCACGCTCGGCCTGGCCTTCGACGTCGACACCGCGACCGTCGTCATCGAGGCCATCGCCGTCGGTGACGACGAGGCGGAGGAGGTCGAGGAGGAGGACGACGACGAGCTCAGCACCGCCGACCGGGACCGGCTGCGGGTCCGGCTGACCCCGCAGGCGACCCGCGCGTTCATCGACCGGGCCAAGCGGGTCGTCGCGTCCGGCCGGCCGCCGTGCCCGCTGTGCGGTCAGCCGCTCGACGCCCGCGGGCACCTCTGCCCGCGCCACAACGGCTACCGCCGGTAGTCGCCGTGCCGGCACTGCCCCAGGACGAGGCGCTGGAGTTGCTCCGCCACGGCACCATGGAGCTCGAGGGCCGGCTGATGGACGCGTCCAACGCGACGCTGCGCGCCGTGATCACGCACGGTTCGACCGTCGCCCGGTGCGTGTACAAGCCCGTGAGCGGCGAGCGCCCGCTGTGGGACTTCCCCGACGGCACCCTCGCCGGCCGTGAGTATGCGGCCTGGCTGCTGTCCGAGGCCACCGGCTGGTCGGTGGTCCCGCCGACCGTCCTGCGCGACGGGCCCCTCGGCGCCGGCATGGTGCAGCTGTGGATCGACGACGAGCTGCAGTGCGACGACGCGATCCTCGGGTTCGTCCCGGCGGGCAAGGTCCCCCGCGCCTGGAAGCGGGTCCTGACCGCACGCGACGAGCGTGGCCGCCCGTTCGTCCTCGCCCACGACGACGACCCGCGACTGGCCCGGATGGCGGTCTTCGACGCCGTCGCCAACAACGCCGACCGCAAGGGCGGGCACATCATCGACACCGTCGACGGCCGCGTCCACGGCGTCGACCACGGCATCTGCTTCCACGCCGAGGACAAGCTGCGCACCATCCTGTGGGGCTGGGCCAATGACCCGCTGCCCGACGAGGCCGTCGAGGTCCTGGAGAAGCTGCGCGCCCAGTACACGGCCGGGCTCGCCGAGGCGATGTCGGAGCACCTGACCGCCGCCGAGGTCGGCACCGTCGCGCTGCGGATCAACCAGCTGCTGCAGGCCAGGCGCTTCCCGGCGCCCGACGAGGACCGGCACGCCATCCCCTGGCCGCCGATGTGAAGGTCTGTCTACGCTAGGTTCGTCACACCTGTTTCCCACGTGTTTCAGCACGTCCGCGCGGATAGTCTTGGCGGATGGATTCATGGTCGGCACCGGCGGTGCCCACGCTGCCCCGCACCGCTGCCGGTGCGACCACACTCGCCCTGTTCGACTCGGCCCGCCGCGAGATCGCGCCGGTCCTGGTCGAGGGCAGGCCCGCCACCATGTATGTCTGCGGCATCACCCCGTATGACGCCACCCACCTCGGGCACGCCGCCACCATGATCGCCTTCGATCTGGCCAACCGGGTCTGGCGCGACGCCCGCCTCGAGGTCGACTACGTGCAGAACGTCACCGACGTCGACGACCCGCTGCTGGAGCGGGCCGCCCGCGACGGCGAGGACTGGGTCGTCCTGGCGATGCGCGAGACCGCCCTGTTCCGCGAGGACATGGAGGCGCTGCGGATCATCCCGCCGAAGCGGTATGTCGGCGCCGTCGAGTCGATCCCGCAGATCGCCCGCCAGGTGTCCGCCCTGCTGGCCGGCGGCCACGCGTATGTGCTGGAGGACGGCACCGGCGACGTCTACTTCAGCGTCGCCACGGCTCCCGGCTTCGGCGGCGAGTCCAACCTGTCCCGCACCGAGATGCTCCGCCTCGCCGCGGAGCGCGGCGGCGACCCGCAGCGCCCCGGCAAGCGCGACCCGCTCGACCCGCTGCTGTGGCGCGGCCTGCGCGAGGGCGAGCCCGCCTGGGACGGTGGCGACCTCGGCCCCGGCCGCCCCGGCTGGCACATCGAGTGCACCGTCATCGCCCAGAGCCTCCTCGGCGACACCATCGACGTGCAGGGCGGCGGCAACGACCTGCTGTTCCCGCACCACGAGTGCTCCGCCGCGCACGGCGAGGCGCTCAGCGGCAAGACCCCGTTCGCCACGCACTACGTGCACGCCGGCATGATCGGCCTCGACGGCGACAAGATGTCCAAGAGCAAGGGCAATCTCGTCTTCGTGTCCCGCCTCCGCGGCGACGGCGTCGACCCGATGGCGGTGCGCCTGGCCCTGCTGGCCGACCACTACCGCAACGACCGGCAGTGGACCGACGACGTCCTCAAGACCGGCCAGCAGCGGCTGTCGCGCTGGCGGCAGGCGGTGAAGGCCGGCGTCGGCCCGGCCGGGATCGAGCTGCTCGAGCAGCTGCGGGAGCGCCTCGCCGACGACCTCGACACACCCGGCGCCCTCGCCATCGTCGACAACTGGGTCGACGCCACCCTCGCCGACGCCGGTGAGGACCGTGACGCCCCGGCGGTGGTGCGCCTGGCCGTCGACGCGCTGCTGGGCATCAAGCTGTAGCTCACGTCGTTGAAGGATTGCGTGGGTGGGCCGGCCTGATCGCCGCGCCGGAGCTGTCGGACGCTCCAGGCCGCCACGGCGGAGGCCCGCCCACCCACGCTCACGGCGCCACCGCCAATACTTAGCCCTTGCGCTAACTGTTTCAGGAGCGAATACTTAGCCGCATGGCTCAGTATTCGGCCCAACTCGACGAGGTGTTCATCGCCCTCGCCGATCAGACCCGGCGGTCTGTGATCCGCCGGCTCGGGCGCGGGCCGGCGAGCGTCGGCGACCTCGCCCGCGAGTTCCCGATGGCACTGCCGTCGTTCATGAAGCACGTGCGGACCCTCGAAGGCAGCGGCCTGATCCACACGGCCAAGTCCGGCCGGGTGCGCACCTGCACGCTCAACCGGGAGCGCCTCGCCCTGCTCGACGACTGGCTCGCCGAGCAGCGCGGGATCTGGCAGGAGCGCACCGACCGGCTCGAACGGTTCGTCACCGACACCACGGAGGACCAGTGAACCCCGACCTCGACCTCGCCCTGACCCGGGTCATCCGGGCCCCCCGCGCCACGGTGTGGCGCGCGTGGACCGACCCGGAACGCCTCGCGCGGTGGTGGGTGCCGGCGCCCGCCCGGTCCCGCGTCGAGCGGCTCGACGTGCGCCCCGGCGGCGGGTTCGTGACCCGTCTCAGCGAGGACGGCGTCCACTACGGTCCGCACGTCGACGCCTGCTTCATCGTCGTGGAGGACCTCAGCCGGATCGTGTTCACCAACGCGGTCGACAGCGCGTGGCGCCCCACCAACCCCGACCCGGTGGCCATGACCGCCGAGATCTCGTTCGGCGACCACCCGGACGGCACCGACTACCGGATCGTCGTCCGGCACGGCGACCCCGCGGCGAAGAAGCGCCACGAGACGCTGGGATTCATCGACGGCTGGGGCACGGTCACCGAACAACTCGCGCGGCTGGCGGAGGGCGCAGCATGAAGATCACACTCGTTCAGTTCGTCTCGCTGGACGGCGTCAGTCAGGGGCCGGGCTCGCCGGACGAGGACACCAGCGACGGCTTCACCGGCGGCGGCTGGCTCGTGCCGCACATCGACGCGCGGTTCATCGGGCAGGCGTCCGACTGGCTCGACCACGCCGACGGCCTCCTGCTCGGCCGGCGCACCTACGAGGCCTTCGCCCGCGACTGGCCGAAGATCACCGACCCGGACGACCCGTTCACCGAGCGGATGAACTCGCTGCCCAAGCACGTCTTGTCGAACACCCTGCGCGACCCGGCCTGGCGGCCCGTGACGGTGCTGCGGGGCGACCCCGCGACAGCGATCAACGCATTGAGACGGCAGCCCGGCCGCGAACTGCAGATCCACGGCAGCGCCCGGCTCGGCGCCGCGCTGCTGTCGGCGGGCCTGGTCGACACGCTGCGGCTGGTCGTCGCCCCGGTCGTGGTCGGGTCCGGCCGCCGGCTTCTCACGCACCCGGCCGAGAGCGCCGGGATGCGCCTCACCCACCACGACGTCACGCCGAAGGGCCTGCTCCTGCTCGAGTACGAGACCACCGGCGCCGCCCCGGTCGGCACCTACGGCCTAGACGACGCGGAGGGCGTCCAGTAGCGCGGCCGCCCCGGGCGGATCGGGCGGGGCACCGTACAGCGCCGCGCTCACGTGCCGGCCGTCACCGGGGAGCGGCACCGTCCGTACACCTGCCGAACGATGGGCACGCAGCGCCAGATCGGGCAGGATGGTGACGCCGAGGCCGGCCGCGACCAGGGCCTGCACGGCGACATAGTCGTCGGTCGTGAACGCGATCTCCGGCGCGAATCCGGCCGCCGCGCACCGGCGGACCAGGCTGGTGCGGCACCGTTCGCAGCCGCCGATCCAGCGCTCCCCGGCCAGGCCCGCCAGGTCCCGGGTCTCGGCCGGGCCGGTGACGAGGTGCAGCGGCTCGTCGAACAGCGGCGTCAGCCGCACCCCCTCGTCCGCGGCCGGCTCGTCGAACGAGAAGATCACGGCCAGGTCGACCTCGCCGGCCTTGAGCAGCCGCAGCGCCTCCGGCGGCTCGGCCTCCACCAGGCTCAGCGCGACACCCGGATGCGTCGCGGCGAACCGGGCCGCGGCGAGCGGCACGAACGACCCCAGCGCCGACGGGAACGCGGCGAGGCGCACCCGCCCGGCCGTCAGGCCGCTCAGCGACTGCAGCTCCGCCTCGGCCGCGTCGAGCCGCCCGAGGATCTCCTCCGCGCGCTCCGCGAGCAGCAGCCCGGCGGGGGTGAGGCGCACGCCGCGGCCGACCCGCTGCACGAGCCGCGCGCCCGTCTCCGCCTCGAGCCGGGCGAGGTGGTGGCTGACCGACGGCTGCGCGTAGTGCAGCGCCTCGGCGGCCGCGGTGACCGACCCGTGCCGGGCGACGGCCAGCAACACCCGCAGCCGGGTCAGGTCAAGCATCGATGCCGCCTATGGTTTTCCAAGAAATCAGGCATTGGATTTATATATGGTACGGGGAGCAGGCTGATCACATGCTCACCCTCAACGATGTGCTGCGCGCGCGGCGCCTGCTCGACGCGCACCTGCCGGCCACGCCCTCCTGGTCCTACCCGCTGCTGGACGAGGCCGCGGGCCGCAGCGTCGTGGTCAAGCACGAGAACGCCCAGCCGACCGGGGCGTTCAAGGTCCGTGGCGCGCTGAACCTCCTCTCCGGCCTGGACCGGCAGCCCGTCGTCACCTACTCGACCGGCAACCACGCCCGGTCCGTCGCGTACGCGGCCCGGACCTTCGGGCTCCCCGCGCACATCGTGATGCCGGCCGGCGCCGCCGAGTTCAAGGTCCGCGCGGTGCGGGCCCTCGGCGCCACCGTGACGTTGCACGGCAGGGACATGTCCGAGGCCGAGGCCTTCGCGGCGACCCTCGACGGCCGGCTGATCAGCCCCGGTGACGAGCCCGCCGTCATCGCCGGGGTCGGCACCGCATACCTGGAGCTGTTCGAGCGCCACCCCGACCTGGACACGGTCGTCGTGCCGGTCGGCAGCGGCACCGGCGCCGCCGCGGCCTGCCTGGTCGCCGCGGCCGTCGCGCCCGGCTGCCGGGTGATCGGCGTGCAGTCCACCGCCGCACCCGCCGCGCACGACTCGTGGCGGGCCGGTGCCTGCGTCCGCCGGGACAACCGCACCCGGGTCGACGGCCTCGCCACCGGGCGCGGGTTCGACCTGCCGCAGTCGATGCTGCGGGACCGGCTCGCCGACTTCGTCCTCGTCGACGACGACGCCATCGACGCCGCGCGGGGCGTCCTCGCCAGGGCCGCGCACACCCAGGCGGAGGGCGCCGGCGCGGCGGCGCTCGCCGCGGTCCTGGCCCGGCCCGACCTGATGGGGTCGGCGGTCGCGGTGATCCTCACCGGCGGCAACGCCGAACTGGCGGGCCCTCACGGGTGAGGCGGGACGCCGGGTTGGCGGCCCTCACGGGTGACGTGGGACGCCGGGCTGGCGGGCACTCAGGTGTGATCTGGGACACCGTCCGGCGCGCGAAACCGACCGTTCGCCGATCCGTGCCCCCGCCGGTCAGCGGCCGGGCATTTGATCAGGTTACGTCGATCTGCCGGGCCGCCCGCCAGGCCCGCACACCCCCGTGAAGGAGGTCTGCCGTGACCGGTCCCGAAAGGCCCGACACCCCCCGGGCCGCGGACAAAAGCCCGTGGAACTGGCTGCTGTTCATACCGATCGTGCTGCCGCTGGTCACCGTCTGGTACAACGCCGACAGCCCCAGGCTGCTGGGGTTCCCGCGGTTCTACTGGATGCAGCTGGCCATCATCGCCGTCGGCGTCGGCACCACGACGCTCGTCTACCAGATGACGAAGCGGCGGTGACCGGCGATGTGGCGTGACCATCAGCTCGAGATCGCGATCTTCGTCATCCTGTTCCTCGGCGTCAGCGCCGTCGGGTTCGTCGCCGCCCGGTGGCGCCGCCCCGACAACCTCAACCACCTCGACGAGTGGGGACTCGGCGGCCGCAACTTCGGCGGCTGGATCACCTGGTTCCTCATCGGCGGCGACCTGTACACCGCCTACACCTTCGTCGCCGTCCCCGCCCTGCTCTTCGCGGCCGGTGCGGCCGGCTTCTTCGCCGTGCCGTACACCGTCATCATCTACCCGCTGGTGTTCCTGGTCCTGGTGCGGATGTGGTCGGTCTCGCACCGGCACGGGTTCGTCACGCCGGCCGACTTCGTGCGGGCGCGGTTCCAGTCCCCGACGCTCGCCCTGCTCATCGCGATCACCGGCATCGTGGCGACGATGCCGTACATCGCGCTGCAGCTCGTCGGCATCGAGTCGGTCCTCAAGACGATGGGCGTCACCGGCTCCGGCGCCATCGCCCGGCACCTGCCGATCATCATCGCGTTCGCGATCCTCGCCGCGTACACGTACTCCAGCGGGCTGCGCGCACCGGCGCTCATCGCGTTCGTCAAGGACACCCTGATCTACATCGTCATCCTCGTCGCGGTGTTCTACCTGCCCTACAAGCTCGGCGGCTGGGGCGCCATCTTCGACGCCGCCGACGCGAAGTTCGACAAGTCACCGGCTGCGACGGACGGCATCCTGCTCAACGCCAACAACCAGCTCCAGTACATCACCCTCGCCCTGGGATCCGCCCTGGCGCTGTTCCTCTACCCGCACAGCCTCACCGGCGTCCTGGCGAGCAAGAACCGCGACGTGATCAAGCGCAACATGTCGGCGCTGCCGGCCTACTCGCTGCTGCTCGGCCTCATCGCCCTGCTGGGGTACGCCGCGATCGCCGCCAACGTCACCCCGCTGAAGAACCCGAACGGCACCAACGACAACAACACCGTCGTCCCGCTGCTGTTCGACAAGCTCTTCCCCGACTGGTTCGCCGGCGTCGCCTACGCCGCGATCGGCATCGGCGCCCTCGTGCCGGCCGCCATCATGTCGATCGCCGCGGCGAACCTGTTCACCCGCAACGTGTACCGCGAATACCTGCGCCGCGACGCCACCCCCGCCCAGGAGGCCACCGTCTCGAAGGTGACCTCGCTCCTGGTCAAGGTCGGCGCGCTGGTCTTCGTCGTCTTCGTCGACCCGCAGTTCTCCATCGACCTGCAGCTCATCGGCGGCGTCATCATCCTGCAGACCCTGCCGGCGGTCGCGCTGGGCCTGTTCACCCGCTGGTTCCACCGCGGCGCGCTCATCGGCGGCTGGGTCGCCGGCATGGGCCTCGGCATGTGGATGCTGTACCAGATCCCCAACGCCGCCACGAAACGCGCCCACTTCGGCGGCTCCGCGTTCCCGCTGAAGGAGTTCGGCTTCGACTCCACGAAGACGATCTACGTCGGCTTCGTCGCGGTCGCGGTCAACCTGCTCGTCGCGGCGCTGCTCACCCTGATCCTGCGGGCCACCTCGGTCGCCGACGGCGGGGATGACACCAGCCGCTCGGACTACTTCGCCGACGAGGGCGACCCGCGCGCCGACACCGCCCACCCTGTCTCCAAGGCGCCGGAGGTCGCCCCCGACCCGATCGCGTGACTCTTCGATTCGCGTGACTCTTCGATTCGCGTGACTCTTCGATTCGCGTGACTCTTCGATTCGCGTGACTTTTCGATCGCGTGACGGCCGCCCACCGGATCCGGTGGGCGGCCATCGTTCGGCGACCGCCGTCAGGGGGTTGCGGCGGTCACGTCCGTCCAGGTGCTGTCGTCCTTCACGTTGCCGAGCCGGACGCCGTCGAGGATCTGCTTCATCTCCGTGTCCGTCAGCCGGCCCCCGCTGCTGACCTGGATGTTCACGCCGTCGACCCACCGGTTGCAGAACCCGGTGCCACAGCTCAGCCCGGGCGACGCGTGCTGGTTGGAGTTCGCCGCCGGCACCACGAAGATCTGGAAACTGCCGGGCGGGTCGTCGCCCTCGACACCGCCGAACGGCTCGCTCAGCCCGGTCGTCGGCAGCCCCGGGTTGCTGAACAGCAGCCCCGCGTAGTCCCCGTCACGCGCGGCCGCGATCCCGTTCAGCCCGGGCATGGCGTGCATCGCGACCTCGGCCAGCTGATACCCGGCCGGCACGTAGCTCAACGTGACCGGCACCTTCGCCACCGACGGGGCGCTGCCGCGCAGCCCGGCGGCCAGGTCGCGCAGGTCCTTCGCCGACGGGAACGCCGCGTCGTCGGAGCTGGCGTTGATCACCGCCCACGCATCCGTGTTGTACTGCCAGGCGAGGGTCCGCCGGGCCGCCCAGCCGTGCTCCTGGTCGTTGACCTCGAGCCCCGGCCGCCCGTCGACGGTCACCTGCTGCGCCCCGGCGAGCTTCGACGGGTCGTACGCCCCGGCCCGGTACACGGTCAGGTACGCGTACAGGTCCGGTCCCTGCACGGTCTTGTCCTTGGGGTCCACTGCCTTGTCATTGGTGGTGAGCCCGTCCGCGTACACCGAGGCCAGCTGATACGCCGTCGACACGTCGACCGGCTTCTCCACCCGCAGCTTCCCGACCCGGTACCCGCCGAACGTGAACGTGAACGGCTCCGCCGTCGCCGGCACCGGCCCGCTCACCGCCGGCACCTGCACCGGGTCGTCCTGCCGCCCGAGCGCCGGCACCGCGACGGCCGCGGCGATCACCCCGAGCACGACCACGGCGGCCGCACCCATCGCGGCCCGCCGCCGGCGCCGGAAGCGCCGTCCCGACGCCAGGATCTGGTCAGCGTCGTGCCGCAGCGGCGGTGGCTCTGACGTCGCCAGCTCCACCAGGTCCTGCATGCGCATGGGTCCACTCTCCGAGTTCAGACGGTTCACCGTCGGCCGGTTCGTTGCCGGCCGGTCCTTCGTGGGCTGGTTCTTCGTGGGACGGTTCTTCGTGGGCTGGTTCGTCGTGGGACGGTTCGTCCTGGGACGGTTCGTCCTGGGACGGTTCGTCCAGGACCACGCCTCCGGCGGCGAGGGCCGCCCGGAGATTTGCCAGACCTCTGGTCGTCTGGCTCCTGACCGATGCGCCCCGGATGCCGAGCACCTCGGCGGCCTCCTCGGCCGTCATGCCCAGGTAGTACCGCAGCACCAGCACCGCCCGCTGCCGCACCGGCACCGCCTGCAGCGCCTTCCGCACGGTCAGCCGTTCGTCGGCGGCACCGCTGTGGTCGCCCAGCTCGACGTCGGGCACCTTGTCCCCGGCCGCCCGCTCCCGCCGCCACCAGGGCCGGCGGGTCTCGTCGATCGCCGCCCGGACCACCATGGTCTGCGCGTACAGGTCGGGCCGGTCGAGCTTCGCCCAGCGCGGATACAGCTTCGTCAGGACGTTGGCGACCGCGTCCTCCGCGGCGTGCCAGTCCCCGCATGTGACGTACGCCAGGTTCCGCAGCGCCGCCATCCGCGACGCCACGAACTCCCGGAACCCGTCCGGATCCTCTGCCTTCACAAGGGCCGCTCCCTCCGCCGCGGATAGAACGGTCCCCGCCCACCCGAACGCTGCACGCCCGGCGGAAGTTTTTCCACCAGGCGTCCGGCAAGTGTGCCGCGCGTTCCTGACCTGGGCGAACACTCAGCGCGCCGGCACCGCGGCGGAGCCCGATCCACCAGCTCGCGGCACCAGTGGCAGGCCATGCCGACACGGTCCACGGGCCGCTCGGAGCTCAGCTACTCCGGCCGGCCGCCGCACTCACCGAACCGGGCACCGAACAGCAACCCGTCGCCATGGCTCTGGCTCTCTGGCCTCCGCCTCTATCCCTGGCCTCTGCCCCCCCGACCGGTCGGACCGCGGTCAGCCCGGCGGGCACGGTGTCACGTCGTCGAGCAGGAGCCGGTGGCGCGGGTGAAGCCCAGGTCGAACTGCTCCTCGGTCAGGTCGATCAGCTCCGGTCCCTGGTTGGCGGCCAGCTAGAACCGGCCGCGCAGGGCCACGGTCCAGGCCTGCCGAGCGGCGTCCAGGATCTGCCGCCGGTGCCGCGCAGCTCGATGGAGCACGTCGCCGTGCGGGACCGCATGCGCGCCTGGACGTTGAAGATCTCGGCACCACCGGCCGCACCGTGCAGCACACCGGCGCAGCCGACAACCGCCCGCAGGCGCAACGGTCCGTCGGCGCAACGGTCCGCCGGCCAGCGCATCGGCGAGGATCTGCCCGGCCGCGACCCGGGTCCGCGTCCAGCGGCAAACCCGGTCACCAGCGCCACCTTGACCAGCCGGGCCTCAGCCCAGCGCCAGGTCGGGCTCGTCGGTGGGCAGGCCGGGCCGGACGGCCGGGATCTTGTACTCCTCCGTCAGCGACGTCATCGGCCCCGGCCACGCGGCCTGGGCGACCTCGATCGGCCGGTGCTCGGCGTCATACGCGATGTGCAGCAGCACCAGCACCGGCGTGTCGGGCCGGATCTGCAGCAGCTCGGCCTCCTCGCGGGTCGGTAACCGGGCGCTGACCTGGTCCTTGGCGCTCGTATACCGCCGCCCCAGCTCGGCCTCGACCTCCTGGTAGAGCGGGCGGTCGAACACGTCGGGTCGCTCGATCGAGGTGCCGCGGACGTCGGCGGGGCGGAACCACGAGGCGCCCACCTCGACCGGTGCGTCGCCGGTGCGCACCAGGTGCCGGCGGACCAGCAGCGGCACGCCGACGTCGATGCCGAACCCCTCGGCGACGTCGGCGGGGCAGGGCATGACGCCGACCTGCATCAGATGCTGGCGATATCGCGCGGCGAGCTCGGCGTGGTAGCCGCGCTCGGCGCCGTAGCGCCCGCGGGACAACCGGTTCATGCGGCGCTTCGTGCCGCGGACGAACGTCCCCGAACCCGGACGGGTGATCAGCAGGCCCTCGATCCGCAGCTGGTCGATGGTCCGCTGGACGGTCTGCTTGGCGACGCCGAACTGGGTGGCGAGGGAGGGGATCGACGGCAGCCGCTCGCCGGGCGCCCAGTCTCCGCGATGGATGCGGGCCCGGAGCTGCGCGGCGATCTGCCGGTGCGGGAACTCCGCGGCTCCAGGGTTGATGGTCATGGGTCAAAGCCTAGCCTCCTAGGAAGCTCTACGCAAGCGGATCGGCGTCACGGTGGAAACCGCCACATGATGGGAACTGGCTACTGAGGCATGGGAGAAAGGCTCGTACTGTGACTCCATGCAGGTGACTCAGTCCGCGAAGCTGGCCAACGTCTGTTACGACATCCGCGGACCGGTCATGGCCGCCGCCAAGCAGATGGAAGCCGAAGGCCATCACATCCTGAAGCTCAACATCGGCAACCCGGCCCCGTTCGGATTCGAGGCGCCGGAGGAGATCCTCCAGGACGTCATCCTGAACCTGCCGTCAGCCCACGGCTACGGTGACTCCAAGGGCCTGCTGTCGGCCCGGCGCGCCGTGGTGCAGTACTACCAGCAGAAGCAGGTGTACGGCGTTGACATCGAGGACGTGTACCTCGGCAACGGCGTCTCCGAGCTCATCGTCATGGCGTTGCAGGCGCTGCTCGACAACGGCGACGAGGTGCTCATCCCCTCGCCGGACTATCCGCTGTGGACCGCCTCCGTCAGCCTCTGCGGCGGCCGCGCCGTGCACTACATCTGCGACGAGACCAACGACTGGATGCCCGACGTCGACGACATCGCCGCGAAGGTCACCCCGCGCACCAAAGCGATCGTCATCATCAACCCCAACAACCCGACGGGCGCCGTCTACTCGCGGGAGATGATCGAGCGGATCGCCGAGGTGGCCCGCCGCCACAACCTGCTGGTCTTCTCCGACGAGATCTACGACAAGATCCTCTACGACGACACGAAGCACGTCTCGACCGCCGCCGTCGCCCCGGACCTGTTCACGCTGACGTTCAACGGGCTGTCGAAGGCGTACCGGGTGGCCGGCTTCCGCACCGGCTGGCTCGTGCTGTCGGGCCCGAAGTGGCACGCGACCAGCTACATCGAGGGTCTCGACATCCTCGCCAACATGCGCCTGTGCCCCAACGTGCCGACGCAGCACGCCGTGCAGACCGCGCTCGGTGGGTATCAGAGCATCAACGATCTGATCCTGCCCGGCGGCCGGCTGCTCGCCCAGCGTGACACCGCCTGGCGGATGCTCAACGACATCCCGGGCGTGTCGTGCACGAAGCCGCAGGGCGCGCTCTACATGTTCCCGCGCATCGACCCCGAGGTGCACCCGATCAAGGACGACCTGCAGTTCGCGCTCGACCTGCTCCGCAAGGAGAAGCTGATGGTCGTGCAGGGGACGGGCTTCAACTGGCACAATCCGGACCATTTCCGCATCGTGACCCTCCCGCGCGTGGCAGACCTCGAGGACGCGATCGGGCGCATCGGCCGGTTCCTGTCCACGTATCGCCAGGTGTGATCGTCACTTCAAGACCGGTATGAAGAGACCGGGATGGCTCGGGTCCGCCGTGGTGCGGACCGATGCTCCCGCCAGGCACCGGGCCGGGGCCCAGCTTCGCTGGCCCTGGCCCTGCCACCTCCGCGGACGGTCGCGCAGCCACGACCTGCGGTCGTGACCAAGCCCGCGGCCGTGGACGGCCGCGACGAGACCCGCGGCCGTGGACGGCCGCGACGAGACCTGCGGCCGCGGCCAAGCCCCGCACCTCGGACCGCTGCCCGAAAACACCACTTTGCGCAGATCGTCCCCCGCCAAAGTGGATCTTCTCCATGATCGAAGGAGCGTCCGGGTCGTGTGGACGGCCAGCGTTGTCCTTTGATCACGGGTGCAAGCACCAACGACCGCAACGCCACCGTCGCCGCACCATCCGGCGCCAAGGGAGTCAACCGACGCCGATCCGTGCGCACCGCGTCCGCCAACACGAACGCGTCGAACCGGTCATCCTTGTTCCCCGCCGACCCATACCGCCCCCGCAAACGACTTAACCTGCGACGGCGGGATCACGAACACCACAACACCAGCCGCCAGCAACGCCGCCACAACAGGCCCGTCCGGCCGTTCGATCCCTACCCCGACAACCTCAAACCGCTCCAGAACCGCCAGCAGCCGGCTGATCCCCGGCCGCGAATGCGCGACCACCAGCCGCTGGACGGGCTCGCCGTCAGCGTCCAGCACGCACACCGCATGGTTGTCCTTCGACCAGTCGACACCGACCGTGACCGGTCGCGCCGACCCCACCATCTCCGCCACACTCAAAGCTGCTCCATTCCGCTGCTCATCCCAGTGGAAAGGCGCACCTGGAGGTTCGGGCATCACTGCCGGACGCTCATTGACGGGCGCTCAACGGCGCACAATCCTGTGGCCAGTCGGGATGCCCCGGACCGCCAGACCCCGCAACAACTCCCGCAAGCCCTCAAACCGGGGACACGACGGTTGGCAGTGACCTGACGGCCCAGGTGCCACCCAACCCCACCCAGGAGCCGGGCAACACCAGCATTCCCCCAATGAGCGACGGGCCGCGCCCACGACGGACCGGAGCCATGCGGATGATCTATCAGTTGGACCGTGGCTACCAGGCGCCGGTCGCGGACGGGCCGGCCTGGCCGCCGCGGCGGCGGAGGTACTTCTCGAACTCCTGCGCGATCTCGTCGCCGGACAGGGGCTGCAGGCCGGCGTCGCCGGAGCGTTCCTCCAGCTCGCGGACATACTCGGCGAGCTCGGCGTCCTGCTCGGCGGCCAGCTTGAGCCGCTCCTCCCACTCCGAGGACTCCTTGGCGAGGTCGCCGGTCGGGACGGGCAGGTCGAGGACCTCCTCGACGCGGTGCAGCAGCGCAAGGGTGGCCTTCGGGCAGGGCGGGTTGTTCGCGTAGTGGGGGACGTGCACCCAGAAGGAGACGGCCTCGAGGTCGGCGCGCACGCAGGCGTCGTGCAGGACGCCGACGATGCCGGTCGGGCCCTCGTAGCGGGTCGGGGTGAGGCCGAGGCGCTCGGTGGCGTCGGTGGAGGCGATCCCGCGCGGCGCGGAGCCGCTGACCGGCAGCGGCCGGGTGTACGGCACGTCCGCCAGCAGCGCGCCCAGCAGCACGATCCGGCTCACTTCGAGGCTGTGGCAGACCTCGAGGACCTGCTCGCAGAAGGTGCGCCAGCGCATGCTCGGCTCGATGCCGCGGATGAGGACGATGTCGCGCTCCGCGTCGGGCGGGGTGGCCACCGAGAAGCGGGTGGTGGGCCACTCGATGCGGCGGGTCTCGCCCTCGGACATCGTCACCGTCGGGCGGTTGACCTGGAAGTCGTAGAAGTCCTCGGGGTCGAGCGCGGCGATGGGCTCGGCGCCCCACTCCTGTTCGAGATGCTCGACGACGGCGGTCGACGCGTCGGCAGCGTCGTTCCACCCTTCGAACGCGGCAATCGCGACAGGGGAGCGCAGCACGGGCAGGCCGTCGAACTCGGTCACGGTCCCAGCCTACGTGGGTGACCGCCGGATGGCTTGCCGGCCGCGCCCGGGGGTGTCAGTTTCCAAGATCACCTCGCGCTGTTGAGCAGGCCGCGCAGCGACTCCTCGATGGTCGCGCCGAGCGGCACCGGCCGGGGCCGCCGGGACAGCCGGATCAGGTCCGCCCCGAGCCCGAGGAACACGGCCGTCGCGACCACGAAGCCGGCGACCACGTACACCCACCGCGGCAGGTCGAACATCCACGTGCCGGTGGCGGCGAGCCCGGCGAGGGCGCCGCCGAGCAGCGTGCACCGCCACCCGCTGACCACGCCGACCCGGCCGACGGCGGCGGTGACCGCGACGAGCGTGAACAGGACGGCCCCGTCGACCACGAGAAGAACCCCGATCATCCGGTCACGATAGCGAAGTTCGTTGATCAAAGGGTCACCCGATTTACGATGGGCCGATGCGATGGATGATCTACGGCGCCGGCGCTGTCGGGGGAGTGGTCGCGGCCCGGCTCGCGATCGCCGGGCACGACGTGGCGGTCGTCGCCCGCGGCCCGCACCTCGAGGCGATCCAGAAGGACGGGCTGACCCTGCGCCGGCCGGACGGGGACACGGTCGTCAAGGTCGACGTCTACCGGCATCCCGCCGACACCGAGCAGGACGTCGTGGTGCTCGCGATGAAGGGCCAGGACACCGGCGCCGCACTGGTTGCCCTCGAGGGCTTCCGGGGCCCGGTGGTCTGCCTGCAGAACGGTGTCGCCAACGAGCGCGCGGCGTTGCGGCACTTCGCCGACGTGTACGGGGTCCACGTCATCCTGCCGGCCAGCCATCTGGAGCCGGGCGTCGTCGTCGAGCACTGCGACCCGGTCCCCGGCATCCTCGACCTGGGCCGTTACCCGTCGGGGAGTGATGCGACCGCTCTACGACTAGCGCAGGGCCTGGAGGAGGCCGGGTTCGTGTCGCAGCCGCGCGCGGACATCATGCGCTGGAAGCACCGCAAACTCGTGCTGAACCTCGGCAACGCGGTCGAGGCGCTGTGCGGGCGGGTCGACGGGCTCGACGCGGCGGTCGGACCCGTGCAGGCCGAGGGGGAGGAGGTGCTGCGCCGCGCCGGCATCGACGTCGCGTCGGCGGCCGAGGACCGGGAGCGCCGCGGCGACATCATGCGGTGGCCGCAGGGCATCAACCGGGCCGGCGGGTCGTCGTGGCAGAGCCTGGCGCGCGGCGCCGGCACCGTCGAGGCCGACTACCTCAACGGCGAGATCGTGCTGCTCGGCCGGCTGCACGGCGTGCCGACCCCGGCGAACGAGACCGCCCGCCGGCTGGTCCAGCGCGCCGTCCGGGAGGGCCGCACACCGGGCAGCCTGACGCCCGCGGAGTTCCTGGAGGCCGTGACGTTGAGCACGACGAGGCCGTGACGTTGAGCACGACGAGGCCGTGACGTTGAGCACGACCGCGCCGTGAAACCACGGGCGGCAGGGCAGGATCCGTCAGGTGGCTTCTGACGACCGGCTCGCGGCCGTGCTCTTCGACATGGACGGCACCCTCGTGGACAGCGAGAAGGTCTGGTCCGTCGGCCTGACCGAGCTCGCCACCCACTACGGCGGTGAGCTGTCCGCGCAGGCCAGGCACGCGATGGTCGGCAGCAACATGACCGAGTCGATGCGGCTGCTGCACGCCGACCTCGGCCTGCCCGCCAGCGTCAGCACCCACGCGAGCCTCGTGTGGCTGGAGTCCAGGGTCAAGGAGCTGTTCCACGGCGGCGTCGAGTGGCGTCCCGGCGCCAAGGAGCTGCTCGCCGCGTTGCGTTCGGAAGGTGTACCCCTGGCGCTGGTCACCGCCACGCACCGGCACCTGGTCGACGTGGCGCTGCTGACGATCGGCGCGGACAACTTCGACGCGGTCGTCGCCGGGGACGAGGTCGACCGGACGAAGCCGCACCCGATGCCGTATCTGACCGCCGCCCGGCTCGTCGGGGCGACCGCACCGCAGTGCGTCGCCGTGGAGGACTCGCCCAACGGCGTCCGCAGCGCCCGCGCCGCCGGCTGCGCGGTCCTGGCCGTGCCGTGCGAGGTGGCGCTGGACCCGGAGGGGGTCACGCTGGTCGACTCGCTGCTGGACGTCGACGTGGCGTATCTCCGGAAGCTCATCGCATAGCGAAGGGGGCGCCCCCGTGGGACGCCCCCTTCGCCGGGGGAAATCAGTCGTGTGAGATCGCCTGCAGGACGTTGACCCGGGAGGCCCGGATCGACGGCAGGACCGCCGCGATGACCCCGACCAGCGCCGCGAGGAGCAGATACGTCGCCATCTGGCTCCACGGGAACGCCAGCTTCGTGAAGCCGTCGTCCTTCAGCGCCCGGACCACCGCCGCGCCGAGGCCGGTGCCGACGGCGAGGCCGAGCAGCGCACCGAAGGTGGAGATGACGACCGCCTCGACGGTCACCATCCGCATCGTCTGGGCCCGGCGCATCCCGATCGCGCGGAGCAGCCCCAGCTCGCGGGTCCGTTCCAGCACCGACAGGGCGAGGGTGTTGACGATGCCGAGGACCGCGATGAGGATCGCCAGCGCGAGGAGCACCTGGATCATCACCAGGAGCTGGTCGAACTGCGCGGACTGGGCGTCGACGTACTCGGCCCGGTTCGCGACCGACACCTCGGGGTTGTCGACGAGGAGCTGGTCGACCTGCTTCTGGATCGCGTCGACCGAGGCGCCGTCGCTGACCCGCAGGTAGCCCCAGGACGGCTGCGCGGAGCGGTAGTCCTTCACCACGTCACCGGAGACGATGGTGCCGCCCATGACGTCGCTGCGCTGGTACAGGCCGACGATCTTCACCTGGTGCGGCTCGCCGCGGGTGAACTGCATGGTCATCGTCGAGCCGAGCGTGAGGTTGCGCTTCTTCGCGTTCTCGGTGTCGATGACGGCCTGGTCCGGGCCGGTCCACTGCAGGGTGCCCTCGGTCGCCGTGAGCTTGAACATGCTCGCGTAGGCGGCCATGTCCGGCGTCGCGGAGATGCCCGTGCCGTTCCCGTCGACCTGGGCGAAGTCCCAGTACTCGCTGGCGGCGCTGGACACGCCCGGCAGCTTCGCCGCGGCGTCCATGACGGCCGGGTCGAACTTCGCCGGCCCGTTGTCGTCGCCGTCGCCGGAGATGATCAGGTCGACGGTGACCTGGGTCGAGGCCTGCGAGGACAGGCTCTGCTTCGCCGAGGCGAGGATGACGTTGACGCCGGTGATCAGGGCCAGGCCGACCATCAGCGCGGCCGCGGTGATCGCGGTGCGCCGCGGGTTGCGGCCCGAGTTGAGCCGGCCCAGCTTGCCCGGCACCGACCAGGAGAACAGCCGGCCGAGCAGCGACACCACCGGGCGGGCCAGCAGCGGCGTGAGCAGCGCGACCCCGATGAAGCTGACCAGGACGCCGCCGAGGATCAGCCACAGCGTGTTGTCGCCCTGACCGGCCAGGCCGAGGCCGAGCATCGTGCCGCCGGCCGCGCCGATGAGCGCGCCGCTGACGGTGAGCTTGGTGAGCGGCCGGTCCGGGGTGGCGACCTCCTGCAGCGCCGCGATCGGCGGGATCCGGGAGGCCCGCAGCGCCGGCAGGACCGCGGCGACGACCGTCACCAGCAGGCCGACCACGAACGCGCTGATCACCGCGGCGGCGGGGACGCCGACGCTGGCGAGGGCGACGCCGCTGACGTTGCCGAACACCCAGGCGAGCAGGACACCGACGCCGACGCCGGCGGCCAGGCCGAGGACCGAGGCGATGAGCCCGATCGCGACGGCCTCGATGATGACCGAGCCGAGCGTCTGCCCGCGGCTGCCGCCGAGGGCCCGCATCAGCGCCAGCTCACGGGTCCGCTGCGCGACGATGATCGAGAACGTGTTCAGGATCAGGAAGGTGCCCACGAACAACGCGACACCCGCGAACCCGATGAGCACGTTGTTGAAGAACGCGAGGCCCTCCCGGAACGACTTGGTCGTCTCGTCCGTCAGCTGCTTGCCGGTCTTGACCTGGAACCCGCCGGCCTCGCCGCCGAGCGCGGCCGCGACGTCGTCGCGGAGCTTCTCGTTCGTCACACCCGCGGCGGCCGTCACGTTGATCCCGCTGTACACGTCCTTCTCGCCGAGCATCAGCTCCTGCGCGACCGGCGTGGTGAACAGGACCTCCAGGGACCCGCCGAGGGAGTCGCGGTCGCCGCTGTAGCCGAAGATGCCGACGAGTTTGAAGACCTTCTTGCCCGGCTGGAGGGTGAGGACGCCGACGTCGTCGCCGACCTTGAGCCCGCCGGCGCTCTTGGCCGTGGTCACGTTGACGACGATCTCGTTGTCAGCGGCCGGCGCGCGGCCCTCGCGCAGCTGCAGCAGGTCCGACGTGCCGACCCAGTTGCCGCCGAGGCGCGGCGGGCCGAACGTGGTGACGACCTTGCCGTTCTTGCCAATGACCCGGGCGCCGTCGGCGGTCGCGTCGCCGGTGACGCTCGCGACGCCCGGCACCGCGCGGACCTTGTCGAGGGTCGCGGCCGGGATGTTGCCCTGCTGGGAGGGGCCGACGTCCTGGTCGCCGCCGACTTTCGGCTTCTGCGTGACGTTGACGTCGATGCCCTGGTACACGGACGAGAACAGGCTGTCGAAGGAACGGCCCATCGTGTCGGTGAGCACGAACGCCCCCGACACGAACATCACGCCCAGCACCACTGCCAGGCCCGACAGGACCAGCCGCAGCTTGCGTGACAGCAGGCTCTTGAGGGTGGCGCGCAGCATCGTCAGACCGCCTTGTCGAGGCGCTTGAGGCGGTCGAGGACGGCGTCGGCGGTCGGCGCGTGCAGCTCGTCGACGATGTGCCCGTCGGCGAGGAAGATGACCCGGTCCGCGTACGACGCCGCGTTCGGGTCGTGGGTGACCATGACGATCGTCTGGCCGAAGTCGCGGACCGAGTTGCGCAGGAACGACAGCACCTCCGCGCCGGAGCGCGAGTCGAGGTTGCCGGTCGGCTCGTCGGCGAAGATGACCTCGGGCCGCGACACGAGGGCTCGCGCGCACGCGACCCGCTGCTGCTGGCCGCCGGACAGCTGGCTCGGCCGGTGCTTGAGCCGGTCCCGCAGCCCCACGGTCTCGATGACCGTGTCGAACCAGGCCTGGTCCGGCTTCCGGCCCGAGATCGACAGCGGCAGCAGGATGTTCTCCTCCGCGGTCAGCGTCGGCAGCAGGTTGAACTGCTGGAAGATGAACCCGACCTTGGTGCGGCGCAGGTTCGTCAGCCCCCGGTCCGACAGGCCGGTGATCTTCGAGTCGCCGATGTAGACCTCACCGCGCGACACGGCGTCCAGGCCCGCGAGGCAGTGCATGAGCGTCGACTTGCCGGAGCCGGACGGGCCCATGATCGCGGTGAAGTGGCCCTTCTCGAGCTCGACCGACACCCCGCCGAGCGCGTGGACCTGCGCCTCGCCCGTGCCGTAGATCTTCCAGACGTCGACCGCCTTCGCGGCCACCTCGGTGCGTGTCGCAACCGATGCAGTCATGATTCCCCCTGGTGAATGGTGTGCCTTCATCCTCGGGGCGGGCCGTGCTCGTCTCGTCCGCCCGCAGGGCGAGCTGACCACGGGTTTTTCGCCGGGGAATGGCCCCGATCTCCTATCAGGGTGAACCCCTAGCCTTTGTTGCTCAGCCTTCTCAGAAATGGCCTCGGAAATGCGGAAAGCCGGCCGGGGGAGACCCCCGACCGGCTTTTGTCAGCCTCGGTGCTTATTCGTACGCGATGGCGTTGAGCACGTTGAGCCGCACGGCCCGGATCGCGGGGATGAGCCCGGCGACCGCGCCGACGATGACCGCGCCGATGATGTAGGCGATCATGTACCCCCACGGCAGGGTGACCGCGCCGAAACCGATCACCGACTTCAGCGCCGTGACCGTCGCCGCGCCGAGCCCGGCGCCCACGACGAGCCCGAGCACCGTGCCGAACAGCGTGATCACCACGGACTCGATCGTCACCATCGACCACGTCTGCCGGCGCCGCAGGCCGATCGCCCGCAGCATGCCCAACTCCCGGGTCCGCTCGATCACCGACAGCAGCAGCGTGTTGATGACCCCGAGCACCGAGATGCCCAGCGCGATGAACAGCAGCACCTGCACGATGACCAGCGCCACGTCGAACTGTTGCTGGCTGGAGCCGACGAGTTCCTTCTTGGTCTGCACGCTGACCTCGGGGTTGTTCTTCAGCACCCCCTCGACCGCGGCCTTCGCGTCGTCGACCGCGACCCCGTCCTTCGCCTTCACCAGTGCCTGGATGGGCTGCGGGAACGTGAACCCGGCCTGCGCGTCGGTGTTGGAGACCACGACGCCGTTGCCGTTGCTGGTCGAGTTGGTGATGCCGACCAGCGTCAGCGTCTTCGTCTGGCCTTTGGCGAACGTCACCTGGATGGTGCTGCCCACCGTGTACTTGCGTTCCTTCGCCGTCTTCTCGTCGACCGTGAACTCGCCGCTGTCGATGTGGTCGATACGACCCGCCACCGGGTGGAGCTTCAGCACCGTGATCACGGCCGGCACGTCGTCGTAGGCGAGCACGAAGTCCTGCTTGCCGTTGAGCGACACGACGTCGTAGGTGACCGACGCGACCGTCTGCAGCTGCGGCAGCGCCTTGATCTGCTTCAGCTCGTCGGGCTGGATGATCGGCGGCACGTCGGACGTCTGCTGGCCGTAGACGATCAGGTCGGCCTGCAGGTCCTTCTCCACCGACTCGCCGATCGCGGTCGACAGCGACGAGAAGATCGTGGAGATCATCGTGATGATCGCGATGCCGACCATGACCGCGCCCGCCGTGATGGCCGTGCGGCGCGGGTTGCGCGAGGAGTTGCGCCGGCCCAGCTTGCCCGGCACCGACCAGGAGAACACCGAGCCGAGCCCGGCGACCAGCGGCCGGCTGATCAGCGGAGCGAGCAGCGCCACCCCGATCAGCGTCAGCAGCACCCCGCCGAACACCAGCAGGAGTGTCGCGTCGCCGGCCCCCGCCAGACCCCACGACAGCGAGCCGACACCGACCGCGGTGACGACCCCGCCGCCGATGGTGATCCCGGTCAGCGGCTTGTCGGTGGTCGCCGCGTCCCGCATCGCCGCGATCGGCGCGACCCGGGCCGCCTTGATCGCCGGCAGGACCGCCGAGATCATCGTGACCAGGATGCCGATCGTGAACGACGTCACGATCGCCGCGACCGGCAACCCGAGCCCGGCCGAGTCCATCTTCGCCAGGGACGTGAACGCGCTCGCCCCGGCCGCGCCGAGCCCCATGCCGACCAGGAACCCGAACAGCGACCCGACGGTGCCGATGAGCAGCGCCTCGATCAGCACCGACCGGATGATCTGCCAGCGGCTCGCGCCCATCGCCCGCAGCAGCGCCAGCTCCTGCGTGCGCTGCGACACGATGATGGAGAACGTGTTCAGGATCAGGAACACGCCGACGAGCAGCGCGATCGTGCCGAAGCCGAGGAAGAAGTAGTTGAAGTACTTCAGCAGGCCACGGATCGCCTCGCTGGACGCCTTCGACAGCTCGTCACCCGTCTGCACCGTGTACTTGGGGCCCAGCGCCGCCTTGATGTTGTCGCGCAGCTGGTTGTCGGTGACGCCGTCCTTGCCCTTCACGTCGATGACGTTGAACACGTCGGTCTCGCCCAGCATCACCTGCTGCGCGGTCGCCTCGGTGAACAGCACCGTCGTCTCGCCGGCCATGGAGTCGCGGTTGCCCGCATACTGCATGATCCCGACGACCTTGTAGGTCTTGCGGGCCTCGGCCCGGGCGATGATGTCGACCGGGTCACCGACGGCGAACTTGGCCTGCTTCGCCAGCCCGTTGTTGATGACGATCTCGTCCGGCGCCGACGGCGCCCGCCCGGAGATCAGCTTGGTGAGCTCGTCCTCGCCGGTCCAGCTGCCGCCGAACTGCCCGGACTGGCTGATCACCACCTTACCGTTCTTGCCGATGACCCGGGCGCCGGAGACGAACACCGAGCCCGTCGCCTTGCGCACCCCGTCGATCTTCTCGATCCGGGCCACGTCGGAGGCCGGCACCGGCAGGATCGCCGAGCTGTTGCCGGACGCCGCGTCGGCGGTCTCGGACTTCGCCGACACCTGCACGTCGGTGTAGCTGTAGATGTTGGAGAACACGTTGTCGAACGTGCGGCCCAGCGTGTCGGTGAGCACCAGCGACCCCGACACGAACATCACCGACAACACGACGGCGAGGGTCGACAGGATCAGCCGGAGCTTGCGCGCCAGCAGGCTCTTGAGCGTCGCGCGCAGCACGGCTCAGCCCGCCTGCGACGCGTCGGCGGCGCTCTCGACCTTGGCGTCCAGCCCCTTGAGCTTGTCCAGCACCGCGTCCGCGGACGGCGCCAGCAGCTCGTCGACGACCTGGCCGTCGGCGAGGAAGATGACCCGGTCCGCATACGAGGCCGCGTTCGGGTCGTGGGTCACCATGACGATCGTCTGCCCGTACTCCCGCACCGAGTTGCGCAGGAACGACAGCACCTCCGCCCCCGACCGCGAGTCGAGGTTGCCGGTCGGCTCGTCGGCGAAGATGACCTCGGGCCGCGACACCAGGGCCCGCGCGCACGCGACCCGCTGCTGCTGGCCACCGGACAGCTGGCTCGGCCGGTGCTTGAGCCGGTCCCGCAGCCCCACCGTGTCGATCACCGTCTCATACCACTTCGGGTCCGCCTTACGGCCGGCGATCGACAGCGGCAGCAGGATGTTCTCCTCCGCCGTCAGCGTCGGCAGCAGGTTGAACTGCTGGAAGATGAACCCGACCTTGGTCCTGCGCAGGTTCGTCAGGTCCCCGTCGGACATCCCCGTCAACCGGGTGTCACCGATGAAGATCTCACCGCGCGTCACCGAGTCCAGCCCGGCGAGCGTGTGCATCAACGTCGACTTGCCGGACCCCGAGGGGCCCATGATCGCGGTGAACTGCCCGCGCTCAAGCTCGACGCTCACCCCGTGCAGCGCGATGACCTGGGCCTCGCCGCTGCCGTACACCTTCCACACATCCACCGCGCGGGCGGCGACCGCCTGCCCGGTCGTGACTGTCGTGGTCACGCTCGATCCCCCTCTGGTTTCGTGAATGTCCTCACGCTACGGGGTGATCTCGGTCGTGCCGTCCTCCCGGGGTGCCGGTCGGGACTACTCCCTGCGAAGGAGACCTATGAGCCCGGACGGACCAGGCCGGTCTCGTACGCGAGGACGACGGCCTGCACGCGGTCGCGGAGACCGAGCTTCGTCAACACGTGCCCGACGTGCGTCTTCACCGTCGTCTCGCTCACCGACAGCGCCTTGGCGATCTCCGAGTTGGACAACCCCCGCGCCAGATGGACGAGGACCTCCCGCTCCCGGTCCGTCAGCACCCGCAGGTCCCGCGGCGGCGCCGCGTCCGGGTCCGGCAGCGCGTCGGCGAACTTGTCCAGCAACCGCTTGAGGATCCGCGGCGCCACCACGGCCTCACCGGCCGCCACCGTCCGGATCGCGGTGACCAGGTCGTCGGCGGGCACGTCCTTCGCCAGGAACCCGCTCGCGCCGGCCCGCAGCGCGCCCACCACGTACTCGTCCAGGTCGAACGTGGTCAGGATCAGCACCCTGACCGGCAGTTTCGCCTCGACGATCGCCCGGGTCGCGGCGACCCCGTCCATCCGCGGCATCCGGATGTCCATCAGCACCACGTCGGGCAGCAGGCGCCGGGCCAGCTCGACCGCCTCGACCCCGTCACCCGCCTCGGCCACGATGTCGAGGTCCGTCTCGCCGCCGAGCACCATCCGGAACCCGGTGCGCAACAGCGGCTGGTCGTCCACGAGCAGGAGCCGGATCGGCTTCGGGTTCAAGCTGGCTGCCTTTCCGTCGTCGACGGTGACGCGGTGTCGACGTGCTGTTCGATCGGGATCCTCGCGTGCACACGGTAGCCGCCGCCGGGCCGTGGACCGGTGCGCAGTGTCCCCCCGTACAACATCACGCGCTCCCGCATGCCGAGCAGCCCGTGCCCGATCGCGGCCGTCCCCAGCTGTGGCCCGCGGCCCGTGTCGCACACCTCGACGACCACGTCCTGCCGGCTGAACACCATCCTGACCTCGACCGCCGCCGCGCCGGCGTGCTTCAACGCGTTCGTCAGCGCCTCCTGCACGATCCGGTAGATCGTCAACGCGATGCCCGAGTCGAGCGGCCCCGGCACCCCCTCGACCTTGAGCACGGCGTGCAGCCCAGCCTCGCGGATCTGCTCGACGAGCCCTTCCAGCCCCGCCAGCCCCGGCTGCGGCGCGAGCTCACCGGCCGGCTCGGCCTCCGTGCGCAGCACCGTCAGCAACCGCCGCATCTCCCGCAACGCCGTGCGCCCCGTCTCCTCGATCGTCGCCAGGGCCTCGTCGGCCGCCCGCGGGTCCCGTTGCAGCATCCGCCGCGACCCGGTCGCCAGGACCCCCATCACGCTCACGTGGTGCGCGACGACGTCGTGCAGCTCCCGCGCGATCCGCCGCCGCTCGTCGGCCACCGCCTGCTCCGTCAACGCCCGCTGGCTCGTCTCCGCGGTCCTGGCCCGGTCTTCGAGGGCCGCCACGTACGCCCGCCGCGTCGCCATCGTCCGCCCCACCGTGAAGCACACCAGGGCGCTCATCGCGTTGAACAGCAGGAAGATCCGCGGCTCCAGCGAATACGGCTCGTCCTGGGTCCGTCCCATCACGGTCGCGAGCACCATCCCCGGCGCCCAGATCAGCACCCCGGCCGCCACCGCCCGCTTCAACGGCAGGTACGCCGCCGCCGTGTACGTCACGACAATGATCGAGAACCCGCCACTGACCAGCGGGAAAACCCCCAGGAACGGCACCGTGATGTGCACCGCGGTGAACCACACGGCGACCCACAGCCATCGCCGTCGCACCACCACCGCCAGCAACCCCGCGGTGTCGAACGCCAGCTGCCAGCCCAGGTTCCTCGTGCCGAACTCCCGCTGCGCCACCGCGGTCGCCACCGCACTGACCACCGCGAGCCCGACCGCGAGGGCGATGTCCTGCACCAACGGGTCCGCTCGGCGGTCCAGTACGCGCTTCAGCACCCTTCGTACGCTATCCGCTCCGGCCCGCCTCCGATTCATCGTCGCGCCCGACCCGGTCTCATGCTTGAGGATGACCCGGCCGTCGTTCGCGCCGCGCGCCGCGCGGCCTCGGTGGCAGGTCTGTGACCATGCCGTGCATCGAGGCCCGCGGAAACGATGCCGGCCTCCAGTCGGGAACGCGAATCCCGACCCGGAGGCCGAGACGACCTCGGCGGCGATGGTCTCGGCCGAGACGTACCGTTCGTCGAAGATCCAGAAACTGTTGATATTCCCATCGTGCTGCGGCAGGTCATTCGCGAGAGGCAGCGAAGCGCGGGCACATCGACAACACCGAGGCGGGACGCACCGACGACACCGAAGAACGATGGCCCGCGTCGACGACATGCCCGGCGGTGCGGGCCATGACGGCGCCGATTCGGCACGAGGAAACCCCGTGCCGGCAACCCGCCTGGCCTCTCCCACGCGCGGGCGAGGCCGCTGTCGCCACGGCCGCACGGCTTCGCCGCCGCGTCCGAGGTCGACCTCGCGTTCGAGCCATGCCATCGAAGTGGTTTGCGACCTTCGGGCGTGACGTGGCGCCTGCCTGGTGACGGTGATCGCCTGGCCCTCGCCCGGCACCGCGTTTGTCGGTGCCGCCGTGGCCGGCCCGGCGCGAGACGCCCGTGCTGTGGGGACGGTGCGATACGCCCTGCCCGGTCCGGGCGCCTCGATCAGCGCCGCCGGGTGCCGGCCCGCAGGCGTAGGCTCGCGACATCGGAGCCGGAGAGGAGCCGAACGTGATCGAACTGCCAGACGGCCGCACCGAAGTGCGGTTCAGCTACCGGACGCACACCAGCACCCAGAACGCGAAGGGTGTCATCGTCCGGGAGCAGTCACTCCCGGTCGGCATGGCGATCACGAACCCGGACGGCGGCACCTTGTTCATCCCCTGGCCCCAGGTCACGTCCCTGGTGATCTCAGCCGGCGCCTGACCGCCGGAGCCCGACCGATACCGCTGGCCGCCGTCACCGCTGGCCGCCGTCACCGCTGGCCGCCGTCACCGCTGGCCGCCGTCACCGCTGGCCGCCGTCACCGCTGGCCGCCGTTGCCACTGGCCGCCGGAGCCCGACCGATACCGCTGGCCGCCGTCGCCGAACGCGCCGTTGCCGCTGGCCGCCGTTGCCGCCGGAGTCGGCCGTCACCGCTGGCCGCCATCGCCGAACGCGCCGTTGCCGCTGGCCGCCGTTGCCGCCGGAGTCGGGCCGTCACCGCTGGCCGCCGCCGCTGCTGACCACCGTCGCCGAACGCACCGTCGCC
>NZ_BONQ01000046.1 GCF_016862795.1 Dactylosporangium siamense | reverse complement strand
ACCGCCGTTGCCGCCGGAGTCCGACCGTCACCGCTGGCCGCCGTCGCCGCTGGCCGCTGACCCGCGAACCGCAACGACGGACCGGCAGGCGCATCGGCGAACAGGCTCCAACCCTGGCCCAGCCCCACTGGGCCGGACCGTCGCGACCGATCCCCGCCGCAGCGCGACCCGCCCGGCTACCGAGCCCGGCTACCAAGCCCGGCCAGGCCCACGACCCTACTCGTCGCGGCCCGTAGCCGGCTCCGCCTCCGTGGACAGCGGCACAGGAGGCACCGCCACCGGCTCCGGGAACGGCGGTGGCGTCCCCCCGAACGCCGGACACAGCGCCTGATGCGCGCACCACCCGCACAGCCGGCTCGGCTGCGCCCGGAAGTCCCGATCCGCGGTCGCCCGCTCGATCGCCTGCCACAGCGCCAGCAGCGTGCGCTCGAAACGCTCCAGTTCCTCCGCGTCCGGAGAGAAGTCGCAGACCTCACGATCCTTCAGGTACATCAGCCGCAACACCCGGGGCACGACACCGCGGGTCCGCCACAGCACCAGGGCGTAGAACTTCAGCTGGAACATGGCCCGCGCCTCGAACGCCTCGCGGGGCGCGCCGCCGGTCTTGTAGTCCACGACCCGGATGTCGCCGGCGGGGGAGACGTCGAGCCGGTCGATGTAGCCACGGATGACGAGCTTGCCGTCGACCTCGGCCTGGACGAACGCCTCCCGCTCCGCGGGCTCGAGCCGGTTGGGGTCCTCGACGGCGAAGTAGCCGCCGAGCAGCTCCCGGCTCGACTCCAGGAACGCCTCCGTGTCGGCGAACAGGTCGGCGAGGCCCTCCTCGGTCTCCACGAGGCGTTGCCACTGCGGCGCGACGAGCGCGGCGGCACGCTCGGGGGTGCGGGTGCCGGTCGGCTCCTCGAACAGCGCCTCGAGCACCGCGTGCACGAGGGTGCCCCGCATCTGGTCGGGCGTCGGACGCTCCGGCAGGCGGTCGATGCTGCGGAACCGATACAGCAGGGGGCACGTCTTGAAGTCGGCGGCGCGCGACGGCGACAACGTAGGCAGCGTGGTGATGGTCCCCGTCGTGGGTGGAGGCATGCGTGGAAGGTTAGGCCACGGGTACGACAGTTTTCGCGGACCGGCGTCCCGGCGCGGACTACCCGTAGCATCATGGGCAATGGACGACTACCGCTCGGCACCCGCGCCGGCGTCGTCGGCTGCCCGGACCCGGCCGCCTGAGCGCGGCTCCGGGATCCCGCTGGGTCGGCTGCTCGGCGTCCCGATCTACCTCGCCCCGTCCTGGCTGCTGCTCGCCGCGCTGATCACGCTGACGTATAGCCAGTTCCTGACCTCGCGCCGGGAGGAGCTGTCGCTGGGCACCGGCCTGGCGGTCGGGTTCGGGTTCGTGGTGTGCCTGCTGTTGTCGGTGTTGCTGCATGAGCTCGGTCACGCGATCACCAGCCGGCAGAGTGGCATCGGTGTGAGCGGCATCACTCTGGAGATGCTCGGTGGTTACACCGAGATGGAGCGGGAGGCGCCCCGGCCGGGCGTGGAGCTGTTCGTGTCGCTCGCCGGGCCGGTCGTGTCGCTGCTGCTCGGGCTGCTGTCCGGGGCCGCGGCGCTGGTCCTCCCGGCGGGTGGGATCGCCGAGACGTTCGCGTTCCAGCTGGCGTTGAGCAACATCGTGGTCGCCGTGTTCAACGCGCTGCCCGGGCTGCCGCTGGACGGCGGCCGGGCGCTGCAGGCCCTCGTGTGGAAGCTCAGCGGCGACCCCAACCTCGGCCGCCGGGTCGCCGGCTGGTCCGGGCGGCTCGTCGCGGTCGCCACCGCCGGCACCGTGATCGTGCTGTTCGCCCAGGGGATCCTCGACGGGTGGTTCGGCCTGCTCTTCACGCTGCTGGTGAGCGTCACCATGTGGGTCGGCGCCGGGCAGGCGATCCGGCACGGGAAGGTCGCCGCGAGCCTGCCGCCGTTCAACGCCAGGGAGCTGGCCAGGCCGATCGTGCCGGTCGCGGCCGTCACGCCCCTCGCCGAGGCGGAGCGGATCGCCGAGCAGTCCGGCGGGCACCACCTCGCCGTGGTCGACGGCGCGGGGGCGATGCTCGGGTTCGTGCACGGCGCGTCGGCCCGGGCGGTGCCGGCCGAGCGCCGGCCGTGGGTGCCGATCGGCGACGTCACCCGCCGGCTGGACGAGCACCACGTCCTACCAGGCGATCTTCGGGGCACCGATCTGCTGCACGCGATCCGTGACGACCCGGGCGGCGACTACCTGGTGGTCTCGGGTGAGGATGTGCACGGCGTCCTGCGCGGCGCCGAGCTGCTCTCGCTCGTCGAAACACGCCGACCCGACGGTTGGCCCACCAGCAGAAGGAATCGCACGTGACTGTGTCCCTCGACCTGCCAGTGACCCACAGGGGTCCGTTCCGACCGGGTGACCGGGTCCAGTTGACCGACCCCAAGGGCCGGATGCACACGATCGTGCTCGAGGCGGGCAAGGAGTTCCACACCCACCGGGGTGCGCTGCCGCACGACGAGCTGATCGGCGCCCCGGACGGCAGTGTGGTCACGTCGGCGGGCGGGACCGCGTATCTCGCGCTGCGTCCCCTGCTGTCCGACTACGTGCTGTCCATGCCCCGCGGCGCGCAGGTCATCTACCCGAAGGACGCCGCGCAGATCTGCGCCATGGGTGACATCTTCCCCGGCGCCCGGGTCCTGGAGGCCGGCGCTGGCTCGGGCGCGCTGACGTGCTCCCTCCTCAGGGCGGTCGGCCCGTCAGGGTCGGTGACGAGCTACGAGATGCGCGAGGACTTCGCCGCCATCGCCCGCCGCAACGTCGAGGCCTTCCTCGGCGGCCCCCAGCAGGGGTGGACCTTGCGGGTAGGTGACGTAGCCGGCTGCGAAGATGTCGGTTTTGATCGGATAATCCTAGACATGTTGACCCCGTGGGAGATCTTGCCGCTCGTGTCGCGGGCACTGATCCCCGGCGGGGTGTTCATCGGCTATGTGGCGACCACGCCACAGCTGTCGGAGCTCGTGGAGGCGTTGCGCGAGGACGGTGGCTACACCGAGCCCCGCGCCTGGGAGAGCCTGGTGCGTGACTGGCACGTCGAGGGGCTTGCGGTGCGGCCCGATCATCGGATGATCGCGCACACGGCGTTCCTCGTCAGCGCCCGGAAGCTGGCACCGGGGGTGACCGCGCCGCCGCGGCGGCGTAAACCGAGCAAGGGCGCCGAAGCATATGCGGCGCGGCGGCTGGCGGCCGCCGCGGTCGCACGGGAGGAGGAGGCAAAGGATGAGCCGTCCGAGCTTCAGTGACCTACCTGCCGTATTTCCGGACTGGTCCCCCTATCCGGACCTCGAGTCGGCGGCCAGGGCCTACCTGCGGGATCCGGACATAGCGCTCGACGCGATGGCCGGGGTGCTGCGCGGGCAGAGTGTGCTCGGTTTCACCCTCGAGCGGTTCGTCAACGACGTCAACGGGGTCTGGCAGGAGGTCGTCGTCTGCGACGGCACCCGGCTCATCCTGTGGCACGGCGAGGACATCCCGCCCGAGGAGGCGCCGCCGGGCTCGATGACGTCGTCGCTGCGGGTGGTGGCGCTGTCCGCGGTGACCGAGGTCGGCTGCCGCCGGCGGCTCAGCCGCAACCCGAACGGGCACGCCAGAGTCGACAGCGTCGATGTCTACCTGCTGCTGACCTCGCTCGACGAGGCGAACGTCGCCGCCGAGGAGGCCGGCTCGGTCATCCGCCACGACGCGTTGCGCTTCGGTAAAACTCTCGACGACGGCGGCGCCGGACAGATCGCCCGTTTGGAGGAGTTTGCCCGGCTCGTCTCTTCTCTCGTGGGCAAGCCGATGCTATGAGGCGTTCGGCCCGGCGACGGGCACGTCATCGGCCGCCCGGTGCACGTGGATGCAGTCGCCGGGGCACTCCTTGGCCGCGTCGATGACCTCGAGCCGGAGGTGTTCTGGCACGTCGACGCGGCTGCCAGGGGCCAGCAGCAGCTCGCCGTCGGGCTGCTTCACATAGGCCAGGCCATCGACGTCGAACTCGAAGACCTCCGGTGCGTACTGGACACACAGGCCGTCGCCAGTGCACAGGTCCTGGTCAACCCACACCTCAAGAGCGCTCACGCCGCAACATTACAGGGCTGGTGGAAAGCGCCTCCAGGCCGCACGATTTGTAAAAGCCCTGTGGCGCACGGGTTCGAAGGGGCCCAGACCGGCGAACAGCAGTTAGTGTTAGAGCACAACGTTCAAAGCCCCCGGGGAGGTGGGACGTGGCACGCAGCGACGACGCGGAGACGCGCGCCGCACGATGGGAGAAGGACGCCCACGATCTCTCCACGCAGGTCGCCTTCCTCCAAGAGGAACTCGCCCTGGTGCGGCGCAAGCTGACGGAAACCCCGCGACACGTGCGACAGCTCGAGGAGCGGCTCGCCGCAGCGCAGGCGCAGATTGCCCGGCTGACCGAAAACAACGAGCGGCTCGTGGCCACCCTCAAGGAGGCCCGCGCCCAGATCGTGACGCTGAAGGAGGAAGTTGACCGCCTGGCACAGCCGCCGAGCGGTTACGGCGTCTTCCTCGCCCGCCATGAAGACGGCTCTGTCGACGTCTTCACCGGTGGGCGCAAGCTGCGCGTGGCGGTTTCCCCGGCCATCGAGGTCGAGGAGCTGCGCCGAGGCCAGGAGGTCCTGCTCAACGACGCCCTGAACATCGTCGACGCGCTCGGGTTCGAGCGTTCCGGCGAGGTCGTCATGTTGAAGGAGATCCTGGAGGGTGGTGACCGCGCTCTCGTCATCTCGCACGCCGACGAGGAGCGGATCGTCCACCTGGCCGACACCCTCACCGACGCGCCCCTGCGCGCCGGCGACTCGCTCATGATCGAGCCCCGCTCGGCGTATGCCTACGAGCGGATCCCGAAGAGCGAGGTCGAGGAGCTGGTGCTGGAGGAGGTGCCCGACGTCGACTACACCGACATCGGTGGCCTCTTCTCGCAGATCGAGCAGATCCGCGACGCCGTGGAGCTGCCCTTCCTGCACGCGGAGCTGTTCCGCGAGCACCTCCTGCGCCCGCCGAAAGGCGTCCTGCTCTATGGCCCTCCCGGCTGTGGCAAGACGCTGATCGCCAAGGCGGTCGCCAACTCGCTGGCGAAGAAGATCGCCGAGCGGCGCGGCGAGGAGCGCAAGACCAGCTACTTCCTCAACATCAAGGGTCCTGAGCTGCTCAACAAGTACGTTGGCGAAACTGAGCGGCACATCCGGCTGATCTTCCAGCGCGCCCGTGAGAAGGCGAGCGAGGGCACCCCGGTCATCGTGTTCTTCGACGAGATGGACTCGGTGTTCCGGACCCGTGGCTCGGGGGTCTCCTCCGACGTCGAGAACACGATCGTGCCTCAGCTGCTGAGCGAGATCGACGGCGTCGAAGGCCTCGAAAACGTCATCGTCATCGGCGCATCCAACCGGGAAGACATGATCGACCCGGCGATCCTGCGCCCCGGCCGGCTCGATGTGAAGATCAAGATCGAGCGACCGGACGCCGAGGCGGCCAAGGACATCTTCTCCAAGTACATCCTCACCACGGTTCCGCTGCACAAGGACGACATCGCCGAGCACGGCAACTCGCCGGACGCGACGGTGGCGGCCATGATCGACGCGGTGGTCCTGCGGATGTACTCCGAGACCGAGGAGAACCGGTTCCTCGAGGTGACCTACGCCAACGGCGACAAGGAGGTCCTGTACTTCAAGGACTTCAACTCCGGCGCGATGATCCAGAACATCGTCGACCGGGCCAAGAAGATGGCGATCAAGGACTTCCTCAGCAACGGCCAGAAGGGCATGCGCCTCCAGCACCTGCTCGACTCCTGCGTTGACGAGTTCCGCGAGAACGAGGACCTGCCAAACACCACCAACCCCGACGACTGGGCCCGCATCTCCGGCAAGAAGGGCGAGCGGATCGTCTACATCCGCACGCTCGTCTCCGGTGGCAAGGGCGCGGAGGCCGGCCGGTCCATAGAGACCGCGACCAACACCGGCCAATATCTGTAGGACCGCGACACGAGCGGGCGGTGGCCTCAGGGCCGCCGCCCGTTTCGCGTGCAGAAGAGCCAGAAAAAGCCAGAAGAGCCAGAAAAAGCCGGAAGGGCCAGGCTCCGGTCCGTCGAGCGCGAGGCCCGCTGCTCCCGTCAGCGACCGGTCGGCCGTGAACGGCCTCCCTGCCAGGTCCGCCGACAGTTGCGCAGCACGCGGCCGTGGCCGGCCGCGACACGACCTGCGGTCGTGACAACCCCGTCCTCAGCCGCGCAGTGCCGCTTCGGCCAGGGTGGACTCGAGCGTCGTCAGGACCATGGACGCCTCCGCCAGCGACACGTGATGCGTGTCGGCGTAACAGGTCAGGACGGTCGCCCCGGGACCGTCGTCGGCGTGCACGAACACCCGGCTCGACGGGCTGTCCTTGAACGGCATCCAGTCCAGCGTCCGGCGGGCGAGCGCCTGCGGCAGCGACCCCGGCACCACCGCCAGGTCCGGTCCGCGCCGGTCGTTGAGGTGGAAGTCGACCCGGAACTGCGGCCCCCGCTCGGCGGCGACCCGCGCCACCAGGGACTCCTTGCCGGCCGTGTCGTAATACGCATGCTTGTACGCCGCCGTCGCGGCTCGGCGCGCTCCCTCCAGTACACCGGCGAAATCGGCATCCGCGACGTCCACGAGACACAGCCCCGGCTGAGCGACCGGCGCCACGACGTCCGCGAGCCCGGAGCGGAACCGGTTGCTGGTCACCAGCAGCATCGGCACCGGGTCGACGCCCGTGCACCGGCGCACCGCGACGGCGAACGCGGCGAGCAGCGTCGTGGCCGGGTCGGCCCCGGTCCGCTCGACCAGCATCCGGGTCGCGAGCGGGATCGCGGGGGAGACCAGCCGGCCCTTCCAGTGCCGGGGGCTCTCCCGCCGCCGGGACACGACCGGCCACGGCGGTGGCATCGTGCGCAGGACCCGCTCCCAGTGCCGCAACGCGCTGCGGCTCTGCCTGGCCCCCGCCTCCGACGCCTGCCAGCCGGCCTGCTCGAGCGGCTGCATGCCGGTGACCGGGTCCTGGACCCTCGCGGCCACCTCACGCAGCATCACCGCCGCGCCGGAGCGGTCCATGGCCAGATGCCAGATCACCGCACACAGGTGGGTGAGCCGGCCGCGGTCCCGCACGACCCCCATCCGGATCGGCCAGTCGCTGGTGAAGTCGACGGGTTCGCGGCGGTACCGCGCCAACATGCCGGCCGGGTCGTCGGTGTCGGCGACCTCCAGGACGGTCGTGCCGGCCGCCGCGACGACCTGCCGGGGCGATCCGTCGGCGGCGAACCGCAGGCGGGTGCGCAGCACCTGGTAGCGGCTCATGAGGTACCGCAGCTCGCCGGCGACGTCCTCGACGGTCGTGCCGGGCGGCAGTGGGGTCACCCCGCCGAGCGGCAGCTGCTCGCCGAATCTCGTCATCGACGCCCAGATGTCCTGCTGCCCCCATGACAGCGGCGCCTCACCGGCACCGGCGCCCTCGAAAGCGACACTGATTCGCATCTGTGGATGTTACGGGCAGCGACGTCTTCACAACAATCGGACATCGGTAAACCTGGCGCGCCGCGGTGGAGGCAGACTGTCGTACCTTGCGACTAGGGTTGTTGGCATGAGTGTGCGGCGCGTGATGGGCACTGAGGTCGAATACGGCGTGTCTGTGCCCGGCCAGCCGGGAGCCAACCCGATGGTGACGTCATCCCAGGTGGTCAACGCTTATGGCGCACGACCCGAGCTCACCAAGGGCGGCCGGGCCCGCTGGGACTACGAGGAGGAGTCCCCGCTGCGTGACGCGCGCGGGTTCACCTACTCAGGCGCCCTCTATGACCCGGCGGAGGCCCTCGCGGACGAGGATCTCGGCCTGGCCAACGTGATACTGACCAACGGCGCCCGACTCTATGTCGACCACGCCCACCCGGAATACTCCACGCCGGAGTGCACCAACCCGCGTGACATCGTGCTGTGGGACAAGGCCGGCGAGCGGGTGATGGCCGAGGCGTCCCGCCGGGCGGCGACGATCCCCGGGACGCTGCCGATCCACCTGTACAAGAACAACACCGACAACAAGGGCGCCAGCTACGGCACGCACGAGAACTACCTCATGCGCCGGCAGACGCCCTTCGCCGACATCGTCATGCACCTCACCCCGTTCTTCGTCACCCGGCAGATCGTGTGCGGGGCGGGCCGGGTCGGCATCGGGCAGGACGGCTCCGGCCCCGGCTTCCAGATCTCCCAGCGCGCCGACTTCTTCGAGGTCGAGGTCGGCCTGGAGACGACGCTGAAGCGGCCGATCATCAACACCCGCGACGAGCCGCACGCCGACGCCGACAAGTATCGGCGCCTGCACGTCATCATCGGCGACGCCAACCTGTCCGAGATCTCCACGTACCTGAAGGTGGGCACCACCTCCCTCATCCTCGCGATGATCGAGGACAAGGCGCTGTCCGGCGACCTCGGCATCGCCGACCCGGTCAGCGAGCTCAAGGCGGTCAGCCACGACCCGTCCCTGCAGCACCTGATCCGCATGCGCGACGGCCGCCGCCTGACCGCGCTGGACATCCAGTGGGCGTTCTACGAGCGGGCCAGGGCCTATGTGGACTCCCGGCAGGGCTCCGACGTCGACGAGCAGACCGCCGACGTCCTCGAGCGCTGGGAGAGCGTCCTGGACCGGCTCGGCCGCGACCCGATGCTGTGCGCCGGCGAGCTGGACTGGGTCGCGAAGCTCCGCCTCCTCGAGGGCTACCGCGAGCGCGAGTCGCTGGGCTGGTCATCGCACAAGCTGCAGCTCGTCGACCTGCAGTATTCCGACGTCCGCGCCGAGAAGGGCCTCTATCAGCGCCTGGTCGCCCGCGGTTCGATGGCGACGCTGTTCACCGAGGACGAGATCCAGCGCGCGATCGTCGAGCCGCCGGACGACACCCGGGCCTATTTCCGTGGTCGCTGCCTGGCCAAATACCCCGCTGAGGTGGTTGCGGCCAGCTGGGACTCGGTCATCTTCGACGTGGGCCGGGAGTCGCTGGTGCGGGTGCCGATGATGGAGCCCGAACGAGGGACCAAGAAGCACGTCGGTGCACTCTTCGACAAATGCCCGAGCGCGAAGGATCTGCTGGAAGCGATCACTTCCGGGTAAGTTCGATGCAGCGGTTGTTTGGTGGTCCCCCCGAGGAGGATGAGACATGGCTACGAGGGATACGGGCGGGCAGTCCCAATCCGGTAAGTCCCGGCGCGACGAGGAAGAAGACGTCGCCGCGCCCGAGGTCAACCCGGAGACAGCCGAGCGGGTCGAGCAGTTGGGTGAGGACGTCGACGACCTCCTCGACGAGATCGACTCGGTGCTCGAGGAGAACGCCGAAGAGTTCGTCCGCGGATACGTGCAAAAGGGCGGCCAGTAACCGTCACTGAGAAGGTCCCGTCGGTCCGGACGCATCCGGGCCGACGGGCGTATTGTTTGGTCAACTACAGTCGATCATCCTGTGAAGGGAGCTCCGTTGCCGACGGGTCTTGACCACTCTGGGCGTCTGCCGGCCGCGTTCCACGCCGCGGGGACCTCGTCGTTCAGCGAGTTCCTGTCGGCGGTCGCGCCCGAGATGCTCCCGGGTCGCCGGCCGCTCCCGCCGGGGATGGCCGCAGACGTGAGCGCACACGCCACCACGATCGTCGCCATCACCTGCGCCGACGGCGTGCTCATGGGCGGCGACCGGCGCGCCACGATGGGCAACCTCATCGCCCAGCGGGACATCGAGAAGGTCTTCGCCGCCGACGCGTATTCGCTGGTCGGCATGGCCGGCACCGCGGGCTTCGGCCTGGAGATGCTGCGGCTGTTCCAGGTCGAGCTGGAGCACTACGAGAAGATCGAGAGCACCATGCTCTCCCTGGAGGGCAAGGCCAACCGGCTCGCCACCATGGTCCGCAACAACCTCGGCGCGGCCATGCAGGGCCTGGCCGTGGTGCCGCTGTTCGCCGGGTTCGACGTCGACGCCAAGTCCGTCGACAAGGCCGGCCGCATCTTCAGCTTCGACGTCGCCGGCGGCGTCTACGAGGAGCGCGGCTACGACTCGATCGGCTCCGGTTCGCTGTTCGCGAAGTCGTCGATGAAGAAGCGGTACAAGCCCGGCATCACCACCGCCGACGCCGTGAAGATCGCCGTCGAGGCGCTCTACGACGCCGCCGACGACGACACCGCGACCGGCGGGCCCGACCTGCTCCGGGGCATCTTCCCGGTCATCATGACCGCGACCGTCGAAGGCACCCACCGGCTCACCGACGACGAGGTCCGCGCGGTCGCCGAGGCGGTCATCGCCGAGCGCGCCGACAACCCGGGCGTCTGAGCCCTCTCTCTCACCCAGCTCCCACGTCAGAAGGAGAACCCGCCCCGTGGCCATGCAGTTCTACGCCTCGCCCGAGCAGATCATGCGGGATCGCTCGGAATACGCGCGCAAGGGCATCGCGCGTGGTCGCAGCGTCGTGGTGCTCAGCTACGAGGGCGGCGTGCTCTTCGTCGCCGAGAACCTGTCGACCGCCCTGCACAAGGTCAGCGAGATCTACGACAAGATCGGCTTCGCCGCCGTCGGCCGCTACCCGGAGTTCGAGAACCTGCGCTCCGCCGGGGTCCGCCTCGCCGACCTGCACGGCTACTCCTACGGCCGGCGCGACGTCACCGGCCGGCAGGTCGCCAACGCCTACGCCCGGACCCTCGGGGCGATCTTCACCCAGGAGCAGAAGCCCTACGAGGTGGAGATCTGCGTCGCCGAGGTCGGTGCCACCGCCGAGGACGACGAGCTCTACCGCATCACGTATGACGGCTCCGTCCAGGACGAGCCCGGCCTCGTCACCATGGGCGGCCAGTCCGACACCATCTCCGGCGCCGTGAAAACCAGGCTGCGGCCCGACCAGACGCTCGCTGAGGCACTCAAACTGGCGGTTGAGGGTCTGAGCAGCGTGGGCGGCGAAAACGGCCAGCCGCGCAAGCTGGCGGCCAACCAGCTGGAGGTCGCCGTCCTGGACCGGCACCGCCCGGGCCGCACGTTCCGGCGCCTGACGGGGCTCGCCCTCACCGCCATCCTCGAGGACCCGGCGAAGAGCGTCACCCCCGAGGAGGGCCTCGAGGACAAGCCGCAGCCCCCGGCGTCGCCGAACACCCCGGCGGACAACGCCAGCGGCCCGACCGCCTCCACCGACGAGGACGACAAGCCCGCGGCGGAGTAACCACCCCGCGACAGCGAACCACCGCACGACCAGGCCGGGGTCCCAGCGTCCAGCTGCCCCCGGCCTCGCCGTGTCTGCCCCTGGCCCCGCTGTGCTGCCCCCGGCCTCGCCGTGTCTGACCCTGGCCGCGTGTCTGGGTCGTGTCCGCTGTCTTGGTGTTCGAGTGGCCGGGTGGCGCCTTGGATCACGAACGATCCGGCGCATCCGCCGCGGCGTCTCGGTGAAAGCGCGGGAGGCGTCCGCACGCCCCCACACCCCTTTCACGCTTTCCGGCGGACATCCGTGCGACGTCCCGTCCCAGGCCCTCGGCCGACGCTGGCACGGTGCCCGCTCGCGACGTCCGTCGCCTGCCACGCGGGGTCGAGCGGTCGAGCCGGTGGGCGGGCTGATTTAGGTTGTGCACGGGCGGTGCGGACAGCCGGCCCGCGGCTTCGATCACCAGGAAGATCCGCTTCCGGCGGGGGGACAAGCAGGCGAACAGGCTGATCCGGGGCCTCGGCAGCGCCGGATCGTGTGCCGGGCGTCGTTGCCGGATTTCCTCCACAACCGGAAGGATCCCCGGCTCCCTGACCCCGGACATCGTTCCGCTTGTCGCGTCACCGTCCGCTGGCTCGACGGTGCGGACCGGCCGTCCCGACGGGCCGCGAGACGACTTCGCTCCAGCCGTGAGCAGGTGTCGCGGCCGCGTGCGCGGGCCACGGCACGGAACGGCGGTGTGGCCGAAGTGCAGCGGGTCTGCCATCAGGCTGCCTGAAGCGGGCGGGCCGCACAGCCGTACACCACTCCGTGGACGCGACCCGTGTCTGCCGGGTGGCTGGCGCGCTGTTCTGCGCCGCCTGTCCTGCGCGTCCTGTTTGTGCTCATTTCCCGGACCCGCTGGACGGTCGTGTCGTAGACGGAAGTCTGACGCGCGTCGTACATTGGAGGCATGCCGTACCGCTGGTGGCCGGCAACGCTCGCGGCGCTCGTCGGGATCACCGACGCCGAAGTGCTTCAAGCGTTGAACGCCGAACGGCGACGCCCCCTTCCGGGCTTCGCACTCGGCATCCCGGCCCTCAGCATCTGGGCACGCACCGACACGGGACGACCTCTCATCGTCGTCGTGAAGCAAGAAGGCCAGTTCAGCTGGGGCATCCTCGGAGCACGGGACATGACCCCCGACGAGCTCGCCGAGTATGAGAAGTGGGAGGCGAGCGCAGCATGAACACCGACCCGCTCAGCGAGCAGCAGATGGACGCCATGGTCGCGGCCGTCGCCGCCGGAGAGTTCACGTTCGACCGGGCCGCGCCGGTCCCGGCACTGCCGCCGAAGCCCGACGCCGAGGTCATGGCCGTCTACTCGATGCGCCTGCCGTCCGACGTGGCACAACGCCTCGCCGCGGTCGCGAAGAGCAAGGGCGTGAAGCCGTCGACCCTGATGCGGCAATACGTGGAATGGTGTCTCGCGACGGAGATCAGCGACCGCCCGATCTCGCTCACCGACGCCGTCCGCGCCCTCACCCAGCTCCGCCCCGCCGCCTGAGCCCAGCACCGGACGGCTCCCGCAGCGCGACGAGGCTGTGCACCAAGGCGGAGGTGCAGTCGTCACCCCCCCCCCGCCAGGC
>NZ_BONQ01000045.1 GCF_016862795.1 Dactylosporangium siamense | reverse complement strand
CCCGCCAGGCGAGGCGAGCCGCTCCACGCCGGCCGTTGACACTGCTGCCGGCACGGCCATGGAACGCCATCCACCGGGGCGCCGACAACGTCTCGGACACGTCGCGGCCTTCGATCATGCGGGTGCGCGTTGTGGCGCGGGGAAGGGGCCGGAGCGCTCGGACGCAGACAGATCCGGGCGGCGTCCCGGTCGGTGATCGACGGAGTGTGCTGGTCGCCCAGGCGACCACGCGCCGACTCCGATCCAACCGCGGCATGCGGGGCCCGACTTCGAGCACGGCGAAGGGGAGCGGAGCCGGACCCCGCCCCCGATCACCGGTGCGTCAGGTGCGGATCAGGGCCAGGAGCAGCACGATGCCCGCGCGGCCGAGGTAGATGGTGGACTTCACGGGGGAGTTGCTCGGGGTGCCGGCCATCCGGGGGCGCATCGCCACCGGGATCTGGGTGACCTTGTAGTCGGAGCGGGCGACCCGCACCAGCACCTCGATCGTGTCGCCCAGGTACTCCGCCGGGTACCAGTGTGCGAAGAGCTCGATCAGCCGGCGGTTGCAGGCCCGGTGGCCCGACGTGGTGTCGGTGAGCCTGGTCCGGGACAGCCGCGACAGCACCACGGACAGCATCCGCATCGCCCACTTGCGTGGGCCGCTGACCTGGTAGCCGCCCTCACCCGCGAAGCGGGCGCCGATGACCAGGTCGTGCTCGTCGAGGGCGTCGACGAGCTTCGGGATGTACCGCGGGTCGTGCTGGCCGTCCGCGTCGACCTGGATCGCCACGTCGTAGCCGTGGTCGCGGGCGTAGCGGTACCCGGTCCGCATGGCGCCGCCGACGCCCAGGTTGAACGGCAGCCGGGCCACGATCGCGCCGGCCTCGGCGGCGCGGATCGCGGTGTCGTCGCCGGAGCCGTCGTCCACGACGATGATGTCGACGCCGGGGAGCTCGCCGTGGACCTCGGTGACGACGTCGCCGATCGAGGCGGCCTCGTTCCAGGCCGGGATGATGATCAGGACCTTCTTACCGTTGATCATCGGGGACCTCGATGGTGGGCGCGGGCACCGCGGAGGAGTTGCGAGGGTGGCCGAGCTCGCTGCGCAGCAGTGCCAGGTCCTCGGCCAGGGTCCGGGTCTCCTCCTCCAGGCGGCTCACCTCCCAGCTGAGGTGCACCGTGACCAGCAGCAGGAACACGATGCCGAGGAACAGCACCAGGCTGACCCCGGACGCGATCCCGATCGCCTCGGCGAGGTTGTTGGTCAGGAACGGGAAGAACGCGAGGGGCACGATCACGATGCTCACGACGAGCCAGAGGATCGCGTACTTCTCCTGCAGCTGCCGCCGGCGCAGCAGCTCCACCATGAAGGCGAGGACCGCGAGGGCGGTGAGCCCAGTGACGATGATGAGTTTCATCGGGCACTCTCCTGGACGGCCGCGAACGCGGGGTCGCGCAGGGCCGCGGTCAGCATGGTATGCCAGTCCCGCATCGGGGCCATCCCCGCGGCCGCCCAACGGTCGTGACCGAGGACGCTGTACGAGGGCCGCACCGCCGGTGTCACGTAGGCGGCGCTGGTCGTGCGGCGGACCCGGTCGGGGTCGAGGCCGGACAGCGAGAACACCGCCTGGGCGAGCCCGTGCCACGTCGTCGTCCCGGACGCCGTGCCGTGGTAGATCCCGGCGGGGGCGTCGGAGTCGGCCAGGGCGACGAGACGCTCGGCCAGGTCCCGCGACCAGGTCGGCTGACCCACCTGGTCGTCGACCACGTCGAGGAACTCCCGTGTGGCGGCGAGGCGCAGCATCGTCTTGACGAAGTTGCGGCCCTGCGCGCCGTACAGCCACGCGGTGCGCACCACGTAGCCGGACGACGGCAGCGTGGTCAGCACACTGGTCTCGCCGAACAGCTTGCTGTGCCCGTAGGCGTTCAGGGGCGCCGTCGGCGCGTCCTCGGCGTAGGGCGCCGTCCCCTGACCGTCGAACACGTAGTCGGTGGAGACGTGCACGAGTCGTGCACCATGGGCGCGGCACGCCTGGGCGAGCACCGTCACGCCCGTGCCGTTGACGGCGAGCGCGGACTCGTAGGCGGTCTCCGCACCGTCCACATCGGTCCAGGCCGCCGCGTTGAACACCACGTCGTGACCGGCGATCACGGCGTGGGCCGCGTGGGGGTCGGTGATGTCCAGGTCGGCCCGCCGCAGGGCGGTGACCGGACGCCCCGCGAGCGCCTCGAGGAGGTCCTGGCCGAGCATCCCGCCCGCGCCGGTGACCAGGTAGCGCGTCACAGGGCCGCGCGCGTCTTGAGGGGCTCCCACCAGGAGCGGTTTTCCTTGTACCAGGCCACCGTCGCCGCGATGCCGGCCTCGAACGTGACGGCGGGCGCGTAGCCGAGCTCGTCGCTGATCTTCTCGTGGCTCAGCGAGTACCGCCGGTCGTGGCCCTTGCGGTCCTCGACGGGACGCACCGCCGACCAGTCGCGACCGGTCGCCTCGAGGAGGACCTCGGTCAGCTCGCGGTTGGTCAGTTCACGGCCGCCGCCGATGTTGTACACCTCACCCGCGCGACCCTTCTCCAGGGCCAGCTGGATGCCGGCGCAGTGGTCGGAGACGTGCAGCCAGTCGCGGATGTTGCCGCCGTCGCCGTACAGCGGGACCTGCTCGCCGTCGATGAGGTTGGTGACGAACAGCGGGATGACCTTCTCCGGGAACTGGTAGTGGCCGTAGTTGTTCGAGCAACGGGTGACCACGACCTCCATCCCGTGGGTGCGGTGGTAGGCGAGCACGAGCAGGTCGGAGCCGGCCTTCGAGGCGGAGTACGGCGAGTTGGGCTGCAGCGGCCACTCCTCGGTCCAGGAGCCCTCGTCGATCGACCCGTACACCTCGTCGGTCGACACGTGCAGGAACCGGCCGACGCCGGCCCGTCGCGCCGCGTCGAGGAGGACCTGGGTGCCGATGACGTTGGTGGTCACGAACGGCCCAGCGCCGAGGATGGACCGGTCGACGTGCGACTCGGCGGCGAAGTGCACGACCGCGTCGTGGCCGGGCATGAGCTGCTCGACCAGGTCGGTGTCGCAGATGTCGCCCTCGACGAAGGTGACGGCATCTGAAACTGACGCCAGATTGTCGCGATTGCCGGAATAGGTGAGCTTGTCGAGCACGGTAACGGCCGCGCCGGCATAGGCCGGGTAACCGCCTCCGAGGAGGGTGCGGACGTAGTGGGAGCCGATGAACCCGGCACCGCCGGTGACGAGGATTCTCACGGGATCGGGAGTCTAGTCCACCCGGACGGGCACTGAGTCGACCCAGGGTCAGGTCAACCCGTAGGGTGGCCGGGTGCGTGGCATTATCCTCGCCGGTGGCACCGGCTCCCGCCTCTGGCCGCTGACGAAAGCGGTGTCGAAGCAGCTCATGCCTGTTTTCGACAAACCGATGATCTACTACCCGCTCACAACGTTGGTGATGGCGGGCATCCGCGAGATCCTCGTGATCACCACCCCGGAGGACCAGGACCAGTTCGAGAGACTGCTCGGCGACGGCACCCAGTGGGGCCTCGAGATCAGTTACGCGGCGCAACCACGCCCCGAGGGGCTCGCCCAGGCGTTCATCATCGGCGCCGATTTCATCGGTGACGACACGGTCGCGCTGGTGCTCGGCGACAACATCTTCCACGGCGCGCAGCTCGGCCAGCGTCTCGCCGACAGCAACGACCTCAAGGGCGGGCGGGTCTTCGCCTACCCGGTGGCCAACCCGCAGGAATACGGCGTCGTGGAGTTCGACGACGACGGCAAGGTGCTGTCGATCGAGGAGAAGCCGGCCCGGCCGAAGTCGCGCTACGCGGTGCCCGGGTTGTACTTCTACGACAACCGGGTCGTCGAGATCGCCCGGGACCTCAAGCCCAGCGCCCGGGGCGAGCTGGAGATCACCGCCGTCAACGCGGCCTACCTGGAGCGCGACGAGTTGCACGTCGCGATCCTGGATCGCGGCACGGCGTGGCTGGATACGGGTACGTTCAACACGATGGTCCAGGCCGCCGAGTTCGTCCGCGTGATCGAGGAGCGGCAGGGCCTCAAGATCGGTTGCGTGGAAGAGGTCGCGTGGCGCGCGGGCTTCATCGACGACGCACAGCTGCGGGCACTGGCGGAGCCGTTGCGCAAGAGCGGCTACGGCGAGTACCTGATCCAGCTGCTCGAATGGGAAGCCTGAGCACATGAGCCGACCGAGCATCACAACGACGTCGCGACGGGTGGGGCCGCACACGTGAAGTTCCGACAGCTGTCGATCGCCGGTTCCTGGGAGATCACCCCGGTGCTGCGTGGCGATCCCCGTGGGATGTTCATGGAGTTCTACCGGTTCGACCACCTCGCGGCCGAGGTCGGGCACCCACTGCGGCTGGCCCAGGGCAACCTTTCGGTGTCCGCGCGGGGGGTCGTGCGGGGCATCCACTTCGCCGACGTGCCGCCGGGCCAGGCGAAGTACGTCACCTGCACCCGGGGCGCCGTGCTCGACGTAGTCGTCGACATCCGGGTCGGATCTCCGACATTCGGCCGCTGGGAGGGCGTGCAGCTCGACGACGTCGACCGCCGGGCGGTGTACATCGCCGAGGGCCTCGGGCACGGCTTCTGCGCGCTCACCGACGACGCCACGATCACGTACCTGTGCTCGGAGACCTACAACCCGACGGGTGAGCACGGCATCCACCCGCTCGACCCGGACCTCGGCATCGTGTGGCCCGTCGACGAGCCGCAGCTGTCCGCCCGGGACGCCGCGGCGCCGTCGCTCGCGCAGATGCGCGCCGAGGGGCGGCTGCCCGACTTCACCACCTGCGAGGCGTATACACAAAGTCTGCGGGCACAATAGGGTCGGATCGGGGCTCCGGCGGCTAATGTTCCTACATGGACCGGCGAATTTTCGGCCTTGAGACCGAATACGGGGTCACGTGCACCTATCGGGGACAGCGCCGCCTGTCACCCGACGAGGTCGCCCGCTATCTGTTCCGGCGCGTCGTTTCCTGGGGCCGTTCCAGCAACGTGTTCCTGCGAAACGGCGCGCGCCTCTATCTGGATGTCGGCTCCCACCCGGAATACGCGACGCCCGAGTGTGACTCGGTGCCCGACCTGGTCACCCACGACCGGGCCGGCGAGCGGATCCTCGAAGGCCTGCTGGTCGACGCCGAGCGCCGGCTGCACGACGAGGGGATCGCGGGCGAGATCTACCTGTTCAAGAACAACACCGACTCCGCCGGCAACTCGTATGGCTGCCATGAGAACTATCTGGTCAGCCGGCACGGCGAGTTCGGACGTCTCGCCGACATCCTGATCCCGTTCCTCGTCACCCGCCAGCTCATCTGCGGCGCCGGCAAGGTGCTGCAGACCCCGCGCGGCGCGGTCTACTGCCTGTCGCAGCGCGCCGAGCACATCTGGGAGGGCGTCTCCTCGGCGACCACCCGGTCCCGCCCGATCATCAACACCCGCGACGAGCCGCACGCCGACGCCGAGCGATACCGGCGGCTGCACGTCATCGTCGGCGACTCCAACATGAACGAGGTCACCACGCTGCTCAAGGTCGGCACCGCCGACATCGTGCTGCGGATGATCGAGGCCGGCGTCGCCATGCGCGACCTCTCGCTGGAGAACCCGATCCGCGCCATCCGGGAGGTGTCGCACGACATCACCGGCCGCCGCCGGGTCCGCCTCGCCAGCGGCAAGGAGGTCAGCGCGCTGGAGATCCAGCAGGAGTACTTCGACAAGGCCACCGAGTTCCTCGACCGGCGCGGCGCCGACGCGGCGACCAAGCGGGTCATGGAGCTGTGGGGCCGGGTCCTCAACGCGGTGGAGAGCGGCCGGCTCAAGGACGTCGAGCGGGAGATCGACTGGGTGACCAAGCTCGGTCTGATCGAGCGCTACCAGAACAAGCACGACCTGCCGCTGTCCCACCCCCGGGTGGCGCAGATGGACCTGGCGTATCACGACCTGCGCCGCGGCCGGGGCCTCTACGGCCTGCTCGAGAAGCGCGGCAAGGTCGACCGGGTGTCCAGCGACCTCGACATCTTCGAGGCGAAGGAGACCCCGCCGCAGACCACGCGGGCCCGCCTGCGCGGTGAGTTCATCCGGCACGCGCAGGAGCGCCGCCGCGACTTCACCGTCGACTGGGTCCACCTGAAGCTCAACGACCAGGCGCAGCGCACCGTGCTGTGCAAGGACCCGTTCCGGGCCTACGACGAGCGCGTCGACCGACTGATCGCCAGTATGTGAACGTTGGGTTAGGCTGGCCGGCGCTATGGATGACAACCCCGCCGGTCAGCCCGCCCCGAAGCCCAAGGCGAGCGACAATCCGGACAAGCCGCGGTCCAACCGCCACGGTCGTCGGTTGCAGCGCATCCGCGAGGAGATCGAGCGCAACCGGACCGACGGCCCCGCGATCCCGACCTGGGTCCTCGCACTCATCCTCGTGCTCATCATCGCCGCCGTGGCCGCGCTGGTGGTGTTCTCGTGAAACGCCTCGCCACGGCGCTCGCCGCCGCACTGCTCCTGGCCGGCTGCACCGACGACGGGGAGCGCCGCACCCCGATGCCCGTCGCTCCCACCGATGCCGGCCAGGCGTCCGCCCTGCCGCTGCCCTCACCGAGCCTGCCGCCGGTCGTCAACTCCGACGGCTGCCAGGGCCTCGTCACCGCCGCCCAGGTGCAGAAGGCCACCGGGCTGCCGGTGCAGGCCAGCGCGGGTGACGGCGCCGCCGCCGTGGCGCAGTACGGCCAGGCCGTGCAGAGCCTCGGCCTGAACGCCCGGGCCCGGATGTGCCCGTTCGGCAACGGCGCCGGCGACCAGGTCACCGTCGTCGCGCTGACGTTTCCCGACGCGGCCCAGTCGCAGAAGCTCTGGACGACGATCAAGTCCCTCGAGGCGGTCGGCGGGGTCGGCGAGGCCGCGTTGAGCGACAAGTCGAAGACCCTGCTCGCCCGGCGCGGCAAGGCGATCGTCGCGGTCTACCTGGTGGCGTCCGCCGCACCCGACGCCAACCACCTCGGCCAGCTACAGTCCGTCGCCAACACCGCCCTCGCCAAGGCCTGACACGGAGCCAAGGCCTGACACTGCGCCAAGGCCTGACGCGGCGACCCGGCCGGCGACAGCCGCGGACAGGAAGTAGGCCCGGTCCTGCGGGTAGCCGCGGCCCATCGTCGACAGCTTCACCGGCAGCGACAGCAACGCTGGTTCCAGATCCTCCGACCGGGCCGTCACGATCCTGTGCGGCGGGCAGATTTTCTGCAGCTTCCCGTGTACGTCCAGCGAAAGCTCCGCCGGCAGGTCCGACGGCACGGCGAGGTCGGCCGGCGCGAGGGCGACCCGCCCGAACGCGGTCATGCTGTGGTGCGACACGCCCCGGTGCCGGGGTCGCGGGTCCGCGTCGGAGATGCGCGGCGCGGCGACCGGCCGGCCGCCCAGCGCCGCGACCGCGTTGACCGCCTCACCCGCGGCCACCCCGGAGAAGCCCCACTCGGTGCCGGTGCCGAGGTTGCCCGGGCCCTGCGTGACGATCGCCAGGTCGGCGCCGAGCCCGTGGCGGGCGGCGAGCAGGCCGCTGTGCACGTTGGTCGACTCCAGGTCGCCGCCGAACGCCTGGCCGGTGGTGACCGTGCCGGCGAGCAGCGGGCGCAGTGCGTCCAGGGTGCGGGAGAACCAGGCGGGCAGCGCGCCGCCGTCGGTCATCACGTACGCGACCCGGGCGTCGGGCCGGTCGGCGAGGATTCCGGCGAGGATCGCGGGCAGCGCCGAGTGCAGGTCCGCCACCACCACCGGCATATGCGAAATATCAGATTTGTCGGATAGCGCCGCGCGCAGCGGCGACGCCTCCTCGTCGGCGGCGAGGACCACCGCCTGCAACGGCGTGTACCGGGCCTTGACCACGTGGCCGGGGACGTCGACGTCATCCGGCAGGCGGTCCGGAATGGCGACGATCAACGCGTACCCACCGGTGCCGAGGCCCAGGGCGAGCGCGTTGACGTTGAGCAGCACCCGGTCACCGACCCGCGGGGTCCCGACGAGGGCCGGATACGCCAGGGCCCGCACCTGCTCCGGATCGTCCGGGCGGCGCGCCTCCAGGGCCACCTGGACCTCGACGCTGCCGTGCCACGAGATGCGGGGCGCGACGACCGTCCCCCAGCGCCAGCGGATCATCGGCACAACTTATCGTGTCTGGTTTTCGCACCCCGTGATTGGCCCGTGACGTTACGAACGGTCACCGCGTGGGCGACGCCGGACGCGCGTTCGGGCTGGTAGGTTCGCTGCGTGTCGCGGACCCGAACCGAGCGCCTGGTCAATCTGGTGATCTGCCTGCTCTCGACACGCCGCTTCCTGACCGCCGGTCAGATCGCCTCCATCGTGCCCGGCTATGAGCACGACCCAGAGGACGAGCGCGACCACGAGGCGTTCCAGCGCAAGTTCGAGCGGGACAAGGCCGAGCTGCGCGAGCTCGGCGTGCCCCTGGAGATCGGCACGCCGTCGGTGTGGGACAACGAGCCGGGCTACCGCATCGCCCGCCGTGAGTATGCACTGCCCGACATCCCCCTCGCGCCGGACGAGGCGGCCGCCGTCGGCATCGCCGCCCGCCTGTGGCAGCAGACCGGTCTCGCCGCCGCCGCGTCCTCGGGACTGGCGAAGCTGCGCGCCGGCGGCATCGACGTCGACCCGCACGCCACGCTCGGCGTCGAGGCCGTCGTCACCGTCGACCCGGCGTTCGAGCCGCTCACCGCCGCGGTCCGCGACCGGCAGGCGGTCACGTTCGACTACCACGTGCCCGAGCGCGACGCCGCCCGCACCCGCAAGCTGCAGCCGTGGGGCGTCGTGTGCTGGCGCGGCCGCTGGTATGTCGTCGGCCACGACCTGGAGCGCGGCGCCGAGCGCTGCTTCCGGCTGTCCCGGATCGTCAGCGGCGTCCGGCGGGTCGGCCGGCGCGGGGTGTATGAGCCACCGAAGGTCGACCTGATCGCCTACGTCGCGAAGACCAGCGGGCCTGTCGAGCGCACCAGCCGCGCCAGCGTCCTCGTGCGGCCCGGCCGCGCCGCCGGGGTGCGCCGCTGGGCGGAGACGTGCGTGCCCGGCCCGGACGGCGACCGGCTCACGCTGCGCTACGCCGACGTCGACTTCTTCGCCGGCTGGCTGGTCGGCTATGGCGCCGACGTCGTCGTGCTCGACCCGCCGGAGCTGCGCGAGGAGGTCGTCAAGCGGCTCAAGGCGATCGTCGCCGCGGGCGCTCCGGCTGACGGCGCTCCGGCCGCGGGCGCTTCCGCCGAGGGCGCCTCCGCCGGGGACCGGGCGGAGGTGGCGGTGTGACGACGTCGGTGGACCGGCTCGGCCGGTTGCTGAATCTGGTGCCGTATCTGCAGGCCCGCCCGGGGATCACCCTCGCGGAGGCGGCGTCGGACCACGACATCACCGAGCGCCAGCTGCGCGAGGACCTGGAGTTGCTGTGGCTGTGCGGCCTGCCCGGCTACGGCCCCGGCGACCTGATCGACATGGCATTCGTCGGCGACGGTGTCACCGTCACCTATGACGCCGGCATCGACCGCCCGCTCCGGCTGACCCCCGACGAGGCCCTGGCGCTCATCGTCGCCCTGCGCACCCTCGCCGAGACCCCGGGCGTCGCCCAGCGCGACGGCGTCCACCGTGCCCTCGCCAAGATCGAGCACGCCGCCGGTGACCTCGCCGACGCGCCCGTCGCCGTCCGCATCCCCGGCAACGCCGACCGCCTCGAGGAGCTGCGCGGTGCGGTGGAGCGCCGTCACGCGCTGCGGATCACGTACTACACGGCGACCCGGGACGAGACCTCCGAACGCGTCGTGGACCCCATGCGGGTCCTCGTCGTCGGCCGCTGGGCCTATCTGGAGGCCTGGTGCCGCCGCGCGCAGGCGGTCAGGCTGTTCCGGGTCGACCGGATCGACGCCTCCACGGAGCTGGAGGAGCCGGCCCGCGTGCCCGTCCAGGCCGAGCCGACCGACACCCGCACCGGCACCCTGTTCCGCCCCACGCCCGACCTGCCGCTCGTCACGCTGCGGGTGGGGCGGGGCGCCCGCTGGATCACCGAGCAGTATCCGTGCGAGGAGGTCGTGCGGGGGCCCGGGGAGCACTGGACGGTGTCGCTGCGCGCGTCCGACCTGGACTGGGCCCGGCGGATGGTGCTCGGGCTGGGCGCCGAGGTGACGGTCCTCTCGCCGCCGGAGCTCGCGGCCACCGTCGTCGACACGGCCCGCACCGCCCTGGCGGCCTATGACGCGCCGGTGCCGGCGCTGCCCTGATCCGCCGGTGTCCGTCCTGCCCTGACCCGCCGGATCTCGTCCTGCCCTGACCCGCCGGCTCTCGTCCTGCCCTGATCCGCTGGTGCCAGTCCTGCCCTGACCCGCCGGTGCCAGTCCTGCACTGACCTGCTGGTGCCCGTCCTGCCCTGACCCGCTGGTTCGGGCCGCCGGTGCTGCGGGGGCTGCCGCTGGTTCGGGGCTGTCGCTGCTGCGAGGTCGCCGTGTGCCGCGCTGCCGCGCACTGCCGGGTGGACTAAGGTCGGTCCGTGCTCTGGTGGATCTCGGGCGGCATCGTCCTGCTCTCGCTCATCGTCCTCGGCGTGGCCGTGATGTCGACGGCGGCCCGCGTGCGTCAGTTCGGTAACACCGCACTGTCGCTGCAGCGGCGGCTCCTCGACGGCGAGCAGCGACTGCGGCCCCACCTGGCACAGTTGCAGCAGACCGCGGAGGCGATGCAGCCCCGCCTGGAGGCCATGCAGGAGCAGGCGTTGATCATCCAGGCGCGCCGAGGCCAGCTCGAAGACGCTGATCAGCGCCCTGCCGTGCATAACAGTTAAGAAACCTGGCGGATCAACCGGGCAAATAACGCCTTTGTCCGGACGGATGGTTGACGATCGGGCGTTCCAGCGTCAACACTCGTCAGGACTTCAGCGGCCGGACCCCTTCCCGCAACCCGGCCTCTGCCCGTCACCCGATGTCACCAGTACGATGGGTCGGGCAATACAAGACTGTGAGGTGGCTTCACATGGGTGCACTCAAGCCGTGGCACATCCTCGTGCTGGTGGTGGTCCTGGTCCTGCTGTTCGGCGCCAAGCGTCTGCCTGACGCGGCGCGGTCGCTGGGTCGTTCGCTGCGCATCATCAAGGCGGAGACGAAGGGTCTCGCCGACGACGACGTCGACGCCAAGGCGGAGGCCCAGTCGGGTCGCGCGCCGCTGTCCGGCACGATCGACGACAACAAGCCGTCGCCCGCGCCGACCGTGGATCCCGTCAACCGCGTTCACGAGCGCTGAGGCGCTAGATCGTCGTGAGCGTCCTCGCCGGGCGGCGCCGGAACAAGGCGCCGTCGCAGTTCGAACGCGCCGCAGACGGCTCCATGACCCTCATGGAGCACCTGCGGGAGCTGCGCAGCCGCCTGTTCAAGGCAAGTCTCGGTCTGGTCCTCGGGTTCGGCATCGGTTACTGGCTCTCCAAGCCGGCGATCAACATCGTCAAGGACCCCGTCTGTAAAGTGATGGAGCCTCGCTTCGGCGAGTGCAAGTTCGTCCAGCTCGGCGTCGCCGACGTCTTCCTGCTGCAGCTGAAGGTCGGCCTGTGGCTCGGCCTGCTGATCACCGCCCCCTGGTGGATGTATCAGCTGTGGGCGTTCATCGCTCCCGGCCTGCACCGCAACGAGCGCAAGTATGCGTATATCTTCATCTCGATCGCGGCGCCTCTTTTCGCGCTCGGCGCGTACCTCGCGTGGTTCGCCCTCGGTCACGGCCTCGAATACCTGCTGCCGGACAAGGACTTCATCGAGACGTCGCTGGACATCACCCGCTACGTCGACTTCATCACCACCGGCATGCTGGTGTTCGGCGTCGCGTTCGAGTTCCCGCTGATCGCGATGATGCTCAACTTCGCCGGCGTCCTGAGCGGTCGCAAGCTGCTCGGCTGGTGGCGGACCGTCGTCTTCATCTTCTTCGCCTTCGCCGCGGTCGCCACCCCGACCCCCGACCCGTTCACCATGACGGGCCTGGCCCTGGCGATGTCACTGCTGTATTTCGGGGCCGTCGCGGTCGCGCTGATCAACGACCGGCGCAAGGGCCGTAACCAGTCCATCTACGGCGACGTGTCCGACGACGAGATCTCCTCGCTCGACGACTACGCGCCGGAGCCCGTCGCGGCCGCCACCTCCGTCGGTGGCTACGACCCGGTCGAGGCGCCGACCCCCGTGGACGCGCCGACCCCGGTCGAACGCCCCAGGTCGCTCGACAGCCGCTACGACGACATCACCTGATCCGCCGTCAGACCCGCACCACCGCTGCCGCGCCCGCCGAGCAACCTTCGGCGGGCGCGCTGCCGTCCCAGGACCTCGATCTCCAGGCAACGCACCTGGCGCGGACCGTGCCTGCGCCCGACCGACCTGGGTGATGGGTCCGAAGCCGTTGCACCAGTACCCGCGCACCGCGACCAAGGCCCACCAGCGGCGATCACCCCGCCTCGCACAGACCGGAAGGACAGGGTGGGTCGTGAATGCTGTGCGTGCGGCGGCGCAGGACCTAGCATCCGTCGCGTGAACATTGCGTTGCTCGCCAACCCGACGGCCGGTAAAGGGCGGAAGGCCGGGCTGCTGCCCGAGGTCGTGGCGCGGCTGCGGGCGGGTGGGCACACCGTCGACGTGGTCACCGCCGGCAGCCGCGACGCCATGGTCGACCTCGGCCGGCAGGCCGTCGCCGACGGGCGGGCCGTGGTGGCCATGGGGGGCGACGGCACCGTGCACCTCGGCCTGCAGGCGGTCGCGGGGACCGGGGCACCGTTCGGGATCGTGCCCGCCGGCACCGGCAACGACTTCGCGGTCCGTCTCGGGTTGCCCGGAGACACCCTCGCCGCGGCCGAGGCGATCGCGGCGCACACCCGTACCACATCCATCGACCTCGCCAAGGTCAGCGGTGGGGGCACCACGGCCTGGTTCGGGGCGGTCATGGCCGCCGGGTTCGACGCGTTCGTCAACGAGCGGGCCAACCGGATGCGCTGGCCGAGGGGTCCGCAGCGCTACAACCTGGCCATCGTGGCGGAGTTGCTGGCGTTGCGCAGCCGGCGGTACCAGATGCGCATCGACGAGGTGGAGAGCGAGTTCGACTCGGTGCTCGTCGCGATCGGCAACACCGAGAGCTACGGCGGCGGGTTCCGGATCGTGCCCGGCGCGGACCCGACCGACGGGCTGCTGGACGTGGTCGTCGCCGAGCCCCTCAGCCGGCGCACGCTGATGCGGTTGCGGCCGAAGGTGTTCAAGGGCACACATGTCGAAGACCCTCGGGTGTCGACGTTCCGGGCCCGGCGGATCGAGCTGGCCGCCGAGGGGGTCACCGCGTACGCCGACGGGGAGCGGATCTGCCCGCTCCCCGTGACGATCGAGTGTGTTCCCGGCGCCCTGAACCTGATCGGTTAGGCGGCGTTGTGGATCCGCACGGTCACGCCGTTCGCGGACGGGGTGGTGGAGACGTCGGACTCGGTGACACCGTCGGGCAGGGAGAAGCTGCGGCTGAACGAGCTGGAGCTGGACGAGCTCGACGAGAACGTGGCGCCCCCCTCCGAGCTGTGCGACGAGGTGCTCGTGCCACCGCCGCCCTTGATCGTGAGCCGTCCGCCGGAGACCTGCACGTCGACGTCGGAGGCGTTGACGCCGTCGACGGTGATGACGAGGTCGTCGCCGTCGGTGGCGGTGGAGACGGAGGCGGAGTGGGCGTGGGACGCGGCGTGGCCGACCTCGGACTCGATGCGGGCGAGCGCGTCCGACGGGTTCCAACGGCTTAACGGCATGATGATCCTCCGGAAGTCAAACGGTCTGTGTCTCTGCACTGTCGCCGCCTGGCGGGGAGCCGACAAGCGCACAGGCGGTGTTGCGACAGTGGTTCCCACCGAAGGCAACATTTAAAGCAGACGCAGCACCGCGCTGAGACCGTGCACCTTGCCCGGGTCACTCTCCGGCAGGACAAGGACGCTGCAGCCCGCCGCGGCGGCGCCGGCGTCGGCGGGGGAGTCGCCGACCATCAACGTGCGCTCCGGGTCGGTGCGCAGCGCCGCGCAGGCCTTCCAGAAGATGGCGGGGTCCGGCTTGCAGCGGCCCACCTCGTAGGAGAGCACGAACTCGTCGACCAGGTCGGCGAAGCCCAGCTGGCCGGCCAGGTCCCGCAGGTCGAACCCGATATTGGAGACCACCGCGACCGGGATGCCGCGCGCCCGCAGCGCCTGGAGGGTGGGGATGGTGTCGGCGTACAGCTGCCAGCCGTCAGCCATGAGCAGCCGGTCGTAGAGGGCCTCGGCGAGGTCGGCGTCGACCGTCGCGGCCAGCCCTTCGTAGGCGGCCCGGTGCGCGGCGACGGACAGGTCCCGGTCCGCCCACACCTCGGCGAGGTGCGCGGGCACCCGGTGCGGTTTCGGCCCGCCGGCCCGCCCGGCGGTGGTCAACCGGTCGGCGAGGACGGTGGCCCGGCCCCGGTCCAGGGCGGTGCCGAGGCTCGAAGCGGCTGACGTCACCCACCTGACGGGGTCCTCCACCTGCGCGATCGTCCCGTGGAAGTCCAGGAGCACGGCCTCGACGGGCCGCCATGTACTTGGTGGTTCAGCGCTTTCCGGCACGCCAGCACGATACCCATGAGCGGATCCGGGCATCTTTCGCCTAGCCTTGGGGTCATGAACACCCCCGCCGAGCGGTACGAAGCGGCCCAGAGGCGGGCTGAGCGACCTGCCCTGACCGAGTTCGTGGACGAGCTGGACTTCGCGCTCGACCCGTTCCAGGTCGAGGCGTGCGACGCGCTGGAGCGCGGCACCGGCGTGCTGGTGTGCGCGCCGACCGGCGCCGGAAAGACCGTGGTCGGCGAGTTCGCGGTCCACCTGGCGTTGCGGCAGGGACGCAAGTGCTTCTACACGACGCCGATCAAGGCGCTGTCGAACCAGAAGTACAACGACCTGGTCCAGCGCTACGGCGCCGAGCGCGTCGGCCTGCTGACCGGCGACAACGCGATCAACGGCGACGCGCCGGTCGTGGTGATGACCACCGAGGTCCTGCGCAACATGCTCTACGCCGGCTCCGCGACCCTGGAGGGCCTCTCCTTCGTCGTGATGGACGAGGTGCACTACCTCGCCGACCGGTTCCGCGGCGCGGTCTGGGAAGAGGTGATCATCCACCTGCCCGACTCGGTGACGCTGGTCTCCCTCTCGGCGACGGTGTCCAACGCGGAGGAGTTCGCCGACTGGCTCGTCACCGTGCGGGGCGAGACCACGGTCGTGGTCAGCGAGCACCGGCCGGTGCCGCTGTGGCAGCACATGCTGATCGACCGGCGGATGTTCGACCTCTTCCACGACGCGGAGGCGGCGCAGAAGCACGACGTGCACCCGGAGCTGCTGCGATATCACCGCGAGATGCTGCGACGCGCCGAGCTGGCCGGTCCCAGGGGCGGCCGGCGCAAGGGTCCGTACCGGCCCGAGATCGTCGAACGCCTCGACCGTGAGGGCCTGCTGCCGGCGATCCTGTTCATCTTCAGCCGCGCCGGCTGCGACGCCGCGGTCCAGCAGTGCCTCGCCGGCGGCCTGCGGCTCACCGCGCCCGACGAGCGGGTCGAGATCCGCACGATCGTGGAGTCCCGCACCAAGCACATCCCGAGCGAGGACCTGCAGGTGCTCGGATACTGGGAGTGGCTGGACGGTCTCGAGCGGGGCCTCGCCGCGCACCACGCCGGGATGCTGCCGGCGTTCAAGGAGGTCGTGGAGGAGCTGTTCGTCCGCGGCCTGGTGAAGGCCGTCTTCGCCACGGAGACCCTGGCGCTCGGCATCAACATGCCGGCCCGGTGCGTGGTCCTGGAGCGGCTCGTCAAGTACAACGGCGAGGCGCACGTCGACCTGACCCCCGGCGAATACACCCAGCTGACCGGCCGGGCCGGGCGCCGTGGCATCGACGTGGAGGGCCACGCGGTCGTGGTCTGGGCGCCGGAGCTCGACCCGCGGCACGTGGCGGGGCTCGCCTCGACCCGCACGTATCCGCTCAAGTCGAGCTTCCGCCCGTCGTACAACATGGCGGTGAACCTCGTCGGCAGCGTCGGCGTTCCCGCGGCCAGGGAGCTGCTGGAGAGCTCGTTCGCCCAGTTCCAGGCGGACCGGTCGGTGGTCGGACTGGCCCGGCAGGTGCAGCGCAACGTCGAAACGATCGCCACCTACGGCGCGGAGACCGCCTGCCACCTCGGCGACTTCGACGAGTACTTCGGCTTCCGGGTCGCGATCACCGAGCGGGAGCGGGCCATCGCCCGGCAGGGCGTCCAGCAGCGCCGCGCGGCCGCCCTGGAGTCCCTGGAGCGGCTGCGCCCCGGCGACGTCGTCCGGGTGCCCACCGGCCGCCGCGCCGGACTCGCGATCATCATCGACCCGGGTGTCGGTGGCCGCGGTTTCGGCGAGCCCCGCCCGCTCGTGCTCACCGAGGACCGCTGGGCCGGCCGGATCTCCGGCGCCGACTTCACCGCGGCCGTCGAGTCGCTCGGCCGGGTCAGGGTCCCGAAGCAGTTCAACTACCGCTCGGCGCAGGACCGCCGGGACCTCGCCGCGCAACTGCGGCGCCTCGACCTGGAGCCGCCCGCGCGCGCTCGGAAGCGTGGCCGGGACATCTCGGACGACGCGGAGCTCGACGGGCTGCGGGCGTCGATGCGCCGGCACCCCTGCCACCAGTGCCCGGACCGGGAGGAGCACGCCCGCTGGGCGGAGCGCCGCTGGCGGCTCGAGCGCGACACCGAGGCGCTGCGCGGCAAGGTCGCCAACCGCACCGGCTCCCTCGCCCGCACCTTCGACCGCGTCTGCGGGCTGCTCACCGACCGTGGGTACCTCTCCTCCGGCGGCACCGTCACCGACGCCGGCCGGATGCTCGCCCGCATCTGGTCCGAGACCGACCTGCTCGTGGCCGAGTGCCTGCGCCGCGGCGTGTGGGACAAGCTCGGCGCCGCCGACCTCGCCGCGGCCGCCAGCGTCCTGGTCTACGAGGCCCGCCGCGAGTCCGACGACCGCGCCTCCATCCCGCGCGGCGACGTCTCCGACGCGATCGACGCCACCATGCAGCTGTGGTCCGACCTGCGCGAGGACGAGGACTCCCGGGGCCTGCAGCTGACCCGGGAGCTGGATCTGGGCTTCGTCTGGCCGGTGTACCGGTGGGCCCGCGGCGAGTCGCTCACCAAGGTGCTCGGCAGCGTGCACGGCCTGGAGGGCGACATGCCCGCCGGCGACTTCGTGCGCTGGTCCCGTCAGGTGCTCGATCTGCTCGGCCAGCTCGCCGACGCGCCGGGCGCCTCCGACACCGTGCGGCGCACCGCCCGCCAGGCGATGGCGGCGATGACCCGCGGCGTCCTGGCATACAGCGTCATGGCGTAGTCACGGAGCGATTTTTCACTCGTTCGGATTAGAAAAATTTGTTTGGATCAGCAATGATGCTCTCGCCGGTGAGACGTTTCCGGCGCGGAAGGAAGCATCGTGGGAGAGCTGCACCATTTCACGTACGGGGCGATCACGCCGATCTTCGCGTATGCGATGTCGTTCCTGGGTTCTCTCCTCGGGCTGGTGAGCACCGCCCGGGCGCGGGCCGCCACCGACACCCGCCGCCGCGCCTGGCTGCTGGTCCTGGCCGCCTGGGCGATCGGCGGCACCGGCATCTGGGTCATGCACTTCATGGCGATGATCGGCTTCAGCGTGAGCGGCTCCCCGCTGCGCTATGACGTCGCCACCACCGTCGCGAGCTTCTTCATCGCCGTGGTCACCGTCGGCATCGGCCTGTTCATCGTCGGCCTCGGCAAGCCCACGATCTGGAAGATCCTCATCGGCGGCCCGATCACCGGCGTCTCCGTCGCCTTCATGCACTACACCGGCATGGCCGCGATGCAGATCAATGGCTCGTTCCACTATCAGAACAACCTGTACCTCGCGTCCTACGCGATCGCGGTCGTCGCCGCGACCGTCGCGCTGTGGTTCACCGTCGTGGTCCGCGGCATCCCGGCCACGATCGCGGCGGCGGCGGTGATGGGCGTCGCCGTCTGCGGCATGCACTACACCGGCATGGCGGCCATGCACGTCAACCTCACCACCGACAACGTGGCCGTGGTCCCCGGCGTCGACGTCAACTGGTTCCTCGCCCCGATCGTCCTGTTCGTCCTGGTCGTGGTCATCGCCCTGGCCAGCGCCGTGATGGCCGTCCCGTCGGAGCGCGAGCAGGCCGAGGCCGCCGCGGTCCGCGACAAGATCGCCGCCGGCGAGGCCCTGCGCACGGCCACGGCGGGCCCGGTCTTCGGCGGCGGCTCCAACTCGAACGCGGTCGCCCCGGGCACCGGGCAGGCGTTCTCAGCCCGGGCCGCCAACGGCATCGCGGACGCCCGCCGCCAACGCGGCCGCTGACGTCACCCCGCTTGTTCCCTGCCGCCGACGGTGCTCCGTTCGGCGGCAGTGGTGTCTTCCGGCGCGGTGGCCGCCGCCGGCGGGACCCAGGCGCGGTGATCGTGGCCGCGGGCCGGTTCTCTGGTGACGGCGGCGACTGCCGGCCGCTGGCGCTGGACCGCTCATGCTTCTGCCTCGTCCGGCCAGGACGGGTCTGGGTCATGGTGGCATCGTCTGGTGGCTCGGTTTCCCCGGATATGTCGGACGGCTCCGCCGCCGACATATCCGACATTTCAACATTTAGCGAGGATGCTGCGATGATCCACCGTTGCGGTCCGCG
>NZ_BONQ01000044.1 GCF_016862795.1 Dactylosporangium siamense | reverse complement strand
GCATGATCCAGCGCCGTCGGGGTCATCATTCGGTGGTACAACACCGTCTTCGGCCAAAACGAAAGCCATCGATTGCTGGACTGGTCGGTGCCGGCGCACGGACGGCGATCTCTCGCCTCGCTGTTGATCGAAGGAGCGCTGTGGTCGTCTGGGTGGCCATCCGGCTCCTTTGATCAAGGGTGCAAGATCATGCGTCTGAATGCAGGCCGCGGGAGCGCCGATATGGGCGATTTATTCGCATTTGTTGGGCGGGGGCTGGTGCTGGAAGCGGGGATCTTGAGCTGGTGGGGCAGGGGTGTGAGTGGTGAGATCTCGGGAGACGGTCGCTGCGGGGTGATCGGCTGGCGGATACTTGGCGGGTGACCGAGGCCCGGCCCCGACTCAGGCGCACTGTCGGCGACTCGCTCGAGGACTTCGAGCGGGACCTGATCTCCAACCTCTACTACCAGCGTGGCACGACGATCGAGTCGGCCAGCGGTCCCGACGGCTACCACACCCTGGCGGTGACCGTGCGGGACCGGCTCGTCGACCGATACGCGCGCACCGCGGCGGCGCACTACGCGGCCAACCCCAGGTTCGTCTACTACCTGTCGGCGGAGTACCTGCTCGGGCGGCAGCTGCGGCAGAACCTGCTGTACACGGACACCGAGCGCTGGGTGCGGCCGATCGCCGAGGACCTCGGGGTGTCCCTCGAAGCGCTGGAGGTGTACGACGTCGAGCCCGGCCTCGGCAACGGCGGGCTCGGACGGCTCGCGGCCTGCCTGCTCGACTCGATGGCGACGCTGGACATCCCGGCCGTCGGGTATGGCATCCGCTACGAGTTCGGCATCTTCAAGCAGACGTTCCGCGACGGCCAGCAGGTCGAGCGGCCCGACGACTGGACCTTCTACGGCAACCCGTGGGAGTTCCCCGCGCCGGACGACCGGCAGTTGGTCGGGTTCTACGGCACCACGAAGGCGGACCCGAAGGACCCGACGGGCCTGAAGAAGCACTGGGTGCCGGGGGAGACGGTGCGGGGCGAGCCGAGCCACATGCTGGTGCCCGGCTACGGCACGCAGACCGTCAACATCATCCGGCTGTGGCAGGCGCGGGCCAGCCGTGAGTCGTTCGACCTGGCGCGGTTCGGGGTCGGGCAGTACGTGGAGGCCGTCGACGACATCGTGAAGGCCGAGAACATCAGCAAGGTGCTGTACCCCGACGACAGCACGGAGCTGGGGCGGGAGCTGCGGCTCAAGCAGCAGTACTTCCTCGTCGCGTGTTCGCTGCGGGACATCATCCGGCGGTACCGGCTGCGCAACAGCGGCTGGGAGGGCTTCGCGGACAAGGTGGTGATCCAGCTCAACGACACGCACCCGGTCGTCGCGGTCACCGAGCTGATGCGGCTGCTCGTCGACGAGCACGGGGTCGGGTGGGACGAGGCGTGGACGATCACCCGCCGGACGTTCAACTACACGTGCCACACGCTGCTGCCGGAGGCCCTGGAGACGTGGCCGGTGCGGCTGCTCGAGCGGCTCCTGCCCCGGCACATGGAGATCATCTACGCGATCAACCACTTCTTCCTGGAGGAGGTGCGGGCGGCGTACCCGGGCGACGAGGACGTCGTGCGGCGCATGTCCGTCATCCAGGAGGGGGATGAGCGCCGGGTGCGGATGGCGCATCTCGCGGTCGTCGGGAGCACCGCCGTCAACGGGGTCGCCGAGCTGCACACGAAGCTCCTCGCCGAGACGACGCTGCACGACTTCGCGGCGCTGTGGCCGGAGCGGTTCCACAACATCACCAACGGCGTCACCCCGCGGCGGTTCCTGCGCATGGCCAACCCGCGGCTGTCGACGCTGATCACCGAGGCGCTCGGCGACGAGGGGTGGCTGACCGACCTGGAGCGGCTGCACGGGCTGGGCACGGCCGCCGACGACCCCGCGTTCCGGGCCGCGTGGCGCGACGTCAAGCGGCAGAACAAGGTCGAGCTCGCCGCGGCCGTCGAACGGTCCACCGGCGTGCTCGCCGACCCCGACGCGCTCGCCGACGTGATGATCAAGCGGTTCCACGAGTACAAGCGGCAGCAGTTGAAGCTGCTGCACGTGATCACCATGGTCAACCGGATCCGGGCCGACCCGCAGGCGACCTACGTGCCGCGGACGGTGCTGTTCGGCGGGAAGGCCGCGCCCGGGTACCACGCGATGAAGCTGCTCATCCAGCTGGTCAACGCGGTCGCCGACGTGGTCAACACCGACCCGGTCATCGCCCGGCACCTGCGGGTGGTGTTCCCGCCGGACTACAACGTGACGAAGGCGCAGTTCGTCATCCCGGCCGCGGACCTGTCGGAGCAGATCTCCCTGGCCGGCAAGGAGGCGTCCGGGACCGGCAACATGAAGCTCGCCCTCAACGGCGCGCTCACCATCGGCACCCTCGACGGCGCCAACATCGAGATCCGGGACCGGGTCGGCGCGGACAACTTCTTCCTGTTCGGCATGGACGCTCCGGCCGCCGCCGCGCTGCGCCGGTCCGGGTACTCGCCACGGTCGTTCTACGAGGCCGACTTCGAGCTGCGGCTGGCCGTGGACACGATCGCGTCCGGCGCGTTCGCGAAGGGCGACCGCAGCGTGTTCGCCCCGGTCGTCGAGGCGATGCTGGGCCGGGACGAGTACATGGCCCTCGCCGACTACCGGGCCTACGTCGACTGCCAGGACACCGTCGCCGACGCCTGGACCGACACCGAGCGCTGGACCAGGATGTCGATCCTCAACACGGCCCGGTGCGGCTTCTTCTCCTCCGACCGCACCGTGCGCGAGTACTGCGAGCAGATCTGGAAGGTGGACCCGGTCCGCGTCAACCCGTAGTCAACCCGTAGCCGCGTGGCGCTCCTGCGCCGCCAGGACCGCGTCGCCGTACCGCAACGCCCAGGCGCCCATGGCCCGCATCGGTTCGATGAGCGCCGCCCCCGCCTCCGTCAGCTGGTAGTCGACGCGGGGCGGGGCTTCGGCGTACCGGCGACGCTGCACGAGACCGTTGCACTCCAGGCGTCGCAGCGCGTCGTTGAGGACCTTCGGCCCGATCCCGCCGATGCGCTCGGCGAGCACCCGCGGGCGGGCCGGCCCGAGGTCGGCGAGGGTGAACACGACGACGCTGTCCCAGCGGTTCGCGAGGACCTCGAAGGCGATCCGCGCCCGGCAGTCGGCGGTGTACATCGCTCCATCCTGCCCCGCCCGTCGCACACCGGGTGGTGTGCATCGACCTGCCTACGGTTTCCGGATGCGAATCGGGATTCTTGGCACGGGCAACATGGCGGCGTCGCTCGGCGGCGCGTGGGTCGGCGCGGCGCACGAGGTGGTGATCGGTGGCCGCGATCCGGTGCAGGCGGCGGCCGTCGCGGGCCGGATCGGCGCGGCCGGGCACGGCACCCTCGCCGACGCGGCCGGCTTCGGCGAGGCCGTCCTGGTCGCGGTGCCGGCGGGTGCGGTGGCCGAGGTGGTCGCGGGCGTCGCCGGGCAGCTCGCCGGCCGGGCCGTGATCGACTGCACCAACCCCCTGCGACCGACCGCCGACGGGCTCATGCTCACGCCGGCATCGGTCCCGCGTTCGGTCCCCGGGGCGCACCTCGTCAAGGCGTTCAACCTCTGCCACGAGAGCATTTGGACGCAGCGGTGGCCGGTGTACGAGGGGCAGCCCCTGGTTGTCCCGTTCTGCGCCGACGATGCCCCGGCCGTGGCCGTGGTCGACGCCCTGATCACATCGATCGGTTGCACCCCGGCGCACTGCGGCGGGCTGGTCCGGGCCGGCTACCTGGAGGCGACGGCGGCCCTCGCCATCGGCATGTGGTTCGCCGGCGCCGAGCCGCGCTGGGCGTTCCCTTCTCCGTCGTCCGCGTGATGTCGTCCGCGTGATGTCGTCCGCGTGATGTCGTCTGCGTGATCCGGAAGACCTTGGGTACCCCAGGGGTGCACAAGGCCTTCCGGATCACTGAGTTAGGCGGCCAGGGCGTCGACGATGCGTTTGGTGGCGCCGGCGAGACCCCAGCGCTCGGCGAGGGCGAGCAGCGCGTCCGGGTCCGCGGGGGACGCCGGCAGCTTCGTGTCCAGGTCGCCGAGCGGGATGGTGCGGGCGACCGCCACCACGTCGCGGGCCGAGGTGAGGTATTCGCGGCCGGCGACGATCTTCGCGCGGAGGCCCGGGGCGAAACCGGACGCGGGGTCGTCGAGGGCGGCGAGGATGCCGTCGAGGTCGCCGTACCGGTCGACGAGCCGCGCCGCGGTCTTCTCCCCGACGCCGGCGACGCCGGGCAGGCCGTCGGACGGGTCGCCGCGCAGCGCGGCGAAGTCGGCGTAGCCGGCGGCGGGCACCCCGTACTTGGCGTGCAGGGCGGCGTTGTCGAGGACCTCGAGCTTGGCGACGCCGCGGCCGCAGTAGAGCACGGTCACCTCGCGGGCGTCGTCGATGAGCTGGAACAGGTCGCGGTCGCCGGTGGCCACCTCGATCGGGCCGGGTTCCCGGGTCGCGAGGGTGCCGATGACGTCGTCGGCCTCGTAGTCGTGGGCGCCGACGGCGGTGATGCCGAGCGCGGCCAGGAACTCCAGGATGATCGGGACCTGGACGGACAGGGCGTCGGGGACCTCCTCACCGCCGGCCGGGGTGAGCCGGTGCGCCTTGTACGACGGCAGCAGCGCCACCCGCCACGCCGGGCGCCAGCTCTCGTCGAGCGCGCAGACGAGGCGGTCCGGGCCCCGGCCGCGGACCAGGGTCGACAGCATGTCGAGGAACCCGCGCACCGCGTTGACGGGGGTGCCGTCCGGGGCGAGGGCGGCCTTCTCCGGTACCCCGAAGAACGCGCGGAAATAGAGGCTGGCGGAGTCGATGAGCAGCAGAGGACGGGCCACCCGGCCAGCCTGCCATGAGCGGCGCGGTTATCGCAGCACGTGCACGCGGGTCGTGGTGCCGGTCTGGCTGGTGTGCCGCTGGACCAGGTCGGAGAGGAAGTGCACCATGACGAGGCCGTGGCCGCGGCGGCCGTCGGCGGGCCGGAGCCGGCCGGCCATCACGTCGGTGAGGCTGCCGAAGTCGCGGACCTCGCAGACCACCCGCTCGTCGTCGCACCAGGTGCGCAGCGTGCCGGAGCCGCCGCCGTGCGCGGTGCTGTTGGTGGCGAGCTCGTTGACGGCGCTCTGCAGGTCGACGATGCGGTCCGGTGGCAGGTCCGCATCGAGGCCAACCTCCGCGACGGCGCGCCGGACCCTGACCAGGTCGCCGACCTCGAAGCGCAGTGTGGTCGCGCCGAACGGCGGCTCGGACAGCGGCACATTGTAGGCGTCGGTGATGCCATAGGGGTCGTAGCCGTCGCTGGCGTGCTTCCCGCTGGCGTCGACCATGACCGGGTGGGTCGCGTAGGAGTCCGTGACCATGTGCGGGTCCAGGCGGCTGGTGTCATAGGGGCAGAGGATCGCCGCCTCACGGCCCGTGAACGCCACGTTGATCATCGCCTCGTGCTGGACGCAGGCGGGGTACTCGTCGTCGGAGCGGCCCTTCCAGATCGGCTCGCCGATGATGCGGACCCGGCGGCCGGGGTGATCGTCCATGAACCTCGACAGCACCCACGGGATGATCCGCCCGGGGTTGCGGCCGGCCTCGGTCATGTCGTGGAAGGTGACGCCGTCGCCGAACGCGCCGAGGCGCTCCCGGATCAGCTGCACGTTGGCGGGCGGCGCCGCGACGGCGACGGGCTCGTTGCGCGCGACGCCCTCGTAGATGAACTTCATCGTGCCGTCGAGATAGGTCGCGTGATCGTGATACAGCAACGCCTCATGGACGAACGGCTCGGAGAGCCGGTCGCCGTGCGCGTCGACGCTGCGCGGACTCATGAGATGCGTTGCTCATCTCGATTCGAATACAGCTCAGGTTCGGGCCTTGTGTACTCAAGCTCCAGTTGCACACTACGCCACCGCGAGCCGGTCGACACCTGCCCGTTGGTATCGACAGGGCGCGGTCGACTCAAAACCCAAACGAACGTTAAGCTGGCTCACGTGTCCCAGAAGGAACAGCGACTCCGTGCCGCGCAGCTCGCCGCCACCGCGGCCGGGCTGGACGCGCTGCTCATCCCGCCCAGCGCCGACCTGCAGTATCTCACAGGTTACGATGCGCACGCACTGGAGCGGCTCACGCTGCTCGTGCTTCCCGCCGACGGTGAGCCGACCCTGATCGTGCCGCGCCTGGAGCGCCCCGCCGCCGAGGCCGCCGACCCCCGCGGCGTCCGGATCGTCGACCACGTCGACGGCTCCGACCCCTACGAGCTGGTGACCGCGGCACTCGCTGGCAAGCCCGACGCCGTCGGCGTGGGCAACCGGATGTGGGCCGAGCAGGTCCTCGCGCTGCGCGCCGCGCTGCCCGGCGCCGAGCAGCGCCTCGCCGGCGCCGTCCTCGCCGCGCTGCGCCTGCGCAAGTCACCCGACGAGATCGAGGCGCTGCGCCGGGCCGGGCAGGCCATCGACGCCGTCCACGCCCAGATGGGGCAGTGGCTGCGGGCCGGGCGCACCGAGAACGAGGTCGCCGCCGACATCGCCGCCGCGATCCGCGCCGCCGGGCACGCAGGAGTCGAGTTCACCATCGTCGCCGCCGGCCCCAACGGCGCCAGCCCGCACCACGGCACCTCCGACCGGGTCATCGGCGCGGGCGAGCCCGTCGTCGTCGACATCGGCGGCCGGATGCCCGACGGCTACTGCTCCGACTCGACCCGCACCTACAGCGTGGGCGAGCCGCCCGCCGAGTTCGCCGCGTACTACCAGGTGCTGTTCGAGGCGCAGCGGGCCGCGGTCGCCGCCGTGCGGCCCGGTGTCACCGCCGCGTCCGTCGACGCCGTCGCCCGCGACCTCATCGCCGCGGCCGGTTACGGCGAGGCGTTCCTGCACCGCACCGGGCACGGCATCGGCCTGGACGGGCACGAGGAGCCCTACATCGTCGCCGGCAACGACACCGTCCTCGAGGCGGGCATGGCGTTCTCGATCGAGCCCGGCATCTACCTCGCCGGCCGGCACGGCGCCCGCATCGAGGACATCGTCGTGTGCACCACCGACGGCGTGGACCGGCTCAACACCTTGCCGACCGAGCTGGTGATCCTGTGAAACCCGTCGAGCGGGTCCTGCCCACCGAGGAGGCCGCCGACCTCATCGGGCTGGTCCGCGAGATCGCCGACGGCGAGTTGGCGCCCCGCGTCGACGACTTCGAGGCCCGGGCCCAGTTCCCCCGCGAGCAGTTCCGGCTGCTCGGCCGCGCCGGGCTGCTCGGGCTGCCGTTCGACGTCGAGCACGGTGGCGGCGGCCAGCCCTACGAGGTGTACCTGCAGGTCCTGGAGGAGCTCGCGGGCCGCTGGCTGGCCGTCGCCGAGGGCGTCTCCGTGCACAGCCTCGCCTGTTACCCGACGGCCGCGTTCGGCACCGAGACCCAGCGCAAGCGGCACCTGCCCGACATGCTCGGTGGGGAGCTGCTCGGCGCCTACTGTCTCTCCGAGCCGCAGAGCGGGTCCGACGCGGCGTCGCTCACGACCCGGGCGGAGCCCGACGGCGACGGCTACACGGTCCGCGGCACCAAGGCCTGGATCACCCACGCCGGCAAGGCCGACTTCTACAACGTCTTCTGCCGCACCCCCGAGGGCATCTCCTGCCTCCTGCTCGACGCCGGCACCCCGGGACTGCAGCCGCAGGCGCCGGAGCGGACCATGGGACTGCGCTCCTCCACCGTGGCGCAGATCGTCCTGGACGGAGCGCACGTGCCCGCCGACCGGCTCCTCGGCGAGCCCGGCGGCGGGTTCAAGATCGCGCTGAACGCCCTGGACGGCGGCCGGCTCGGCATCGCCGCCTGCGCCGTCGGCCTCGCCCAGGCCGCCCTCGACTACGCCGTCGACTATGCCAAGGACCGCCAGCAGTTCGGCAGGTCGATCCTGGAGTTCCAGGGCGTCGGGTTCATGCTCGCCGACATGGCGACCCAGATCGCCGCCGCCCGCGCCCTGTACCTGTCCGCGGCCCGGCTGCGCGACGCCGGCCGCCCGCACAGCGCGGAGGCCGCCAAGGCCAAGCTGTTCTGCACCGACACCGCGATGCGGGTCACCACCGACGCCGTGCAGGTCCTCGGCGGCGCCGGCTACGTGTCCGACCACCCCGTGGAGCGCTACATGCGCGAGGCCAAGGTCCTGCAGATCTTCGAGGGCACCAACCAGATCCAACGCCTGGTGATCGCCCGGTCGCTCTGAGGATCTCGGCGGCAACCGAGTTGCGTCGCAGGTTAGGGTTCGTGCCGTGGAAGAGACCGATCGCGCGATCGTGGCGGCCCTGGCCGTCGACGGACGCCTGTCCTACACCGACCTCGCCGAGCGGGTCGGGTTGTCGGTGTCGGCGGTGCACCAGCGGGTGCGCCGCCTCGAGCAGCGCGGCGTCATCAAGGGCTACGCCGCCCAGCTCGACCACGACGCGATCGGGCTGCCGCTGACGGCGTTCGTGGCGATCCGCCCCATCGACCCGTCGCAGCCCGACGACGCACCGGAACGCCTCGCCAAGCTGCCGCAGATCGAGTCGTGCTACTCCGTCGCGGGCGACGACTTCTACCTGCTGCTGGTCCGGGTCGAGAGCCCCCTGGCGCTGGAGCGGCTGCTGCAGGAGATCCGGACCGCGGCCAACGTCATCACCCGCACCACGGTCGTGCTGTCGACGCCGTACGAGAACCGGTCGCCGAAGATCTAGCCCTTCGCGGCTTTTTCGATGGCATCGCCGACGCCGACGGTGTCGGACAGGTCCGGCAGGACCACGTGCGCGCCGGCCGCTTGGAGTTCTTCGCCTGTGTAGCGGCCCGTCGCGACCGCCACCACGCCCGCGCCGGTCAGCAGCGCCGCCTCGACGTCCAGCGGCGTGTCACCGACGAGGACCGTGCGCCGGCCGTCGAACGAGCGCTCGTACCGCTGCCGTGCGGCGCCCCGGGCGATGTCGACGAGGTTCGCGCGCACCGCGTGGCTCCAGCCATACGCGCCCGCGTCCAGGTCGAGGTGCTCGACGAGGCCGAACGGGCCCAGCTTCACCTCCGCGATCCGCCGCAGGTTGCCGGTCAGCACCGACTGCACCCCCGGTGTGGTCGCGACCGCCGCGACCGCGCCCGGCAGCGCCCGGCCCCGGACCGGCAGCAGGTGCGCCAGCTCGTCGAACGCGGTCTCCGCGGCGGCCCGCAACCCCTCCAGGTCGTCCTCGCCGGTCGGGGCGCCGTTGAGCCGCAGCACGTCGTGGGCGATCGCCCGGTCGGTGCGCCCGGCCATCGGCGGCTGGTGCGTGATCGGCCGGCCGTGCCGGCGCAGGAACGCCAGATCGTATGCCTCACGACCCAACCCATCGACGTCGACGAGGGTATGGTCAACATCCCAGAGCACCAGAACCTCGTCCACGAGACGCACTGTAGCGAAGCGAGGCAGAATGAGGCGGATGGGCGACATCGTGGTGGTGCGGCACGGGCAGACCGAGTGGAGCGCCACCGGGCGGCACACCTCCAGGACCGACCTCGACCTCACCCCCGAGGGTGAGGACCGGGCCCGCGCGCTGAGCCGGGCGTTCGTGACAGCGGCGTTCGTCGCCGTCGTCAGCAGCCCCCGCAAGCGGGCCCAGCGCACCGCCGAGCTCGCGGGCCTCACGGTCACCTCCGTCGACGCCGACGTCGCCGAGTGGGACTACGGGTCCTACGAGGGGCGCACCAGCGCCGAGATCCGGGCCGAGCGGCCGGACTGGGACCTGTGGACCGACGGCTGCCCGGACGGCGAGTCCCCGCAACACGTCACGGACCGGCTGGACCGGTTCCTGGCCAGGCTGGCGCCGATGCTCGTCCTCGGCGACGTCGCCGTCGTCAGCCACGGCCACGCGTCGCGGGCCCTCGCATCGCGATGGATCGGCGAGCCCGTCTCCTTCGGCGCCCGGCTCAGCCTCGACACCGCGACCGTCTCGATCCTCGGTCACGAGCACGAGCACCAGTCGATCCGCACCTGGAACTCGACCGTCCACTAAAGCGGTCCCGCGCGAATTCGATAAATAGGGTTGTCGTCGTTGCGGGCGCGGCCTATCGTATTCATCAACACCGGATGAAAACACGAAGCGACAGGAGACAGGCCATGAAGCGGCTCCCCTCGAATGCACCGCAGCGGCTGACGCCGCGCGGCGAGGAAGCCGTGCTCGAGGGTGGTCTCCTCGGTTATCGCGGATGTCGCCTGGAGCGACTTCTGCAGCACCAGGGCAGGTGGAGCGGCTAGCATCCCGCTGGCAACGCACCCCACCGCCCTTCCCGAAACCGGGAACCGGGCGGTTTTTCTTTGCCCGCTCCCCGGCGGTTGAATGCTGTTCTTTGAAAACTCCATAGTGGATGACGCACGTCTATATGACGATGCAAAACAAAGCGCCCGTGAGGCTGAGGAAGGTAGACCACCGGACTCTCAATCCGGCAGACCGGGTTCAACCCCCGGACGGGCGACGCCATCGTGCACGTGTTCGATGGGGAGGAAGCCTGATGTGTTCGACGACCGGGATGTGGATCGGAACTGCCGACGGGGGAGTTCGCGATCAAGCGCCAGAGCACGGGTCGCAGGCAGACCCGGTGTCGGTCGTGCCAGGCCGAGTTGCGCCACGATCACTACCAACGAACAAGCAGCGCCTCAAGTTCGAGGTCGTAGCAAGGAAGCGCGACGTCAAGCTCCGGAACATGATCCGGATCGTCGCAGGACGTTGTCAGCGGCTGGTTATCTCCGCGCGGTAGTCGTCCAACAGGTAGGACACCTGCCTTCCAAGCAGACCGTTGACGGGGTTCGAGTCCCCGCTACCGCTCCGGGTGCCGGGGTGCCGACAGCGCCGGGGGGACTGTCGGCGCCCCGCTCCACCCCGCGCCGCCCTAGCTCGTACACAAGCAATGCCAATGCGGTTGTAGCTCAGTCAGGTCAGAGCGTCGCCTTGCCATGGCGAAGGTCCCGGGTTCGAATCCCGGTTGCCGCTCCGTTCTTCCGGTCCGGGCGGGCCATCACCCCGCCCGGCCCCTTGCAGGCTGGTGTAACCCGGCAACACATCCGGCTCTGAACCGGACATTGGGGGTTCGAATCCTCCGCCTGCAGCGTCGCCCCGGCTCGGGGCGCCACCCGCCCTCGTGGTCCAAAGGTAGAGGCACGGCGTTGAGGACGTCGTTGGTGCGCGTTCGAATCGCGCCGAGGGCACGCACGTCTTCGTAGCTCAGTGGAGAGAGCGCCAGGTTGCGGACCTGGAGGTCGCTGGTTCGAGTCCAGCCGAGGACACGTACGGAAGCAAGTGCCGCTAGCTCAACTGGTAGAGCTGCTGACTCTTACTCAGTATGTTCGGGGTTCGAGTCCCCGGCGGCGCACAACGGGGTAGAGGAGTTCGGCCGTCCTCACCGGTCTCATACGCCGGAAATCGTGGGTTCAAATCCCACCCCCGTCACTTTTGGCGCGGTGGACGAATTGGGAGAGTCGCCCGGCTTTCACCCGGGACACTGTGCGGGTTCGAGGCCCGTCCGCGCTGCTCAGAGCTTCACCAAGGCCGATCCGGCGTCGCCCAACTGGCAGGGCACACGGCTGTTAACCGTCCAGGTCCCGGTTCGAATCCGGGCGCCGGAGCAACACACATCACGCGGGTGCGCCGACGTTGGAGAGTCGGGCTTGGCTGTAACCCAGGTGCCATCGTGCTCAGGGGGTTCGATTCCCTCCACCCGCACGCACGTCAACGCCTTCGTAGCTCAGTGGAGAGAGCACCAGGTTCCGAACCTGAAGGTCGCTGGTTCGAGTCCAGCCGAGGGCACGCCGTACAACACGGTCTCAGCATGGTCGAATGCCCGAGAGGTAAGGGGCCCGCCTGCAAAGCGGTATACGCCGGTTCGAGTCCGGCTTCGGCCTCAAAGTCATCCACTGTGGAGTGTCTTCGCACCGGTCGTGGCTCCCGCGACCGGTGCGAAGATCGTTGTGCTGGGCATGTCGAGAACGCGGGACCGGCTCCGTTACAGGGGTGACCGCGCTCGACGGGCGCGGCATGACGGGAGGAGCCTCAGATGGCGAAGTACCTGCTGATCGTGGACTACCGCGGTGGTGCCGTGGACACGCCGATGGACGAGTGGACGCCGGAGGACATCAGGGCGCACATGGACTACTACGGGGCGTTGCGGCAGGAGCTGCTCGACAGCGGCGAGCTCGTGGACCAGCAGGCGCTGACCGGCCCGGAGCACGCGAAGGAGGTCACCTCCGACGGCGTGTCCGCGCCCGTGGTCACCGACGGGCCGTTCGCCGAGTTCAAGGAGATGCTCGCCGGGTTTCAGCTGGTCGAGGTCGACTCCGAGGCCCGCGCGATCGAGATCGCCGCGAAGATCTCCCAGGTGCCGGGTCCCGGCGGGGTTCCGCAGCAGCAGCCGATCGGGGTCCGCCGGGTGATGGGCGCCGCCGACTTCGAGCTGCTGACCTCCGAGGTCTGAGCCCGTGCCGGAACGGATCGAGGACCTGCTGCGCGAGCTGGCGCCGCAGGTCCTCGGCGTGCTCGCCCGGCAGTTCGGGGACTTCTCCGCCGCCGAGGACGCCACCCAGGAGGCGCTGCTCGCCGCCGCCACGCACTGGGACACCGTGCCGGACAACCCGCGGGGCTGGCTGATCCGCACCGGTTCGCGCAAGCTGCTCGACCAGCTGCGCGCCGACCAGGCCAGACGGCGCCGGGAGGTGCTCTTCGCCGAGCCGCCGCCGGTGGTGTACGACCAGGACGACACCCTGGTCGTCGTGTTCCTGTGTTGTCATCCGCGGCTGAGTGAGGCGTCCGCGATCGCGTTGACGTTGCGCGCGGTCGGCGGCCTGACCACCGGCGAGATCGCCCGGGCGTTCCTGGTGCCGGAGGCGACGATGGGCCAGCGGATCAGCCGTGCGAAGCAGCGGATCCGCACCCTGGAGGCGCCGTTCCGGATGCCGGACCGGCTGGAGTGGGCCACCCGGCTGCGCACCGTGTTGCACGTGCTGTACCTCATCTTCAACGAGGGGTACGCGAGCAGCAGTGGGCCGCTCGTCCGCGTCGACCTGTCCGGTGAGGCGATCCGGCTGGCGCGGATGCTGCACGGGCTGCTGCCCGACGACGGCGAGGTCGCCGGGCTGCTGGCGCTGATGCTGCTCACCGACGCCCGGCGCCCGGCCCGCGTCGATGCCTCCGGCGACCTGGTGCCGCTCGCGGAGCAGGACCGCGGCCGGTGGCTGCGACCGCTGATCCAGGAGGGCACCGCCGTGCTGGACGCGGCGTTCAGCGCCGGGGCCGTCGGGCCCTATCAGCTGCAGGCCGCGATCGCCGCCCTGCACGACCGCGCCGGGAACGCGCAGGAGACCGACTGGCCGCAGATCCTCGCCCTGTACGGCCTGCTCGAACGCATGACCGCCAGCCCCGTGGTGGCGCTGAACCGGGCGGTGGCGGCGGCGATGGTGCACGGCCCGCAGGAGGGGCTGCGGCTGCTGTCCACCCTGGACGGCCGGGTGGACGCGGGACACCGGCTCGACGCGGTGCGCGGCCACCTGCACGAGCTGGCCGGCGACGCGACGGCGGCGGCACTGCACTACCGGGCCGCGGCGGCCGGGACGGCGAGCTCACCGGAGCGGCGGTACCTGACGATGCGCGCCGCCCGGCTTCGTGGAAGTGTCGTACCCCCGTCGTAGCGTGTGGGCATGGCTGATACGAACATCACGACCCCAGGCGACGGTGACGTCGGCGCGTTCGTCGACGGGGTCGCCGACGAGCGGCGCCGCGCCGACGCCCGGCACCTCGTCGAGCTCATGGGCGCCGTCACCGGGCAGCCGGCGGTCCTGTGGGGCACGGCGATCATCGGCTTCGGGTCCCGGCACTACCGTTACGAGTCCGGCCGGGAGGGCGACATGCCCGCGGTCAGCTTCTCGCCGCGCAAGGCGCAGACGGTGCTGTATCTCAGCGGAGGTCTCGACGCCTACCAGGACCTGCTCGACCGGTTGGGCCCGCACACCACCGGCAAGGGCTGCCTCTACCTGAAACGCGTCGGCGACGCGGACGCCGCCGTCCTGCGCGAGCTGGTCGACCGCTCGTTCCGCATGCCCTCGTAGTGCCCTGCCCGGCCGTTATCATCTGTGTGGCAGAATATCTGCATGACCGACTATGGCCACGAGCTGCGCTTCGGTACGTTCCTGCCCGCGGAGGCCGCCACCGCCGGTGAGACGCTCCGGCTCGCCGTGCTCACCGAGGAGCTCGGCCTGGACCTGGCCAGCGTGCAGGACCATCCGTATCAGGCGCGGTTCCTGGACGCCTGGACGCTGCTGTCCGTCATCGCGGCGCAGACCAGCACCCTGTCGGTGTTTCCGAACGTCGCCAACCTACCGCTGCGCCCACCCGCCGTCCTGGCCAGGGCCGCGGCCAGCCTCGACGTCCTCACCGGCGGCCGGGTCGAGCTCGGCCTCGGCGCCGGCGCCTTCTGGGACGCGATCGCCGGCATGGGCGGCGACGTCCTCACGCCCGGCGCGTCGATCGAGGCCCTCGAGGAGGCGGTCGGCGTCATCCGCGCCCTGTGGAGCACCGAACGCAGCGCCCGTGTCGACGGCACCCACTACCGGCTGCGGGGCGCCCACCCCGGCCCGCCCGCCGCCCACCCGATCGGAATCTGGATCGGCGGCATCAAGCCCCGCATGCTCCGGCTCATCGGCCGCGTCGCGGACGGGTGGCTGCCCAGCGCGCCGTACGTGCCGGTGCCGCAGCTCACCGACGGGAACCGCCGCATCGACGACGCCGCACTCGCCGCCGGCCGCGACCCGAGCGCCGTCCGCCGCCTGTACAACGTGGTCCCCGGCCAGGCGCCCCTCGCCGGCCCGCCGCGGCTGTGGGCGGAGCAGGTGGCCGAGCTCGCGCTCACGGAGGGCATGAGCACGTTCATCCTGATGGTCAGGGCGGGCGGCGACAGCGAACTGCGGCGGTTCGCCCTGGACGTGGTGCCGGAGGCCAAGGAGCTCGTCGCCGCCGCCCGCTCGGCCGCCCTCACCACTCCGCCGCCCGGTGAGGCCGCGTCGCGCGCGGTGGCCTCGTCCGCAAGTGCCGGGGCGTCAGCCGTGACCGCATCTGGTGGTGCGGTGCCCTCCGGTGGTGCGGTGCCCTCTGGTGGTGCGGTGCCCTCCGGTGGTGCGGTGCCCTCCGGCGGTGCGGTGGTCCACGATCCGGCGACCTCCGATGGTGCCGGCCGGCGGGCCGTGACGGTCTGGGACGAGTCCGCGCGGCCGACCGGTCCCGCGCCCGACCCGGCGGTCCCGCTCACCGCCGCTCAGCGGGCCTCCGGTCAGCACCTCGTCGACGTGCACGACCACCTCCGTCAGGAGTTGGAGCAGCTGCGCGACCTCGTCGAGCAGGTCGCGGCCGGCGCCATCGACCTCGGTGACGCAAGGTCGATGATCAACACGATGACGATGCGGCAGAACAGCTGGACGTTGGGCACCTACTGCGAGAGCTACTGCCGGGTCGTCACCACGCATCACACCATCGAGGACGTGAACCTCTTTCCCCGGCTGCGCGCCGCCGACCCGCGGCTCGTCCCGGTCGTCGACCGCCTGGAGGCGGAGCACCACGTGATCGCCGAGGTGCTCGAACGCGTCGACGCCGCCCTTGTGGCCATGGTGTCCCGTCCCGACGGCATCGCCGCCGTCCGTCAGGCCGTCGGACTGCTCACCGACACGCTGCTGTCCCACCTCGCCTACGAGGAGCGTGAACTCGTCGAACCCCTGGGCCGCCTCCGCATCCTCTGATCCCGCCCGCCCCCGTGGCCGAGGGCCGGAACGGTCACGCGCACCGGTTCCGGTCTCCGATCACGAGCCGCCCGGTTCGCCGCCCTCGCCTGCGGAGGGCCGCGCTTCACGCGACCCATCCGACGGCGGGAGTGTGCAGCCTGGCCGGCACGTGGTGGTCAGCGGCCCAGCATGGCCTCCGTGACGGTCCACAGGCGGGCGGCGGAGTCCGGGTCCAGGGCATACGCCGCGACCCCGCGCCGGCTGTTGCCCTCCTGGACGGGGCCTGCCTCGGCGCAGTCCTCGAAGTAGCGCCCGCCGACACCGTCCAGTAAGGGCGAGGTCGCCAGCAGCACCGACGTCGCTGCGCCCTGCTCGACGGACTTCCACTGGAACGCTCCACCGCCCGCGGCGGCGCGCAGCCGGTCGAGCTCCTCGTCGGTGACGTGCCGCTGCAGGTTGGTCCGGATGCTGCCGGGCATGACCGCGTTGACGAGGATGCCGTCGCCGGACCAGCGGCGGGTCGCCTCGACCGCGAACAGCACGTTGGCCGTCTTGGACTGACCGTAGGCCGACCACGGCTCATAGGCGCGACGCTCGAAATGGATGTCGTCGAAGACGACGTCGGAGCGCAGGTGCGCGCTGGAGCTGACACTGACGACCCGGGCGCCCTCGGCGACAAGCGCGGCGTGCAGGCCGGTCGTGAGCGCGAAGTGGCCGAGGTGGTTGGTGGCGAACTGCAGCTCCCAGCCCTCGGGCGTGCGCGTCAACGGTGCGGCCATCACGCCCGCGTTGTTGACGAGGATGTGCAGCGGGCCGTCCCACGCGGCGGTGAACGCCCGCACCGACGCCTGGTCGGCGAGGTCGAGCCGGGCGACGTGGACCTGCTTGTTGCCGGTCGTCGCGACGATGTCCTCGGCCGTGCGGTCGCCGGCCGTGGTGTCGCGCACGGCCAGGGTGACCTCGGCGCCGGCGCCGGCCAGGGCGCGGGCGGTCTCGACGCCGATGCCGGACGCGCCGCCGGTCACGACGGCCCGCCGCCCGGTCAGGTCGATGCCCTCGATGACCTGCTCGGCGGTCGACTCGCGGGTGAACGGTGTGCTGATGGGTGCCATGAGTCCCCCTGTAGGATCGGAAGTGGAGGAGCCTCCACTACCTGCTCCCCACAGTAAGCGGAGGTCCCTCCGTTTGCCAACCTTCCGGGGGTGTGATGTCTGAGCGACCGCTGCGGGCCGACGCGCAACGCAACCGTGCCCGCCTGCTCGACGTCGCCGTCATCGCGTTCGCCGACGCCCCTGAGGTGACCCTCGACGCGATCGCCAAACATGCGGGCGTCGGCATCGGCACGCTGTACCGACACTTTCCGACCAGGGAGGCGCTGATCGAGGAGGTGTACCGCACCGAGCTCGCCCGTCTCTGCGACGCCGTGCCGGACCTCCTGGCCGCCGACCCGCCGGACCGGGCGCTGCGCGTCTGGATGGACCGCTTCATCGACTACATGACCACCAAACGCGGCCTTGCCGACGCCTTGAAGATGGTGATCGCGGCGGGCGGCACCCCGTTCGCGCACAGCCGGGAGCGACTGGTTCAGGCGGTCGGCGACCTCCTGAATGCCGGCGACCTCGCAACGGCCGGGACCGGTGCGCTGCGCGCCGACGTCGTCCCCCTAGACCTGCTGACCGCGCTCAACGGCATCTGCCTCGCGACCGGAGAGCCGGAGCAGCGGGAGCAGGCCGGGCGATTACTGGACCTGCTCATGGACGGCGTACGCGCCCGGTAGAGTCGCCGCATGCCACCGCCGGACGCCACCTACTCGATCGTCGTGCGGGTCCGGCGCGTGACCACGGAGGACGCCTACGTCCGGGTCCCGGTCACGGACGCGGTCATGGCCGCCGACCTGGACGCCGACGGCCACCGGCACCTCGACGGCGGGAAGGTGATGGCCGAGGCCCGCCGGCTCGCCGGGAGCGGCACCGCGGCGTGGCAGGTCCAGGAGCAGGAGATCGACCTCCACCCCGTCCAGGACACCCCACCGGACGGCCGCTGAACCTGCGACGATCGCGACCGCCGTGGGCCGCATCGGAGGCTGAGATGGACATCGAATACGGCCGGTTCGGCAGGATCGTCGCCGCCGACTCGGACGAGGGCATGTTCCTCCACGTGTGCCACGACGTGGAGGACACCAGCGGCTTCTACGTGTACCTGGTCGACGACATCGACAATCCGGCCGCCGGTGGTGACCACTGGACCCAGGACCCGGCGACCTTCATCCGGCAGCAGGGGTGGCAGGTCGAGTGGCTCGACAGGCGCTGCGCCGCGTGCAGCTCCTAGTCGTCCTGCCGCTGCTCCTTCTGCTGCTTCTCCTCGTCCTTCTCCCGCTGCGTGGCGAGCTCCAGGGCGAGGACGGCGGCCAGGATCAGGACGTGGTTCTCGCCGTCGGCGATGCGCACCGCGTAGCTGTCGCGGATGCTCAGCCAGCGCTTCGACACCGACGCGACCTCGCGACCGTCGCGCTCCACGGTGTACTCGTGGTCGAACAGGTCACCGGCCATCGTCAGGTCGTCGTCGCCGGGCAGGTCGATGGTGAACTTCTCGCGGAACGGCGTGAACAGCTTCTTGCGCACCTCAGCGGCCTTCTCGCCGCCGATTTCGATCTGGTACGTCGGCCGCAACGCGATCAGCTGCCGGTGCACCGACGCGACCTCTGCGCCGTGCGGGTCCTCGATCACGAGCTTGTCGCGCAGGCTCAGGACCTTGCCGTCGACGTGCAGCACCAGCCGGCCCGAGTCGTCCGTGATGTCGAAGTCGTCGCCGACATCGAAGAACCGCTCCTTGATGACATACATGCCGCCGATTGTCCCCCGGTCACGCCGCCACCGCCCGGCGGGCCAGCGTCAGGTTGGTCCGCAGGTCCAGCACGGTGCCGCCACCGAGCCCGTCCAGCGTCCCGGCGAGGGCGTCCAGCACCGCCCGCTGCTCCCGTGGCGACCTGGCCCGGAAGGGCCCGAAGGTGCGCACCAGCCGGAGATACGCCGCGGTTGTCATCGGTACCTCCCGCGCCACCGACACGAGCGTCACGTCGCTGAACAATCCTGACGCCGCGATGTCGTCGCGCGCCCAGTCGTCGGGGCGGGCCGGCGGCTGGGGCCGGTCGCCGTCGACCGAGCGGAACGCGGCACCGATCGCGGCGTCGTGGGTGGGGTCGGCATAGGCGTACCGATGACCGAAAACGGCAAGCGTCCCGCCCTGCGTGAGCGCGTCGAAGGCCCTCCGGGCGCGGGTCGCCGGGTCCAGCCAGTGCCACGCCATCGCGCACGCGAGCAGCGACACACCGCCGGGCGGCGGGCTCCACCGCTCGAACGGCGCCACCACCACGGTCACCTCCGGGTGCCGGGCGGCGAGGATCGCGGCCATCCGCCGGTCCGGCTCGACGCACGTGATCGGCGCGCCCAGCCCGGCGAGCACCGCGGTGCCGTGCCCGGTGCCGGCCCCGATCTCCGCGACCGTCTCCAGTGGACGGTCCAGATAGGACACGATCGCCGTGGTGAGGTCCGGTGGGTAGCCGGGCCGGGCGTCGTCGTACACGTCGGCGACCTCACCGAACCTGCTGCCTGCCCCTGGGTCGCTCACCGCCGGATTCTGTCAGACCCGGGTGGTAGAACTGGGGCCTGTCAGGAAACCGGGGGGATCTGATGGACGTGATCTTGCGTGGAGTGCTGCTCGTCGTCGGGCTGGTCCGGCTCGGCACCGATCAGCGCGGCGAAGGTGTGCCGGGCGGCGGCGGACGGGGCCGCGATCGCGCTCCACACCGCTGTGCTGCCCACGACCGCTACGGCGACCCCGGCCTTCGCGGGAGTGCCGAACCGGTGGACCGTGTCGCAGGGCTGGTTCATGGCCCACCCGTGCGTCGCCGGCAGCGCCGTGAGCCGTCGCGCGAGCAGGTCGAGCGCGTCCGGTGGAAGCGGGTGGTCGAAGTCCGCGGACGGCCCGCCCTGCCACAGCGTCGCGTCCCAGGCGGCCGTGAAGGTGTAGTCGGAGAAGCTGCCGGCGTAGCGGGTCCGTGTCGCGCAGGCGTCGTCGTCCGGGTCGATCAGGAACACCGGCGGGTCACCGTAGCTCGCCTCGACCGGCACGACCCACCGGCAGCAGTGCTGGCTGTCGGTCTCCAGCAGCAGGAACCCGTGGTCGAGGAAACGGCCGACCGTCGAGCCGGTGAGATCCCGTGCCCGGGTCACCAGGTTCGAGCTGATCGAGGCCAGCCCGCGGTCCCCGCCGCCGAGGAACCATTCGCGGACGGCGGCGGGCAGTTCGCCGCCGACCCACCGCTCCAGCACGGCCAGCTCGTCGCCCACGCCCACCTGCTCGCCCGTGTCCACCTGCTCGTCTGCGCCGCCGAGCACCTCGAAGGCGGCCTGGTTCCACGCCACGAAGTCCCCTGTCACACGCCGAGCACATCACACGCGTCGCCGGCGCACCCTCCCGCACCCTTGGTCAACAGCGGAAGCCGCCGCGCCGGGAACCCGGCTGGACGGGTAGGACTCGTCGGGTGCGGAGGTGGTGCACGATGCGGATGTCGCGCAAGCTTGCCCTGTTGGCCGCGACCCTGGTCGGACTGGCCGGCGGGCTGTTCCTGGCGCCGTCGCCTGCGTTTGCGGGCAACTGGGCGGTCACCGTGCTCGATCCGTTGCCGGACCGGTTGGAGCCGGGCAAGGGATACACGGTGGGGATGTGGGTGCTCCAGCACGGGTTCCACCCGTATGAGGGCGACGACCTCGGACCGGTCGCGCTGCGGCTCGTCGACGGCAAGGGCACCGCCGTGGTCTTCCCGGCGGTCGCGCTGCCGGAGGCGGCGCACTACGCGACGGCGATCGCAGTGCCGCACGCGGGGGAGTGGGCGGTTGTCGGGGTGCAGGGCCGCTTCGCCGACTATCACGTCGGCACGTTGACGGTGCCTGGCGGGTTGGCGGTGCTCGGGGTGCCGCCGCCGCTGGAGTCGCCGCAGGCGGACAGGTACTGGCCGGGTGCGATCCGCCCGCCTGCCGTGCCGCAGGACGCGGGCCGGGATCCGTTCGGCTCGGCGTCGACCGTGCAGGCCGCCGCGCCGGGTTCGCCGTCGGCCGCGCCCACACCCGCACCCGCGGCCCGGGCCGCACCGGCGCCGGCCGGCACACCCCGCGTGACGCTGATGGTCGCTGTGACGGCTGGCATCCTGGCGGTCGCAGCATTCCTGAGCTACCGCCGGAAGTTCCGCCACTAGCCGTGACCCGTCAGCCGTGACCCGCCCGCCGTGGCCCGTCGGTCGTGACCCATCAGCCGTGACCCGCCGTCAGCCGTGACCCGTTGGCCGTGGCCCGTTGGCCGTGGCCCGTCGTCAGCCGTGGCCCGTCAGCTGTTGCCCGTCAGTCGTGACCCGTCAGCTGTGACCTGTCGTCAGCCGTGACCCGCTGCCCGCCTTGAGCCGCCGCCCGCCGTGGCCCGTCAGCCGTGACCCGTGACCCGTGGCCCGTCGTCAGCTGTGGCCGTCGTCAGCCGGTGCCCGGTGCCCGGTGCCCGGTGTCGGCTGTGGCCCGTCGTCAGCCTTGAGCCGGTGCCGGCTGTCGGCGGAGGGCCTCACCGGTGGTGGGCGGCGGTACCGGATGTTGGTGGAGGCAGTGTGCCGCCGCTGGTCAGGGGCAGTTGCGGGATGGGGCGCCGGGACGGTGTGCCAGTGGAACTGGGCGGCTGGAGGCGGTCGAAGACCACCATCCTCGATGGGGAGGAGAGGACGACGCCGTGCACTGCTGGCAGGAGCGCGATGAGGACGGGGCCAGCGTGCCCGTCCCGGGCTCAGGAAGCCGCAGCACTGTGGCTATCGCGAGCGGGTGGATTCCGGACGTCGACGGCCGGGAGTTCGTCGGGTGGCTGGTGCGGTTGGTGGTGCCCGGCCGGGACGGCTGAAGGCGTCACGGGCCCCAGACGCACAGCACGAACAGGACCGCGATGACGACCACGACGATGATGGCCGTCACGAAGGGGCTGAGTTGGCGGCGGTGCCCTGCCGCACGCTGCCAGCGGCGCTCCTCGGCGGATGTCGGCTCGGCCGCCAGGACCTCGATGCCCGGGCCGCCGGCGAGGCGGGCGAGCAGGTCGTCGGCGGTCGAGGTGGTCGCGCCCCGCTCGGCGAGCCAGGCCACGACGTCGGGCGCTCCGCTGCTCACCAGGGCCGCGAGCAGGTGCTCGGTGCCGACGTGCGGGGCGTGTTGGCTCAGCGCCACCCGCAGCGACTCCTCCAGGACGCTCCGGACGCCGGCATCAAGGTCGGGCTCGGGCTCGGAGGCGGGCTCGGAGGCGGGCTCGGAGGCGGGCTCGGAGGCGGGCTCGGAAACCGGCGCATCCGGCACCGGAGCAGGTGCGCCGGCGGCGGTCCACAGGTCGGCGGTGTTTCCCCTCGGCACGGCCAGCGCCGCGGCCAGGTCCCACAGGGTGATCTGATCGTGGGCCGCGGCGACGGCGTGCTGTTTCGCGCCGACGATCACAGAGCGGAGGTCGGTCGTGAATCGCTCGAACAACGAAGGCACTCCTGCGAGTCGACGGGGACCAGATGATCGTTCCACACCGGCGCGTCAGGAGGGGGCCACCGCGGGGAAGCCTGCGGTGAGCGCGGCCATCGCGCTGCGGATCAGGGTGTCGGCGGCCGGGTCGGGTGCGGTGGTGAGCGCGACATGGTGCAGCACCCCGACCACCACCAGGGCGAGGGCCTGTGGCTCGGCGTCCGCCGGGACCCGCCCGAGGCGCTGCTCGGCGGCCAGGTAGTCGGCGACGGTGCGCTCCACGGCCTGCAGCCCCCCGGTGCCCAGCACGGCCTCGACGCCGGGGTTCAGGTCCGGCCGGAACGCGGTGAGCCGGGTGAACGCCGCCAGTGTCGTGAGGGGCGTGGCCAGGAGGGCGTCGCCCAGGTTGCCGGCGACCCGGCCGGATCCGGCGCGGGACGGCAGCCCGGCCACGGCGCCGGCGAGCTGGAAGGCGCGGTCGACGGCGTACCCGGTCAGGAACGCGTCGAAGTCGGTGAAGTGCGTGTAGAGCAGCCCGGTGGCGACCCCGGCCTCGCGGGTCACCGCCCGCCCGGTGAGCCGGGCCGGGCTGTCGCCGGTGGCGGTGGCGGTGGCAAAGCCCGCGATCACGCGTTCGAGTGCGGCGAACAGCTGCTGCCTGGGCTCAGGGATGGCGACTCCACGCGGCATTGTCGCAGTCTAACCCCCTTGAATCGAGAATGAACATCGGCTCATACTGGTTTGAGCGGATGTTCATTCTGGAGCGGAGGAACGCAGCGATGCGGCGTGCGGTGATCGTGGGAGCGGGTGTGGCGGGGCTGGCGACGGCCTTGCGGTTGGGCCGGGACGGGTGGGAGACGGTCGTCGTGGAGCGGGCCCCGCGGCGGCGCACCGGCGGTTACGTCGTCAACCTGATCGGGCCCGGCTACGACGCGGCCGAGCGGCTCGGGCTGCTGCCAGCGCTGGAAGCGCGGAACCTGGGCCTGTTCACCACGGTGCTGGTGCGTGCGGACGGGCGGGTCAAGCTGACCGTCCCGGCCGAGGTCGCCGCGGCCGCCCTCGGCGACCGGGCCGTGTCGGTGTTCCGCGGCGACCTGGAGTCGGTGCTGTTCGACGCGGTCGACACCGACATCCGGTTCGGCACCACGGTCGCGGCGCTGAGCGAGGGTCCCGACGCGGTCGACGTGGTGCTCAGTGACGGCACCACCGTGACCGCGGACCTGCTCGTCGGCGCGGACGGCGTGCACTCCGCCACCCGGTCGGCGGTGTTCGGCGACGGGTCCCGGCACGACCTGCCATACGTGGTCGCCGCCTTCAACATCCCGGGCGGGGACAAGGACCGGACCGCCACGACGTTCATCGGGCCGGGGCGCACCGCGGCGCTGATCGACCTGGGGCAGGACCGGTCGAGCGCCTTTTTCGCGTACCGCTGCCAAAACGCCGAAACGGCACTGCGCGACGGTCCGGTCGCGGCCCTCGAGGAGGCCTTCGGCGACCTCGGCGGAGGCGTGCCGGACGCGCTGCGGCACCTGGCCCGCGACCCGGCGAGCGCCTACTTCGACGCGGTCAGCCAGGTGGTCATGCCCCAATGGAGCACCGGCCGGACGGTGCTGGTCGGCGACGCCGCCTGGTGCGTGACGGTGTTCGCCGGGCACGGCGCGACCCTGGCACTGGCCGGCGCCGACCAACTCGGCGACGCCCTGAAAGACGCCCTGAAAGACGCCCCGAAAGGCGCGCTGAATGACCGGCTGAAAGACGGGCTGACAGACACGCTGACAGACGCCCTGAACGAAGACAGCAACCCGCTGAAACGCTGGGAGGCGGGCCTGCGACCGGCGGTCATGAAACGCCAGGCACAGGCCCGCCGCGGTATGCGGCAGTACGCCCCGCCGACCAGGTTCCACGTCTGGCTGGGCGACCTCGCGATCAGGGCACTGGCGAAGAAGGCTAGATCCTGACGGCGACCACCGTGTAGGGAGTCGTCGCGGTCGGCGGCGTGGTGAAGCGGGCGTTCGGCAGATAGAGACGGTTGCCGAACTTCGCCACCGTCGTCGGCACGTCGAACCGCGGGTCGGTCACCGTGCTGCGCAGGGTGCCGTCGCGGCCGTCCTTCGACAGTTTCACGGCGTTGAGCGTGTTGTCGCGGTTCTGCACCACGTACAGGGTGCGGTCGACGGTCAGCAGCCCGTCGCCGTTGACCAGGACCAGGTCGCCGATGCGGTCGGTGACGCCGGAGGTGGGGTCGACGCGGAACAGGAACCCGGTGCTGGACTGGACCGCGATGAGGGCGCGGCCGTCCGGGGTGAGGGTGATGCCGTTGAAGTTCAGGCCGTTGGGGTTGAGGACGAAGTCGCCGGACAGCGGGATGGTCTCGAACGTCGCGGGCAGCGAACCGTGCCGGCCGAGCGCCAGCTTGTAGATGACGGCCTTGTTGGAGTCGGTGAAGTACGCGGCCCGCGGGGTGAGGACCACGTCGTTGACGAAGGTGGGGGCGGTCGCGAACTGGTAGGACCGCAGGACGGCGCCGGTGCGCACGTCGATGACGCGGGCGTTGCCGGCGTTGCCGCCCGCGACGAAGAGCCGGCCGCGCTGGTCGGTCTTCATGCCCAGGGACTGGGTGCCGACGGCCGGGCTGATCACGGCGCCGGTGCCGGTGATGAGGTTGGCGCGGTAGATGCGGCCGTCGGCGCGGGAGCCGAAGTAGGCGAACGGTCCCGGCCCGGTCGCGATCCCCTCGGGCTGGAAGCCGTCGGGAAGGCGCAACACCGAAGGCAGCGCGGTGGTCGAAGCGTGCGCCGGTGCGGACACCAGCACCGTCGCCAACGCGACGGTCAGGATGGCTGTGACGCGCAGGTATTTCGACATGTCGTGGTGTACCCCGAATTCAGGTGGTTGCGTTCATGTACCGCTGGATCCTGTCGACGGCCTCCGGGGGCGGTGCCAGGAACTGCAGGCCGAGCTCGGTCACGGCGCCCTGCGCGACGCAGTGCACGACCTGGCAGTGCAGCCGCTGCGGCGCCTGGCCGAGGAGGGTGAGGTCGACGTCGAGGGTGTCGCCGGTGCGCAGCTGCACGGTGCCCTCGGCCTGGCAGCGCAGGCCGCCGCTGCTGAGGTCCTGCAGCTCGGCGGGCACGATGTCGCGGCCGCCGGCGAGGCCGAGACGGACCGGCCCGGTGGCGGCGATGCGTTCGGCGTGGCGGCGTTCGAGCTTCTCGGCCAGGGCGGACATCTGCTGGATGCGTTCCATCGTCCCGTTGACCTGCTGGTCGAGGACGTCGACGACGCCGTGCTGGTCGACGGCGACCGCGCGCAGCACGCCGGTCGCCTCGCCGATGCCGCCGACGCCGGTGACCATCGCGGCGATGGTGGCGGTCATGTCGGCGGCGCTGCGTTCCAGGGTGGTGAGGGTGTCGGCGATCTGTTCGGTCGACTGGGCGGTGGTGCCGGCGAGGTCCTTGACCTCGTTGGCCACGACGGTGAAGCCGCGGCCCGCCTCCCCGGCCCGGGCCGCCTCGATGGTGGCGTTGAGGGCGAGCAGCCGGGTCTGCGCCGCGATGCCGGCGATCAGCTGGGTGGTGCCGTCGACCTGGCGGAGGCTCTCGCCGAGGGCCGCGACGACCTGCTCGGCCCGCTGGGCCCGGTCGACGACGGACGCGGTGGCCCGGTCCGCCTCGGTGACGCGCTCCTCGATGGTGCGGGCGGCGTCGCGGACGGCGTCGACCTGTGCGCGGACGTCGTGCAGCTCCCGGGAGATCTCCCCGACAGACTCGTCGACGACGAGCTGCGCCCGCTCCCGGAGCTGCTTCTGCGCCTCGCGCTGCTGCTCGAAGGAGGCGTGCAGCTGCTCCTCCCGGACGTGTTGCGCCTGGCGCAGCTCCGCGTCCTGCTCGGCCAGCCGGGTGCGGGCCTTGCGCAGCGCCCGGCCGAGGTCGCCGAGCTCGTCGCGACCGTCGGGCAGGACCCGCTCGGCGAGGTCGCCGTCGGCGGTGGCGATGACGCCGGCGCAGGCGAGGTTCACGTCGTGGCGGGTGCGCCACCAGACGGCGGCGGCCAGCCACAGCGCGATGACCAGCCCGACGGTCGTGGCGGTGAGGTTGATCGTCCGGTCCTTGCGCAGGTGCTCCAGCCGGACGCCGAGCAGCCGGTTCAGCGCTTCCGTGGCCGGTTCGACGGCGGCGGTCACGGCGGCGGCGCCCTCGAACGCGGTGGGGCCGGGCCTGGTGAGCGTGTCGGTGAGGGTGGTGCCGAGCGCCTCGATGGCGTCGGCGGCCGGCCCGAGCGTGGTGAGCCGTCCCGCGAGCGAGGTGTCGTGGGTGTTGCGGGTGGCGGTGTCGACGGCGGCCCGGATCGCGGCGGCGGTGCCGGTGAGGGTGCCGGCGAGGACCGCCTGGGCGGCGACGCGGTCGTCGAGCGGCCCGCTGGTGTCGGGGTCGGCCGCGCCGACCGCGGCCAGCACCGCCTTGGGCAGCTCGATGATGAGGATGTCCATGATGTAGTACGAGTCGAGGTCCGGGTCGAGGATGAGGTTGGACGTGTTGCCGGCCTCGGTGATGAGCGCGGCGAGCGCGGCGGCCGCCGGGGCGGTGCCCTGCGCCGCGGCGACGGCTTCCAGCTCGGCCGTCAGCGACAGGTCCGGGTGGTCGGCGACGGCGGCGCGCAGCGGGCCGAGGTCCGGGGACTGACCGGCGGCCAGCGACGCCATGACGTCCAGCGCCGGGTGGACCACCTCGGTGCCGTCGACCTCGGCACCGGTGAAGTTGATCTGGCCGTTGACGGAGCCGGTGTAGGCCCACGTCGCACCGAGCCCGGGGATCAGCAGCACGACGCAGAGCACCCCGAGGCGGGTGCTGGTGCGGACCCGGTCCGCCAGCCAGAGCGCCGGCGCGAGCAGCGCCGGCCGTCCAGATCCGGTCACCCCGGTCGCATCGGCGTTGCGGGGCGGTTCCTGAGGGTTTCGGGCGCGCGTGGGCCCGAAACCCCCAGAGGAGCCGTTACAGGAAGCGGTACGCCGTGCCGCCGCGCACCGGTGCGATCCGCACGCCGGCGCTGGGGTTGGCGGCCTCGACCATCTTGCCGCCGCCGATGTAGATGGCGACGTGGCCGGAGGTGTGGATGACGTCGCCGGGCATCCACTGCCCGGCCGGCACCCGCTTGCCGCGGGCGGCGATCTGCTCGCTCTGGTGCGGCAGCTTGACGCCGACCCGGGCGTAGGCGGCCGCGACCAGGCCGCTGCAGTCGTACGTGTTGGGGCCGGAGGTGGCGTACACGTAGCGCTTGCCGACCTGCGCGAGGGCGAAGGAGACCACGGTGCCGGCCGCGCCGGACGGTGGCTTGACGGTGCTGGTCGACCCGCCGGAGCCGGTCGTCTTCTTCGGGGCCGGCTTCGTGGTGGTGGCCGGCTTCGACGCCGGCTTCGTGACAGCGGCCGCGGGGCGGGTGTCGGCGTCCTTGGCGCTGGGCGCCGTCTGGGTCGTGAGCCGGATCGTCCGGTACGCCTTGTCGGCGCGCTCGTAGGCGGCCAGTTCCGTTTCCTGCTCGGCGATCGTGACCGCCGGGTCGAGGCTGAGCGTGTTCGGTGCCGGTTGGGCCGCTGCCGCGGAGGGTCCGAGCCAGACGGCGGTGAGGGCGAGGGCTGTGGTGCCGGCTGCGATGCGGTGCAGCGGCTGGCGTGCGTTCAGGATGACTCCACGGTCGGCCCGGTGCTCTCGTGCGTGTCTCGGGGATGCCGTCCGCTGTGGTAGCCGGCCGGGCCCCGAAGTACCGGGCGAAAACGGACGATGTGGCGTTCGGCCGTCATGAGGGCCGTGGGCGACGCTAACCAACCGACCCGCCGGACGTTGTCGAGCGTGAAATCATTCACAACCGCGATTGCCCGCCTGGGTACCCGTATCACCGGAAATGTCCGAGCCGAACGGCCGAGCCGGGAGGACCGGACGACCGACCGCTCTCGGCGACCCCGCCTGCCTGACCGAATCGAGCGCTTATGCTGCATTCATGGGGATTCTGCGGGTGCTGCGCATCGGTGTCCCCCTGCTGCTGCTCGCGGCCTGCGCCGGCGGCGGCTCGGACGGCCCGGCGGCCTCCGCCAGCTGCGCGCCGTACGCCGGATACGAGGGGCACCGCGGCACCACCGTCACCGTGTACTCCTCGATCCGCGACGTCGAGGCGGACAAGCTCACGCACGCCTGGGAGGGGTTCCAGGCCTGCACCGGCATCTCCATCGACTACGAGGGCTCGGCCGGCTTCGAGGCCGACCTGCCCGGCCGGGTCAGCTCCGGCCAGGCCCCGGACCTGGCGCTCTTCCCGCAGCCCGGGCTGCTGACCAGCATGGTCACGGCGGGCGCGGTCAAGCCCGCGGGCAAGGCCGTGGTCGCCAACGTGGACCGCTGGTACTCCGCGGACTGGAAGCGCTACGGCAGCGTCGACGGCGTCCTGTACGGCGCGCCCGTCGACGCGAACGTGAAGTCCTTCGTCTGGTACTCCCCGAAGTACTTCGCCGCCAAGGGGTACGCGGTGCCGACGACGTGGGCGCAGATGCTCGCCCTCAGCGACCGCATCGCCGCGGACGGGGTGAAGCCCTGGTGCGCCGGCATCGAGTCCGGCGGCGCGACCGGCTGGCCGGTCACCGACTGGCTCGAGGACACGCTGCTGCGCACCGCCGGCCCCGACGTGTACGACCAGTGGGTCGAGCACCGGATCCCGTTCGACGATCCGGCCGTGGTCGCCGCCCTGGACCGGGTCGGCGGCATCCTGCGCAACCCGGCCTACGTCAACGGCGGCTACGGCGGCGTCGACAGCGTCGCCACCACGTCCTTCCAGGAGGGCGGCCTGCCGATCCTCCAGCACACCTGCGCCATGCACCGCCAGGCGTCGTTCTACAGCACGTGGTGGCCCGAGACCGCGCAGGTCAACGAGGACGGCGACATCTACGCGTTCTACCTGCCGCCGATCGACGCCGCCGCCGGCCGGCCCGTCCTCGGCGCCGGGGTCTTCGCCGGCGCGTTCACCGACCGGCCGGAGGTGCAGGCGCTCGCCGCGTATCTGGCCACTCCCGAGTTCGCCGACCACCGCGCCGTCACCGGCAACATCGTCAGCGCGAACAAGGGCCTGGACCGCAGCCTGCTCGCCACGCCGGTGGCGAAGCTGTCCGCGGACCTGCTCGCCGACCCGGGCGTCACGTTCCGCTTCGACGGCTCCGACCTGATGCCGGCGAGCGTCGGTGCCGGCACCTTCTGGACCGGGATGACCGCCTGGGTCAGGGGCACCGACACGGCAACCGCGTTGCACCGCATCCAAGCGAGCTGGCCCGCTTAGCTTCCGGCGCCGCGCGCCGATGTCTGCAGTGTGTACAAGCGGGTGCGGCGCTGGGCCGGTGACCGCCGGATCGCCACGAAGATCATCAGTGTGTCGCTCGTCGTCACCGCGATCTTCACCGCGTCCGGCGTCGTCGGGCTGCTCAACCTGCGCCGCCTCGTCGCCGAGCAGGACCGCGAGTATCGGGTCAACGTGCTGGCCCTGGCCCGGATGACCGCCGTGCGCTCCGCCGTCGGCTCGCAGCAGGAGTCCGTGCTGTCCTACATCCTGTCGGAGCCCGGCTTCTACCGCGACAGCTACGCCGAGGTCATCGCCGAGACCGACCGGGCCATCGACACCGACATCCGGGCGCTGACCCGCATCGGGCTGCCCGCCGCCGAGCACGAGAGCCTCCGCGCGTTCGCCGCGACCATCACCATGTGGCGCACCGCCCGCGACGCGGCCCTCGACGCGGCCAGGTCCGGCGACCAGCGCAAGGCCGCCTCCGTGGTGCTCGTGCGCTCCGAGGCGATCGCCCGGGCCGTCAAGGACCGCGCCGGCAGCTTCCTGGACCAGCTCGTCGACGCGGTCGACGACGGCGCCCGCCGGGCCCGGGCCAACAGCGTCCGCACCGCCCAGCTGATGGGGCTGCTGCTCGGCATCGGCGCGATCACCGCCGTGCTGCTGTCGGTCCTGGCCGCCCGGACCATCTCCCGGCCGCTGCGTGAGGTCGTCGACGTCCTCGCCCGGGTCGCCCGCGGCGACCTGAGCCGCCGCGTCGAGCTCGACCGCGACGACGAGGTCGGCCAGATGGGCCGCTCCCTCAACGAGACGCTCGGCGTGCTGCGCAACGCGTTCGAGGAGGTGCAGCACCGGGCCTCCCACGACGGGCTGACCGGCCTGGCCAACCGGGCGCTGCTGCGCGAACGCCTCGGCGTCGCCCGCGACACCGCCCGGGCGGGCCTGCCCGTGGCGATGCTGCTGGTCGACCTGGACGGCTTCAAACAGGTCAACGACGCGCACGGGCACGTCGCCGGGGACCACCTGCTGACCGTCGTCGCCGAACGCCTCCTCGCCGGCGTGCGCGCCCGCGACACCGTCGCCCGGCTCGGCGGCGACGAGTTCGCGGTCCTGCTCGACGGCATGGACACCCGCGAGGACGTCGACGCCGTCGCCGACCGGCTCCTCGCCGCGCTGCAGCTGCCGACCGGCTACAACGGCGCCACGCTCACCCCGCGGGCCAGCATCGGCGTGTCACTGTGGGACGGCGAGATCCCGATCGACGCCCTGATGCACGACGCCGACGTCGCCATGTACGCCGCGAAGACCGGCGGGAAGAGCCGCGTGGCGCACGCTCACCTGAACGCGTCGGCCGGGTCCGCGTAGGCCATCATCAGCACGACCTTGCCGTCCTCGACGGTGAAGACGTCGGCGACCGTCGCCTCGCCGCGGCTGCCGTCGCGCAGCACGCCCCACACGTGGTGCACGATCACGACCTGGTCGCCGCGGCGGTGCGCGACCGGCTCCGAGTGCAGCTCCGCCCACCCGGCATAGGAGTCGCGCAGATACGCCGCGACCGCCGCCGGGCCGCGATGGTGCCCGCCGCCCGGGAACTCGTCCGGCTCGATCCAGTCCACGTCCGGCGCCAGGTCCCGCACCGCGCCGTCGATGTCGCCCCGGGCGAACGCGGCATAGGCGCGCAGCACCAGCGCCATGTCCGCGTCGAGCTCCTCCGTCGTGTACGACCCGCCGCTCGCGCTGTGCTCCGGCGCGGGCAGGTCCGGCGTCTGGGAGTACACCTTGCCCCGCCCGTGCAGGCCGGTCCTCGTCGTCACCGGCAGCGCCACCAGGAGCACCCCGTCGGGCGCCGGCAGCCGGCCCGGACCCCACCGCACCCAGACCGCGACCCGGCCGGCGGCCGCCTCGGCGGCGAGCTTGTCCACGGTGCGCCGCCGGTCGCCGTGGTCGACCTCGACCACCACCGGCGGGCCGTCCGGACGCGCGAAGGCGACGTCGACGACGGAGTGCTGCCGCTCGTACGGCGGTGGCAACGGCACCACGCTCGCCGCCCTGCGGTAGGTGCGCCACCCGAGCTGCTCACCCCACCCGACGACCGCGTCGACGAGCAGGCCGGTCACCTCGTCGGCGCCGCGGTCGGCGAAGGTGACCGCCTGCAATGCCCCCGTGAGGGACGCGGCGATGTCCATCCTGGAAATCTACAATCAGGGGGTGCGCGAGGTGTACGAGCGGCAGAAGGCCCGCGCCGGCGGCACCTGGCACTCGCACATCACCCTGGTCGATGCCGCCGGGGTGGGGCAGCCGGTCGTCCTCGTCCAGGACGACGCCGACCACGTCACCGAGGGCTACAGCGTGCAGAAGCTCGCCGTCGCCACCGCCGTCATGGACAAGGTCGACCGTGGTGAGCTGTCCCTCGGGCGGAAACTCGACCTGCGGGCCGACCTCATCCTCGGCGGCACCGGCAGCTACCACCTGCACACCGTGTGGGGCGACGAGATCACCGTCGCCAACGTCCTCACCGCGATGCTGCTGGTCTCCGACAACACCGCGGTGCGCATGTGCGGCCGGGTCGTGCCGGCCCAGGAGATCAACGAGATCCTGGCCGCGAAGGGGTTCGCGCACACCAGGGTCGAGCCGGTCGCCGACCCGGCCCGCTTCTTTCTCGGCGACACCACGCCCCGGGAGACCCACGACCTGCTGTGGCGCCTCGCGACGAGGACGCTGCTCACCCCGGCGTCGTGCGACTTCCTGCTCGGGATCCTGCGCGCGACCGGCGGCTACCACGACGGTGTCCGCCGCAACATGTCCTCGCGGGAGCGCGCCCGGGTCGCGACGAAACCCGGCCAGGACCACAACACCCTGGGCGCGTCCCGGCACGAGGCCGGGATCATGTTCGGCGCCGACGGCGCGCCCGCCCTGATCTACGCGTTGTTCGCCGAGGGCCTCGGCGACCGCGACAACTACGGCGCGACCCACCCCGCGGTCGAGGCCCACGCGGTGCTCGGCCGCGCCATGTTCGACGCGGTTCACTCTCGTTGAACGCGCTGGAGGACCGCCTCGAGGAGTGCTTCCGGCGCCTCGTCCGGGATCCAGTGGCTGACCCCCTCCAGGGTCACGAACCGGTAGTCTCCGGTCACGTGGGCCGCGCACCTGCGGGCCGCGGGACCGGAGATCGCCACGTCCCGGTCGCTCCACACGAACGTCGTCGGCACGCCGACGGATCCGAGGCCGTCGAGGTCGTCGCCGGAGATCGCGCGGTACCAGTTGAGCGCCCCGGTCAGCCGTCCCGGCTGCAGCATCGCCGCGCCGTGGGGCACGCGCCGCAGCAGCGCGCCGTCGCGGGCGGACAGGACCCGCTCGGGTAGCCACGGCGTGCGGAAGAACAGCATGTAGGCCGACTTCACCAGCTGCGCCGGATCCCGCTTGACCGACGTCGCATAGGCCCGGGGATGCGGCACCGACACCGCGGTCAGCGTGCGCACCCGGTCCGGGTGGCGGCCCGCGAGCTGCCACGCGACCGCGGCGCCCCAGTCGTGCCCGACGATGTGCGCCGCGTCGACGGCCAGCGCGTCGAGCACCGCGACGGCGTCGGCGACGCACTCGGCCATCCGGTACCGGTCCTTGCCCGCCGGCCGGGCACCGGGGGAGTAGCCGCGCTGGTCGAGGGCGAACGTGCGCAGGCCGGCCGCGTGCAGCCCGTCGGTGATCCCGTCCCACTCCCGGCTGTCCTGCGGAAACCCGTGCAGCAGCAGGACCGCGGGGCCGTCGGCGGGGCCTCCGGGGTGCACGTCGAAGGTGAGCCCGCGAGCGTCGATGCGCATCGGGTGACGGTACATTGAGGCGCATGGTCGATCGGTACCGGTCGCAGTCCGCCTACAGCGACCCGGGTCCCTATGCCGCGCTGCTCGCCCACCTGCCGACGGACGTCCCGGGCCTGGTCGGGGTGGTGCGCAACGTGATCGTGCACTACTACGCGCAGGGTCTGTCGTTCTCCGGCGAACGGCTTGCCGAGGTCGACTCCCGGTGGGTGGCGCGGATCCTGGCCGCGGACCGCTCCCGGCACACCCGCCCGCTCGGCGCGCCCCGCGAGCCGAAGACCCGCGTGGTCGGCTGCGCCCGCGACCTCACCCTGCTCACCGTCGCCGCGCTGCGCCACCGCGGGGTCGCCGCCCGCAGCCGGATCGGGTTCGCCGGCTACTTCGGCGACGCGTTCCACTACGACCACGTCGTCACCGAGTACTGGAACGGCGAGCGCTGGGTCCGCGTCGACGCCCAGCTGGACCCGGCCACGACCGACTTCGACACCTTCGACGTGCGGCACTTCATCACCGCTGCCGAGGCGTGGACCGCGCACCGCCGCGACGAGATCGACCCCGACAACTACGGCGCCGACCCGGTCGGGCCCTTCCGCGGCCACCGCTTCCTGCTCGACCAGGTCCGCCACGAGCTCGCCCACCGGCAGCGCGACGAGCTGCTGCTGTGGGACGAGTGGGGTGCGGTGGACGAGGACCTCGCGGACTGGGTGGCGGAGCGCCTCCTCGCCGCGGACGCCGGCTCGGTGGAGGCGGAGGAGGAGCTGGCCTCCCGGTACGCGGCCGATCCCGCCCTGCATCCCGGCGGCCGGGTGCACTGCGTCTCGCCGAGTGGTCTGGACGCCTGGGTCGACGTCTGATCGGCGTTGTTCGCCTCCTCACCACAGGGTGGTAGGAGACGTCCATGCTGTTTTCGGCTCATCCAACCTCCTCGATAGAACCGCATGCGTCGTGATCGTCGGACCTGGACGGCGGAGATGGGATGTGACACATCCCCGCCAATGGGGCACCGGGCGTGGCCGGCGTGCTGCACAATTGCCCGCGAACGGGATCACAGGTAGATCACGTTCACTGGGTGCCGCCAACCACGCGGCGGGGGGAAAGCGTCGGAGGCTGTGTGAGCCCAACTCTCGGCGGGGTGACGGGGCCCGCCCAGCGGGCAACCCTGCCCACAATCCCGCGTCAACGTGTTCGAGCCGGCGGTGCCGGTACACCGGAGGCACCAGCCACCCGCAAGGTCCGGTTCGCGACGGTCGGGGCCGTCCTGGCCGGGGTGGCGGTGCTGCTGCTGGGCTATCTGCGGATGGCGCGGGCGACCCCCACGAACAGCGACGCGTCCGCCAACGCCCTGCAGGCGTGGGACATGTTGCACGGCGACGTGCTGCTGCGCGGCTGGACGCTCAGTGACGTGTCGTTCTACACCACGGAGCTGATCCAGTATGCGCTGATCGAGGTCTTCTACGGCCTCGACCAGGACGTCGTGCACGTGGCGTCGGCGACCACCTACCTGCTGCTGATCGTGTTCGCGTCGCTGGTCGCCAAGGGCGACGCCACCGGGCGGGCGGCCTGGGCGCGGGTGGCGGTGGTCGTGGCGACGCTGCTGGTGCCGCAGCCGCACGGCGGGTGGGCGATCGTGCTGTACGCGCCGGACCACACCGGGACCGCGGTGCCGCTGCTGCTCGCGTGGCTGCTCGTGGACCGGCGCTCGGCCACGCCGCTGCGGCGGTGGTGGCCGGTCGGGGTCCTGGTGATCCTCGCGCTCGCCCAGGTCGCCGACCCCCTCGCGATGTTCGTCGGCGCGGTGCCGCTGACCCTGGTCAGCGCGGCCCGGCTGGTGCGGGCCCGCACGTGGCGGGGCACCGACGCGCACCTGCTCGTGGCCGCGGTCGGCTCGATGGCGCTCGCGCACGGGCTGCTCGCCCTGATCTGGTGGGCCGGCGGGTTCTCGGTGCACTCGCCGGTGGCCCGGTTCAGCCCCGCCGACCAGCTCGGCGACCACGTGGCGACCGCGGTGACGGCGACCGCGCACAACTATGGCGCGTACCTGCCGTCGCTGGACGGACCGGTGGCGCTCGCCGCCGGGATCGTCAACCTGGCGCTGCTGCTCCTCGCGGTGGCGGCGTTCGGGGTGACCGTCGCCAGGTTCTTCCGCCCGGCGGAAGGGGACCGGGTCGCCGAGGTGATGACCGCCGCGATCATGGTCAACCTCGCCGCGTTCATCGCCTCGACGCAGGCCGGGGACATGGGCAGCGCCCGGCAGATCGTCACCGTGCTGCCGTTCGGCGCGGCCCTCGCCGGGCGGCTGTGGGGTGAGCGGCTCCTCGCCGCCGGCCCGGCCGCCAGGCGGGTCATGGCGGCCGGGTGCGTGGTGCTCGTCGTGGCGTTCGGGACGCAGGCGGCGGCCGCGGAGCCGGAGCCGCCGGAGGCGCACGCGGTCGCGGAGTACCTCGTCGCGCACGACCTGCGGTACGGGCTCGGCAGCTACTGGGGCTCCAACAACATCACCGTCGCCAGCGGCGGGAAGGTCCACGTCGCGCCGGTCATCGGGCCGGACATCCGCTCGTTCCGGTGGGAGTCCGACGCCGACTGGTACGACGCCGCCGCGCACGACGCGCGGTTCCTCGTCGTCGACCTGAAGCATGCCAGGTACGGCACCGTGGAAGCGGCGCTCGCGCAGTTCGGCCCGCCCGTCGAGCGGCACGACTTCGGTCGCTGGGCGTTGCTGGTCTACGACCACAACCTGCTCGTCGGGTTGCCGGCGCAGTGTGGTGGCCTGGCCGCCGCCACGCACAGCCACTGCCCGGCGCTAGCGCCGAAGGTCCCCGGCGCCGGCCTCCTGGAGAAGTAGCTCCCGCGCGGCCGCCGGGCGGCCGTCGGGGTGCAGCAGCAACGAGCCGGCCTGTTCGATGCCGAGCAGGTCGGCCGTTGCCGCGTCGAGGCGGTGCGTGTCCGGGCCCGGCTCGACGCGCGGGTGGCGCGGACCGACCAGCAGCGTGCCGCGGAGGCCGAGCAGGTCCAGGGTCGAGACCCGGGTGCCGTCGCGGTCGAGCCAGGCGTGCTGGACCCGGCCGCCGAGGTCGTTGGGCAGTTCGCTCGTCGTGGGGCGGTAGCTGCCGTCAGGCTGCATCGACCGTTCCGCGTTGCGCAGCCCGACGGGCCGCCGCTCGGCCTCGTAGGTGTCCAGCAGCCGCGGACCGGCCCAGCCGAGCAGCACCCACGCGAGCTTCCAGCCCAGGTCGTGGCCGTCGTGGATGGCGGTGTTCATCCCGGTGCCGCCGCGCGGCGTGATCTGGTGCGCCGCGTCGCCGGCGAGGAACATCCGGCCGGTCCGGTACCGCCGCGCCAGGCGCACCGTGAACCGGAACCGGGCCTCGCGGGTGATCCGGGGCCGCAGGTCCGCCACGCCGGTCGCGGCCCGCAGCAGCGCCGCAGTGCCGTCGCGGCCGTCGGTCTCCCGGCCGTACACCCAGCGGTCGCCGCCGGCCGGCAGGAGCACGCCGGACACGTCCGGGTCGGTGACGGGGTAGATGCCGTAACGGTGCTCGCCCAGGTGGTCCCACAGCGGCGCGTGGAACATCGTGGAGGAGTAGTCGGCGAGGACGCCGGGCCCCTCGGTGCCGATGCCGGCCGCCTCCCGCACGACGCTGCGCGGCCCGTCGGCGCCGACGACGTACGCCGCGGCGACGGTGCGGCCGGCGTCGGTGCGCCGGTCCCGCAGCCGGGCGAGCACCGTGCCGTCGGGGCCGTCGTAGAGGTCGGTGACCTCGGTCGCCTGGTGGATCCGGACGTTGGGGAAGCCCCGCAGGTGCTCGAGCAGGATCTGCTCCAGGGCGTCCTGCGGCACGCACGCCGGCCAGGTCGGGCTGACCTCGAGGGCCTGGTCGCGGGTGGGGAAGCCGACGTCGGCCACGAACCCCTCAGGCGCGGTCAGGTTGCGTGCGACGCGGGCCTGCCAGGTGACGTCGGGGCCGGCGGCGCGGACCCGGTCCTCGATGCCCCACGAGCGGAACAGCTCCATGGTGCGGGTGCTGACCGCGGTGGCGCGGGGCAGGCTGGTGGTGTCCGGCCGGCGCTCCACGAGCAGCACCGGCAGGCCGTAGCGGGCGACGGTGACGGCGGCGGTCAGACCGGCGGGGCCGGCGCCTACGACGAGGACGCTCATCGTCCCCTCCTTTTCACTGGACAGTCTGTCGTGTGGAATCACGGCGCGGGCCCGGCGCTGGTTCGGGCGCGGAACTGTCCTGTGTGGGACAGGCCGGTCCGGTCCGGGGCGGGCATAGGGTGTCGGGCATGGCGATCGATTTCTCCGAGCGCGTGCCCATCGGCGCCCCGGCCGAGGTGGTCGGCCGCATCATGTGCGACGTGGCCCGCTGGCCGCGGTGGACCGCCTCGGTGTCCACAGTGGAGCGGTCCGGGACCGGCCCGCTCGCGGTCGGCGAGACCGTCGTGGTGAAGCAGCCGAAGCTGTCGCCGTCGACGTGGACCGTGACGAAGGTCGGCCCGACCGGGTTCGAGTGGACCTCGCGGTCGGCCGGCATCAGCAACGTCGCCGGGCACTGGGCGACCGACGCCGGCGACGGCACCTGCGTCGCCGAGCTGACGCTGTCGTTCGCGGGGCCCCTCGCGCGGCCGGCCCTGCTGTTCTACTCGGGGCTGGTCCGGCGGTACATGGCCATGGAGGGCGCGGGCCTGCGCGCCGAGGTGACCCGGGGCTGACGTTCGAAAGTTTCCGAGGTATTTCGAGCGTGCGTTTTCGGGTGTACCGTGCCGCTGCGGGACGTATGGCGGCCGAAACTTTCGAAAAGGGGCGCGGCATGGTGACGAAACGGCCGACCATGGCGGAGATCGCCCGCGAGGCGAACGTGGCCATCTCGACCGTCTCGAAGGTGCTCAACGGGCACACCGACGTCTCCGTCGCCACCCGCAAGCACATCGAGCAGCTCCTCGCCGACCGCGGCTACCAGCGGCCGCACGCCTCCCGCCGGCCCGGCCGCCGCAGCGACCTCGTCGACCTGGTCATCAACGAGCTCGACAGCGTCTGGGGCCTGTCGATCCTGACCGGCGTCGAGGAGGTCGTCGAGGCGGCCGGCCTGGGCCTGGTCGTCTCCGCCGTGCACAACCGGGAGAGCCTGACCCGGCGGTGGCTGGAGTCGCTCCTCGCCCGCGGGTCGCAGGGCGCCATCCTGGTCCTGTCCGAGCTCAGCGAGCACCAGCGGGCCGAGCTGTCCCGCCGGAGCATGCCGTTCGTCGTCGTCGACGGGGTCAGCCAGCCGCCGCCGGACGTGCCGTCGATCGGCGCCACCAACTTCGCCGGCGGCTATGCCGCGACCGAGCACCTCGTCGGGCTCGGGCACCGGCGGGTCGCCGCGATCGGCGGGCCGGAGCAGCTGCAGTGCACCCGCGCCCGCATCGCCGGCTACCGGGCGGCCCTCGAATCCGCGGGGATCGTCGCCGACCGGCACCTGGTGCGCTACGGAAACTTTCACCACGACGGGGGCCTGCGGGCGATGGCCGGGTTCCTGGCGTTGCCGGACCCGCCGACCGCGGTCTTCGCCGGCAGTGACCAGCAGGCGACCGGCGTCTACGAGGCGCTGCGGCAGGCCGGGCGCAGCGTCCCGCACGACGTGAGCGTGGTCGGCTTCGACGACCTCAACTTCGCCGAGTGGACGGCGCCGCCGCTGACCACGGTCCGCCAGCCGCTGCACGAGATGGGCGTCGCCGCCGCCCGCACCCTGCTGCGCATCATCGCCGGGGAGCGGATCGAGTCGACCCGCATCGAGCTCGCCACCCGGCTCGTGGTCCGGGAGAGCACCGCCGCGCCGGCCCTGCTGCCGCTGTAACGCCGGTCATACGCGGGAGCGGCCGTTCGGCGGGACGATGGCGGCATGGGTAAGGAGTACGAACGGATCGACGGCCGGCTGCGCACCTTCATCGAGGCGCAGCACATCTTCTTCACCGCGACCGCGCCGCTGTCCGGTGACGGCACCATCAACCTGTCCCCGAAGGGGCTCACCGGGTCGTTCGCCGTCCTCGACGAGCTGACCGTGGCCTACCTCGACTTCGCCGGCAGCAACGCCGAGACCGTCGCGCACCTGCGGGAGAACGGCCGGATCACGCTCATGTGGTGCGCGTTCGACGGCCCGCCCAACATCGTGCGGGTGCACGGGCGCGGCGAGCCGGTGTTCCGCGACGACCCCCGCTGGACGGACCTCGTGGCGCACTTCCCCGGCATCGACACGACGCAGCACGGCCTGCGCGCGATCATCGTCGTGCACGCCGACCTGATCCGCGACACGTGCGGTTACGCGGTGCCGTTCATGACCTACGACGCCGACCGCGACCTGCACGCGAAACGGTTCGCGCGGGAGGACGACGAGTCGCTCAGCAGGTACTTCGAGGGCAAGGACCACGTCGGGGTCAGCCTCGACGGGCTGCCCGGCCTGCCGCTGCCGCTCCCGCCGACGCCAATTCCGGTAGCGGACAGATCCTGACCGCAAACCCGGGCAGGATGAGTCTCGACAGTTCCTGTTGAGAGGGGTCCAGCCATGCCGGGTAACGTGCCTCCGGTCGCCGACGAACGCGACGGTCTGCTCGCCTTCCTCGACCAGCAGCGCCAGGGTGTGCGCAACGCCGCCTTCGGGCTCACCGACGAGCAGGCCCGGCTGGCCCCGACCGCCGGCACCCTGAGCGTCGGCGGGCTCGTCAAGCACCTCGCCCAGATGGAGCGCAACTGGGTGGCCATCATGGTGCAGGAGCCCGGCCAGCAGGCCGACTACGACGACGGCTTCCGGCTCCGCGACGACGAGACCCTCGCCGGCGCCCTCGCCGACTACGCGAAGGCGGCCGAGGAGACCACCGCGGCCGTCGCCGGGATCGCCGACATGGGCCGGCCCGTGCCCGTGCCGAAGGGCGTCCCCTGGTTCCCCGACGACGTCGACGCCTGGTCGGTCCGCTGGGTGCTGCTGCACCTCATCGAGGAGACCGCCCGCCACGCCGGGCACGCCGACCTGGTCCGCGAGGCCGTCGACGGCGCCACCTGCTGGCCGCTCATGGCCGCCGCCGAGGGCTGGCCGGCGACCCCCTGGGTGCAGCCCTGGCAACCCGCCACCGGCGCCGCGCAGCCCGCCTAGCCTGGAGGGCATGGCCGTCCCCGCCGCCCTTGTGGCGGTCGCCGCGGTGGTGTTCGCGAGCGGCACCGCGATGCTGGCCGGCGCCCAGGGTGGCACGCCGGCCGGCCCGCCCCTGGCGGCACCGCTCGCCGGGCCGCCGCCGGCCGGGCCCGCCCGGGCGGACCGGGCGATGCCGGTCGACCCGTCGGCATCCGTCTCGGTCTCCGGCTCTGGCTTCGGCTCCGGAATGGCTTCGCCGCCGATGGCGTCTCCGTCGATGGCGACGCCCTCCGCGGCGGCGTCACCGTTCGCGTCGGGGGCCGTCTGGACCACGGTGAACTGCGCCGAGGTGCGGATCCGGGTCGGCGGCGGTGCGCCGCCGACCGACGCCGGCGGCCCGCTCGTCCCGGCCGGCGCGACCACCGTGACCCGGTGCGAGACGCCGCTGGCCACGGGACGCCCGGGCCGGTCGGCCACCGCCGTGGCGGCGCCGAAGGTCCTCACGACCGGTGTCGACCAGCTCGCCGCGGTGCTCAACGCGCTGCCGGCGGTCCCGGCGGATCAGGCCTGCCTGCCGATCACCCTGCCGGTGCAGCTGAGCCTGGTGTTCACACTGCCGGAGCAGCAGCCCCTCGTGGTGATCGTCGACCCGACCTGCTCGGCGCTGATCGCGGGAGACCGGGCCAGGTCCTACACCGCCCTGAACCCGCTGCCCGTCTTCGACAGCCTCTACGCCGCCCAGCCGACCTCGCCCTGAAGCAGAAGGCGTCCTGAAACAGCAGAAGGCAAGGAGAAATCAACTCCCTGCCACTTCTAACGTATAGCGCACCAGGGGGCTTGCGGCAAGACCCGGGTCGTGGCGCAGAATCGGCGGCCGGGCACGGCGCCGATGGGGAAGTGGGGGCGCGGCATGGCTGTGGTGGATCTTCAAGAGGTTTACGCGACGCAGGTCGCGGCCGTCGGGGGCAAGGCCGCGCACCTGGGCGGGCTGGCGCGGATCGACGGCGTCCGGGTGCCGTCCGGGTTCTGCGTGACGACGGCCGCCTACCGGCAGATCCTGGCGGAGGCGCCGGCGATGGACGAACAGCTCGACCGGCTGGCGCGCCTGGACCCGGACGACCGGGACGCGATCGGCGCGCTCAGCGCGCGGATCCGCCGGACCGTCGAAGGCGTCACCATCCCGGCCGACCTGGCGGCGGCGGTCGCCGGCGCGCTCGCGCGGCACGGTGAGGACGCCGCCTACGCCGTGCGGTCCAGCGCGACGGCGGAGGACCTGCCGACGGCCTCCTTCGCCGGCCAGCAGGACACGTTCCTCAACGTCGTGGGGCCGGCCGAGATCCTCCGGCACATCGCCCGGTGCTGGGCGTCGCTGTTCACCGAGCGGGCCGTGACCTACCGGCTGCGCAACGGCTTCGACCACCGCACGGTGCACATGGCCGTGGTCGTGCAGCGCATGGTGTTTCCGGACGCGTCCGGCATCCTGTTCACCGCCGACCCCGTCACGGGCAACCGGAAGGTCGCCACCGTGGACGCCGGGTTCGGCCTCGGCGAGGCCCTGGTCTCCGGGCTGGTGAACCCGGACGTCTTCCAGGTGCGCGACGGCGAGATCGTCGCCAGGTCGGTCGCCGCCAAACTGCGCGCCGTCCAGCCCCTGCCGGCGGGCGGGACGCAGGAGGTGGCGGTCGACCCGCACCGGCGCGACCAGCCGGCGCTGACGGACGCGCAGGTCGTGCGGCTCGTGCGGCTCGGCCGGCGGATCGAGGCGGAGTTCGGCCGCCCGCAGGACATCGAGTGGTGCCTGGCCGGCGACGACTTCCAGATCGTGCAGAGCCGGCCGATCACCACGCTGTTCCCCATCCCCGAGACCGGCGACCAGGAGCCCCACGTCTACGTCTCGGTCGGTCACGGGCAGATGATGACCGACCCCATGAAGCCCCTGGGGCTGTCGTGCTGGCAGCTGACGGCCATGGTGGCGATGCACGAGGCCGGCGGGCGGCTGTTCGTCGACGTCACCGGGCGCCTGGCCACACCCGCGGGCCGCGCCGCGCTCCTGGAGGTCATGGGCAAGGGCGATCCGCTGGTCAGGGACGCGCTGGAGACCGTCCTGGACCGCGACGACTTCGTGCCGACGCAACCCGACCCGCGGCCGGACCCGGCGCCCGGCCGGCCACCGGGTGCCGCACCGGCGCCGATCGGGACCGATCCGGCCATCGTCACCGGACTGATCGAGCGCAGCGAGGCGTCCATCGCCGCGCTGCGCCGCGACATCGCGACGGTGAGCGGACCGGCGCTGTTCGACTTCCTGCTGGAGGCCTTCCAGGAGCACAAGCGGGTCCTCGGCGAGCCGCTGAACTTCCAGGCGATCATGGCGGGGATGGAGGCCACCTGGTGGCTCAACGACCAACTGCTGGAATGGCTGGGCGAGAAGAACGCGGCCGACACCCTCACGCTGTCCGCCCCCGGCAACATCACGTCGGAGATGGGACTGGCGCTGCTCGACGTCGCCGACGCGGTCCGCCCGCATCCGCAGGTGGTGGCGTACCTGCGGGACGTCGGGGACGACGGTTTCCTGGACGAGCTGCCGAAGCTCGCGGGCGGGACCGAGGCGCGCGACGCCATCGAGGCCTACCTCGACCGCTACGGCATGCGCTGCGTCGGCGAGATCGACATCACCCGGCCGCGGTGGCGGGAACGCCCCAGCACGCTGGTGCCGCTGATCCTCGACAACGTCAAGCTCTTCGCGCCGGGCGCCGCCGGGCGCCGCTTCGAGCAGGGACGGCGCGACGCGCAGCAGAAGGAGCAGGAGGTGCTGGCCCGGCTGCTGGCCCTGCCGGACGGTGAGCGGAAGGCCGCCGAGACCAAGCGGATGATCGACCGGGTCCGGACGTTCATCGGCTACCGGGAGTACCCGAAGTACGGCATCATCAGCCGCTACTTCGTCTACAAGCAGGCCCTGCTGGCCGAGGCCGACCGGCTCGTGCGGGCCGGTGTCCTGCCCGAGCGGGAGGACGTCTTCTACCTCACGTTCGCCGAGTTCCACGACGCCGTGCGCTCGAACCGGGTGGATCACCAGCTGATCCACCGCCGCAAGGACGCGTTCCGGTCCTATCACGCGCTCACGCCACCCCGGGTGCTGACGTCCGACGGCGAGGCCCTCACCGGGGCGTACCGCCGCGACGACGTGCCGGCCGGCGCCCTGATCGGCGTGCCGGTCTCCGCCGGGACCGTCGAAGGCCGCGCCCGCGTCATCGTCGACCTGGCCGAGGCCGACCTGGAGGCGGGTGACATCCTCGTCACCACCCACACCGACCCGAGCTGGACGCCCCTCTTCGTCGCCGTCGCGGGCCTGGTGACGGAGGTCGGCGGGGCGATGACCCACGGCGCGGTGATCGCCCGGGAGTACGGCCTGCCGGCGGTCGTCGGTGTCGTGGACGCCACCCGGCTGATCGCCGACGGGCAGCGGATCCGGGTGCACGGCGGTGACGGGTACGTCGAGCTCCTGCCGTGACGCACCCGTCAGCGCCTGGTCAGCACCTGGTCAGCGGGTCCAGAAGCCGGCCGGTTGCGCCTCGATGTCGGCCGCGGACGCCTCGATGTAGCCCGCGACCGGCAGCAGCGCGATCGCGGCCCGGTCCCCGGCGGCGGCCATCTCCCGCATGATCGCGGCCTGCCGCCGCGCCCGCTGCACGAACACCTCGCCGAAGGCGGGCCGGTCACCGTCGTAGCCGTACGCGTCGAGCAGCAGATGCACGCGCCGGGACCGGTCCGCGTTGTCGTGGAAGCCCAGCCCGTCGGCCACGTCCGCCGGGCACAGCGGCACCCACCACAGCGCCGAGAGCGCCAGGTCGTACTCCCGCGTCGACGGACCCGCGGTGTCCCAGTCGAAGAAGCCGACGAGGCGGTCACCGTCGAGGACCGCCGCGTTGTACGGGGCCGCGTCCTGGTGGCCGATGATGTCACCGGGTCGCATCGTCCGTCCGGCGAACCACTGGGCGTCCGCCGCCGGCACGAAACCGGCGGTCAGGTCATGGACGCGGCGCAGCCACCGGCCGACCTGGGTGAGCGTCGCGTCGGTGAACGTCCACGCCGGCCACGGGAACCGGCCGGCGGCGGTCTCCCCGGGCAGGTAGGTGAGCATCTCGCGGCCCTGGTCGTCGAAGCCGAGCGCCCTGGGCGCGCCGTCGAACCCGGCGTCCTCCAGGTGCCGCAGCACCGCGTGCACCGTCGGCGTCCACGGCGACGCCTCCTTGTGGACCACGTCGCCGATCCGCACCGCACCGACGGTGTTGCCGCCGGCCAGGGTCTCTTCGCTCATCGATGCTGTATACCCGCCGCCGGGTGCCGGTCGCACCCGATTTAGCGGCGGGCGGGTCAGCCGAGCTTGAGCCAGAGGGCGCCGAGCGGCGGGACGCGGAGCTCGGCGGAGGCCGGCAGGCCGTTCCACGGCACGGCGGTGGCCTCGACGGCGCCCATGTTGCCCACGCCCGAACCGCCGTAGACGTCGGCGTCGGTGTTGAGGATCTCCGCCCAGCGGCCGGTGAAGGGCAGGCCGACGCGGTAGCCCTCGTGCGGGTGGGCGGCGAAGTTGACGACGACCGCGACCGCGGAGCCGTCGGTGCCCCAGCGCAGGTAGGAGAAGACGTTGCCGCCGGAGTCCTCGTTGTTGATCCAGCGGAAGCCGTCGGGGGTGATGTCCTGGCTCCACAGGGCCGAGGTGCGGGCGTAGACGCCGTTGAGGTCGCGGACCAGGCGTTGCAGGCCGGCGCGCTGCGGGTCGTGCAGCAGGCCCCAGTCCAGACCGCGTTCCTCGCTCCACTCCTGCTCGTCGCCGAGCTCGCAGCCCATGAAGAGCAGCTGCTTGCCGGGGAAGGACCACATGTACGCCAGCAGCGCGCGGGCGTTGGCCAGCTTCTTCCACAGGTCGCCGGGCATCTTGCCGACGAGGGAACCCTTGCCGTGCACGACCTCGTCGTGGCTGATCGGCAGCAGGTAGTTCTCGCTCCAGGCGTACACCGTGGCGAACGTCATCTGGTTGTGGTGGTACTGGCGGTACACCGGGTCCTTGGCGACGTAGGTCAGGGTGTCGTGCATCCAGCCCATGTTCCACTTGAAGCCGAAGCCGAGACCGCCGGCGTCGGTGGGGCGGGTGACGCCGAGCCACGCCGTGGACTCCTCGGCGATCATCATGATCCCGGGGTGGTGCTTGTAGACGGTCGCGTTCGCCTCCTGCAGGAAGGAGATCGCGTCGAGGTTCTCCCGGCCGCCGTACTGGTTCGGGGCCCACTGCCCGTGCTCGCGGGAGTAGTCGAGGTAGAGCATGGAGGCGACGGCGTCGACCCGCAGCGCGTCGGCGTGGAACTCGTCGCACCAGTAGAGGGCGTTGGCGACGAGGAAGTTGCGGACCTCGGAGCGGCCGAAGTCGAAGATCAGGGTGCCCCAGTCGGGGTGTTCGCCGCGCCGCCAGTCGCCGTGCTCGTACAGCGGGGTGCCGTCGAAACGGGCCAGGGCCCAGGCGTCCTTCGGGAAGTGGGCCGGGACCCAGTCGAGGATGACGCCGATGTTGGCCTGGTGCAGGCGGTCCACCAGGTAGCGGAACTCGTCGGGGTTGCCGAAGCGGGCCGTCGGCGCGTAGTAGCCGGTGACCTGGTAGCCCCAGGAGCCGCCGAACGGGTGCTCCATGACCGGCAGGAACTCGACGTGGGTGAAGCCGAGGTCGCTGACGTACTCGGTCAGCTGGTCCGCGAGCTCCACATAGGACAGACCGGGCCGCCACGAGCCGAGGTGGACCTCGTAGACGCTGACCGGCGCCTCGTGGGTGCGGCGCTCGGCGCGCTGGGCGAGCCAGTCGCCGTCCTTCCAGTCGTAGCCGGAGCGGTACACCACCGACGCCGTCGCCGGCGGGACCTCGGTGTGCTGCGCCAGGGGGTCGGCCTTCTCGACCCAGCCGTCGTCGGGGGTGAGCAGGCGGAACTTGTACCGGTGGCCGGCCTGCGCGCCGGGCACGAACAGCTCCCACACGCCGCTGCCGCCCAGGGAGCGCATCGGCCAGCCGGCGTGCACGTCCCAGCCGGTGAAGTCGCCCACGACCCGGACCCCGCGGGCGTTCGGCGCCCACACCGCGAACGCGACCCCGCCGGGGCGGGTCTGCGCGCCGAGGACCGTCCACAGCCGCTCGTGCCGGCCCTCCTGGATCAGGTGCAGGTCGAGCTCGCCGACGGTCGGCAGGTGCCGGTACGGGTCGTCGGTCACCACCCCGTCGGCGTCGATGCGGTAGTCGGTGACGATGCCGGGCAGCTCGGCCTCGAAGACGCCCTCGCCGTGCACCTGCCGCATCGGGTACCGCTCGTCGTCGGCCACGACCGCGACGGTGCCGGCGCCCCGGCGCAACGCCCGGATCACGGTCGTGTCGGCACGGTCACCTCCCACTGGGTGGGCGCCGAGGATGCCGTGCGGGTCATGGGACCGGCCGGCGATGAGGTCGTCGAGATTCATAAGCTCCGTCACCTGGGTTCCGTCAAGGAGCCCTTGACCAGCCGCTCGATGGACTGCAGGGGGATCCGCAGCCAGGTCGGCCGGTGCCGGGACTCGTAGGCGGTCTCGTAGACCGCTTTGTCCAGCTCGTAGGCGCACAGCAACGCCTGGTCCTCGCGGGGGTCGTAGCCGGCGGCGGCAGCATAACCGTCGCAGAAGGCGGTCCGGTTACGGTCCACCCACTGCCGGGCCCGCTCGGCGAGGGCCTCGTCGCCCTCCTCGCCGACGAGCAGCTGGTAGGCCGCGTACTCGTAGGAGCGCAACATCCCGGCGACGTCGCGCAGCACCGAGTCGGGGCGGCGGCGCTGCTCCACCGGTACCCCCGGCTCACCCTCGAAGTCGATCAACAGCCACGACTCGGGGGTGCGCAGCACCTGGCCCAGGTGGAGGTCTCCGTGGATGCGCTGGACCTTGATCGGGTCGTCGCCGGCGTCGCGGAACATCGCCTGCGCGCCCGGCACGAACTCGGCCAGCTGCGGCACCGCCTGCACCGCGGCGTCGAGCCTGGCCAGCATCGCCCCGGCCGGTGCCGGGGCCACCTCGGAGCCGAGCTCGACGGCGAGGGTGCGGTGCACGTGCGCGACCGCCTCACCGAGCCGCCACGACTCGCCGGCGAAGTCGCCGCCGACCTCCTCCGGGTTCAGGTCGTGCTCGGCGAACAGGTCCCGGGCGCTGGTCGCGGCCATCGCCCAGCCCTCGGCGGAGTTCTGCGCGTATTCGGTGACCATGGCGAGCGTGACGGGTGCGCCGTCGGGGTCGCTGCTCTCGACCGCGCCGAGGAGCCGGGCCACGTTGGGGCAGCCGGCCCGGGCGAGGACCCGGTTGAGCTCCAGGTCCGGGTTGATGCCGGGGGACACCCGCCGGAAGACCTTGAGGATCGCGGCGCTGTCGAACACGACGCTGGTGTTGCTCTGCTCCGCGTCCACGACCCGGGCCGGCGCCTGGACCGGCAGCGCCACCCCCGGCTCCGGCACGAACCGGACCCCGTCGACGGTCGCACCGGTGTCGATCAGGCCGAGGAGCCGCTGCGCGCACTGCTCGTCGTAGAGGGCGTCGGAGCCGGTGTGGTCGCCGTCGGCGCCGATCAGCGCCGCGGCCTGCAGCTCGCTGATGACGTTGAGGTCCCAGCCGACGAACACCTGGTAGCGCTCGGTGCCGCCGTCCTCGTAGTGCGCGTCGAGCAGCACGTGGTCGACCTGGTCGGGCAGCGGCGTGACGACCGCCGGGCGGACGTCGGTCAGGGTGCGGTTACGGCCCGCGTACCACCGCTGATGCGGCAGCCAGTCGGTGAACGGCAGGGCAGTCATGATGGGTGTCTCTCCTCAGCTCTGCTCAGCCGGCGGGCCGCACAGCTGGAACCAGTAGAAGCCGTGGCCTGGCAGGGTGAGCAGGTAGGGCAGGTGCCCGACGTTCGGGAACTGGACGTGACCGGTGAGCTCGATCGGGGTGAACCCGGCCCACTGCTGCAGGTTGAGCTCGATCGGCTGCGGGAAGCGCGACAGGTTGTTGACGCACAGCACCACATCCTCGTCGTGGATGCGCACATATGCGAGGACCGACGGGTTGGACCCGCCGAGCTCCCGGAACGTGCCGACGGCGAACGCCTCGTGCCTGCGCCGGACCGCGAGCATCGTCCGGGTCCAGTTCAGCACCGACGTCGAGCTCTCCTTCTGCGCCTCGACGTTGATCGACTGGTACCCGTACACGTGGTCCTGGATCGCCGGCAGGTACAGCCGCCCCGGGTTCGCCTGCGAGAACCCGGCGTTGCGGTCGGGCGTCCACTGCATCGGGGTGCGCACACCGTCGCGGTCGCCGAGCCAGATGTTGTCGCCCATGCCGATCTCGTCGCCGTAATACAGCACCGGTGAACCCGGCAGCGACAGCAGCAGCGCCGTGAACAGCTCGATCTGGTTGCGGTCGTTCTCCAGCAGCGGCGCCAGCCGCCGCCGGATGCCGACGTTCGCGCGCATCCGCGGGTCCTTGGCGTACTCCGCGTACATGTAGTCGCGTTCCTCGTCGGTGACCATCTCGAGGGTCAGCTCGTCGTGGTTGCGCAGGAAGATGCCCCACTGGCAGTTCGCCGGGATCTCCGGCGTGTGCGCCAGGATCTCCGAGATCGGGAAGCGCGACTCGCGGCGCACCGCCATGAAGATGCGCGGCATCAGCGGGAAGTGGAACGCCATGTGGCACTCGTCGCCGTCGCCGAAATACTGCACGACGTCGGCCGGCCACTGGTTGGCCTCGGCGAGCAGGACCCGGCCGGGGAACTCGTCGTCGACCACCTTGCGGCAGCGGCGCAGGAACTCGTGCGTCGCCGGCAGGTTCTCGCAGTTGGTGCCCTCGTCCTCGAACAGGTACGGCACCGCGTCGAGGCGGAACCCGTCGATGCCGAGCCCGAGCCAGAACCGCAGCACGTCCAGCATCTCCCGCTGGACCTCCGGGTTCTCGTAGTTGAGGTCCGGCTGGTGGTGGAAGAACCGGTGCCAGTAGAACTGCCGGCGCACCGGGTCGAACGTCCAGTTCGACTCCTCGGTGTCCACGAAGATGATCCGCGCGTCGGAGTAGGCGGTGTTGTCGTCGCTCCACACGTAGTAGTCGCCGTAGGGCCCGGTCGGGTCCCGCCGCGACTCCTGGAACCACAGGTGCGAGTCCGACGTGTGGTTCATGACCAGGTCGGTGATGACCCGGATGCCACGCTTGTGGGCCGCGTCGAGCAGCTCCACGAAGTCCTCGACGGTGCCGAAGTCCGGCAGCACCTTGTAGAAGTCGCGGATGTCGTAGCCGCCGTCACGCAACGGCGAGTCGTAGAACGGCGGCAGCCAGAGGCAGTCGACGCCCAGCCACTGCAGGTAGTCCAGCTGGCCGATGAGGCCCTGAAGGTCCCCCGAGCCGTCGGCGTTCGAGTCGGCGAACGCCCGCACGAGCACCTCGTAGAACACCGCGCGTTGATACCAGGTCTCGTCCTTCGGCAGGATTCGCGCGTTGCCGAAGTCACTGGCGGATGGATGTTCGACCGTGCCGTCCGTGACGTGGGTGCCTTCGACCGGATCCGTCATGCTGCCACCTACCTTGCTTGTTACCGGTGACGGTGCACCGTGAACACGTGCGCCGGCTCGTAGAGAGGGTCGAGCCGGATCGCGTTGTGCTGTCCCCAGTCGAAGGTCGCACCGGTGAGCTCGTCGCGCACCGTGAACCGCTCGTGCCAGTCGAAACCGAGCGCGGGCATGTCCAGGGTGGTGTTACCCCACTGGACGTTCTGCGAATCCAGCGACACCACGACCAGGACGGTGTTGTCGCTGTCGGGGTCCCGCTTCGAGAAACACAGGACCTGCTCGTTGTCGATGCCGTGGAACACCGTGTTGCGCAACCAGTGCAGCGCCGGGTTGTCCCGGCGGACGTGGTTGAGTTTCCTGAGGTACGGCGCCAGGGACTCCCCGGCGGCCTCGGCGGCGGCCCAGTCGCGCGGACGCAGCTGGAACTTCTCGTTGTCGAGGTACTCCTCGGAACCCGGCCGGTGCAGGTGCTCGAACAGCTCGAAGCCCGCATACATGCCCCAGGACGGGCTGAGCAGGCTCGCCAGGACCGCCCGGATCTTGAACATCGGCGGGCCGCCGTGCTGCAGATGCTCGGGCAGGATGTCCGGCGTGTTCGGCCAGAAGTTGGGCCGCATGTAGTCCGCGGCCGCGATCAGCTCCTGCACGTAGTCCCGCAGCTCCCACGCCTGCACCCGCCAGGTGAAATACGTGTAGGACTGGGTGAAGCCGTGCTTGCCGAGGCCGTGCATCATCGCGGGCCGGGTGAACGCCTCCGCCAGGAACAGCACGTCGGGCTCGACCGACTTGACCTCGTCGATGATCCAGTGCCAGAACCCGACCGGCTTGGTGTGCGGGTTGTCGACCCGGAAGATCTTCACGCCGTTCTCGACCCAGTGCAGCACGACCCGGAGCACCTCGTCCCGGATGCCGAGCGGGTCGTTGTCGAAGTTCAGCGGGTAGATGTCCTGGTACTTCTTCGGCGGGTTCTCCGCGTACGCGATCGAACCGTCCGCCCTGGTGGTGAACCACTCGGGGTGCTCGGTGACCCACGGGTGGTCCGGCGCGCACTGCAGCGCCAGGTCCATCGCGATCTCCACGCCGGCCTCGTGCGCGGCGGCGACGAACGCCCGGAAGTCCTCCAGGGTGCCGAGGTCCGGGTGGATCGTGTCGTGGCCGCCCTCGGCGGCGCCGATCGCCCACGGCGAGCCGATGTCCTGCGGGCCGGCGACCAGGGTGTTGTTCGGACCCTTGCGGTTCACCCGGCCGATCGGGTGGATCGGCGGCAGGTACACCACGTCGAACCCGAGGTCGGCGACCTGCTGCAGCCGCGGTGTCGCGGACGCGAACGTGCCGTGCGTGACCGGTTTTCCGTGCTCGTCGACGACGGCGCCCTCGGACCGGGGGAAGAACTCGTACCACGCGGAGAACAGCGCCCGCTGGCGGTCGCACCAGATCGGCAGCTCCTTGGACCTGGTCACGTGCTGGCGCACCGGATACCGCCACAGCACGTCGGTCAGGCCGAGCGCGGGGGAGACCCGGGCGAACAACGGGATCGACGCGTCCGCGAGGGCCTGCGCCGCGCCGGTCACCCGGCCCCGCTCGGCCGCCGGGACACCGGTCGCCGCCTGGTTGAGCAGCACCGCGCCCTCGGCCAGGTCGTTGCCGAGGTCCTGCAGGCCCTGCCCGGCGCCGATCTTCTTGGTCACCGCGTCGTGCCAGGTCAGATACGGGTCGGAGAACGCCTCGACCGCGAACGTCCACGCGCCGACCGCGTCGGGCCGCATCGTGCCGTGCCAGCGGTCGGTGCCCGGCGCACCCGGTCCCATCCGGGTGAACGGGCCCTCCCTGCCGTCCGGGCCGATGAGGACCACGTTGCAGCCCATCATCGAGTGACCCTCGCGGTAGGCGACCGCGGTCACCGGGACCAGCTCCCCGACGACGGCCTTCGCCGGGAACCGGCCACCCTCGACCTGCGGGGTGACCTGCTCGATCGGGAACCGGTTGCCGGTCACCACGCCGGGACCGGTGGCGGCCTGCCAGGTGCTCGCGGGCGCGTCGGCGACCACCACCGGATCCTCGGTGGCGAGCGCGGTCTCGGTGTCGGTCCGGGCGATGTCGAGCTTCTCGGGTGTCGGGGTACCCATGATCCTCACCGTATCGAATCCGCGCGGGGTTGGCAGCGTCAGCGACGATTTGCTACGGCTCGATGCGTTGACCCTTGCCGATGACCACGATCCCGCCCTCGGACACCGTGTAGCGGGTCCGGTCCTTCTCCAGGTCGACGCCGATCTCGGCGCCCTCGGGCACGATCACGTTCTTGTCCAGGATGGCGTTGCGCACCACGGCGTGCCGCCCGATGTCGACGCCCTCCATCAGCACCGAACCCTCGACGTGCGCCCACGAGTGGACCTTGACGTTGGGGGACACGACGGAGTTCTCCACCAGCGCACCGGAGATGACCGCCCCGGGGGAGATCATCGAGCCGACCGCCCGCCCCACGCGCTCACCCCAGCCGTGCACGAACTTCGCCGGCGGCCACGGACTGTTGCCCGTGTAGATCGGCCACTCGAAGTTGTACAGGTTGAACACCGGCTGCACGGCGATGAGATCCATGTTGGCCTCGTAGAACGAGTCCAGGGTCCCGACGTCGCGCCAGTAGCCCTTGTCCCGCTCCGAGCTGCCCGGCACGACGTTGTTGCTGAAGTCGTAGACGGCCGCCTCGTGCTTGTCGACGAAGTACGGGATGATGTTGCCGCCCATGTCGTGCTTGCTGGACGGGTCCTGCGCGTCGCGGGTGACCGCCTCGATCAGCGCCGCGGTCGTGAAGATGTAGTTGCCCATCGACGCGAAGATCTCATCCGGCGCGTCCGGCAGGCCCCTGGCGTCGCGGGGCTTCTCCCGGAACGCGGAGATCTGCCTTCCGTCGTCGGCGACCTCGATCACCCCGAACTGGTCGGCGCTGGACAGCGGCTGGCGGATCCCGGCGACCGTCACCGACGCCCCCGACTCGATGTGCTGGCGCATCATCTGCTCCGGGTCCATCCGGTAGATGTGGTCCGCGCCGAACACGATCACGTAGTCGGGCCGCTCGTCGTTGATGAGGTTCAGGCTCTGGTAGATCGCGTCCGCGGACCCGGCGAACCAGCGCGGCCCGAGCCGCTGCTGCGCCGGCACCGGCGTCACGTAGTTGCCCAGCAGCGTCGACATCCGCCACGTCTTGGTCACGTGCCGGTCCAGGGAGTGCGACTTGTACTGGGTCAGCACGACCATCTTCAGGTAGCCGCCGTTGGCCAGGTTCGACAGCACGAAGTCGATCAGGCGGTAGATCCCGCCGAACGGCACGGCCGGCTTCGCCCGGTCAGCGGTCAAGGGCATCAATCGCTTGCCCTCGCCGCCGGCGAGGACGATCGCGAGGACTTTTTTGGCGGCCATGGTCGAGACGCTAAACGTGTCCGGCGTGTTGCGCCAGACGAACAGGATTAGTCTTCCGATGTGCGCGTGGACCTGTTAACTCGAGAGTATCCCCCGGACGTCTACGGCGGAGCCGGCGTTCACCTGGAGTACCTGGCGCGTGAACTGCGCCGCCTACCTCTGGACGTGCGAGTGCACTGCTTTGGCGCCCCTCGCAGCGAAGCCGGCGTGATCGGTTACCAGGACCCCTCCGGTCTTTCGGGAGCGAATGCTGCCCTGCGGACCATGGGTGTCGACCTGGAGATGGCCGCGGGTGCGGCCGGGACCGACCTGGTGCACAGCCATACCTGGTACGCCAACTTCGCCGGGCACACCGCCAAACTCCTGCACGGCGTCCCGCACGTCATCACCAGCCACAGCCTCGAGCCGCTGCGCCCCTGGAAGGCCGACCAGCTCGGCGGCGGCTACGCGCTCTCCTCCTGGTGCGAGCGGACCGCGATCGAGGCCGCCGACGCCGTCGTCGCCGTCTCCGCCGGGATGAAGGCCGACGTGCTCAAGGCGTACCCCCGCGTCGACCCCGACCGCGTCCACGTCATCTACAACGGCATCGACACCGAGCAGTACGCGCCGGACCCCGGCACCGACGTCATGACCCGGCTCGGCGTCGACCCCACCAGGCCCAGCGTCGTCTACGTCGGCCGGATCACCCGCCAGAAGGGCCTGCCGTACCTGCTGCGGGCGGCCCGGCGGCTCCCCGCCGACGTGCAGCTGGTCCTGCTCGCCGGGGCCCCCGACACCCCGGAGATCGCGGCCGAGGTGACCGCGCTCGCCGACGACCTGCGGGCCACCCGCTCCGGCGTCATCTGGGTCCAGGAGATGCTGCCGAAACGCGAGGTCATCCAGGTCCTCACCCACGCCACGCTGTTCGTCTGCCCGTCGATCTACGAGCCGATGGGCATCGTCAACCTCGAGGCCATGGCCTGCCAGACCGCGGTCGTGGCGACCGCCACCGGAGGCATCCCGGAGGTCGTCGCGGACCGGTCGACCGGTCTGCTCGTGCCGATCGAACAGGTCAGCGACGGATCCGGCACGCCACTGGACGACGCCAAGTTCGTCGGCGACCTCGCCGACGCGATGAACGAGCTGCTGGAGGAGCCGGCCAGGGCCGCCGAGTTCGGCCGGGCCGGGCGGCAGCGGGCCCTGGACCACTTCTCCTGGTCGGCGATCGCCCAGCAGACCCTGGACGTCTACCGGTCCGTCTCGTAGTTCTCGCAGTGCTGCTGGACCGCCCACGCCAGGCGGTCCAGCCAGCTCTCCGGGTCGTGGACGGGGTGGCCGGACCAGTCGACGGCCATCGTGCGGACCGCGGCCGGGTCGAGGGACGGCAGCAGGCGGCGCAGCCGGGGTGAGAGGTTGACACCCTCCAGCTCGCCCAGCAGCACCGCGTCGTAGACGTCCTTGCTTTGGGTAGCGCCGTCACGGGCCAGGTCGTCCGCCAGCCACCGCAGCTTCCACAGCAACGACAGCGCCCGGCTCGCCGTCCACACGGTCGTCGGGGTGCCGCCCGAGCCGCGCGGGACCGCGGTCAGCACCGGCGGCTCCGGCAGCGTCTCGTCGTAGGAGAAGTCGAGCTGGACGTCGCCGGTCAGGTCGCCGGCCCGCCACGGGATGCGCACCCGGGCACCGGCGAACTCGCGGTAGTCGAGGTTGTGGGCGGCGTAGTCCCACTCACCGTCGGGCACGGCGTTGGCGACGTCGAGGACCGCCCCGCCCGGCGTCCGGGGCCGCCGTTCGAGGGCCTCCAGCACGGTCAGGTGCGGCTGGTCGACGTCGTCGATGTCCGCCGCGTGGATCCAGGTCAGGCCGTCCGGCGGCAGCAGGGCCCGGACACCACCGGTCGCCTCGTCCTGGAACTCCCACGGCTGGGCGCGGCCGGCACCCTGCGTCGCCTCCGGCCAGTACTGGACGGGGTCGATCCGCTCCACGTACGGATACGGGTCGCGGCCGTCCAGCCCCCGCACCACCACCGGCAGGACCACCCAGTCGAGGTCGCCCGGCGGGCGGGCCCGGCCGCCGACCCACGCGGGCATCGTCATGCTGCCCCGCAGGACGAGCGAGTCGCCGACCGGTTCGCCGGCGACGACGGCCAGGACGTGGTCGAGGACGTCCCGGTGCGCGGCGGTCAGCGGATCCATCCGGCGTCCAGCTCCGGGTTGTCGTCGACCAGCACGTACTCCTCCTCGACTTCGACCAGCACGTACTCCTCCTCGACCTCGACCGGTGTCAGGCGATGGGCGGTCAGGGCCGCGATCAGCGCGTCGAGGCGCTCCCGGGCCTGCGGGCGACCCATGTCGCGGCAGCGCTGCGTCACGAACCGCTCGTGCCGGCCGTCGTCGCGGACCCGCCGGGCGTTGCGGGACAGGTGCGCGCCGTGCGCCTCCGCGACCCGCCGGGCCTGCTCCTCTTCCCGGCCTTCCACGTCCCCGCGGCGCTCGTGCCCGTGGGCTCGTCCCCGCCGCGCAGGACCAGCTTCACGTGGTGCTCGAAGTAGCACTCGCCGGTCGGACCCGGCTCCACCGGCACCGCGCTGTTCCACGGCGCGGCCTCGATCTTCACCCGCCGCACCGTGAACCCGTCGCCGCGCAACCGGTCCACGAGGGCCTCCGCCGTGGCGCGCTGCGCCGCCAGGTCACCGTGGCCGGTGCCGGTCAGCATCGGCTGGTCCGTCGTCGCGCCCCGGGCGAGCCGGATCCTCGTGTACTTCAGGCCCGCCCCGGCGGCCCACGCCGGCAGCCGCTCGTCGAAGTCCACCGTCACGTGGGTCTCGAAGCTGTCCACCGACGCGGTCCTTGATGCGGTACCTGATGCGGTTCTTGATTTGGTTCTTGATTTGGTTCTTGATGAGGGGCTATCCACTGACGTGGTCCTTGATGAGCTGGCCGATCACCACCGCCTGCTCGACGTTGGCGAGGTGGGCGGCGCCCGGCAGCACGACCAGGCGGCTGCCGGCGATCCCCGCGTGGATGCGCTCACCGTGCTCCGGCGGGGTCGCCGGGTCGTCGGCGCCGGCGATGACCAGCGTCGGCGCCGTGATCCTCGGCAGGTCGTCGCGCAGGTCCATGCCGCCGATCGCCTCGCAGCAACCCGCATACCCCTCCGCCGGGCACGCCGCGATCATCGCCCGGTACGGCGCGACCTTCGCCGGCAACGCCGCCCGGAACCGGGGCGTGAACCAGCGACCGAGGACGGCGTCGGCGATGCTGCCCATGCCGGCCGAGCGGACCTGCTCGGCGCGGGCGGCCCAACCGTCGGCGGGCGGCAGGTGCGCCGCGGTGCAGATCAACACGAGCCGCTCGATCCGGTCCGGGGCGTTGGCGGCCAGCCACATGCCGACCATCCCGCCCAGCGACAGGCCGCAGTAGGAGGCCTTCGCGATGCCGAGCCGGTCGAGCAGCGCCAGGACGTCGCGGCCCAGGTCGTCCAGGCGGTACGGACCGGGCGGCGCCGGCGACGCACCGTGGCCGCGGTGGTCGAAGCGCACCACCCGCAGATCGGCGAGCGCGGGCAGCTGGGGGCGCCACATGTCGAGGTTGCTGCCCAGCGAACCGCCGAGCAGCAGGACCGGCGCGCCGGGGGGTCCACTGGTGCGCTGGAACAGCGTCGTTGCCGTCACCGCGTCGTTGTACCACGCCCACCCCCGCACCGGTCCGTGGCGGCGGGTCAGCGTGTGAACAATGCCGCTGCGAAGACCGCGACGATCCACGTCCACAGCAGCGTGAACCCGGCGTACCCGACCCGGTGCAGCCGCGACCCGCGCCAGGTCGCCGGCGGGAACGCCACGAACTGGGCCGCCCACCGCAGCCCCCAGAACACGCACTCGGCGCCGAGCACGGCCGAGTGCACCCGGCTGCCGGGCGCGAGGAGATCCGGGGCGAGCAGCAGCGGCGCCAGCCCGAGCAGCACACACATGACACCGATGAAGAAGGTGTGGGTGTACAGCACGTGCCTGGTCAACGGCGCCAGCGCGGCGAACTGCGGCCGCCAGGCCAGCACCCGCGGCAGCGCCACATGGCCGAGACCCAGGCCGACGAGCACGACGCCGACGAGCCGCAACTGCATCTCGATGCTCACCGCCGGAACACCAGGGCCCGCACGAGCGGCGTCATCGTCGCCTCGCCGGCCGGGGTGAGCCGGGCCGCACGGGCCAGCCGGAGCCATTCCCGGCGCGGGTAGAAGTGCCAGGCGCCCGGCCCGTACGCGGCGACGGTGACCGCGTCGCGGCAGTGCTCGATGAGCACCAGGTGCCCGCCGGGCCGCAGCACCCTCGCCACCTCGGCGAACAGGGCCCGCCGCTGGGCGGGTTCGCGGAGCTCGTGCGCGGCGAACGCGAGGAACACCGCGTCCTGGTCCGCCTCGGCGACGGGCAGCGCGCCCGCCGACGCGGGTACCGATCCGGCCGGGGGAGGGTTCAGCTTCCGTGCCCGGCGTACCGAATGCTCGGTCATGACCACGGGGTCGTAGCAGTCCAGCAGGGTCGGCTCGGCGTCCGGAAGCAGGCCGCGGAGCGTGGGGCTGATCTCGTCGAGCCCGGTGCTGACCACCGCGTACCGCGTCGGGACGGGGATCAGGTTGAGTGCCCAGCGCCAGTGGTACAGGCTGCTGTGGTCGTAGACCCACCAGGTCGCGACGAGGCTGACCGCGACCCCGGCCGCCCCCGGGACGGCGAGCAGCCGCCACGGCCAGGGGAGGGCGGCGACGATGAGCAGCGCGGCGACGGCGGCGACATACTTGGGCCAGTTGTAGCGGACCATCCGGGTCATCGCACGCTCCCGTCCAGGGCCCGGCGGACCCCGCGGTGCCAGCCGTAGTCGAGGTCGGCGACGTGGAACGCCTGCGCCAGGACCGGCGTTGTCCCGGCGAACGGCCCGCGCTCCAGGAAGGTCTGCCGGGTGACGTGGACGGCGACGGGCTCGGGCGTCCACGCGGTACGGTGAGCTTTGACCACGACGATGGAGTTGGTCGCCGGTTCGTGATCGAAGGTGTAGGGCAACGGTCCGGCAAACCTCCGCGCCGCACCGGATCCAACGGAGCGTGACTGGTGCGCAACGCTTTCGGAGATCGATTTCCGGGGGTGGTGTACGGTGCCTAGGAGGCTGTCACGCCGCGCCGAACCCCCACTGCAGGTCCTGGCGGACGTCGATTCCGCGTCGAACGTTGACGCCGCTGGTGACCCCGCGTCGAACGTCGACCGCGCGTCGAACGTCGACCGCGCGTCGAACGTCGACCCGGACGATTCCGCGTCGAACGGTGCCCTGGGGTTGAATGGTGACCCGGGTGACCGCGCGTCGAGCGGTGACCCGGTCGATTCCGGGTTGAACGGTGATCTGGGGTTGAATGGTGACCCGGGTGACCGCGCGTCGAACGGTGACCCGGGCGATTCCGCGCCGAACGGTGACCCGGGCGGCAACGGTGCGGGCCGGGACGCGAGGTCGGCGGTGACCGTGAGGTCCGCGCCGCCGTCGCGGCTGTCGACGGTCGCGGTCAGCGTCGTGCCGTCGAGGGTGAGCCGGACCCGGGCCAGGTGGTACCGGTATCTGGTGAGCAGGTTCCCGACGGCGGCGAGCACGGGCCGGTGGGTGTCGCTGCGCAGGATGTACAGCCCGCGCATGGTCTTCCCGGCCGGGGTCGGGAACCTGGCGAAGATCCGGTAGCCGGTGAGGACGGCGTCCAGGCCGAGCCCGGCCGGCAGCGGTGCCGGTCGCAGGCCGAGGGTCGACACGACGCCGACGGCGACGAACCCGTGCGTGGTTCCGCCCGGCGTGGTGTACGTGTCGAGGGTCAGCCCGGCCGGCAGCAGCGGCTCGAGGACGGCCGGGGGCAGCGCGTACGTGAGCACGAGCGAATGCCCGAACCGGGTGCGCATCGGCAGCGGGTGCCGGCGGATGGCCTGCAGCATGGTCACGCTCCTGGGGTGAGCGGGTTGGGGGTGCGCGGGTGGAGGGTGCGCGGGTGGAGGTGGACGACGGCGCCCCAGAGCAGGGAGCGGTCGGGGAGAGGGTCGCCGGGTAGCGGCGGCGTGTTGCCGAACGTGCGCAGCACGACCGGGCCGCCGGGGCGGACGCCGTGGCTGAGGGCGGCGCGGAGCTCGGCGGCGAAGGCGGGTGGTGGGCCGTCGAGGACGTTGGAGAGGGTGGCGGCGTCGTACCAGCCGCGCGGCACCGACCGCAGGTGCTCCACGACGTCGCCGTGCGCCCACGTGATGCCGTCGGCGCCGTGCGCCCACGCGACGCCATCGTCGCCGTGCGCCAACGTGACGCCGTCGTCGCCGTGCGCCCGCGTGACGCCATCGGCGTCGTGCGCCCACGTGACGCCGTCGGCCCGGATCGGGTCGGGAACGGCTGGGTAGTCGCGGCCCGCGGCCCGGATCGGGTCGGGGACGGCTGGGCAGTCGCGGCCCAGGAGCAGCCGCCACGCCCACGGGTTGGTGGCGTTGGGGTGGGTGGTCAGGCCGGTGGCCAGGCGCCGGCGCAGGACCAGGTCCATCCTCGGCGGCAGCGACCGCCACAGGTCCCGGCGGACCAGCCCGGCGGAGGCGAACGCGAGGCGCATCAGCGCGGCGAGCCGCGGGCGGTCCAGGTGCCGGTGCCAGTGCTCGCGCTGCGCGTCGAGGTCGTGCAGGCGCAGGAAGGTGGTCATCGCAGCGGGGCGCCAGCCGGGCAGGACCGCGCCGGCGGCCCGGCGGGCGACGGCCTGCAGCCGCTCGGCGGTGCCGGTGGCGGTGGGCGCGCCGGCGAGCCGGGCTTGGGCGTACGCGAGCTGGGTGGCGCTGATGTCCACGGCGGTGACCCGGTGCCCGGCCCGGGCCAGCGCGGCGGCGGTGTCGCCGGCGGAGGCGATCGCGAGGACCCGGCCACCGGCGGGGAAGACGCTGAGCTCGGCGCCGGGATCTTCGTACATGCGGCCGAACATGACCTGCGGTTTCCGCCCGACCGTGCGCCGGCCCCGCTGCCAGGGGTTAGTCATGAGTGGGCACAGCAGTCAGGAGCCACGCCAGGGCGAGCAGCGCCGCGTTGGCCGTCAGCATCCGGCCGGCGTCGGTGATCTGGTCGCCCGCGAACAGCAGCCCGCCGGCGTTGAACGCGACGAGCAGGACGGTCTGCACGATCGCGGCGGCGCGGGCCCGTCGCCCCGTGAGCACCCACACCGCGAGCGCGGTCTCGGCCACGCCGAGGCCGGCCAGCGCGGCGGCGGCGAGGGCCGTGGGCAGGAACGGCACGGCGGCGACGATCGAGAGCTGGTCACCGCTCACGACCTTGCACCACAGTCCCTCGTACAGCCACACCGCGGCCACCGCCGCCCGGGCGAGCCGGATCCTCATCGGGAGGACCGCCGCAGCGTGGAGCGCAGGGCGCGGCGGGCGACCGGTCCGAGGCCGTCCACGACCTCGACCAGCACGGCGAGCCGCTCCAGCGCCGTGACCGCCGCGGACGCTCCGGTGGGGTCGACGCCGCCGTACAGCTCCATCCCGATGAACGTGGAAGCGACGACCCTGGCCAGTCCCGGCACGTCGACGAGGTCCGCGACGGGCGAGGTGGTGGTGAGCCGGCCGAGGACCGACTCGATCTCCGTGATCCACAGCTCGAGCCCGGCCGCGACGGCCGGGGCGAGCCGCTCGTCGGTCTGCGCGCCGGCCAGCAGCTGGGCCAGGATCGCGAGGTTGCCCTCGGCCCGCTCGGTCCGCTGCAGCTGCCGGCCGACGTCGAGGAGCTCGCCGATGCTCTGCACGGCCTCGAAGCGGGAACGGTACAGCGCGACCCGCCGCTCGGTCGCCTGCCGGCAGGCGACCGAGAGCAGCTGGTCCACGGTCCCGAAGTGGTAGAAGACGAGCGCCTGGTTGACGCCGGCCGCCGCGGCGATCGCCCTCGCGGACGCCCCGGCGAGGCCCTCGCTGCCGAGGACCTTGATCGCCCCGTCGACCAGGCGCTCCTTCGTGTCGGCCACCACTCACCCCCGTCGTTTGAGCAGTCGCTCAACGGGAGCTATTTAAGCACTTGCTCAAGCGGTACGCGAGAGGGTGTGACGCGAGAGGGCGTGGTGAACGTGAGACTCTCCTCACCGCGGTCGATGGTCACCGTGTCCCCGGCCCGCAGCGAACCCAGCAGGATCTGCGATGACAGCGGGTCCTCGACCTCCCGCTGCACGGTGCGCCGCAGTGGCCTGGCGCCGAGCACCGGGTCGTGGCCGCGTTCGGCCAGCAGCTGCCGGGCCGCCGGCGTCACGACCAGGCCGATGTCGCGCAGCGCCAGCCGCGACGCCACGTCCAGCAGGATCCGGTCCACGATGCCGGCGACCTCGACGGGGCCGAGCTGGTGGAAGACGACCGTGTCGTCGATCCGGTTCAGGAACTCCGGCCGGAAGTGCCGCTTGAGCTCGTCGTCGACCTTCTGGCGCATCCGCTCGTACTGCGGGACCGCCGAGGACTGGAAGCCCGCCTGCAGCTGCAGGTCGCGGGTGCCGAGGTTGGTCGTGAGGATGAGCACCGTGTGCTTGAAGTCCACGACGCGGCCCTGCCCGTCGGTGAGCCGGCCGTCCTCCAGGATCTGCAGCAACGCGTTGAAGACGTCCGGGTGCGCCTTCTCCACCTCGTCGAAGAGCACCACCGAGAACGGCCGGCGGCGCACCTGCTCGGTCAGCTGGCCGCCGTCGTCGTAGCCGACGTAGCCGGGCGGCGCGCCGACCAGCCGCGACACGGTCGCCCGGTCGTGGAACTCCGACATGTCCAGCTGGATCAGCGCGTCGGAGGTGCCGAACAGGAACCCCGCCAGGGCCTTGGCCAGGGACGACTTCCCGACGCCGGACGGCCCGGCGAAGATGAACGACCCGGCGGGGCGGCGCGGGTCCTTCAGCCCGGCCCGGGTCCGGCGGATCGCGCGGGACACCGCCGCCACCGCGAGGTCCTGCCCGACCAGGTCCTCGTGCAGGGTCTGCTCCATCCGCAGCAGCCGGGCGCTTTCCTGCTCGGTCAGCCGGTGTACGGGAATGCCGGTCCACGTGGACAGCACCGCCGCGATCTCGTCCGGGCCGACGACCGCGGCGCCGGCCGTGCCCGCCTCGTCGAGCAGGTCGATCGCCTTGTCCGGCAGGTGCCGGTCCGCGATGTACCGGTCGGCCAGCAGCGCCGCCGCCCGCAGCGCCGCGTCGGTGTACGTGACTCCGTGATGCGACGCGTACCGCTCCCGCAACCCGTGCAGGATCAGCACCGTGTCCTCCGCGGTCGGCTCGGGGACCGGCACCGGCTGGAAGCGCCGGTCGAGCGCCCCGTCCTTGCTGATGTACCGCCGGTACTCCTCGTCCGTCGTCGCCCCGATGGTCCGCAGCTCACCCCGCGCCAGCAGCGGCTTGAGCAGCGACGCCGCGTCGATCGCGCCCTCGGCCGCGCCCGCCCCGACCAGGTTGTGGATCTCGTCGATGAACAGGATGATGTCGCCGCGCCCGCGGACCTCCTTGGTGACCTTCTTCAGCCGTTCCTCAAAATCGCCCCGGTACCGCGAGCCGGCCACGAGAGCGCCCAGGTCCAGGGTGTACAGCTGCCGCCCTTTGAGTGATTCGGGCACGTCACCGGCGACGATGCGCTGCGCGAGGCCCTCCACCACGGCGGTCTTGCCGACGCCCGGCGCGCCGGTCAGCACCGGGCTGTTCTTGCGCCGCCGGGACAGCACCCGGATGACCCGCTCCACCTCGGCGGTCCGCCCGATCACCGGGTCGAGCAGCCCGTCGCGGGCGGCCGCGGTGAGGTTCACCCCGAACTGGTCGAGCACGGTGGAGGAGGGGACCGACGTGGCGTCGGGCACCGGGGCGGACGGGTGGCCGGACAGCAGCTGGATCACCTGGGCGCGCAGCCGGTTGAGGTCGGCGCCGAGGCGGATCAGGACCTGCGCCGCGACGCCCTCACCCTCCCGGACGAGGCCGAGCAGGATGTGCTCGGTGCCGATGTAGTTGTGCCCGAGCTGCAACGCCTCGCGCAGCGCGAGCTCGAGGACCTTCTTGGCCCGCGGTGTGAACGGGATGTGCGCACCCGGCGCCTGCGAACCCAGGCCGATGATCTCCTCGACCTGCCGCCGCACGTCCTCGACGGACACGCCGATGGCGTCGATGCTCCTGGCCGCCGCGCCGTCGCCCTCCTGGATGAGGCCCAGCAGCAGGTGCTCGGTGCCGATGGAGTTGTGGTTGAGGATCCGGGCTTCCTCCTGCGCCAGCACGACGGCGCGTTTGGCCCGGTCGGTGAACCGCTCGAACATGACGATCACGCCTTTTCGGCGGGGCCCCACGCACCCGGCATCCGCACGGAACGGATGCGCTGAGTCGGAGCCTCTTGGCCGCCGGCGGAGGCGTGGGCTCCGTCGATCCGCGGCACGGGCAGGCGCGCTGCCGTATCAACCATAGCCGAGGCGTTGACAGCCGGTCGAGACAAGCGGCAAGCTGGCCGGAGAGCGCTCTCTGACGGGGGGAGAGATCGATGGTCCTTGCACAGCTACGCCATCAGCGGGGGCGGTTCGTCGCCACGCTGCTGGCCGTCGCGATCGCGGTCGCCGGGTTCTCGCTGCTGCTGTCCGCCGCCCGCGGCGCGCAGGTGCGGGCGACCGGCACCGTGCAGGCGAACTTCCGCCCGCTGTACGACATCCTCGTGCGACCCGCGGACGCCGGCCCCGGGCAGATCGGGTTCGACCAGGTCGGCACCCGATACGGCGGCATCACCCTGCAGCAGTGGCACGACATTCAGGCCCTGCCGGGCGTCGACGTCGCCGCGCCGCTCGCTCCCGTCGGCACGTTCATGCAGACCGTGCGCCTGCCCGTCGACCTCACCGGGCAGCTGCGCCCCGGCCTGCCGCAGCAGGCGCTGCGGGTCCTGCCGACCTGGCTCTCCGACCGCGGCCTGACCAGCGCCACCGACGGCGCCGTCTACCTCTGGGCCACCGGCGACGAGCTGGAGCTCCAGCCCGGCGAGCCGTGGGAGCAGGGCCGCATGTACACCGGCGACGAGATCCCCGAACGCGAGCACATCTGGCGGATCGGCGCCGACGGCTCCCGCACCGAGGTCTGCGAGGCGCTCGCTCGCACGATCGGCATGACCGACCCGCTCGACCCGAAGCACCGCAAGGACCTGGCCTGCTGGTCCAGCAATCCCCGCTCCACCGTCGAGCAGCCCCAACGGGCCGAGGTGTACGTGGCGTTCAGCCTGCCGATGGTCATGGCCGCCGTGGACCCCGCGCAGGAGGCCCGCCTCAACGGCCTCGACACCACCGCCCTCACCCGCCCCGCCACCCCCGGCCAGGTGCCCGTCCTCGCCTCGACGACCCCCGCCGTGGACCGGCAGTTGCAGCTGCGCATCGACCGGCTCTCCGACGGTTCCGCCGCTTCGGGTGCGGCCGGGGTGCGCCTGGACAACCTGCTCGACGTCTTCGAGGCTGATCGCGGCGGTACCGTCGACGAACGCACCGTGGACGTCTCCGACGTCTACCGACAGCTGCTCGCCGACCTCTCCGCACCCGCATCGGACGGGTCGCCCGACTGGGCGCGGCGACGGACCCTGGTCGGCCAGTACTGGCTGCCCGGCGCGGCCGGCGCGGCCCAACCGGCGACCGGCGACTGGGGCGGCTCCGCCGACAACGGCGTCTGGTACAACCCGCTGCCCCTGGAGCTGACCGATCCGCACGTCCGCGCCCTGCCCCGGGTCGGCGCCGAATACACCGGCCCCGGCTCCGTGCCGCCGGTCAGGCTGCAGGGCATCGGCACGTTCGACCCGGCGAAGCTCGACGCCGGCCCGCCCCTGGCCACGCTGCCGGCCTCGCTGACCGGCGACCCCGCCCTCACCGGCGCCGACGCCGCGTCCCGCACCGCCCTCGGCAACCGGACCCTGCTGCCCGGCGGCAACATCGGCGGCCCCGCGGCGGCGCGGCCGACGCTGCTCACCAGCCTGTCGGCGATGACGGCGCTGCGCCAGCCGCCGTACGCACCGCCGCCCGCGGCCGCGTCGCCGGGCTTCGCCGAGGCGCCGATCAACACGGTGCGGGTGCGGGTCAGCGGCGACGTCGGCATGGACAAGCTGTCGCAGGAGCGGGTCCGGGCCGTCGCCGAGCGCATCCAGCAGGCGACCGGCCTGCGGGTCGACCTGACCGTCGGCTCGTCCGTCGCGCCCGCCGACCTGGCCGTGCCCGCCGGCGTCCACGGCCGTCCCGCGCTGACGGTCGACCAGCCGTGGCTGCGCACCGGCGTCGCGACCGTGGTCGTCTCCGCGATCGACCGCAAGAGCCTCCTGCTCGCCGGGCTGGTCCTCGTCGCCTGCGTCCTCGCCGTCGCCAACGCCACCGGTGCCGCGCTGCGCGCCCGGCACACGGAGCTCGCCGTCCTGGCCTGCCTCGGCTGGCCCGGCCGCCGGCTGTTCGGCCTGGTCCTGACCGAGGCCCTGGCCCTCGGCCTGTCCGCCGGCCTGGCCGGGACCGTGATCGCCCTCGCGGCCGCCCCGGCGCTCGGGATCACCCTGCAATGGACCGCCGCGGCCGTCGCCGTGCCGGCCGCGCTGCTGCTCAGCGTCCTCGCCGCGCTGCAACCCGCCTGGCGGGCCAACCGCACCGACCCGGTCGCCGCGGTCCGGCCGGCGGTCAGCACGGTCCGGCGGGCCCGCACCCCGCGCAGGATCGCCGGCCTCGCCTGGACGAACCTGCTGCGCACCCCCGGCCGCACCCTGGTCGGCGTGCTCAGCCTCGCCATCGGCGTCGCCGCGCTCACGTTCCTCGCCGTGCTCACCATCGGCTTCCGCGGCACGGTCAGCGGCACCGTCCTCGGCGACGCGGTCACCGTCCAGGTCCGCGGCACCGACTACCTCGCCGCCGTGCTCACGATCCTGCTCGGCGCGGCCGCGGTCGCCGACGTGCTGTACCGCGGCATCCGCGAACGGGCCGGCGAGTTCGCCCTCCTCGGCGCCAGCGGCTGGGGCGACCACCTGCTCGTGCGACTCGCCGGCTACGAGGCCGTCGCGCTCGGGACGGTCGGCGCGCTCCTCGGCACCGGGATCAGCCTCGGCCTGGCCTACGCCCTCGGCGGGGCGCTGCCCGGCCCGGTCTGGCTCGCGGCCGCCGGCGCCGCGGTGGCCGGCCTGCTCGTCACCGTCGCGGCGGCCACGATCCCGCTGCGTGCCCTGCGCCGCCTGCCGATCGCCCGCCTCCTCGCCGAGGCATGACCAGTCGCGGGGCCTGCTCGTGTGTCGCGCCGCGCGCCGCGCGTCGCCTGCCCGCCTCCTCACCGGGCGTGACCGGTCGCGGGGCCTGCTCGTGTGTCGCGCCGGGTGCCGTGTGTCGCCTGCCCGCCTCCTCACCGGGCGTGACCCGGTCTCGGGCCGGCTCCTGCTCGTGATCGAAGCCGTGTGCCGGTCGTCGGAGCGACCGGTCCGCGGCTTTGATCACGAGACGATGGTCAGCGAGGTTGGTCTGGCGGCGTTGTGCCTGTCGCGCGCCGGTCGGTCCGGTCAGACCTGGAGGGCTGCGGCGTCGGACTCCTGGCCGGGCAGGACGACGAGGTCGTCGGGGCGCATCGAGCGGGTCCCGGGGTCGGTGTCGAGGCGGACGTCGTATCGCCGCGGTGGCCCCACCGCACCCCAGGCCGCGCCGACGATCGTGCCGGTCGACGGTGACCCCGCGAGCCGGATCCTGGTCCCCGGGGCGTGACCGTCGTCGGCGACGACGAGGAGCGCGTCGAGCACCTGACCCGCGCCGTCCCAGGGGGCGCGCAGCACGTACGGCTCACCGTCAGCACCCTCGACCGGCATCGTGAACGTGCGGCAGACCAGTGTCAGCCGGTCCGCGTCGTGCCGCACCGCGGGGCTCGCGTTGTCCTGGCCCGCCCGCAACGCGTCCTCGACCCGCCCCCACAGCTCGGCGACCCCGTCGTCGAGGACCAGCCGGGCGGCCCGGTCGACCTCCGCGCACTCCATGTCGACGGCCGTCTCCTCCCCGAGCTCCGCGGTCCAGGCGAGGTCCATCGCGGCCGGGACCAGCCCGGGCGCCTCCCGCACCACTACCAGGTACAGCATGGCGAGGAGGTCTTCGAGCCCATCACCGGCGTAGCAGGGACCCGCGTGGCTCTCACCCGCGGGGAACCGCTCCACCAGGTGTGCGGCCCGTCCACCCGCGAGGCGTGCGGCGCGGCGGGTGTCGTGGAGCTTCACCGCGGCGGGTCGCAGCTCCCGGCCGATGATGGTCCACCGGCCCGGCACGCCGGACGGGTACACGGTCCGGCCGAGGCTCGCGAAGCTCTCACCCGGTCCGACGCCGGCTCCGGCGAGCTGGCGGGCGGCGACCGAGTAGGCGATGCCGGCCTGCGCGGCGTGTGCCCTGATCGCGCGCCGGCGCTTCCGGTCGCGCCGCGCCCGTCCACCCGAACCGACCTGCCCGCCGCCGGACTCCTCCGCGGCGGGGCCGGGCGCCTGGCCGTCGGGTTGGGGCTCCTGCTTGTCGGGTTCCGCGGCGCGGTGAGGGTCCTGGTTGTCCGCTTCGTCTGCCATCACGAGACCTCCGGCGTCGACCCACGCCCGCACCGATCGGACGGCGGAACTCCGCCGGGCAGCCTGCACCGCCGCGCTGAGTCTGAGCCTCTTGGCCTCGGGTCACGGCCGGCGTGGGCGACCGTGTCGTGGCTCAGGCAGGCGCACTGCCCACCCTGACGATACCGCCGCCCCACCGTCCCCGTCCCACCCCGCGGTGTTCGCCGACAGCGGAGCGACCTCGACTACCTGGTTGATCGGTGGTCGCCCGCGGCCAGTAATCAACCAGGTAGTCGGCACTTCGGTCCGCAGCGCGTCGGCGACGAGGGCCAGCCGGCGCGGCGGAGGAGGACGGCGACCGCGGCGGCGCTCACGCACGGGCGCCGGTGCACATCTGCCCAGCCGAACCGCAGCGTGATCCGTCCCCGCACGGCGCTGACGTGGTCACGGAGCCGGTCGTGGCCGGGGTCCTCGTGCACCGCCCTGCCGTCGAGCTCGACGACGAGGCCGAACGGCTCATACTCCACGTCGCTGTACGTCGTCGCGCCCCGGTCCTGCCGCCTGCGCTGCCGGGTGCCCGGCGGCAGCCCGTGCGGCCGCTCGACGTCGCGCAGGTAACGCAGCTCCAGCACCGAGTGGCAGCCGGCCGCGACATCGGCGACGGCGGCAGTCAGCGCCTCCCGCCAGCGCAGCCGCTCGCGGGCGGAGAACGCCATGCGGAGCCGGTCCGGTGTCGTCAACCTCCGGTTGCACGCCCGCGCGATCCAGGCGACCGCCGCGTCGACGTCCTTCGCGGCCTGGGTCAGGTCCACAACGGTGTCCTCCACACCGGTGCGGGCCGGGTCCCGCGCCGATGCTTCGGTGGGCGTGCGGTGACGGCGGTGCGTCCAGACGCCTTCGATCGGCCTGACATGCCGTTGCCATGGCACGCTGACGTGGATCGGTGGTTCCGGCCGGTCGATCAGGCCGATGAGCTCCGCGGCCGTCTGATGGCTCAGCACGGCATCCGGGCCCGCGGTCAGCAGCGCCGCCCACAGCACCGCGGGGCGGGTCGGCTTGCCGGAGAAGGTGTAGTACACCCCGGCGAAGGCCCGCTGCCACCGGCCCGTTCGCAGCCGCCTGCGGATCTGGTCCGCGGAGATGCCTTCCGCGACCGCTTGGCCGCGGGTGATGACACCGGCCTGTTCCTCTGCACGCACCTTGTCGAGGGTGGGACCGTCCCGGCCGGTGCGCCAGCACGAGTTCGTGCCTGTGGACAACGGGCCGGGACGCTCAGAGGGTGACGAGGGAACGGACCGCGAGGGCGGAGCCGACGAGCAGGACCAGTGCGGCGGTGCCGGTGGGCGCGAGCCTGGTCAGCCGGTCATTGAACCGCAGGCGGGCCGGCCACTTGTCGCGGACCTTGATGAGCAGCAGGCCGGCGGCGGTGAGGGTGCCGGCCATGCCCAGACCGTAGGCGAGCACCAGGAGAACGCCGAACCAGGTCCTGCCGAGGGCGACGGCGCCGAGCAGCACGATCAGGGCCGACGGGCTCGGCACCAGCCCACCGGCGATCCCCATGCCGACCACCGCGAGCCGGCTCGGCCGCTCCACCCCGCGCCCATGACCGTGCCCGTGAGCATGCTCGTGCACACGGGATCCACCGTGGTCGTGGTCGTGGTCGTGGTCGTGGTCGTGGTCGTGGTCATGAGAGTGGTCGTGGTCGTGGCCGTTCTCATGGCCGTGGTCATGGCCGTGGCCGTGGGAGTGGCCGTGGGAGTGGTCATGGGATTCGCCGTGGCCGGTGGAGTGGTCGTGGTCGTTCTCATGGGAGTGGGAGCGGTCGTGCTCGTCGTGCGTGTGCGGCGCCTGCGAATGCGTGGCCGGGCCGTGGGAGTGGGTGTGACCCGACGGGCCGTGGGAGTGTGCGTGGGCCGTGCCGCGGCGGCGGGACAGGAGCATGCTCAGGCCGATCGCCGCCACCAGCACCCCGCTCGTCACCCCCAGCCAGCCGAGCACCGTCTCCCCGGCCAGCCCCGCCGCAGTCGTCAGCAGCAGCCCGAGGAGCAGCACCCCGCCGGTGTGGGTGAGGGTGACGGTGGCGCCGACGGCGAGCGCGTCGCGGGGGCGGCCCTGCCGGCCGGCGAGGTACGCGGCCATGACCGTCTTGCCGTGCCCGGGCAGCGCGGCGTGCGCGGCGCCGAGGGTGAGCGCGAGCAGCACCGCCAGGAACCCGACCCACGGCGTCAGCGCGCGCTGGGCGACCCAGCCGCGCAGCGTCAGCTCCGCCTGGCCCGCCCAGCCGGGCAGCACCGAGGCCGGCAGCGCGACCGGCGGGCGCGGGGAAGCGGCGCCGAGCGTGCTGCCGCCGGGGGCGAGGCGCAGGGTCGCGGTGCGCACGGAAGGCGGCGAGCTGAGCAGGTCGTCGGGGTACGAGCGCAGCACGTCGCTGCGGGACGACGTCGGCAGCGGCGAGTCGACGATGTGCACACCGACGGCCGTCGCGGTGAGCTCCCGCCAGCCGATACGGTCGGCGTCGAAGTCGTTGCTCACCACGACGGTGGAGACCGACGACACCGGAGCGGACAGGTCGCACTCGAGGCGGCTGGTTCGCAGCCCGGCGGCGCCCGGGGAGTAGGTGAACACGGCGCGGTCGATCGTCCACGTGAGGGCAGCGCCGTCGACTGTGACCCGGAAGGCGGGTGCCACGTCCGTGCACGACGGGGCGGCCTGCAACGTCGGGAGCTCGGCGAGGTCCGCGACGTAGGCGACGCTGACCCGGTCGGGCTGGAACGTCAGCGCGCCCAGCTGGTTGACGGAGAAGTTGCCGAGCGGGTGCGCCTGCGCGCTGCCGGGCCACAGCAGGACCCCGGCCGCGACCGCGCAGAGCAGGAGGAGCAGGCGACGCATCACGACTCCAGGGTGGCGAGGGTCCGCACCGCGATCGGCGCGTCGACGGGGGAGAACTTCGGGTTGAGCGCGAGCGCCAGACGCAGCTGCACCAGCGCGGTCTCCCGATCACCGAGTGCGAAGGCGACCATGCCGTAGTGGTATGCGAGCGTCGCGTCGACCTGGCCGAGCGCGTTGGCGTGCCGGGCGAACGGCAGCGCCGCGGCCGGGTCGCCGGCGGACAGCAGCGTCCACGCGACCATGTCGGCGACCTCGCCGAACTGGCGGCGGTCCCACTCGGCGATCGCGAACCGGGCCGCGGCGGTGGCGTCGCCCGCGGCGAGCGCGAGGGCCGCGGCGCCGAGGTCGTCGGTGCCGCCGTTGGCGGTGAAGAGGGCGTGCGCGGCGCGGGCCAGGCCCAGCGCGGGGCCGGGGTCCTTGCCGGCGACCCGCAGCAGGCGGGCCTGGTCGAGCAGCGCGTCGACGGTCGGGGTGCGGGCGACGACCTTCTCCAGGTCGGCGAGCGCGGCGTCCAGATCGCCAAGAGCGGTGTCCAGGCGGGCCTTCAGCTGCCACAGCCCGACGGTGCCGGCGTCGGCGGCCAGGCCGAGGGACACGTGCCGGGCGGCGGTGGCGAGGTCGCCCGCGGCCCACGCGAGGCTGCCGAGGTGCTGGTGGCAGAACGCGACGTCGGCCGGTTCCGTGGCGCTGGCCAGGGCCTGCGTCATGAGCGCGACCGCCTCCGCGCGCTTGCCGTGTTGTTCGAGGTCGTAGGAGCCGCGGGTGTACGAGGCGAGCCCCGGCCGCAGGTCGAGCATCCGCTGCACGGCGGCGGTGGCGGCGTCGGGGTGGCCGAGCTGGGTCTCCGCGTCGGCGAGGACGCCGTATGCGGTGTCGGACCAGGCGTTCACCGCGAGGGCCTGCCCGGCGAGGTCGCGGGCGGCGGCGAAGTCGTGCCGGGCGTTGGCGAGGGCGCCGAGGCCGGCGAGCGCGGCCGCGTTGCCGTCGGGGCGCACCTCCAGGGACTTGCGCAGCGCGCCCTCGGCCTTCGGGTAGTACGCGGGGTCGGCGCTGACCCGGGACTGCTCCAGGTACGCCTCGCCGAGCGCGGCCCAGGCTGTCCAGTCGCCCGGAACGCGGCGGAGCCGTTCCTGCTGCGCGGCGATCGTCGCGACCAGCCGGCTGGTCGCCGGTGGACGGCTGGACTCCACCGCCGCAGGTGCACCGCCGGACGGGCGGCCGACCAGAGCGCCGAGGCCGAACAGCAGCGCTGCCGCCAGTACCACTCCCAGAACGATGCGAACCCGCATGACTCCTCCTCCCAAGGGGTGGGGCGCGTCCACTGTGGACGCGCCCCGCGGTTCGGCGATATCAGGGCTGGGTGGTGCGGCGGCGCCGCCACCAGCCGACGAAGAGCAGCGCGCCGAGACCGGCCGCGATCGCCGACGTGCTGACCGCGACGGCGGTCATGCCGGTGCCGGACTCGAACGCCGACGGCGTCGTGTCAGGCTGCGCGGCCGCCGAGGTGGCGGGCGCGCCGTTCTTCAAAGAGGCGCCGGTGCCGCCGCCCTTGTTGACCGACTCGGTGTTCGGCAGGGCCAGGTACGGGAACGCACCCTCGAAGGCGTTGTCGTTCGCGTCGACCTTGTCGCCGGCGGCGAGGGCGTCGACGAGCTTGCCGGTCTGCGCCGCACCCTCGACGGCCTGCACCGCGATGTCGACGACGTCGTCGGTGAGCCGCCGGCCGTTCGGGAAGCCCTGCAGGTCGCCGGCGAGGACGCCGAGCCGGTTCGGTTGTGCGGTGACCGGCACGCCCAGGTTGAGCCGCAGCATCTCCGACGGCCGGAAGTTGGCCGCGACGACGTCGGCGTTGTTGAGCTGGGAGTTGAGGTCCGCCTTGATCGGCCCGCCGGCCTTGGTCGTGATGCCGGTCAGGAAGATCTCGACGAGGTCGTTGCGGGGTGCCGGAGGCGCCGGCACCTTGTAGATCGCCTCGATGAGCTTCGGCAGCTCCGGGTCGGTGACCCGGGCGACGACGGCGGGGATGCCGGCGTCCTGGTCGGGGCTGATCGAGTTGAACGCGTCCTTCAGCGACGCCGGCACGACGACCTCGTTCACGAGCGGGTTGCCCAGCCGGGACACCTGGACGCGATCGCCCTGGACCGCGGAGGAAACCCCGGTGACGCGGGTCTTGGCGCGTTCCGTGGTCGTCCAGACGCCGATGACCGGGTTGCGCTTCGCGTCGCCCTTGAGGGCCACGTCGGAGAACGGCACCTGCAGCGCGATCGAGTTGACGTTGTAGCCGGCGAGGGTGTCCTGGCCGACCTCGCTCAGGTCACCGCCGTACAGCAGGTCGAACACCCGCAGGTCCAGGTAGAACGGGTCGTCGGCCTGGCCGGCGTAGACGTTCCAGCCGCCGGGGAGCCGCTTGTTGGCCTCGTTGCGCAGCTTCGCGTAGTCGGGCATCGTGGCCTTGCCGACCCGCGACGGCGCGACCGGCGCGCCGGTGATCCTGGTCTTGAAGGGCTCACCGTGGAACGACGACTCCAGGGTGTAGGTCTGGCGGAACAGCAGGTTCTCGTCGTCGAGCGAGGTGACCGGGCCGTTGGCGTAGAGGAACGTGTCGCCGCCGCGGCGGTCGATGTTCTGGAACGTCCAGCGGAACACCGCGTCGGCCTTCGCGTCGCCGTCGCTGTCGACGTTGATGTTGTAGACGGCGTCGGTGGCGAAGGGGTAGAAGTTCGGGCCGCCGTTCGGCTCGGAGAACGGCTGCCAGTTGGCGATGAACGTGACGTAGCCGGCACGTTCGGGGCTGACGAACGCGTAGAGGTCGGTGTTGTCGACGGCCGGGTCGGCGGCGACGAGCGGCGCCTCCCGGTGGCTCGAGGCCGACGAGGTGCCGGGCCCGAGGCCGGCGAACGCCACACCGGCCGCCACGAGCGTGGCGGCGGTGGCGCGCCACCGGCGACCTGCCCGGGTTGGAGTGGTCATGAGGGTGGTCCTCCCGCGTCTGGAGCGGTCCTGTGGTGGACCGCCGCACGAGAGGACTTCGCTTTCGCCCGGGTCGATGGATGGGTCGGTGTCGGCTTGCTGTCAGCGACCCATCCGCCCCTGTCTCAGCTCCGAATCAGCGCTCCCGGCGGACCCCGACGCCGCCGTAACCGTGGGAGACCTGCTCCTCGCCGTCGTCGGGGCGCCACTCGCCCAGCCACACCAGTCCGGGCTCGAGCAGGTCGTAACCGTCGAACAGGTTCGCGATGGCGGCCTTGGCACGGGGCACGATCGGCGCGCTGGACTGCCGGTACACCTGCTGGCCGGCGGCTGCGGGCGCGACCGGTACACCGTCGAGGGTCAGGTGCGACACGACGAGGTGGCTGCCGGGCGCGGTGGCGTCGCGCAGCCGGGCGATGAGGTCACCCGGGTGCGCCTCGTCCGGCACGAAGTGCAGGATCGACACCATCAGGATCGCGACCGGCCGGCTGAAGTCGAGGTGCCCGGCGACGGCGGGGTCGGCGAGCAGCGCCTCCGGCTCCCGCAGGTCCGCGCACGCCACCGACACCCGGTCCAGACCGTCCACAAGGGACCGGGCCTGGGCGACCGCGACCGGGTCGTTGTCGACGTAGACGACCTTGCCGTCGGTCATCTCGTGCACGTTGCCCTGCGTCGGCAGGCCGGTGCCGATGTCGAGGAACTGCCGGACGCCGGCGTCCGCCAGGTGCCGCACCGCCCGCTGCAGGAACCGCCGGTTGGTCCGCGCCGCCGCCGGCGTGTCGGGGAAGATCGCCAGGATCTTCTCCGCCGCCTCCCGGTCGACCGCGAAGTTGTGATACCCGCCCAGGTAGTAGTCGTACATGCGGGCCACGTTGGGGATGCTGGAGTCGACGTCGCCGAGACCGGTCATCCATCCACCTTAATGGGGTACGTTGCGGGCCATGCTGGACGGACTCGAAGACGTCGACTGGGCCTGCCTCGAACACGCCTACGGACCGGCCACCGACGTGCCCGATCATCTGCGTGGCCTGCTCGCCCCGGAGGCGGAGGACCGCCGCCGCGCGTTGAGCGGTCTGTACGGCGACATCTGCCATCAGGGGACCCGCTACGAGGCGAGCGCGCCGGCCGTGCCGTTCCTGCTGGAGCTGCTCGCCGACCCGGCGACCCCGGACCGCGCCGCGATCGCCGGGCTCGTCGCGGGCATCGCGGTCGGCCAGCACGAGGCGTGGCTGCCCGGCGGGTTCCCGGTCGCGGAGCTGCGCGCCGCCGCGGTGGGCGGGGCCGAGCTGCTGCGCGCCGCGCCGGCACCGACCGAGGACGACGAGGACGCCGACGACGACGTCGAGACCAGGATGGACTACTGGGAGGGCCTCGACGACGCGCAGCGCGACGCGATGGCCGCGCACATCGACGTCGCCGCCTACGACGCGGTCCGCGCCGGGCTGCCGGCGCTGCGGGACCTCCTCGCAGACGGCGATGCGGCGGTGCGGTCCGCCGCCGCGTTCACCCTCGCCTGGTTTCCCGAGGATCCGTCGGACGCGGCGCTGACCGGCGCCGTCGGCGACCCGTCCCGGTCCGTCGCCGCCACCGCGCTCGTCGCGCTCGGCCTGCTGGGCACCGCCATGCCGGCCGCGCTGCAGGACCCGAAGCCGGAGATCCGGTGGGCGGCGGCGATCGGGCTCGCGAGCGTGCACGGCGCCGAGGCGGGCGCCGGAGCCGCCGCGGAGCTGCTGGCGTGGGCCGGCGGCGCGAGCACCGCCCGGGCCGGCATCCCGTTCCTCGACGGCGACCTCGCCGGATACGCGGCGCTGGCCCTGCCCGGCCTCGGCGCCGGGTACGCCGCCGCGAGCCTGGACGCGCTGCTGGCCCGGCTCGGCTCCGTCACCGGCGTGGAGACCCTGCCGGTCCTCGGCACCGCGCTGCGGTCGGTCTTCCCGGACGGGCCGCTGCCCGCCGGTGACCCGCTCGACCCCGCGCAGCGCCGGTTCGCCCGGACCCTGGCCTCGGCGCCCGCCGCATGGCAGTTCGGCGGGCGCCGGTTCGGCAACGTGACCTCGCTGCTGCGGGCGTACGGACTGCCCGGCGACCCCGATGAGCTGCGCGCCCTCGCGGGCTGACCACGTCCGGGCGGGTCAACTGTTGTCATCCGGCAATCTGTTGTACGGTGGGGAAGTCGTCACCACAGGCGACCTGCCCTACGTTGTGCACACAGCGTGACCAGGCAGGTCAGCCGCCGGGCCCGTCCAGACAGCGGCGGTCCACCCGGCGATGACGGTTCCGCGGTCTACCGCCGGCGCTCAAGACACGGGCGCTGTGAGCGATCTTCTGACCGGTCTTGAGCCCCGTGCGTCCTGCATCCAGGATTGCCCGCTCGTCGTCGCTCCAAACGACGTCCCACCAGGACTGGCCGGTCATGCACCGAAAGGCTGACCCTGCCGTGAGCACTGACCTGTACACCGACGCCACCCTTATCGGCACCACCGACAGCGTCACCGTCACCACCACGCCGGCCCCCGATGCCCGGACCGCCGCCGCGCCGGCCGCTGGGACGCACCGCACCCGGGAGACCGACGCGCAGGCCAAGGCCCTGCTGTCGCTGCTCGCCGACCTGCCGGCCGGCGTCGACCGGGAGCGCGTCCGGGCCCGGCTCATCGAGCTCTACATCCCGCTCGCCGAGTATCTCGCCCGGCGCTTCCGCAACCGTGGCGAGCTGTTCGACGACCTCGTGCAGGTCGCGAACCTGGGTCTGATCAAGTCGGTAGACGGGTTCGACCCGACCCGGGGTGCGGCGTTCACCAGCTATGCCATCCCGATGATCGTCGGCGAGCTCAAGCGGCACTTCCGTGACAAGGGCTGGGACGTGCGCGTGCCCCGCCGCCTGCAGGAGCTGCGCCTGGAGATCTCCAAGATCTCCGGCGACCTCGCGCAGGACCTCGGCCGCTCCCCGACCGTCGCCGATCTGGCGGCGAAGCTCGGCGTGAGCGAGGAGGACGTGATCGAGGGCCTCGACTGCGGCCAGGCGTACCGTGCGCTGTCGCTGGACGCGCCCGTCGGCGAGGCCGGCGACGGCGGCGCCACGGGCCTCGGTGACCTGCTCGGCGGCGACGACCCCGACATGGTCAACGTCGAGAACCGGGAGGCGCTGCGCCCGCTGCTGGCGAAGCTCCCGGAGCGCGAGCAGAAGATCATCGCGATGCGGTTCCACGGCAACCTGACCCAGTCGCAGATCGCCGCGGAGCTCGGCATCTCCCAGATGCACGTGTCCCGGCTCCTGGCCGGCGCCCTGAAGACGCTGCGCGCGTCCCTCACCAGGGACTGACGATCGATCGGAAGGGGCGGCCACGGCCGCCCCTTCCGCCTATCCCTGGAACCGCGGCGCGGGCAGCCCGCGGGCGTCCGGGTCGAGCAGCAGCAGGTGCCCGGAGCGTGGCGCCTCCGCGCCGCGACCCCGCCGGGCGCTGGTCACCGCCAGCAGGCTCAGGTCCGCCCCCACGAACGCGCACCGCGTCGGTCGCGGCACCGGCACCTCGACGACCCGGTCGATCACGCCGTCGGGGGAGTAGCGCACGATCCGGCCGCCGTCCCACTTGCAGTTCCAGACGTAGCCGTCCGCGTCGACGGTGACGCCGTCCGGGAACCACGCCTCGTCCTCGTCGGAGGCGAACAGCCGCCCGCCGCCGACGGTGCCCGACCCGGGGTCGAAGTCGTAGGCGGTGATCCGGCTGCGGGCCGAGTCGACGTGGTACATCGTGCGCCCGTCGGGGCTCCACGCCGGCCCGTTGGACACGATGACGTCGCCGAACGCCCGCGTGACCGCCAGGTCCTCGTCGAACCGGTAGAACGCGCCGGTCGCGCCGGTCTCCTCGACGTCCATCGTGCCGAACCAGAACCGGCCGCCGGGGTCGACGGCGCCGTCGTTGCACCGGTTACCGGGCCGGTCGGTCTCCAGCTCGGCGACGACCTCGACGACGCCGGAGTCGACGTCGACGAACGCGACGGCGTGCCGCAGCGCCGCCACCAGGCCACCGCCGGCCCGCAGCCCGACGCTGCCGGCCGTGGCCGGCAGGTGCAGCGTCGCCACGTCGCGGGTGGCCCAGTCGAGGGTGAACAGCAGGTCCCGGTCGATGTCGACCCAGTGCAGCCGGCCCTTGACGTCGTCCCAGAGCGTGCTTTCGCCCAGCTCGCACGGGATGTCACTCAGTGTCTCCACCGGAGTCTCAATCATCAGCGCGCTCCCTGCCGTAGGTGAAGAGGATGGCGAGGATGACCAATCCGTAGATGACGTTGCGACCGTACTCCGGGACGCGTTCGGCCTGCAGCAGGGTCACGATCGCGACCAGGGTGACGGAGCCGGCGACGACGCCGACGTAGTGCCCGCGGCCACCGAGGATGGACACGCCGCCGACGACGACCGCGGCGATCGACTCGAACAGGTACGGGTCGCCGAGCCCCAGCGACGGCTGCCCGCCGTAGGCGACCAGCGTGATCCCGGCGAGGGCGGCGAACACGCCGCTGAGCATGTACAGCACCACGGTGACCCCGCGCACCCCGACGCCGGCCAGGAACGCCGCGCGGGGGTTGTTGCCCACCGCGTAGACCCGCCGGCCGAACGTGGTGAGGGTCAGCAGCACCGTCACGAACAGCGCCACCCCCGCCCACAGCAGCAGCTCCGACGGCACGCCGAAGAGCCGCCCGACGACCAGCCGGCGCAGTGGTTCGGGGGCGTACGACGCGCACGAGCCGCAGGTGAGCCCCTTGGACAGGCCGAGCGACAGCCCTTGCAGGACGCCGTTCATGCCGAGGGTCATGACGACGGCGGGCACCCCGAGCCAGGCGACGCCGAGCCCGTTGGCCAGCCCGACGGCGGCACCGACGCCGAGCGCGAGGGCGACGGCGAGGGGGAGCCGGCCGGACTGCCCGAGGCTGCTGGTGGTGAGCACGATCGCGGCGCCGTTGAGCACCCACGGCATCGACAGGTCGATGCCGCCGACGAGGACGACGAGCATCTGCCCGGCGCCCACGAACCCGATGAAGCTCGCCAGGACCAGCATCGTGCGCAGGCTCGTCCACGACCCGAACCCGGGGTGGATGACGGCGCCGGCGACGAGGATGGTGGCCGCGGCGGCGAACGCGTACAGGACCCGCCGGTGCGGCCCGGCGAGGACCCGCTTCGCGGTGTCGAGGGTGGTCATGCCCGCCTCCAGCGCACGAGACTGCCCAGCAGGACCGCGACGACCAGGAACAGTCCCTGGAACAGCGACTGGTACAGCGGGTCGATGCCGGCGAAGAACAGCACGTCGATGACGAGCGTCAGGGCGAACGCCCCGGCGACCGCGCCGAGTGCGGAGCCCCGCCCGCCGGCGAACGCGATGCCGCCGACGACGACGGCGGCGATCGAGGTGAGGATGAACGAGTCGCCGGCGTTGGGGTCGCCGGACGTCGTCGTCGACACGTAGAACACCGCGGCGAGGCCGCTGCACACGCCGGACAGCGCGTACACCCCGACCTTCACCCACACGGTCGGCACCCCGACGGCGCGGGCGGCGGTCTCGTCGCTGCCGACGGCGTAGACCCGCATGCCGAAGCGGGTGCGCCGCAACACCAGCCAGCCGGCGACCGCGACGCCGAGCCAGATCAGGCCGGTCGGCACGTCCGGGTCGGTGAGGACGGAGCGCACCGCGGGGGAGATCTCGCCGCCGGGCACCGGCAGCACCTTCAACGCCAGTCCACTGTAGACGGACAGGGTGGCGAGGGTGGTGAGGATCGGTGCGATGCGGCCCTTGGCGACGATGAGCCCGTTGACGGCGCCGCACGCCGCGCCGGCGCCGACCGCCGCGAGCATCCAGCCGGCGGTGACGGCCGCGCCGGAGGTCGACCCGGCCGCGACGATCGCGACGCCGAGGCCGACCATCCCGCCGACGGACAGGTCGATGCCGCCGGTCAGCACGACGAGGCTCTGCCCGATCGCCACGAACACCAGCGGCAGCGAGGTGTTGAGCAGCGACAGGTAGTCGAACGGTGTCGGCAGGTGCCCGAGGCTGGTGGTGTACACGACGAGGTAGGCGATCGCGGTCGCGGCGAGGACCGCGTAGCCGAGGGTGGCGGCGCGCAGCTCAGACATGTTCACGCTCCCGCATCGCCGCCGCGACGATCAGCTCCGCGTCACCGACGGGCCCCTCCAGCTCCGCCGCCACCCGGCCCTCCCGCATCACCAGGACCCGGTGGCACAGGTGCGCGATCTCCTCGGTCTCGCTGGAGTACAGCAGGACCGCCCGCCCCTGCGCGGCGAGGTCGGCGACGAGGGCGTAGAAGTCGTGTTTCGTCGCGGCGTCCACGCCCCGGGTCACGTCGAACAGCAGCAGCACCTCGGCGCCGCTGAGCAGCCAGCGGCCCATCAGGACCTTCTGCTGGTTGCCGCCGGAGAGGGTGCCGACGGGGTGGCCGGTCGACGCGGTGCGCACCGCGAGCCGGTCCACGATGTCGCGCACCGCCCGGTGCTCCGCGGCCCGGCGCACGAACCCGGCGACCGAGCGCCGCTCGAGGGTGGCGAGGGCCAGGTTGTCCCGCACCGACATGGGCAGCAGCAGCCCTTCGGCCTTGCGGTCCTCCGGCACGTACGCGATGCCGATCCCGGCCCGGATCGCGTCCTTCGGCTTCCTGATCGTGCGTGCCGTGCCGCCGACCGTGACGGCCGGCTTCTGCCGTCCGGCCCCGAACAACGTGAGGAACAGCTCGCGCTGGCCCTGCCCGGCCAGCCCGCCGATGCCGAGGATCTCGCCGCGATGCAGCTTGACCTCGACATCGCCGACCCGCGCTTCGAGGGCGACGGTGTCGCCCGGTGGGGCGAGTGGTGGATATGTGGCGTCCAGGGTGCGGCCGCTCATCAGGGTGACCGCCTCGGACTCGGTGAGCCGCTCCCGGGTCGTGACGTGGGTGCCGTTGCGGAAGACGGTCACCCGGTCGGCGAGGGCCTCGATCTCGCGCCACCGGTGCGAGGTGAACACCACGCAGCAGCCCTCCGCCCGCAGCCGTCGCATGTGCTCGGCCAGCCACGCCACCTGCTGCTCCTGCAGCGCCGCGGTCGGCTCGTCCAGGATCAGCACCTCCGGCCGGGTGGCGAGGACCCGCACCAGCTCCACGACCTGCCGGTGCGCCACCGACAGGTCGCGGGTGACGGTGCGCGGGTCGAGGTCGTCGATGCCGTGCTCGTGCAGGACCTCCTTCGCCACCGGGACCAGCCGCCGCCGCACGACCAGACCGAGCCGTCCGCGTGGCGGGTCGTGCAGCAGCAGGTTCTCCGCGATCGTGAGGTCCGGCAGCAGCGACAGCTCCTGGAACGCCGTCGCGAGCCGCCCGGTGACGCGGACGGTGCCCCGGTCGGGCTTGACGAGGCCGCAGAGCACCTTGATCATCGTGCTCTTGCCGGCGCCGTTCTCGCCGGCGAGCGCGTGGATCTCGCCGGGACGCGCCGCGAACGACGCGCCCCGCAGAGCCCGCACCCCGCCGAAGGAGCGGTCGACTCCTTCGGCGTGCACGGCGTACGTGTCCATCATCCGAGCTTCACCGCGAGGGTCTTGCCCGGGCACGGCGTGCCGTCGGTCGCCGCCTCCTGGCACAGCACGACGGTCGCGTTGGGGCCGGAGTCGGTGAAGTCGGCGAAGAAGCTGTCCGGCAGGTCCGGGAACACGGTCTCGCCGACCTTCACGGTCTCCGACGTGACCATCGGGAACGGGATCGTCACACTGGTCTTCGGGTGCTCACCCTTGATCACGGCCCGGGCCAGCTCCAGGGAGATCACCGACAGGAACGGCGGCTGCCCGATCGACATGCCGTTGACCTTCGGTGGCGTCACCCCGGCCAGGTACTTGCGGAAGCCGTTCTCGGCCTCGCCACCGACGACCGGGACCGGCCGGTTCGCCTCCAGGAACGCCTTGATCACACCGTCGGTGCCGCCGGAGACCCACACCCCGTCGACCTTCGGCAGGCTCGGCAGCTGCGCCGCGGTCTGCCGTTGCGCGGTCGCGGAGTCCCACGAGCCGCTGTAGGTGGCGACGACCTTGATGCCCGGGTTGGCGTCGAACACCTTCTTCGCACCGGCGTTGCGGTCGTTGTCGGCGCCGGTGCCGGCCACCCCGGTCACCATGACGACGTTGCCCTGGCCCTTGAGCTGGTCGACGATGAACTGGGCGAGCTGCTCACCGAACTTGACCTGGTCGGTGTTGACCGTCAGGCCGCACTTGTTGTCGACGGTGTTGTCGAACGACACGACCACGATCTTGCGGTCGCAGGCCTGCTGGACGACACCGTTGAGGCCGCTGGTCGACGCGGCGTTGATGACGATCCCGTCGACCCCCTGGGCGATCAGGTTGGAGATCTGGCGGCTCTGCGTGGCCACGTCGTTGCCGGCGTTGAACACGCTGCAGTCGACCTGGTCCTTGTACGGCGGCATCGCGCACGCCGCCTTGAACACGTTCTCCATCTCGACCCGCCAGCCGTTGCCGATGAACGAGTTGGACAGGGCGATCTTCAGCTTTCCCTTGCTCTCCTGCGGGGTGGCCTTCTCCGAACTGCAGGCGACGGTGCCCGGCAGCAGGAGCGCGAGCGCCAGGAGGGCCTTCGCGTAGCGCGGTAGCATCATGGTTGCTCCACCTTCGACGATCGGGCGCGGACGGCAATCCGCGGCCGGTTGTTTGTGCTGCATTGGCGTGCGGCAGGGCGGCCAGAGCCGTTTCGCTCTGGCCGTTTCCTCTTTTGGGCGCGCTGGGCTCAGCGCGGTGCGTTTCCCGTGGTTTCGGGATGCGTTTTCCGGTGCGTTTTCCGGGGTGTTTTCCCAGGGTGTTTCCGGGGTGTCTGCGGGCGCGTTTCTTCGGGGTGTTCCGGGTGTGCGCCGGCCGGCCGTCGGGTTGGGAAGGCCGGCCGGCGGGTCGGCGGCCGCCTGACGGCGGCGGGTGTCAGCGAGCGGGAAGCGGAAACCTGGTGGCGTCGGCGGCCGCCTGACGGCGGCGGGTGTCAGCGGACGGGGAGCGGAAACCTGGTGGCGTCGCGGAGCACGGCGGCGGCCGCACCCACGACGACGACCACGTCGATACCGATCTCACCGGCGACGACGTCGGGGACGGCCTCCCCGGCGTGGATCGCGCGGCGCATCATCGACTGGCGCAGCGGCTCGATGAGGATGTCACCGGCCGGCGCGAGACTGCCCCCGAGCACGATCAGCTCGGGGTCGAGCAGGTTGTACATGTTGGCCATGGCGACCCCGATGTGCCGGCCCGCGTCGGCGAGGACGCGGCGGCACCCGGCGTCGCCCTCGTGCGCGAGGGCGATCACCTCGCCGATCGAGGGCCGGCGGCCGTGGCTCTGCCACAGCTGGTCAGTGATGGCGTCCGGGTTGGCCAGGGTGTTCAGGCATCCCCGGCCGCCGCACGCGCACACCAGGCCGTCCTCGTTGATCGTGGTGTGGCCGATCTCGCCGGCCGTGCCGTTGGCGCCGACGTAGAGGCTTCCGTCCATCACGAAGCCCGCGCCGATGCCGGTGGCGGTGTAGATGTAGGCATAGTCCCGCAGCCCCCGCGCGGCGCCCCAGGTCATCTCGGCCAGGGCGGCGAGGTTGGCGTCGTTGCCGGCGTGCACCGGCAGCCCGAGGACGTGCTCGCCGAGCAGCCGCGGGTCCAGGCCCACCCACGGTTTGAGGGTGCACGCGCGGCCGGTGAGCCCGGTCCGGCGCTGGATCGGCCCCGGCATGGCGATGCCGACCCCGATCACCTCGTCGCGGCGGAACCCGGTCTGCTCCAGCAGCCCGTCGATCAGCCGGTCGACCAGCAGCAGGGTGTCCTCGGGTGAGGTCTGCTCGTCGACCGCGACCGCCTGGTGCCGCAGCAGCTCCTGCGCGACGTCGCACACCGCGATCCGCACGATGCCGTTGCCGATCTCGACGCCGACGGCGGCGCCGAGGCTGCCCTTGAGCCCGATCAGCGTCGGCGGCCGGCCCGCCTTCGCCGCGCCGCCGCGGTTGGCGCCGAACCCGTTGCCGGGTGCGGCGAAGCCGTTGCCGTTGCCGTTGCCGGCCCGTGGTCCGTCCCCGCCGAGCTCGACCACCGCGCCGGCGTCGATCAGCTCGCCGACGACGCTGGCGACCGTCGAGCGGGACAGCCCGATCTCGGCGAGCGCGGCCCGGCTCATCGCACCGTGCTGCCGCAGCGCGTGGATCACACGGCTGCGGTTCGCGCTGCGTTGGGCGGAGCTCGAGTCGAGCGGCGACATGACTTGAGTATTCGCATTCCTCATGGTCCAGTCAATAGACACTGCGGTAGAGCGCTTCCCCGAGTTTGGTTCTGCTTGTTTCAGGCAAAATGAGCACCCCTGGAGTGGCGATGGAAATGCATCCGGCAATGACCGCCATGCATCACTGGATCTTGGGCGCGGCGACGGGCGACTGGACCCGGCTCGTCGGCATGCTCGCCGGGTCCGTGACGTTCCACGTGCCCGTCGAGGGGTTCGCCGGGGTGCGCCACGGCGCCGCCGACGCGATCCGCTTCTTCGAGTGGCTGGCCGACTCCGTGCGCGCCGACCTCGTGGTGCACTCGGTGCTGACGGGGGAGGCCGGGGTCGCGTTCGAGGTCCAGGTGACCGGCACCATGCACGGTGAGCCCTTCACCCAGCGGCTGTGCCTGGTCTTCGAGGTGCGCGACGGGCTCGTGCACCACTTCCGCGAATACCTCGCCTGGCCGGGCGGCCTGCGCTGAATCCGGCCGCCCTCACTCACACGGGTGCCCCGGGCCCCGGGTGCGCACCGGGGCGGCTCCCCGGCCGTTAGCCTCGGACGAGGGGGTGGGCGAAATGGGTAAATCGCCGGAATTGAAGTGGGTCCTGCGGCCGGACCGGAACGGCGTGCACCACGCCGAGCTGGCCCCGCACGACGGCAAGGAGATCTACGCGTTCGGGGACACCGACGTCAACGGCCGCGTCGAGATCACGCTGGTGGACGGCACGCGCGTCCGCGCCCGGCGGGGTGAACTGATCCCCTGCTGAAACGAGCGGCCCTGCCGGGCCGGCGTCGGGCTTCCACGGCCCCTCCCGCCGGGCCGGCAGGGTCCGCACCGCGCTCCGGCGCCCGGGCCCTTACGGCCGGGCGCCGGAGCCACGCAGGCGGGACTCCAGGAAGGCGCGTTCCACCGCGTTGTCGCACAGGGTGATCGCGGTCCGGTACGCCGCGTCGGCCTCCGGGATCCGGTCCAGGCGGCGCAGCAGGTCGGCCCGGGCCGCCGGCAGGTAGTGGTACCCCGCCAGCCTGGGGTCCTCGGCGAGGGCGTCGAGCAGCGGCAGCGCCGCGGCGGGGCCGTCGGACATCGCGACGACGACCGCGCGGTTCAGCGCGACGACCGGTGAGGGCCAGGCGTGCAGGAGGAGGTCGTACAGGCCGCGCAGCTGCCGCCAGTCGGTCCCGGCGTAGGTGGGGGCCTCGGTGTAGACGGCGGCGATCGCGGACTGCAGGGCGAAGCGGCCCGGGCGACCGCCGCGCAGCGCCCCGCGGACCAGACGCAGGCCGTCGGCGATCTGGGCGGTGTCCCACCGGGTGCGGTCCTGCTCCTCGAGGAGCAGCAGCCGGCCGTCGGCGCCGACGCGGGTGGCGCGGCGGGCGTCGTGCAGCAGCATCAGGGCGAGCAGTCCCTGCGCCTCGCGCTCGTCGGGCATGAGGGCGCACAGCGTGCGGGCCAGGTCGATCGCGCGCTCGACCAGGTCGGGGCGCAGCAGGTCGGGGCCGGTCGGGGCGGCGTGGCCGGTGGTGAAGACCAGGTGCACCACGGTGAGCACGGCGTCGAGCCGGTCTGGCAGGTCCTCCAGGGGCGGCACCCGGTAGGGGATGGCCGCCGCCGCGATCTTCTTCTTCGCGCGGGTGACGCGGGCCGCCATGGTCGGCTCGCTGACCAGGAACGCGCGGGCGATCTCCGCCGTGGTCAGCCCGCAGACCAGGCGCAGCGTGATCGCCAGCTGGGCCTCCCGGGCGAGCGCCGGGTGGCAGCAGGTGAAGACGAGGCGGAGCCGGTCGTCGGGGATCTCGTCGGGCGCGTCGGGCGGGTCGTCCGCGGACGGGACCACGAGCAGCGGCAGCTTGGAGCGCAGCGTCGCGGCCCGCTTGTGGGCGTTGAGGGCGCGACGCTGGGCGGCGACGGTCAGCCACGCGCCGGGGTTGTCCGGCACGCCCTGCCGCAGCCAGGCGTCCATGGCGGCGACGTACGCGTCCTGGACGCACTCCTCGGCGAGGTCCAGGTCGCGCGCGACGCGCACCGTCGCGGCGAGCACTCTGGCCCACTCGCGACGGTGCGCGTCGGCGACCGCCTCACGGACGGCGGCGGTCTCCAAGACGACTACTCGAACACCATCACCGGGCGGACCTCGACGCCGCCGAACCGGGCGGGGCAGAGCTTGCCGATCGCGAGGGCCTCGTCGAGGTCCTTCGCCTCGATGACGTAGTAGCCGCCGAGGATCTCCTTCGTCTCCACGAACGGGCCGTCGGTGACGACGTCGCCGCGGATCGTGGTGGCGGTCTGGGTCGGCTGCAGGGCGTTGCCGCCGACCAGCTTCTCGCCGACCTGCTCCGAGAAGCGGTTGTGTGCGTCCATGACCTCCTGGAACACGGACGGGTCCGCGTTGTCGTAGTCGGCCTCGTTCTCGTAGATCAGGATCAGGTACTGGGCCATCGCGGGCACTCCTTCAAGGGAAAACGTCCTCTTACACTCCTACGTCAATCGGGACGTCTGCCGGATCGACAGGCCGGGCGAACTTTTTTGCCGAGAATTTCTGGTAGGCCAGGGCGCAGCCCGCCACGGCCGCGGTGCCGAGGACATACCAGCCGCTGAGGGCCAGCAGGCCCAGCGAGGCGGCGAAGGCCACGGCGGCGCACCACCAGACCGGCGACCGCCGGGGCAGCAGGCGCAGCGCGGCGGCCGTGCCCAGGACGTACACCAGGACAAACGCGCCGCTGGTCAGCAGCACCAACGGCCTGGTGCCGGTGCCGGTCAGGGTGGCGAGCAGCAGCGACACCCCACCCAGCGCCGCGACGACGGCGAGGCTGCGCCGGGGCACCTCACCGGCCCCGCTGCCCCGGCCGAACCACGCGGGCAGCGCCGCGTCCCGGCCGAGCGCCGCGCCGAGCTTGGCCGCGCCCGCGTAGTAGGCGTTCATCGTGCCCAGCGTCAGCAGCACCGCGGCGACCGCGGTGAGGACCTTGACCTGCCCGCCGACGCCCCGGGCGAGCAGTTCGGCGAGGGGCGCGTCGCCCGGCGCCGGTCCGAGCACCAGGATGCTGGCGGCGGCGATGCCGAAGTACAGCACCCCGACGACGACGAGCGCGATCGCCGTGGCGCGGGGCAGGTCCCGTTCGGGGCGCCGGAAGTCGGCCGCCAGGGACGTGACCGCCTCCCACCCGGCGAACCCCCACACCAGCAGTGCCGCCGCCGACCCGACCGCCCACCAGCCGTGCGGCGCGAACGGCTGCAGGTGCTCGACCTTCGCGTGCGGCAGCGCGGTCGCGGTGGCGGTCAGCAGCAGCGTGACCAGCAGCAGCGCCAGCCCGAGCTGCAGCCGGCCGGACACCCGCACGCCCCCGAGGTTGCCGGCCGTCACCGCGAGCATCAGCCCGGCGGCGGTCAGCAGCTCCGTGCGGGTGCCGCCGCCGAGCGCGGCCGACACATACGCCCCGGCGAACAGCGCCGCCGCGGGCGCGCCGACCGGCACCGCCAGGTAGAAGCACCAGCCGACGACCGCCGCGGCGCGCTCACCGAACGCCTTCCGGGCGTAGGTGGCGACGCCGCCCGAGTCGGGGAACCTGGCGCCGAGCGCGGCGAACGTCGCCGCCAGGGGCACCGACAGCGCGATCAGGGCGGCCCAGGCGACGAGGGAGGCGGGCCCGGCGGTCTGGGCGGCGAGGGCCGGCAGCGCGATGACCCCGGTGCCGAGCACCGCACCGATCGAGAGAGCCGCCCCCTGGGGCACGTTCAGCATGCGTCCATTCGACACCGTCCCCCGGGTCCGGGACGAGTGGCAGGAATGCCATGGTGAGTTAGATTCGAGCCATGAGCCAGCGTCACATCGTCGGCGTCGCCGCCACCGAGGACATGCCGGTCTTCGAGCTCGCCGTGCCGTGCGAGGTGTTCGGCATCGACCGCAGCGACCTCGCCGATCCCTGGTATGAGCTGCGCTTCGCCGCCGTCACGCCCGGCGTCCTGCCCTCCCGCTCCGGCCTGACGATCACCGCGCCGTTCCCGCTGCGGTCCCTGCTGGACGCCGACACGCTGATCGTGCCCGCGTTCGCCCGTGCCACCCAGGTCGCACCGCCGGCCGCACTGGTCGAAGTGGTCCGCGAGGCGTACGAGCGGGGCCGCCGCATCGTGGCGATCTGCACCGGCGCCTACGTGCTCGCCGCCGCCGGCCTGCTCGACGGCCGCCGCGCCACCACGCACTGGATGAACGCCTTCGACTTCGCCCAGCGCTTCCCGGCGGTGACCTTCGACCCGGACGTCCTCTACACCTGCGACGGCACCATCTTCACCTCGGCCGGCACCGGCGCGGCGATCGACCTGTGCCTGCACCTGGTCCGCCTCGACCACGGCGCGGCCGTCGCCAACGAGGTCGCCCGCCGCATGGTCGTCCCGCCGCACCGCGACGGCGGCCAGTCCCAGTTCGCCCACCCGCCGCAGCGCCCCCGCACCCCGGACTCGCTCGGCGTCGCCCTCGACTGGGCCAGGGCCCGCCTCGACCAGCCGCTCACCGTCGCCGACCTGGCCCGGCAGGCCCGCCTGAGCCCCCGCACGTTCGCCCGCCGCTTCCGCGAGTCGGTCGGCACCAGCCCGTTGCAGTGGCTGCTCGGTCAGCGGGTCCGGCTGGCGCAGGAGCTCCTGGAGACCACCGACGACTCGATCGAGCGGATCGCCCACCGCACCGGCCTGGGCACCCCCGCCAACCTGCGCGCCCACTTCGCCCGCCAGACCAGCGTCACCCCGACGACCTACCGCCAGGTCTTCCACCGCTGACCCGCCGGCGTGCGGTCCCGGCGGTCAGAGGGCGGGGTGCTGGTCGCGGACCGGACTCAACGACTCCAGCAGCGCGGCGAGGTGCAGGATCGTCGACTCCGCGTGCCAGCCGGCCACGAGCTGGACACCGATCGGCAGGCCGTCGCTGCTCGTGCCGAAGCGCATGGCCAGCGCGGGCAGCCCGGTCAGGTTGAACGGGACGGTCGTCGACATCACGTGGAAGGCGTCCACCGTCCGGCCGTCGAGGGTGAACTGCTCGAGCCCATGCGCGTGCGCGGGGATCGTCGTCACGGGCAGGAGCAGCGCGTCGTACCGCTGGAAGTACCCGGTGAAACCGTCCCGCAGCCGCTCGACGCCCTGCTCGGCCTGGACGTAGTCCCGCACGGTCGTGTCGGGGGTGGCCATCATGGTCTTCGAGTACGTGAACATCTGGTCCTCGTGGCCGGCGGTGACCTCCCGCATCACCGGTTTCATCTCCATGACGTGTTGCCGGGTGAACAGTTCGAGCGGATTGTCGCGTTCGAGGGCCGGGATGGTGACGGACTCGACCCGGATCCCCGCTCCCCGCAGGGTCTCTGCGGCTGCCTGCACGGTCGCCGCGACCTCCGCGTCGACCGGGCCGAGCCCCGAGTCGACCAGCCAGCCGAGGCGGATCGGACGGTCCGGCGACGCGCCCAGGCCGGCGTCGAAGCCGCGCGGGACGGTGGCCAGGCCGTCGGCGCCGTCGGGACCGTCCAGCAGCGAATACGCCAGTGAAAGGTCGCGGACGGTGCGGGCCATGGGACCGACGTGCCAGTCGCGGCGCGGCTCCCGCGGCCAGACGCCCGTCATCGGGATGCGTCCGCGCGTCGGTTTGAGGGCCGCGATGCCGGTGTCGGCCGCCGGCCCGCGCACCGAGATGGACAGGTCGCTGGCGAGGCCGAGCGGCGACATCCCGGCCGCGATCGCCGCGGACTCCCCGCCGCTCGAACCGCCGGCGCTGCGGTCGAGGTTCCACGGGTTGTTCGTCCGGCCCGTGAGCAGGTTGTCGGACTCGATCCAGTACGCGAACTCCGGCAGGTTGGTCTTCGCCAGGAGGATCGCGCCGGCGCGCCGCATCCGCGCCACGCTGGTGGCGTCCGTGTCCGGGACCCGCCCCGCGAAGATCGGGGATCCGCGCTGGGTGGGCACGCCGGCGGTGTCGAAGGAGTCCTTGACCGTGAAGGGCACGCCGTGCAGCGGCCCGATCTCCGCGCCCGCCGCGACGGCCTCGTCCGCCGCCCTCGCCGCGTCCAGCGCGCCGTCGGCGAGCGTGACGACGGCGTTGATCCTCGGGTCCGCGGCCTCGATGCGGTCCAGGTGCGCCTGAACCACCTCGACGGAGGAGGCCTTCCTCGTGCGGATCAGTTCGGCGAGCTCGGTGGCGTCACAACGATTGAGGTCGGTGCTCATGATGCGTCCCCTCTCCCGTGATCTGGAGGACCTTGGGTACCCCTGGCTGCGCGAGGTCTTCCGGATCACGGGGAAAGTTCACCCGGCGAGCAGCCGCTCCTCCTCGGCGGTGAGGGCGGCGACGGCGGGGTGGGGTGGCAGCCGGGCGCAGTAGGCGTCAAGGGGGGAGGGGGATCCGGGATACGTGGTCATGACGATCGCCGCGCACATGCTGATGAGGAACGGTGGAAGGAGGATTGCCAGCAGCACGAAGCCGACGATCTGCTCGAACGCGGTGGGGCCGTAGAACGAGTCCGGCACGCTGGGCGCGAGCAGGACGGTGTCGACGATGGTGACCACCGCCGCGGCCGCGATGCTGGCGCAGCCGAAGCCGCCGGTCGGGGCCTTGGTGTTCCACTCGGCCACCCGGGCGTCCTGCTGCTGCAGGAACGCCGTGTGCCGCTGCCACAGCTCGGGGTCGTCGCGCAGCTCGGACACGGCGACCGGCCGCTCGGCGCGGTGCAGGCACTCCAGCCACGCGGCCGGGACGGGATGGGTCGGCTCCGGCCCGGTTTCGCCGGACGGGGCCAGCAGCCCGTCGGCGTCGATCGTGATCAGCCCGTCGTGCAGGAGCGAGGCGAGGGCGGCCTGGTCCATCCCACCGGGCCCGCCCGAGCGCACGGCGAGCGCGTGATACGGGTCGATCTCGACCCCGGCGGGGAGCGGTGGGGGCGGCGGAGGTGCGATGGAGCGGCGGCGCTTCACCGAGTCGCTGATCCACGCCAGGATGTTGAGCACGACGAACAGCGCCGCGTACCCGGCCGTGATGACACCTGCCAGCTCCAGCTTCGACACGCCTCGATGATTGCAGCCGCTGTCTCGTGATCCGGAAGATCTTGGGTAGCCAGGGGTGCGCGAGGTCCTCCGGATCACGGGAGCACAGCAGCCAGACGGGCCGGCACCTCTCCCACAAGAGGTGCCGGCCCGTCTGTCGGTGCCGCTGAGCCCGTGGCATTCACCCAGCGGCGGGTTCCTCCTCCGGGTGGGCGGCGCGGCCGCCCTTGACGAGGGAGGCGAGGGCGCCGACGACCGACATGCCGATCGCCAGCCAGAACACGATGACAAGGCCGTCGTGGAAGGGGCCGGACACCAGGTGCGGGAAGAACTCGCGGCCGGTGAGGGTGGCGGCGTTCGCGGCCGGGAGCTGGCCCAGCAGGTGTGGGCCCAACAGCGAGGCGATCGGGTTGTAGCCGAGGAACGCGGCGAAGAGGGTGCCGACGGGTGGCAGGCCCGCGATCGTGTGCGCGGCCTGGGCGGGGACGCCCTGGGCGGTGAGGCCGCCGTCGAGCGTCGAGGGCAGGGAGGTGGACAGGCCGGCGACCATGAGGGAGAAGAAGACGCCGATGGACAGGACCATGCCGGCGTTCTGGAACGTGGCCCGCATGCCGGACGCGGCGCCGCGCAGGTGGGCCGGGACGCTGGACATGACCAGGGACGTGTTCGGGGCGGCGAAGAGGCCGCCGCCGAGTCCGTTGAGGAAGACCAGGGCGGCGAAGGCCCAGTAGCTGAAGTCGGTCGGCAGGATCAGCAGGCCGCCGAAGGACAGCGCCATGACGAGCAGGCCGCCGGCGGCGAAGAGCCGGGGGCCGTACTTGTCGGAGAGGTGCCCGGCGACGGGACCGGCGGCGAGGAAGCCGACGGTGAGCGGCAGCAGGTAGATGCCGGCCCAGAGCGGGGTCTCCTCGTAGCGGTAGCCGTGCAGCGGCAGCCAGATGCCCTGCAGCCAGATGATGAGCATGAACTGCAGGCCGCCGCGGGCGATGGAGGCGAGCAGACCGGCGATGTTGCCCGAGGCGAACGCGCGGATGCGGAACAGGCCGAGGGGGAACATCGGGTCCTTGACGCGGGTCTCGATCCAGGCGAACAGGCCGAGGACCGCCGCGCCGCCGAAGAGACCGGCGAGGACCCACGGGTTGGTCCAGCCCTGGGTGTGCCCGCCGTAGGGCTGGATGCCGTAGGTGATGCCGGCGAGCAGGGCGGTGAGGCCGGCCGCGAAGGTCAGGTTGCCCCACCAGTCGATGCGGCCGGGACGGCGCAGGCCGGTGTCGTGCAGTGAGCGGTACGCCCACACGGTCCCGATGATGCCGATGGGGACGTTGACCCAGAAGATGGCGCGCCAGTTCCACTCGGCGAGCAGGCCACCGAGAACCAGGCCGATGAACGAGCCGGCGATGCCGGCGACGATGTTGACGCCGAGGGCCATGCCGCGCTGGGCGGCCGGGAAGGCGTCGGTGAGGATCGCGGCCGAGTTGGCCATGAGCATGGCGCCGCCGACGGCCTGCAGCACCCGCCAGCCGATGAGCCACAGCGCGCCGCCGCCGCCGTCGAACGGGTCGAGGGACAGCGCGATCGAGGTGACCGTGAACAGGGCGAAGCCCGCGTTGTAGATGCGGACCCGGCCGTACATGTCGCCGAGGCGGCCCAGCGTGACCACGAGGACGGCGCTGACGAGCATGTAGCCCATGAGCATCCACAGCAGGTAGCTGACGTTGCCGGGGCTGAGCGGGTCGAGGTGGATGCCGTTGAAGATGGCGGGCAGGGAGATGAGCACGATCGAGGAGTTGATCGTGGCGATCAGCATGCCGAGGGTGGTGTTGGACAGGGCCACCCACTTGTAGTGCGGGTGGTCGGAGCCGCCGGACAGCGCGCCCCGGAAGCCGCCCCGCTCAAGGGTCTCGGTCATGCCGTCGCCTCCGCTGCGCTCCGGCGCCGGCCTGACCCGAGGGCTGAGCTCATGATGCCCGGCCCTCCGCTTCGCTGCGTCCCGGTCATGGTGCCAGCCTTTCCAGGGCCGGCAGCGCGGCCGCGATCAGTGCTTCGTCGTCCTCGGACAGGTTCGTCAGCAACGCGGCGAGGTGCCCGGCGCGCACCGCGCGGCGGCGGGCGAGCAGGTCGCGGCCCGCCTGGGTGACGCGGACCAGCACGACCCGGCCGTCGGTGGCGTCGGTGGTGCGCTCGGCCAGGCCGTCACGCTCGAGGCGCTGGGCCAGCTGGGTCATCGCGGGCTGGGTGACGCCCTCCGCGGTGGCGAGCTCGGTGAGCCGGCGCGGCCCCTCACGCTCCAGCCGGCGCAGCGTCGAGGCGGCGGTGAGGCTGATGTCGTTGGGCGGGTTTCCGTGCCGGAGCAGGCTGAACAGTCGCTCGACAGCGGCCGTGAGCCGCGCAGGGTCCAGCGCGGTCGTCGAGGCGGGCATACCTTAATTTGTATCATGCACTTATAAAAGCGTGTTATGTATCAGGTCACAGAAATGGCGCCGGCCGGAGCCGGCGCCATCTCGACAAGGGGCTCAGATGCAGTTCTGGTTCTCCACGATGGTCAGACCGTCGACCAGGTTGCCGTAGCCCTCGTCGGTCGAGGCGCTCTCCACCGCGGTCAGGGTCACCCGGGTCGAGGTCTGGTTCGGGCCCGTCTTGTACCAGCCGTAGAGCCGCTTCCACGACACGTCGCTGGCCGAGCTCAGGTAGGCGAACGTCGAGCCGACCCCGTTGACGCTGCCGTCGTTCTTCGGGGTCTTGCCGAAGTGGATCTGGGTGGCGTCGGTGTCCTTGGCGTCGGAGGTGTCCCGGGCCCGGATCCAGAACGACCAGTAGATCTTCGTGTTCGGCTTCGTCTTGATGTCCTGGTAGATGGAGTTGCCGGAGCCGGTGGCGTTGAGCTCGGCGAACTGCTTGCCGAAGCGGGCCGGCACGCCGTCCATGCCGGAGCGCCAGATCTCGATCTGGCCCTCCGGGTCGTCGGTGCCCCACGCCGGCACGTCGTCCTCGTCGAACAGCTTCCAGTCCGCGTTGCCGACCTTCGGCAGCTCGAAGCCGCCGTTGCCGGTCAGCTCCTTGCAGACCTGGTTCGGCCCGGGTTTGGCCTTGCTCATCCCGGCCATACCCGCGCTGCCCGTGCCGCCGGGGCTGCCCGCGCCGTTCGTCCCGGCGGCGGACGCCGGCGGCGCGCTGACGAGCGTGGCCAGCAGCGCCGCGGCGCCGATCGCCGGCAGCATCTTGGTGCGCTTCAACATGGTGATCCCCCTGTCCGCCACGGCTACGCTGCCGTGGCAACCTCCGCGCAGAGCCAAACACGCTGACCTGGGCAAAGTCGGACAGTTCGAAGAAAATCCGCAATTCGGGCAGACTTGTCGAGCCGATTATGTGGTCGCCGGTTTGCTGCGCCGGCGCAGGTAGAGCCGCACGAGCGGCTCCGCGCCCCGGGCCGCGAGGGGTCCCGCCACCGCGAGGATCAGCACGTAGGCGGCGGCGAGCGGACCCAGCTTCGCGTTGGTGCCGGCGGCGACCGCCAGCCCCGCGATGACGATGTTGAACTCGCCGCGCGGCAGCAGCGCGGCGCCGGCCCGGACCCGGCCGGTGATCGCCACCCCGGCCCGCCGGGCGGCGAGCCACCCCGTCGCCATCTTCGACGCGATCCCGGCGAGGGCGAGCAGCGCCGCGACCCCCAGCACCGGTGGCAGCGCCCGCGGGTCGGTCTGCAGGCCGAAGAAGACGAAGAACACCGCCGCGAACAGGTCCCGCAGCGGGGTCAGCAGCTCCCGCGCGGTGTGGGCGAGGGGGCCGGACAGCGCGATGCCGACGAGGAACGCCCCGACCGCCGCGGAGACCTGCAGCAGCTCGGCGACGCCCGCGACGAGCACGGTCAGGCCGAGCACCTTGAGCAGCAGGACCTCGTCGCTGTCCGAGGCGACGAACCGCTCCACGATGCGCCCGTAGCGCAGCGCGACGAGCAGGATGGCGCTGATCGTGGCCGCGGCGACGGCGAGGGTCGCGGCGCCGCCGAGCAGGCCGACGCCGGCCAGCAGGGCGGTGAGGATCGGCAGGTACAGCGCCATCATCAGGTCCTCGAAGACCAGCAGCGACAGCACGACCGGGGTCTCCCGGTTGCCGAGCCAGCCGAGGTCGCCGAGGACCTTCGCGGTGATGCCGGACGACGTGACGTAGGTGATGCCGCCCATCGCGACCGCGGCGACCGGCCCCCAGCCGAGGATGAGCGCCGCGGCGACCCCGGGCGCGGCGTTGAGCACCAGGTCGATCAGGCCCGCGGGAGCCGAGGACCGCAGCGTGCCGACCAGCTCCGGCGCCGTGTACTCCAGCCCCAGCGTGAACAACAGCAGGATCACGCCGATCTCCGCGCCCGCGGAGATGAACTCGGTGCTGGTGGTCAGCGGCAGCACGCCGCCGGCGCCGAACGCGAGCCCGGCGAGGAGGTACAGCGGGATGGGGGAGATGGAGAACCGCAGGGACAGGGCGCCGAGCAGGCCGAGCGCCAGGATGACCGCACCGAGCTCGATGAGGATCGTGTCGTGATGCACGCCGGCCCCTATCCGTCGGTGAGGAGCGTCGCGACGCCCTCGGTGCCGGCGGCGGTGCCCACGACGACGATGAGGTCACCGGCGTGCAGGCCGAAGTCGGGTCGCGGGCTGGCGTGCACGGTGCCGCCGCGCAGCACGGCGACGATCGACGCGCCGGTGCGGGTGCGGGCAGCGGTGTCGCCGAGGGTGCGGCCGTCGTACGGCGAGCCGGGAGCGATCACCAGCTGCTCGGTGACCAGCCCGGTGACCTGCCGCTGCAGCTCGGCGAGGTGCTCGACGATCCGCGCGGTGCCGAGATACTCGGCGACCGCGTTGGACTCCTCCGCGGACAGTGCCACGGAGACCACGCTGGTATCGGGGTCTTCCTTGTCGTAGATGACGAGATCGCGCCGGCCGCTGCGGTGGGAGACGATGCCGATGCGGCGGCCGCGGGCGGTGGTCACCACGTGGCTCGTGCCGATGCCGGGGAGGTCGGTGCGCTCGACGTTCATACCCCATCGTACCGGAGGTGGATCTCTGCCACCCGTCAGCGGCGCAGCGCCTCGCCGAGCTCCTCCGTGGTGCGGATCAGATTGGCGGCGATCTCGGTGGCGTGGTCGTCGGTCAGCCGGGCCAGGGGCACCCCGACACTGATCGCGTCGGTGGTGCCGGGGACGGCGACCGCCACGCACCCGACGCCGGGCAGGAACTGGCCGCGCTCGTATGCCCAGCCGCGCGCCCGGGTCTCGGCGAGCTCCTGGAACAGCGCCGCCCGGTCCACGACCGAGTCGATGGTGTGCGCCTCGACGCCGAGGTCCAGCAGCTGCACGACCCGCTCCCGCGGCAGCCAGGCGAGGATCGCCTTGCCGCTGGCGCTGACGTAGGCGGGCATCCGCCGGCCGACCGCGGAGCCGGCCGAGTCGTGCGGGGCCTCGCGGCTGGCGATGCAGACGATGCCCGGCGGGTCCAGCCGGACCAGCCGGACGGCCTCGCTGAGCCGGTCGCGCAGCTGCGCCATGAGCGGCCCGGCGATCCTGACGGTGCGGTCCGTGACCAGGTACGCACTGCCCGGCCGCAGCGCACCGACCCCGATCGTGTAGCTGTCGTCCGGCGCGGCGTGGACCCAGCCCCGGTCCACGAGACTGCGCAGGCGGCCGCGCAGCACCCCTTCGGGCAGGCCGAGCTGGCGCAGCAGGGAATCGAAGGTCATCCGCTCCGTAGCGGCCGACAACCGCTCCAGCACATCGAGCGTAGGACTGTCCTCAGCGATGGGCATTGGGTTGTCGTTTCCCATCTCCGCGCGACTTAAACATGGCGGACTCAAATTTTCTTCACGAGCGGGAACGGGAGCGTCTCGCGGATCGAGCGATTGGTCAACAGCATGACGAGCCGGTCCACGCCGAGGCCGAGGCCCCCGCTCGGTGGCATGGCGAACTCGAACGCGTCGAGGAAGTCCTCGTCCAGGGACATCGCCTCGGGATCCCCGGCGGCGGCCCGCAGCGACTGCGCCGTCAGCCGGGCCCGCAGCTCGACCGGGTCGACCAGCTCCGTGTAGGCGGTGCCGAGCTCCATCCCGAACGCGACCAGGTCCCACCGCTCCGCCAGGCGGGGGTCGGCGCGGTGCGCGCGGGTCAGCGGCGACACGTCGACGGGGAAGTCGGTGTAGAACGTGGGGCGCACGGTGGCGCCCTCGACCAGGTGCTCGTACAGCTCCAGGACCAGCTGGCCGTGGGTCCAGCCGTCCTGCCACGCGACGCCGAGCCGGTCCGACAGCGCCCGCAGCGCCTCGACCGGGTCGTCCGGCGTGACGGGCGCGCCGGCGGCCCGGGACACCGCCTCGTAGACCGGCACCACCGGCCACTCGTCGCGCAGGTCGACGACCTCGTCGCCCCGGGTCAGCACCGGACCCGGGCCCGCGAGCGCGGCGGCGAGGATCAGCGAACGGGCCAGGTCGCGCATGGAGGTGTAGTCGCCGTAGGCCTCGTACGCCTCCAGCATCGTGAACTCGGGGTTGTGGGTGGCGTCCACGCCCTCGTTGCGGAAGTTCCGGCCGATCTCGAAGACCCGTTCGACCCCGCCGACGGCGAGCCGCTTCAGGTACAGCTCCGGCGCGATGCGCAGGAACAGCCGCATGTCGTAGGCGTTGGAGTGGGTGACGAACGGCCGTGCGTTGGCGCCGCCGTGCACCGGCTGCAGCACCGGCGTCTCGACCTCGGCGTAGCCGCGGCCGTGCAGGGCGGAGCGCAGCGCGAAGCCGACCGCCGAGCGCAGCCGCACCATGTCCCGGGGCGCCTGGTTGACGATCAGGTCGACGTGCCGCTGCCGGACCAGGGCCTCCGGGTCAGCCAGGCCCCGGTGCTTGTCCGGCAGCGGGCGCAGGCACTTCGCGGTGAGCTGCCAGGCGTCGGCGAAGACCGACAGTTCGCCGCGACGGCTCGTGCCCACGACGCCGCCGACACCCACGTGATCGCCGAGGTCGACCGTGGCGGCGAACGACGGGTCCGCCGTGACGAGGACCTGCAGATCGCCGGACCAGTCGCGCAGGGTGGCGAAGCACAGCCCGCCGTGGTCGCGCAGGCGCACCACCCGGCCGGCGACGCTGACCCGCTCGGCGGTGCGGGTGTCCGGCGGCAGGCCGGGGTGCGCGGTGCGGACCTCGGCGAGGCTGTGCGTGCGGGGGAAGCCGGGCGGGTACGGGTCCGTGCCGAGCGCGCGCAACGCGTCCAGCTTCGCGAGCCGGACCCGGACCTGCTCCGGCCGTTGCTTCGCCGCCGGCGCCGCCTCGACCGTCGGGATCAGCTCCCGCGGCGCGTCGGCCGCCGCCGGGGTGCCCCGGCGCAGCAGCGTCCGCAGGTTGGGCACGACCAGGAACCCCTCGGCCGCCGCCGACGCGAGACCGACCTTGGCCAGGTCCCGCACGTCCTCGAAGCACAGGAACCGGGGCAGCCACTGCGGGTTGTACTTCACGTTGGAGCGGTACAGCGACTCGAGCTGGAACCAGCGCGACGCGAACAGCAGCAGCGCCCGCCACAGCCGCAGCACCGGCCCGGCGCCGATGCGGGCGCCGTCGGCGAAGACGGCCCGGAACACCGCGAAGTTCAGCGACACGCGCTCCACGCCGAGGCGTGGCGACTCGCGCATCAGGGTGGCCACCATGTGCTCGACGAGGCCGTTGTCGCTGGCCCGGTCGCGGCGCATGAGATCGAGGGACAGCCCGTCGGCGCCCCACGGGGTGAACGACAGCAGCGCGACCTCCCGGCCGTCGTGGTCGTGCGCCTCGACCAGGACGCACCGGCCGTCGTTCGGGTCGCCGAGCCGGCCGAGCGCCATCGAGAAGCCGCGCTCGGTCTCGGTGTCGCGCCAGCGCGCGGCGAGCTCGATGATCCGCGCCATCTCCTCCGCGCCGATGTCGGCGTGCCGGCGGATGCGCACCGTGTAGCCGGCCCGCTCGACCCGGTGCACCGCCTGCCGCACCTGCCGCAGCCGGGGCGACTCGAGGTCGAAGTCGCGCACGTGCAGGATCGCCTCGTCGCCGAGCTCGATGACCCGCAGCCCGGCGCGGGCGAACGCGGTCGCGCCCTCCTCGCTCGCGCCCATGACCGCGGGCGTCCACGCGTAGTCGCGGGCCTCCCGCAGCCACGCCTCGATCGCCGGCGGCCACGCGTCCGGCTCGCCGAGCGGGTCCCCGCTGGCCAGTGAGACGCCGAAGACCACCCGGTAGGTGACGGCGCCGCGCCCGGTGGGGGAGAACACGACCTCCTTGTCCCGGCGGGTGGCGAAGTAGCCGAGCGAGTCGCGGCGGCCGTGCTCGGCGAGCAGCTGCCGGACCCGCCGCTCCTCGTCGGCGTCCAGCGCCGCGGTCGCCCGCTGCGAGCGCAGCAGCGCGAACACCGCGGCGAACAGCGCGATCGCGCCGAACGCGCCGAGGATCAGGTTGACCCAGCCGGGTGCCCGGCCCTGCCGGCCGACGTCGAAGCCGAACGCCCCGCCGAGCACGGTTTTCGCGCTGTACACGAGGCGGTTGTCGCTCAGGGTGCCCGGGAACATCTCGACCAGGCCCCACCCCAGCACGGTGAAGACCGCGAGCAGCGCGCTGAGGGTCGCCACGGCCTTGGGCAGGCTGGCCCGCTGCACCCGGGCGGAGAACCCGTCCCGGGCCAGCCACAGCAGGACCAGCAGGACCACGGTGAACCCGGCGTTGGCCAGCCCCGCCGCCGCGCCGTGCCACGGCAGCCGCAGCTCGCGCGCCTCCTCGCCGCGCTCGGCGCCGCCGAGCAGCACGAACACGTCAAACAGGCACTGCAGGCCGAGGAAGCCGACCAGCACCCAGTAGATGACGTGCTTGCGGTTGTGCACGGCGGCGGCGAGGGTGGCCAGGATCGCGGCGTAGCCGAGGTTCGCCGGGGCCGGCAGGAGCAGGGCGTCGACACTGACCCGGACCGGGTGGACCCGCGAGCCGAGTGCCGCCGAGACGGCGGCGACGGCACAGAGCGCCGCCACCGCGAGCAGCCCGCCCGCCAGCCAGTCCGGGAGCCTCTCACGCAGCCTCTTCACCGGCACATCATGGCGGTCCCGTTCCACGGCCCCCGCGCCGACCCGGCGCGGCGGCGTGTTTCGGAACCTCCGCGGCGGGTGATGATGCGGGCATGGAGGACATCACCGCGCTCATCCTGGACGATCACGCCGCGTTCCGCCGGGGGTTCGCCCGCCTCGACGACGCCGACGGCGAGGAGCAGCTCACCGCCGTGTGGGAGGCCCTGGCCCTGCACCTGGAGATCCACGCCGAGGCCGAGGAGCGGATCCTGTACCCGCACCTGCTCAAGCGTTCCGACGACACCGGGTCGGCCGAGGAGGAGACGGACGACGCGATCCGCGACCACAACAAGATCCGCGACGCGATCGAGGCCGCGTCCCGGCAGAAGGTCGGCTCCGACGGCTGGTGGAAGGCGGTGTGGGAGGCGCGCACCGAGAACAGCGAGCACCTCGCCGAGGAGGAGGACGAGGTGCTGCCCGACTTCCGCAAGCACGCCGGCATGCGGCTGCGGATCGACCTCGGCGCGCAGTGGCTCACGTTCTACGGCGAGCACCCCAGCGGCAAGGGCCTCACGTTCCACGACAAGGACCCGAAGCGGTACATCCAGGAGAACAGCTGAGGGCCCCTCAGGCATACCGGGTCGGTTCCGGGGGATCTACCGGCGCATGACAACTGTGCTGATCACCGGTGGTCTCACCGGCATCGGACGGGCCACCGCGTCGGCGTTCGCCGGCCAGGGCGCGGACGTGGTGGTCGCCGGCCGCCACGACGCCGAGCTCCCGGCCGGCGCCGTCTTCATGCACGCCGACGTCCGCCAGGAGGACGACATCCGGCAGCTCGTCGACGACACCGTGACGCGGTTCGGCTCGCTGGACGTCGCGGTCAACAACGCCGGCACGGAGGGCGGCCCCGGCGCCGTCGTGGAGCAGTCCGCCGACTCCTACGCCCAGATCTTCGACACCAACGTGCTGGGCACCCTGCTGAGCATGAAGCACGAGCTGCGGGTCATGTTCGAGCAGGGGCACGGCAGCATCGTCAACGTGTCCTCGGTCCTCGGCCACCAGGGCGCGGCCGGCACGTCGATCTACGTGGCCAGCAAGCACGCCGTCGACGGCCTGACCCGGTCGGCGGCGCTGGAGGCGGCCGGCCACGGCGTGCGGGTGAACGCGATCGCGCCCGGCCCGATCGAGACGCCGATGCTGCAGCGGTACGAGTCGAGCCGCCCGGAGACCGACCTGCGGGCGAGCGTGCCGCTGGGGCGGGCCGGCACGCCCGAGGAGATCGCGAAGGCGGTGCTCTTCCTCGGCTCCGACGCGTCCAGCTTCATGACCGGCGAGGTCATGTTCGTCGACGGCGGCGCCTCAGCCGGGTAGCCGCAGGTCGTGGCGGAGCAGGGCCTCCTCCACCGCCGCGCACACCGCCTCCACCACCAGCGCCCGGGCCGTGGGCTTGTCGTCGCCGGGGATGACGTGCCACGGCCCGGCCGGGTGGTCGGTGCGGGCCAGCATGTCCTCCACCGCCCGCTTGTACGCCGGCCGCTTCTCGCGGTTGCGCCAGTCCTCGTCTGTGAGCTTCCACGAGCGCAGCGGGTCGTCCTGCCGGCTGCGGAACCGGCGCAGCTGCTCCTTGCTGGAGATGTGCATCCAGAACTTCACGATCACCATGCCCTCGGCGGCCAGGGTCCGCTCGAACTCGGTGATCTCGTCGTAGGCCCGCGACCACTGCTCCTCGGTGGCGAAGCCCTCGACGCGTTCGACCAGCACCCGGCCGTACCAGGACCGGTCCAGCACCGCCATGCCGCCCCAGCCGGGCAGCACCGGCCAGAACCGCCACAGGAAGTGGTGCCGCTTCTCGTCGAATGTCGGCGCGGCGAACTGCGACACGCGCACGTGCCGCGGGTCGAGGTGGTCGACGAGGCGCTTGATCGAGCCACCCTTGCCGGAGGCGTCCCAGCCCTCGAACACCACGCACAGCGGCGGGCCGAGTTTCGCCGCCTCGCCGCCGATCTGACCGCCCAGGGTCAGCCGGAGCCGCAGCAGCCGCTCCTGGGCCGCTTCGAGCCGTCGCAGGGCCTCGTCCTTCGGCAGTGGGTCGTCCAGGTTGACCTTCGACAGCCGCTTCATGGCCATCAGCCTGCCACGCCGTGATGGCGCCCGCGTGATGAGCACAACTCACTTACTGATGAGTTCATGGGGTACATCGTCCGGCGGAGGTGCGACAGTACTTGGTATGAGCACGAAGCGGGCGCTGCGGATCGCCGCATTGCTCGTCGTGCTGGGCGTGGCCGTGTTCACGCTCAAGGACAAGCTGCCGGACCCGGTCCAGATCGGCGCCACCATCGCCTCGGCCGGCGCGTGGTGGCTGGTCCTCGCCGCCGCGGCCGAGATGACGTCCCTGCGGCACTTCGCGCTGCAGCAGCGCCGCCTCCTGGCGGGCTTCGGGGTGCGCATGTCGGTGCCCCGGGCGGTCGCGGTGACGTTCACCCGCTCCGCGATCTCCTTCAGCCTCCCAGCCGGCTCGGCGATGTCGGCCGGGTTCGCCTTCCGCCAGTTCCGCACCGCCGGCGCGAGCCGCCGCACCGCCGGCGCCGTGGCCGTGCTGTCCTCGGTGCTGTCCGGTGTCGCGCTGATCCTCATGTACGGCGCCGTGGTGCTGATCCCCCGCGGCGGCGCGACCGGCAACACCGACACCCTGGTGCTGGTGCTCGGGTTGCTGGTGACCGCCAGCGTGGTGTTCGGGCTCGACTTCCTGCTGTCCCGGCGCCCCGCACCCGCCGTGCAGGACCACGCGGAGGACGACGAGGCGCCCGGCCCGCGGCTCGGGCTGCTCGCCCGCGGCCGGGCGTCGGTCGCGCGGATCGTGGCCGACCTGCGCCGCCTGCCGCCCCGCTCGTGGGTGCTGTCGCTGACGCACGCCACGGTCAACTGGGGCCTGGACTTCGCCTGCCTGGCCGCGACCGCGGCGGCGTTCGGCATCGACGTGAGCCTGATCGGGCTGGCCACGGTGTACCTGACGGTGCAGCTGGTCCGGCAGGTGCCGATCAGCCCGGGCGGCATCGGCGTGGTGGAGGTCGCCCTGCTCGCCGGCCTGGTCTCGGCCGGCGCGGGGCACGACGCGGCGGCCGCCGCGATGCTCGTCTACCGGCTGCTGTCCTGCTGGATCATCATCCCGCTCGGTCTGCTGACCTACGCGACCCTGCGCCGCCGCGCGACCCCCGTGCCGGAGCCCGTCTCCCGCCAGGCGACCCCGGTGGCGTGAACTTCACACGGATCTTTCAAACTTCACAGATCGCTGTTAGATTCGATCCGTGCACGATCGACTCGACCTCACCCTGCGCCTGGTCCGCGGCAGCGGCCGGCTGACCCTGGCCGACCTCGCCGGGCGCCTCGGCGTCTCGGAGATGACCGTCCGCCGCGATCTGGACCAGTTGCAGGAGCAGGGCCTCGTGCGGCGGGTCCGCGGCGGCGCGGTCGCCCTGGACGTGCCGAGCGACGAGGCCGGGTTCGCCGTCCGCGAGCAGTGGCAGGCCGCCACGAAGGCCCGCCTCGCCCGCGCGGCGGCGGAGCTGATCACGCCGGGCGGCACGGTCCTGCTCGACGCGGGCACCACCACCGCCGCGGTCGCCGCCGCCCTGGCTGCCCGCTTCGGCGCCGGTGCCGGTGGTGCCGGGCCGTTGACCGTCGCGGTGCTGAGCCTGCAGGCGGCGGTGCGGCTCGCCGATCAGCCCGGCATCCGGCTGCTCATCCTCGGCGGCGAGTCCCGCGCCGGTGAGCGCAGCCTCGTCGGCCCCCTGACGCTGAGCGCCCTGGATCAGCTCCGCTTCGACACGTTCGTCATGTCGATCGGGGCGGTGCACCACGAGCTCGGCTGGTCCGAGTTCGACCTCGACGACGCCGCCGTCAAGCGGGCCGCGCTGCGCCGGGCCGGGCGGACCGTCGTCGTCGCCGACGCCACGAAGCTCGGCGTCCAGGCGTTCGCCCGGGTCGGCCCCCTCGACGCCGCCGACACGTTCGTCACCTCCGGCGCGCCCTCCGGCGCGGCCGCCACCGAAACCCTGGCGGCACTGCGGGCGGCGGGCGTCGACGTCATCACCACCGAAACCCCTGAGGAGCTCCCGTCATGATGATCCTGGTAGCCGGGCCGTACCGCTCGGGCACCGGCGACGACCCGGCCAAGCTGCGCGCCAACGTCGACGCGATGAACGACGCCGCCGTCCACCTCTTCCGCGCCGGGCACCTCCCGGTCACCGGTGAGGCCCTCGCCCTGCCCCTGATCGAACGGGCCGGCTCGGCCACCGTCGGCGATCCCGTGTTCGACGAGATCTTCCACCCGATCTCCGCCCGCCTGCTCACCCACTGCGACGCGGTGCTGCGCATCGGCGGCCCCTCGGCCGGCGCCGACGAGATGGTCGCCCAGGCCCGCTCGGAGGGCAAGCGCGTCTACACCGCGCTGACCGAGGTCCCGGCAGCCTCCTGAGCTGAGGTTGACGGCTCGCCGCCGATGGTGCGTTCGGCCCGGGCGGGGCGGGCGACGCCGGCGAAGGAGATGAGCTTGAACCAGGCGGGGACGCCGCGGCGGAGGTCCTCCGGGCCCTGGATGTCGACGGCGCCGCTGCGCAGGGCGTCGGTCCATTCCAGGTCGCCGAGCCAGACCTCGACCATGCTGCGCAGGTCGGCGGTCACCCGCACGGCGACGTCGAAGCCCGGGTCGGCGTCGCACACGTCGGCCTCGGTCGGGGTGAGGACCAGCCACCAGTTGCGCTGGGACGGCGCCACGGCCGGGAACTGGAACTGGATCACGGTCCGGCCGGCCGGGACCGCGTCGTGGTCGACCCGGTGGTGCATGTCCCACAGCAGGATCTTCGGGTCGAGGTCCTGCTCGCCGAGGTGGCCGATCCAGCGGATGCCCCACTCGCCGAGCGCGCTCACGATCGGGGCGAGCTCCCGGCCGGCGGGGGAGAGCCGGTAGCGGACCTCCGGGCCGGCCTTGTGCCGCTCGGCGACGCCGGCCGCGACGAGGTGCTGCAGCCGCTTCGACAGCAGCGTGGGGGACATCCGCGGCAGGCCACGGCGCAGGTCGTTGAAGTGCCGGTCGCCGCCGACGAGCTCGCGGACCACGAGCATGGTCCAGCGCTCGTCGAGCAGCTCCATGGTCTTGGCGACCGGGCAGAACTGGTAGTAGGACGCACCCATGCCCGCACGGTAGATGTCGTCTCGCCGACTAGTACAGATCCTGTACTAGTTCCGCCCTGAAGATCGTTCGTACCGTCGAAGGCATGCAGACAGCTGAAATGAGCGCCGACCAGGCGTTGAAGAGCAAGCACCGGGCCATGTGGGCGCTGGGGGACTACGCGGCCGTCGCCGCCGACGTGATCCCGTCGCTCGGGCCCGTCCTCGTCGAGGCGGTCGGCGCCGGCCCCGGGACCCGGGTCCTGGACGTCGCCGCCGGCTCCGGCAACGCGGCGATCCCGGCCGCCCTCGCCGGCGCGGACGTGGTGGCCACCGACCTGACCCCGGAGCTGCTGGAGGTCGGCCGGAACCTCAACGACGGCCTGCGGTGGCAGGTCGCCGACGCGGAGGCGCTGCCGTTCGGGGCCGGCGAGTTCGACACCGTGATGTCGTGCGTCGGGGTGATGTTCGCCCCGCACCACCAGGTGTGCGCGGACGAGCTGGTCCGGGTGTGCCGGCCCGGCGGCACGATCGGCCTGGTGAACTGGACCCCGCAGGGGTTCATCGGGCAGATGTTCGCGACGATGAAGCCCTACGCCCCGCCGCCCCCGCCCGGCGCGCAGCCGCCGCCGCTGTGGGGCAGCGAGGAGCACGTCCGGGCCCTGTTCGGCGACGCGGTCACCGACGTCGTGGCGCAGCGGCGGATGCTCCGGGTCGACGTGTTCCCGACCGCGGCGGCGTTCCTGGACTTCTTCAAGCGCAACTACGGTCCGACCATCGCGGTGTACCGCGCGAACGCGGCCGACCCCGCAGCCGTCAGCGCGCTCGACGCGGCCCTGCTGGAGCTGGCCCGCTCGCACGACCTGGGTGACGGCGCGATGGACTGGGAGTACCTGCTCTTCGTTGCCCGTACACCGGCCGAAAATGCCTAGACGAAGCGCTGGCGCTGCCGGCCCAACCCGTCGATGGACAGCTCCACCACGTCGCCGGCGCGCAGGTAGGGCTGGCCGGGGAGGCCCATCGCCACCCCGGCGGGTGTGCCGGTGTTCACGACGTCGCCCGGGTGCAGCACCATGAACTGGCTCAGGTACCAGATCAGGTGCGGCACGTCGAAGATCATGTCGCCGGCGACCTCGTCCTGACGGGCCTCGCCGTTGACCCAGGAGCGCAGGCGCAGGGCCGGCACCGCGACGTCGGATGCCGGCACCAGCCACGGGCCGAGCGGGTTGAACGTCTCGCACGACTTGCCCTTGTCCCACTGGCCGCCGCGCTCCAGCTGGAACTCCCGCTCCGAGACGTCGTTGCTGATCGCGTAACCGGCGATGCAGGCCGCGGCGTCCTCGGGGCGGTCCAGGTAGCGCGCCTGGCGGCCGATGACGACCGCCAGCTCCACCTCGTAGTCGGTCTTGACGCTGTTGCGCGGGATCCGCACGTCGTCGTCCGGGCCGACCACCGTGTCCGACGCCTTCATGAACACGACCGGCTCGGCGGGCGGCTCGGCGCCGGACTCGGCGGCGTGCGCGCGGTAGTTGAGGCCGATGCAGACCACCTTGCCGGGCCGGGCGACGGGTGCGCCGACCCGGGCCGGGGGGTCGGCGAGCACCGGCAGCGTGCCCGCCTCGTGGGCCTCGCGGACCCGGCGGATCCCGCCGCCGGCCAGGAAGACGCCGTCGATGTCGGCGGTCAGGGCGGACAGGTCACGCGCCACTCCGTCCGCGTCGAGCACCACGGGTCGTTCAGCACCGAAAGGTCCCAGCCGGGCAAGCTTCATGAGCGGCCACGGTACGGATTCAGTGGCCAAGTGGTCAAGCCAATCCTGCCAACCCGGCGATCCGCTCCAGGTGGGCGGCCATGGCCGCGCGGGCACCGTCGGCGTCGTGGCGCTCCACGGCGGCGACGATCGCCTCGTGGTCCGCGGCGGTCCGGCGGCGCACGCCCGGCTTGGTCGCGGTGATCGACCGGCTGGAGCGGCCCAGCGTGGACAGCGACTCGAGCATCGCGGCGAGCAGCGCGTTGCCGGCGGCCTCGGCGATGAGCCGGTGCAGCAGCAGGTCCGCCTCCACCTGGTCGGCGCCGGCGATCGCGGCCCGCATCGCGGCCGCCTGGGCGCCGGTGGCCCGCCGGGCGGCGAAGGCGGCCAGGGCCGGCTCCAGCAGCAGCCGGGCCTCGAACAGCTCCCCGATCGTGCGCTCGTTGAGCGCCATCACGAACTGCATCGGCTCCAGCAGCGTCGCGGTGTCCAGCGCCGCGACGAACGTGCCGGAGCCGTGCCGGCTCTCCAGGATGTTGCGGCTGACCAGGGACCGGATCGTCTCGCGCAGCGTCGGGCGGCTGATGCCGAGCAGCTCGCACAGCTCCCGCTCGGCCGGCAGCCGCTGCCCCGGTGCGAGCCGGCCGTCGACGATCATCTCCTGGATGCTGCGGGCCGCGTCCCCCGCCGCCGAGGTGCGGCGCACCCTGACGAAACCGGGATCCGTCATGCGTCCTCACTTCGTTCCGGGCGCATGACCCAACACTGCCCCTTCGATGACCGGCCCGAG
>NZ_BONQ01000043.1 GCF_016862795.1 Dactylosporangium siamense | reverse complement strand
CCGGCCCGAGTCGCTCCGCTGGCCGGTCATGGGCGCAGCGCGGCGGTGACGAACTGTCCCGGCTCCACGCCGGCCCTCGCGAGCACGGCGCCGTCGGGCCCCCAGATCGCCGAGTGCCCGGCGCAGCGGTCGTAGCCGTCGCCGGTCGACCCGGCGAAGCTGGCGAACGCCACGAACACGCCGTGCTCCAGGGCGATGCGCTGCCCGCGTGCGTCCTGCTCGTCCGATTCGTGGTCGAACATGCAGAGGCCCGCCACATAGGCGTCGACGCCGAGCGCCAGGGTGTCGGCCTGGTGCGCGGGGATGCTGGTGTCCTTGCAGGCGGCCAGGCCGAGCCGCCACCCGTCGACCACCACGACCGCGGGCCCGTCCGGACCCGGCCGGAACCGGACCTGCTCCGACCCGCCCAGATACACCTTGCGGTACGCCACGCCCACCCGGCCCGTGCGACCGTCGACGGCAAGGATCGCGATGTTCGGCCCGTCGACCGGCGCGCCGGCGAGCGCCAGGGTGCCCGTCTCCCGGCACGCCTCGACCAGCGGCGCCAGGCCCGGGTGGTCCGTGGGCACGAGGTCGGCGTCCAGCTCATAGCCGGTGAGCGACAGCTCGGGGAACACCACCACCCGCGCCCCGGCGCCGCGGACCATCAGGGCGTGCGCCGCGGCGTTGGCGGCCACGTCGTGCGCGACGGCCACCGGCTGCGCGACGGCGACGGTGAGGGTCTCCCGCATCCGTGGATCCTACGTGCCGGGCAGGTTGGCCTCGAGGCACTGCAGCGCGCGCAGGGTGGCCTGCTGCTCGGCGGCGCTGAGCCCGTTGACCGTGTCCGCCTCCAGCCGTGACCACAGCAGCTCGATCCGCTCGCGCAGCACCAGGCTCGCCGGGGTCGGCTCGACCAGTGTGGCCCGGCCGTCGGCCGGGTCGGCGACGCGGCGCACGTAACCGGCCCGCTCGAGGCGCTGGACGCTGCGGGTCATGCTGGCCGAGTCGGTGTCGAACTGGGTGGCGAGCTCGCTCTGCCGCTGCGGCCCGCAGTCCCACAGCATCATCAGGATCAGCTCCTGCCCGGGGTGCAGGCCGACCTCGCGCAGCAGCTGCCGGGCGTGGGCCTTGTGCGCCTTGGCCAGCCGCACGATGGCATGGCTGATCGGCCCGCAGATCGCGGCCGCGGGCCGGGTCCGGGGTTCGGTGGCCATGACACCAGGTTACCTGTCCGGGTCATGTGGCACCCGTCACTCCGTATTGGCGGAATGAACCGCGTCCTGACGCCATTTACCTGTGCGGAACAGCTAACCGAAGGGGATGGCCGCAATGAGCACAGCGTTCGAACCGGTCCGGATCGGCCGGCACACCGCACGCAACCGGGTCGTGATGGCGCCGATGACGCGCAACCGGGCCTACGGGCCGGGTGGCAGCCCGACCGAGCTGATGGCGACCTACTACGCGCAGCGCGCCGACGCCGGTCTCATCGTCACCGAGGGCACCCAGCCGTCGCCGATCGGGCAGGGCTACCTCAACACGCCCGGCCTGCACGCACCCGAGCAGATCGCGGCCTGGAAGGTGGTCACCGACGCGGTCCACGCCCGGGGCGGCCTCATCTTCGCCCAGCTCATGCACACCGGCCGGATCGGCCACCCGAGCCTCAACCAGCTGTCGGCGACCCCGGTCGGCGCGTCCGCGGTCCGCGCCGACGGCAGCGTCCGCACCGCCACCGGTCCTGCCGACTTCGTCACCCCGGAGCCCCTCGACGACAAGGGGATCCAGCGGACCGTCGAGGACTTCGCCGACGCCGCGCGCAACGCCGTCGAGGCCGGCTTCGACGGGGTGGAGCTGCACGGCGCCAACGGTTACCTGCTGCACCAGTTCCTGGCCACCGGCAGCAACCGCCGCGACGACGAGTGGGGCGGCGGCCCCGAGGGCCGGATCCGGTTCCCGGTCGCCGTCGTCGAGGCGGTCGCGGCCGCGATCGGCGCCGACCGGGTCGGCCTGCGGATCTCGCCGTCCAACCCGTACAACGACATCAGCGAGGACGACCACCGCGAGACCTACACCGCCCTGCTGGCCGCCATCGACCCGCTGGGCCTGGCCTACCTGCACGTCGCCGAGGGCCCCGACGTCGACTTCACCCCGCAGCTGCGGCAGCGGTGGAGCGGCACGCTGATCCTCAACCCGTTCACGCCCGGCGCGTACACCGGCCCGGACGCGCTGCGGCACGTCGAGAGCGGCGCGAGCGACCTGGTGTCCTTCGGCGCGCTGTTCCTTGCCAACCCGGACCTGCCCGAGCGGCTGCGGGCCGGCGCGGGCCTCAACGCCCCCGACTACAGCAAGGCCTACGGCGGCGACCACACCGGCTACACGGACTACCCCACGCTCAACTGAGACCTTGACGTTCATCGATATGGATGATTGGCTGCGGGGGTGTCGATCCGCCGGTTCCTCACCCCCGCGGCCTGTGGCCTGGTGCTGCTGAGCGCCACCCCCGCGCACGCCACCCCGACCCTGCCGGAGGCGAAGGCGGACAACGCCTGGTCGGCGTCGCTCGCCCCCACCGGCGACGACGACGTCAACGTCGCCTGGTCCGCCGGCGCGCTGCGGCTCGCCGACCCCGCCGCGGTGCCGGGCGGGCAGCGGGCACCGGTCGCGCAGGGCCTGCTGCTGACCGCGCCGCACGTCCTGGCCACCCCGGCCGGCCGGGTGACGGCCCAGGTCGCCGGGTCACCGGCCGGGGTCGAGGTCGAGTACCGCGGCCTGGCCGGCGAGCGGTGGACCGAGTGGCAGGCGGCGGGCGCGGTCCTGCCGGAGCAGGTCGGCACCGTGCAGGTGCGGGTGCTGCTGACCGGCGCCGCGACCGTGACCTCGGTCCGGTTGACCGCCTCGCCGGCGCCCGGCACGCCGTCGCTCGCCGCGGTCGGGTCCGTGTACCGGATCTACGCGACCCGCGAAGGGCTCGTCGGCGGCACCACCGCCAACGGCCACGTGATCACGAGCCGGGACCACTTCGTGGCGCTGCCGTCCCGCCGTGGCCTGGCGCCGAAGAACACCGGCGACTACACCGTGCGGGTCTGCACGACCTCCGGCGCGCGCTGCGAGTTCGCCCCGGTCTGGGACGTCGGGCCGTGGAACACCACGGACGACTACTGGAACCCGCCGGCGACCAGGCAGTCGTGGAAGGACCTCCCGCAGGGCCGGCCGGAGGCGCAGGCGGCTTACCAGAGCGGCTACAACGGCGGCAAGGACCAGTTCGGGCGGACCGTGGCCAACCCGGCCGGGATCGACCTCGCCGACGGCGTCTTCTGGGACGGCCTGCAGCTCACCACCAATTCCTGGGTCGACGTCGCCTACCTGTGGACCGCCGGTGGGCCGCGCGGCGTTGTCGGCAGCGGCCCGCTGAACATCCGCGCCGGTGCCGCCTCGACCTTCGCGAGCAAGGGGTACGCCGCCACCTACGCCCAGGTCCCGATCGAGTGCTGGGTGACCGGCCAGTCGATCGCCGGGCCCTACGGCACGACCACCCGCTGGGACCGGGTCGGCGCCGGGCAGTACATCAGCCACGCCTACATCGCCTCGACGTCCGGCGGTGCCGCCCCCGCCTGCTGAGCGTTCCCGGTGGCTCAGGCGGCCCGCCGCCACAGGCGGG